>CALJTX010000040.1 GCA_937975705.1 uncultured Flavobacteriia bacterium | reverse complement strand
GCACCAAATTTTTGCGTTGCGCTGTTGTAGCGTTTAGGGTTCGAATTGCATGCCTGGGAAGGAGCCCTTCTAATACTGTGCGCTGCAGCGGAGTATATGCTGAGAATGGTATGAGTGCTGCAGGCGCGGATCGTAATTTTGCGCGCTTATCCGCACTAGGCATATTGCGGTCAAGGACTTGAATCGCAGGCTTTTTCTTCAGCTCATGTTTGTGCGCTGAAGGTTGCGATGTCAAAAGCGCGGTCAGGATCCATACAAGCAACGCACCCGAAGCCGACCAAAAAAACAATTTTTTGACTTTTTGAAAAAAGCGAACACGGCGCAGTTTGCGCTCAAAAAGCGGCCATGTTTCTTGAGCAAGTAGCTCTGTTGATTTGATAGCAGTCATGACGCAAGGTGTTTTTTAAGGATCTGTTTGGCCGATTTCAAATGCCAACGTACCGTTGCTACATTCATTTTCAAGGCAAGCGCAATTTCTCTGGGTTTTTGTTGCTCATAGACATAAAAGCTAAATACAAAACGCGTTGTCGGACTCAGCTGATTTAAAATGGCCTCCACTTTATTGAGTTCTGTTTCTCTATCGATTTGCAAGTCAAAATCAGGCGCTTCGGCCTGCTCATGTTTGGACTCAAAAGAAAGCAAGCGCCATTTGTGTTGACGGCGATACATATCGATGAGTTCATTTCTTAAAATTACTGCCATCCAGGCTTCCATGGAAGTGCCAGGCTTGAATTGCGAAAGGTTTTTGAGCGCTTTGAGTTGGGCGTTGTGTACGGCAGTAATTTGTGCTGCTTCTTCGGTAAAAAAGCGACTGGCCTGCACCAATAATTGCGGAAAAGTAGCCAAATACCAATCTTTTGTGGTTTTGGGCTCTTGCGCGCGCAGGCGTTCAATATATGGTGCGTCGAGGTGCATGCGTGTGGGTTCTACTCGCTAACGACTGCTCCCAATAAAATGAGGTGGATTTCAATTCAGTTTGTAGCGCTGTGCGTCAAAACGCATCAAGAGTAAAACGGAAAGTAAGATGGTCGCAAAAACGAGATGTGCAGTTTGAACCAAACCTGGCATATCTGCATAGGCCAAGGCCACGCCGGTAAGGAGTTCGAGCGCCAAAACGTAAAATGCAACATTAATGCGGCCATAATGCCAAACCTTGCGGTTCTGCCAATATAAGTAACTGAGCAAAATCAGGACCAACCAACTGAAACTGCGGTGGATGAAAAACGGCATGCCGAGCTGCTCTATCCATTCGGCCCGCGTATAGCCTTTTTTGACCAAAGCGTCGATGGCTTCCCGCACCTGGGTTCCTAAAAACATTTGGTAAAAGGTGATCAAGAGAATGAGCCAACTTAAAATGCCAAAAGACCTTTGCTGCGGTAGATCTGGGCGTTTTTTGTTGCTGAGCTCGTGTATCAAATAGAGTTGTAAACCAATAATGACTAAGGCCAAAAGGAGGTGAACGGTGATGGTCCAGGGCACAAGGTTGGTGGCCACCACAATTGAGCCAAACCAGGCTTCAATGCCCATTAAAATCAAATTGAGGCCCGTTAAAAGCAGCCATTTTCTTTTGCGGTAATAGAGCAAAAGCCAGCCAAAACTCAATAGCATGGTATTGCCAGCCAAAAAACCAGCAAGCCGATTGACGTATTCTATCCAAGTTTTGCGTGCATTGAAAGCTTCTTCTACATATACACTCGGGTCATTTTTGATTTTTTGAGCCGTTTGATCCAAACCTATTTTTTGTAAAAAAGCACAAAATTTTTCTACTTTTTTTTGGCGCTTGAGCAAGTAAGCTTCGCGGTAATCGGCCGGTAGCTCAGTAAGTTCGGTTGGCGGAACCCATTTGCCAAAGCACTTTGGCCAGTCAGGGCAACCCATACCACTGCCCGACATCCGGACAAAACTGCCTGCAAAGACCACTAAAAAAATGAGGGTCAGGACCACCCATTGAAAATTCAAAAATCGCTTAGAAACTTGCATGCATCAAATTTACGATAATTCGCTTTTGCGTTTTTCTATTTTTTGCGCTTGTTGTATCTTTGTGCTTTAGATACAACATGGAATTCAACGCCCTTACCGCGATCTCCCCGATAGATGGTCGCTACCAATCCAAAACCGCAGCCTTACAAGCCTATTTTTCAGAATTCGGACTCATCCGCTACCGCGTATTGGTAGAGGTGGAATACCTAATTGCACTTGTAGAGAGCGGCATTTCGAACTTGGCCGACTTTCCAAAAGCACAATTCCCTGCACTCAGGGCCATTTACACCAACTTTTCACAAGCCGACGCGCTTTGGATCAAAGAAACAGAACAAACCACCAACCACGACGTCAAGGCGGTTGAATACTTCCTCAAAGAAAAAATGCAAGGCCTCGGTTTGGAGGCTTACCTCGAATTCATCCACTTCGGACTCACTTCCCAAGACATCAACAATACCGCTATTCCCTTGTCGTTAAAAGAAGGCATAGAAGCTGTTTATTTACCAGCCTTAGTAGCCATCCAAGACAAACTTGTGGCGCTTTCCCAAGACTGGAAAGACATCCCGATGCTTGCCCGCACACACGGCCAGCCTGCCTCGCCAACCCGCTTAGGCAAAGAAATTCAAGTTTTTTCAGAGCGTTTGGCCAAACAAATTGCACAACTCCAAACACTCAAACTCCCCGCCAAGTTTGGAGGCGCAACCGGTAATTTCAACGCGCACTTTGTAGCCTACCCCCACACCAATTGGGTGGCTTTTGGCAATCACTTTGTCAACGACATCCTTGGGTTGGAGCGTTCGCAAACCACAACTCAAATCGAGCACTACGACCAACTTGCAGCTATTTTTGACTGCATGAAACGCATCAACAACATCATCCTCGACCTCGATCGCGATATGTGGACCTATATTTCCATGGACTACTTCAAACAGCAAATCAAAGCTGGAGAAATTGGTTCGTCGGCCATGCCGCATAAAGTCAACCCAATCGATTTCGAAAACTCTGAAGGCAACGTTGGTTTGGCCAACGCACTTTATGAGCATTTAGCAGCCAAACTTCCGGTTTCTCGCCTCCAACGCGACCTCACCGATTCTACTGTATTGCGCGTGGTGGGTGTGCCAATTGCACACAGCATCATTGCATTTGGAGCCACCCTCAAAGGGCTCGGCAAACTTTTGCTCAACCAAGATGCACTCGCCCAAGACCTCGAACAAAACTGGGCTGTTGTTGCAGAAGCTATTCAAACCATTCTTAGACGCGAAGGCTTTGAAAAACCCTACGAAGCGCTTAAAGGACTCACGCGCAAAAACGAACGCGTCACCAAAGCGAGCGTGCATGCTTTTATCGATGAACTACCGGTTTCAGAACAGCTCAAGGCAGAGCTCAAGCTGATCAGCCCTGAAAATTACGTAGGGGTTCAACTCGTCAATTGATGCGCGGGTGCCTACTCTTTGCCTTGTTTTGCGCTTTCTCTTTTACACTGAAGGCTCAAAACCTAAATTGGCAATGGGGCGCACTACAACGTAGTAAAGGCAGTCTGATCAGTATTCTTCCCGATCAAAAACTACAATTCTCTACCATTCATTCGAGCCATCAACTTGGCGGAAGTTATTTTACGCTCACCCAATACGAGCAACTTGATGGCCAAGCCAGTACCAAAATCAAACCTGTTAGCCCTGAAGGTTTTGGCTATTATCAGCAAACGTTGCGCCTCAAAAACGGCCATGCGGTTTTCATTGCCGATAGAAACGGCAAGGAGATGAAGCTCTTTGTAAAGATATTAGATGAAGAGTTCAACGTACTCGAAGAAAATGAATTGCTTACCTATACGGATACCCGACCCAACGCACAACCAGAATTCAATCTGATTCAAGCGCCCAATCGGGCCTATACGCTAGCCTACTACCAAATCCCCGGCAAACGCAACGGTGTGGACACCTACGGCTTTCAACTCTTTGATAAGGACTTAAATACCATTTCGAGAGGAGAATACAACCTGCCTTTTGATGCCAACCTAAGTTCAATTGAAGATTACATCCTGACCGACAACGGTGACTTTTTTATTGGCGTGATCGAAATGAGTGCGGTCGAGAGCCAAGGTATTCGCGTGCGCAAAGCATTCAAAAACCTGCATGTTTATCAAATCGATGCGGCGGGCCTAAAAGACTACACTTTTGAATTGCAAGGCAAGCGCATCTCCAATTTTGTCATGAACGCCCCTTACCCCAACCAACTCACGCTCTTTGGCATCTACAGCAATAGCGAAACCAATGAAAAACAAGACGGATTCTTCAATGCACAGATCAACCTGAGCACAGACACCGTCACGGCCGTTGGCTTCATTCCTTTGAGTGTCGAAATCATGCTTAGTGAACACGAAGCTGGCGAGCAAATGCGGCTGCAAAAACGCATGGAGCGCAAAGGTGAAACCCCGCAACTCTCGCGCTACGAAGTCCGCGATATCTTCACTCTTCCAAATGGCAGCTATGTGGGCTCGATAGAAAAATACTACATCTATACCAATACCAGCTATAACAGCCAAACGGGTCAAAGAATGACCACCAACTATTATTACTACAATGACATCGTCGCGTTTTGCATCGATTCAAGTGGCCAACTGCGTTGGGAGCAGCGGATCCCTAAACTTCAAGTGAGCATCAACGACTACGGTCCTTTTAGCTCTTATGCGAGCTTTGCCGACAGCACTACCTTGAACTTTATTTTCAATGACACGCAAGCCAACTACGACGAAAACGGCTTGTACAAAACTGACCTCAAAGAAGTAGCCACTTTTAGTTTAGCAAAAAATAGAAATGTCGGTGCTTGGGTGCAAATCGACATCCAAACCGGACAAATTCAGCGCCAAATTTGCCATGAGCGCGCTACCGAAAATATCTTACTGATTCCGAAGGCTTTTGAGCTGGATTTTCAAAACCAAGGTATTTATACCTACGGTGTGCTTGGCCCTCAAGAAAAATTTGGCTACATTCACCTTCAAACTCAACCTTGATGCGCGCGCTCTTACTCCTCCTCCTCATTATTCTTTGGTCTTGCTCAGGTGCTCCAAATAAACAACAAGCTGCCACCGAACAGCTCAGCCAACGCCCACAAGAGGACCATTCTTATGCTAATCTGGACCAAATCAATACCGAACACCTCCACCTCGATCTCGAGGTAGATTTTGCCGCCCAAACCATCTACGGCGTGGCGCGTCACCAAATGCGCAATCGCGGAGCAGACACCGCTATTTTTGATGTCAGAGGGCTCCTGATCCAAAAAGTTACCTTAGGCCCCAAAGGTTCGGAAAAGGAAACCGACTTCACCATCGGCCCAATGGACAAAGACAGCATTATAGGCCAAGCCTTGTTGGTCAATGTTTCAAACCAAACCGACCGCGTCAATATCTACTATCAAACCACCGACGAATCTGCTGCGCTCGATTGGCTAGACACCAACCTCACGAGTTCCAAAACCAAACCCTTTCTTTACACACAAGGGCAAGCCATCCTGACCCGAACCTGGATTCCACTCCAAGACTCTCCTTCCAACAGAATCACTTACAGCGCGGATGTCAAGGTACCCAACGACTTAATGGCGCTCATGAGTGCCAAAAACCCAACCAGCTTACACAAAAACGGCTTGTATCATTTTGAAATGAACAAAGCCATTCCGAGTTATCTCATCGCTTTAGCTGTGGGTGATATCGGTTTTAAAGACCTCGGCGCGCACTGCGGTATTTATGCAGAAAAGGAACTACTCCAAGAGTGCGTCAACGAATTTGAAGACTTACCGCAAATGATGCGTGTCGCCGAAGATTTATATGGTGCCTACCAATGGGGGCGCTACGACGTATTGGTACTTCCCTACTCCTTCCCATTTGGTGGAATGGAAAATCCCATGCTCACCTTTGCCAATCCGACCCTCCTTACCGGAGACAAAAGCTTGGTATCCGTGGTGGCACATGAATTAGCGCATTCGTGGTCTGGCAATTTGGTCACCAACCATTCATGGTCTGACCTCTGGCTCAATGAAGGCACCACTGTCTATTTTGAACAACGCATCATGGAAGCACTGCGCGGCAAAGAAATCGCTGACATCTTGGCGCAAGTTGAATTTGGAGAGCTACAGCAAACCTTAGCAGAAATGGCTGCCGACAGCTCTTTGCAAGACAGCAAATTACACCTCGACCTCGTCAACCGCGATCCCGACATCGCGATGTCTGATATCGCTTATGTCAAAGGCGCCTTCTTTTTTAGGACCTTAGAAGCTGAGGTCGGCAGAAAGCAATTGGATCTCTTTCTCAATAAGTATTTCAAGCATTTTGCATTTCAAACCATTACCGCCGACCGTTTTATTGATTACTTAGAAACGCAATTGTTAGCCAAAAGCGGCATAGATTTCAATTACCGTCAATGGATTTACGAGCCCGGTTTGCCAAAAAACTGCGTCACGATCCACGCACCCAGACTCGATCAAATCAAAACTTTTGCACAAGTATTTAATGCCGGTAAAGACCCGTTTAAGCCTGTGATCAAATACAAATGGATACGCAAAAATGGCAAGCGCAAACGCAGCAAGCAACGCATTGAAGTGAAATATACAGATTACCTTATTCAAGAATGGCAATTGTTCATCCGAGCGCTTGACCCCCAAACAAAATCCAAGCGTTTAAAAGCACTTGACCAACAATTTCATTTTAGCCAAACCCAAAACAGCGAAATCTTATGTGATTGGTTTGTATTGGCCACAAATTCCGACTACATTTTTGAAATTGAACCACAATTAACGGCCTTCTTGAAAAAGATTGGTCGCAGAAAGTTTGTCTTGCCAATTTACGAAGCGCTCGCTAAAAACCCGAAAGGGCTCAAGTTAGGACGTCAAATTTTCCAGGAAGCCAAAGCAAACTACCATAGCGTTACGCGCAACTCGGCATGGGATGCCCTGTACAAAAAGGATTAATTTCCGAATTCAGACAAGAATTTGATACGCACCAAGCGCAGCTCCTCTTCGGTGTATAGGCCGTCAAATTCGTGATACGCCGTGATCAAATCGTCGGAGTCGGCACTCATGAAGTAGTCGATGATTTCTTCTTGGTTGTCGCTGTCCAAGACGTCGTTGAGGTAATACGCAATATTGAGTTTGGTGCCGGAGTTCACTACCGTTTCGAGTTCTTCTAGCAAGGCATCAAAGGTCTTGCCTTGAGATTTAGCGATGTCTTCGAGTGGTAATTTTCGGTCTATGTTTTGGATCAGCTGCACTTTTGCACCCGATTTATTGATCAAGGATTTGACCACATAATCTTGAGGGCGTTCTATTTGATGCGCTTCTACATGGGCTGCAATGTGTGCAATAAATGGTTCTCCATAGCGTTGTGCCTTGCCGCTTCCCACACCTTGAATAGCAGTGAGCTCAGTGAGGTCGATTGGATATTGCAAACACATATCTCTGAGCGAAGGCTCCTGAAACACAACAAATGGCGGAACACCTGCTTGCTTGGCTACTTTGCGTCGCAACTCGAGTAGTTGTGCATACAGCACCTCATCAAAGGCTGCACCTTTCTGATTGAGGACAATATCGTCGTCATCGGTATTGGAGAAATCGTGTTGTTTGAACAACATGAAGCTGTCTGGTGCCGCTAAAAATGCAGTTCCTTTTGGAGTAAGTTTGAGCGTCCCGAAAGTTTCGACATCCTTATAAAGGTAGCCTGCAACTACAGCTTGTCTGATCACTGCATTCCAAAAGTGTTCGTCGTGGTCTTTGCCTATGGCAAATAACGGAAGTTGGTCGTGTTTGTAGGCTTTGATATCTGCATTGACATGACCGGATAAAAATGCGCAATAGTGCTTAGATTTTTGTGTTTGATCAAGCTGCACAACGCTTTGCAATAAATAATTGAGGTACTGGCCACCTTCCATGCGTTCTTGCGGATGCTTGCAGTTGTCGCACTTTTCGTGGCAGCGCTCATGGCTAAATTCTTCGCCAAAGTAATGTAAGATAAACTTGCGACGGCAAACGGAGGTTTCGGCATAAGAAACGATTTCGTGCAAAAGCTGCCTGCCAATTTCTTGTTCGGTTACAGCTTTTCCTTGCAGGAATTTCTCGAGTTTTTCGATGTCTTTGTAGCTATAAAAAGCGATGCATTCGCCAATGCCGCCGTCGCGTCCGGCGCGTCCGGTTTCTTGGTAATAGCTCTCAATAGACTTCGGGATGTCGTGGTGTATGACATAACGCACATCTGGCTTGTCTATACCCATGCCAAAAGCGATTGTAGCGACAATAACCTCGACTTCTTCCATCAGAAAAGCATCTTGGTGACGGGCTCGTGAACTCGCATCTAAGCCCGCATGATACGGAAGCGCATTGATACCGTTGACTTGCAACAGTTCTGCAATTTCTTCTACTTTTTTGCGGCTCAGGCAATAAATGATACCACTTTGGCCTTCGTGCTGCTTGATGTAGCGAATAATTTGTTTTTCGACATCGCGCTTCGGACGGATCTCATAATAGAGGTTGTCACGGTTGAAAGACGATTTAAAAACATCTGCATCCAGCATGTTGAGGTTCTTTTGGATGTCGTGCTGAACCTTAGGTGTAGCTGTTGCAGTAAGCGCAATAATGGGAACTGAAGATATTTTTTCGAAAATTTCGCGCAAACGGCGGTATTCAGGTCTGAAGTCGTGGCCCCACTCTGAGATGCAATGGGCTTCGTCAATGGCAAAAAAGGAAATGGGTACTGCTGCAAGAAAATCGATGTTTTCTTGTTTGGTAAGTGACTCTGGGGCAACGTAGAGCATTTTGGTTTGTCCGCTCAAGACATCGGATTTCACTTGAGCGATTTCTGCTTTACTGAGCGAAGAGTTCAAGAAATGGGCTACCTGACCCGTTTGAGAAAAACCGCGCACGGCATCTACTTGGTTTTTCATGAGCGCGATAAGCGGCGACACAATAATAGAGGTGCCGGGCAAAATGAGCGAAGGCAATTGATAGCACAAAGACTTACCACCGCCGGTTGGCATCAGTACAAAAGTGTTGCGCCCTGCTAGAACGTTTTCAATAATTTGCTGTTGGGCACCTTTAAATTGATCGTAACCGAAATAGGTCTTGAGATCGTCTTTGAGTTGATATGTTGGCGTTATGAGCGACATAGGTCTTGTTGAGAAACAACAAGTTTAAAAAGTTGTTCATCTAAAAATAACGCAAAATTCGCACATAGGCGCTATTTAAGTTAAAATTAGGCGTTAAATGCGACTACTTCTTGCACCTCAGGTAAATGTTGCTTGAGGAGGTTTTCGATACCGCCTTTTAATGTAGCCGTTGAAGATGGGCAACCCGCACAAGAACCTTTGAGCATTACAGTTACTTTGCCGTCTGCAAAACCGAGAAAATCAATGGCGCCGCCATCGTTGGCAACTGCAGGCCTTACATACTGATCAAGTAAATCGATAATGGCGTCGTCTAGTGGCGAGGCTTCAAAATTGGGTTTTGGCGCCGACACTTGCCCTGCTTCTGATTGCTCATTTGCTGTTGTGGTGTGCGTGTCGTGCTGAATTTGACTCGGCATGGCAATGAGCACTTCTTTTTCAAAACTGATCCATTCGCGGATAAACTCGCGCAGCTCCATGGTGATGAAATCCCAGGGAACGTTGTCGGTTTTGGCAACAGTAACAAAATTGACCGCAATAAAAACTTTCGTCACAAATGGAAAGTCAAAGAGGGCTTCTGCTAGCGGAGAATAACCTTTGGCTGCCGCTTTGTTTTCAAATTCTACAGAAGCGCCAGTAGGCAATAAATATTTGTTGGCCACGAACTTCATTGTTGAAGGATTGGGCGTCATTTCACTATAAACGGTAACGGGTATCATGCTTTTTGATTTTGGCTTACAAAAGTAACCAATTCTAGGCGCCTTTGTTTGCTTGGTGCGCAAAATCCAATAAATCTAGGGCAGATTTCACCGGCGAAAAAACCGCTGAAGGCACTTCGACAAAAAGGGTATTCCATTTGGCCATTGCGCCATTCCACAAACCTGGTTGCTCCACAAAATAAACCGGTTCACCATTTTGGTTTTTCTCCACCACAAAATTGGTACCCGGATCGGCAAATTGTTGCAATTGCAGTGGCGTATCGGAGAGGTCACAGGGGCTCAGAACCATTAGCACTGGATTGAAGTAAGCGCTTTGCAGCAGCAGTTTGCTCGCTTGAGGATGACCATGCAATTGGGCTTTTTCTACAATTTGCTTGGTCTCTATGCCGTTCATCTCGACATAAAAAGGTCCGCCGCCGGGTTGTCCGTCGTTGCGCACCATACCACAAACACGCAAAGGCTTGTTCAAAAGTAAGAGCCATTCTGATTCAGAAATCGTTTCTAAGCTTCTTGAGTCTACCAAGCCAAAGCGCTCGTTCCAAAGCTTGAAACCTGCTAAATCGACAGTGGCTTCAAATTGACGCAGGGCTTTTCTTACTTCGATTTGCAAGCCCAGTAAAAATTCCCAATTCGCATTGCTCAATTGCCTTTGGCTAAAATGCTGCACGTTATCGATATTCTTGACCAAAATATAGGGCGCCCGAAGGGATTCCAAATTTTGCAAAAGCGTTCCGTGGCCTGCTGGCCTGCGCAGTGGCTGACCATTTGCATCACAGACGAGTGCGTGTTGTTGATCAAACACAAAGGCATCTGAGTCTTTGTCTTGACTCGAATAACTCACATTGTAATTTTGGCCAGTTAGCGCTTGCAATTCAGCAACGCACTGTTCAAAAGCGAGCGCAAAGTCTTGCTGTATGGTAAAATGAAAATGAATTGGCCCCTGCGTTAAGGATTGAACCTGACTCAAGTGTTCTTGAAAAGCATTGAGCACAAATGGCTCATGGATATGAAAAGATATGAGGCCTTTGGGTAAGGTGCCAAAATTGAGGCCCTCAACACCCATCAAAAAAGAAACAAACTCAGTTAAGGTGAGTTCTCCTGCTTTGTATGCAGTTTGAATGTTTTGCGGCAATTTCCGAAAGAGTGCAAAATCTTGGAGGCGACTAAAAAAACGCTCGGCCTGCTTGGTGTTTTCTGCATCTGGGTGCTGCAAATAGTCAAAAAGAAAAGCAAACATGCGCGAGCCTGAACCCGAAGCTGGTATAAAAAAATGCAAAGGCGCATTGAAAATACGAGCGGTTTGCCGATAGCGGTCTTGCTGCTCTTCTGAAAAACTCAGGATACCATCGCCGAGCCGACAGGGCCGCAAAACCTGAAGCATTTGCTGACCATTGAGAATGGCTTGCCTTTGTGTTGCTATGGTTTCATTGGTTTGGGCCGACATCGGTATCTTTTTTGTTATTTTGCGTCATGTTTCGCTGCTTCGAATATACAGCTTTTCTATGGAAAGCCAAGGGCCGTCATGGTACCCACTCGCCTTTTGCCTATTGGTTGGTGGATCATGTGAACCGTCAAAAAGCAGCCCACAGCAAACAAGATTTTACTGTAATCACGTCCAAGAAAACCAAGCGTTTCCTTCACAAACTAAGCCAGAGTCTTTCTCATTATCAAATAATTAACCTAACTCAAGGAGCTGATACACTAACTAAAAGCCTGAACACAAAAGCTCCAGGAATGATTGTACTGCATCCTGAACAATTAGGCGCATTTGAAGCGCAAGTCGCATTTGAGCAATTGCATCCTGATTCAATTTTAGTCATTCTTGAACCCCACAGGAGACCAAATCAAGACATTTGGAGAGCAAGCGTGCAGCATCCGGCACTTCATTTTAGTGCTGATTGTTTTGATTTTGGACTCTTGAGTCCGCGTCCGGGGCAAGCCAAAGAACATTTTTATTTAAAATTGGGTTGAGGGGCCAATAATCTGTAGCTTTGTACGTTGTTGAACAGATGCGGATTTTATTTGGTTTTCTAGTGACTTGCTGCTTGCTCCTATGGAGTACCTTGAGTTCGTGCAACAAGCAAGTGCTGCTCTCTAAATCCAACCTCAGCTTTTCCACAGACACCCTCGTTTTTGACACCGTCTTTACCACTATCGGCTCTACAACCCAATCTTTCAAAATATACAACCCCGATCAGCGCAGCCTCAAAATCGAAGAAATTGAACTCATGGGAGGTGAAAACTCAGTTTACCGAATCAATGTAGACGGTACGCCAGGCGCCATGCACAAAGACCTCCTACTCGAAGCCAAAGACTCTTTATTTATTTTTGTTGAGGTCACCCTTGCTGTCAACAACACCACCAACCCACTGATTATTGAAGACTCTGTGCGCTTTCGGACCAACGGCAAAGACCAATACGTCAAACTAGCCGCTTGGGGCCAAGACGCCTATTTCCATTACACCAATTTTCAGTCTCAAATTTTTGATTTCAACGAAGGCGTCTGGGCCAATGACAAGCCTCATGTCATCTACGGCGCTGCAATAGTGGATTCTGCAAAAACATTGACCATACCGGCTGGCACCAAAGTACACCTCCACAAAAACGCGCTGCTTTATGTGTACAAAGGATCATTACAAATAGAGGGGCAATTGGGCAATGAAGTAATTTTTCAGGGCGACCGACTTGAGCAAGACTACCAAGATGTGAGTGGGCAATATTACGGTATTTACTTGCATGAAGCCTTGCCGAGCAATATCAATTATGCCATTCTCAAAAATGGCACCTCCGGCGTGCATTTATTCAGTGAAGACCCCTCCAATAGCAGCTACACCTTAAACATCCAAAACACACAAATTTACAACCAAGCGCGCTATGGTATCTTTATTTTTGCTGGTGCGAAGGTGAAGGCTGAAAACTGTCTGATTTCGCATAATGGCACGCATGCATTATTGGTATTGCAAGGTGGCGATTTCAATTTCAATCACTGTGATTTGTTAGGGTATGGCGCATCTACCAACCCCGCAGTTGGCATCAGCAACTACTACAACGACTACGCGCAAAACCAAACACTTGTATCGAGCATAGCAGAAGGCGTCTTCAAGAATTGCGTTATATACGGCAACCTCGACACTGAAATCGCTATGGACACCATTCAAATGGCAGGTGTACAGCTCAATTTTGACTTTGATTACTCGGTTTTCAAATCGGAAACAACCTACACCGATTCTTTTTATGGCAGTCAGTTATTTTGGAATCTTTCTCCATTATTTGTCAACCCCTCTGAAAGAGATTTTCATTTCTCGACTACGTCTTCTTTAGCCAATACAGGAATCAGTACCGCTGTATTTTCAGATATTCTCGGTCAAGCGCGCAATAATCCGCCCGATATAGGGGCTATTGAACTACCCTAACCGGCACAAAAAAAACCGTGAGTAAAAACCCACGGTTTGGAATGCATTGGAAAAGCTGAAATCAGCTTTCTGCTTATGCGTTTGCGTTCATGTTGTCTAGAACTTCCATCACACCTTTCACTGCTTCTGCTGAGTCGACGAGCAATGCGCGTTCAGCTTCGTTCAGTTGCAATTCGATGATTTTTTCGATTCCGTTTTTACCCAATACAACAGGTACACCTAAATAGATGTCTGACATGCCGTATTCACCTTGCAACCATGCACAAACTGGGAAAATACGTTTTTGATCGCGTACTACCGCCTCTACCATTTGAGCAGCTGCAGCGCCTGGCGCATACCAAGCTGAAGTACCGAGCAACTTGACGATTTCACCGCCACCAAATTTGGTGCGTTCGATGATTTCATTCAAACGTGCTTCGTCGATGAGTTCAGTTACAGGAATTCCGCCGACGGTTGTGTAGCGAGGTAGTGGAACCATGGTATCGCCATGACCACCCATCAAAACTGCTTGGATATCTTTTGGTGATACATTGAGTTCTTCTGCCAAAAATGCGCGGTAACGAGCGGTATCTAAGACACCAGCCATACCAAATACGCGAGAAGATGGCATATTGGCATTTAAAAATGCACAGTAGGTCATGACATCAAGTGGATTGGAAACCACAATGATAATAGCGTTTGGCGAGTATTTCACGACGTTTTCCGTCACGGTCTTAACGATACCAGCATTGGTTGCGATAAGGTCGTCACGAGACATTCCTGGCTTGCGCGGCAAACCTGAGGTAATGACTACAACATCTGAATCTGCAGTACGCGCGTAATCATTGGTGCAACCAACCGTACGAGAATCATAAAGGTTAATGGGGGCTGTTTGCCAGATATCGAGTGCCTTGCCTTCGGCAAATCCTTCTTTGATGTCTAGTAATACAATTTCATTGGCGATCTCACGGGTAGCCAATACATCGGCACAGGTCGCTCCTACGTTTCCTGCACCTACAACAGTTACTTTCATTTGTCTTGTTTTTAAATGGATAAAAGCTTTGCGTGACGAATTTACGCATAGTTCACAAAAAAATAATGTTTTTTGTTGTCAAAAACAAGATCAATAGGTAAACTAAGGCAACCCTCTGCTTAGCTTTGCGTTAAGGAAATATTGAAAATTGGAGCAGCAAGACAACTTAAAACGAATTGTGGAGGGATGCCTCAAAGGTGAGCGACGCTCGCAAGAACGCCTATTCACTATGTTTTACGGGAAAATGATGGCTGTCAGTATGCGCTATATCGGTGAACGCGACAGCGCTCAAGAGGTGCTCCAAGTTTCATTTTTGAAGGTCTTTGACAAATTGGAACATTTTGATTTTTCCGGCTCCCTAGAGGGCTGGATGCGCAGAATCGTGAGCAATACAGCAATTGATCATTTAAGAAAGGCTAAAAAAAATCCTTTTTTATCTGACCAAGACAACGACTTCAAATCCATGGCCGAAGACCCCATGCAGGCACAAGAACTCCTCGAGCACACCCAACTCAAGGCAGAACTTGCACAAGCAGCCATTACCAAACTTTCGCCCGCCTACCGTACAGTTTTCAACCTGTACGTAATCGAGGAGCGCAGCCACAAAGAAATCGCCGAACTCCTTGGCATTTCAGAAGGCACCTCAAAATCCAATTTGGCAAAAGCAAAAATGAATTTGCAACGCCTTTTAAAAGAACAATTTATACAGATCGAAAAACGATGAAAGATCCATTTGAATCCAAAATAAAGTCACTCGTAGAAGACTACGCCTACGCCTACGACCCCAAAGCCTGGGACGCCCTTTCTAAAAAGCTCCCTAAAGCCAAGCCGGGTATTTCTTGGTTAGGCAAATTCGGGATTGCGAGTTTGATTGCTATTACCATAGGTGTAATCGGTTGGAATCTAACTTCTACTCAAAACAAAAAAACCGGCGTTACACAAGCTAAAAAACCTGCAACGAAACTAGAAAATGTAAAACATAGCTATCCAGCAAAGCAAAATCAATCTGAAGAACAAATAAATACATCAAACGCATCCCAACAAACTTTCATCTCACCAGGTGCAATTGATGGTAACTTTATTCAAGGAACAATGTCTGCGCCATACATTGATTTGGGTATTTCAGACCTCACAACGGAAGGAAATTCAACTAAACAATTTGTAAACGAATTAAGTGCGCTAACAACACCTATTCCACTTGGTACGATACAACAAAACACGCCTCAAAACTTAGCGAATAATCAAGCACAAACACCTGGCACGCTGACCAATTGCCAAGGCCCTAAGATCATTCTCGATGCAGACGCCATCAACTACGAAGACGGCACGCCGCGTATTCACGTAAGCGCTGAAACCATGGTGAGCGACATCAATTGGAATGTAAATGGAACGGTCATCAATAGAAAGAACAAGAGCTTTGATCTCTTGGCTTTTAAAGGGCAAACCTACACCATTACCGCTGAAGGCCAACTAGATGGCTGCAAGACAACCGAAAAAATCAAGATAACGGCCAACGAAGACTACAACTTGCTTGCTGTCAATGCGTTTAATCCGCAATCTCGCGACGAGCGCAATGCAACTTTCATGCCTTATGCCCTCACCATCAGAGATGTACGATTTGATTTGGTGATACTCGACCCAGACAACGGCGCGGTGGTGTTTAAAAGCTCAGATGCACAAAATGCCTGGGATGGCATTGACCAGCGCAATGGCCAAATGGTTCCTGCACACAAAGCATATATCTGGAAAGTCGTTTTACAACAAACCCTCCCTGGAGAAAAATCGACCTATACAGGTACAATCGTTCGGATTTAGCCCCTGTCAACTCAGCGGAATTGCTTACTTTTGTTCAGCACGAACCAACGTGAGCCCGCATGAGCATCATCAACTTACTGCCCGATCATATCGCCAACCAAATTGCCGCTGGAGAGGTCATTCAAAGACCTGCCTCAGTAGTCAAAGAATTGCTAGAAAACGCAGTTGATGCGGGTGCTACGCAAATCCAATTGGTTGTCAAAGACGCCGGTAAAACACTTATTCAAGTTTTAGACAACGGCAAAGGCATGGATGCTCAGGACGCCGAAAAGTGCTTTCTGCGCCACGCCACAAGCAAGCTACAAACCGCTGCCGATCTTTTTGCTTTGCAAACAAAAGGCTTCCGAGGAGAAGCGCTGGCATCCATTGCCGCCATTGCGCACGTGAGCCTCAAAACCCAGCAAGCCAACCACGATACCGGCATTCAAATCGACATCGAAGGCAATCAAATTAAAAGCAAGCAAGAAATTATTTGTCAGCAAGGCGCTTCTTTTGAGGTCAAGAACCTTTTCTATAACGTGCCAGCCCGTCGCAATTTTTTAAAGAGCGATGCCATCGAACTCGGACACATTCAGACCGAATTTGAGCGCGTAGCTCTCGCTCATCCAGAACGCCAATTTAGCTTTCAACACAACGGTCAAGATATCCTTCAATTGCCTGCAGGCAATAGCCGCATGCGCATTGCTGCTATTTTTGGAAAGGGAAGCAATGAAAAACTCGTTCCAATAGAAGAACAAACCGACATCGTTCGCGTTAGCGGTTACGTGGGCAAGCCCGAAATGGCCAAGAAAAGCAGAGGAGAGCAATATCTATTTGTCAATGACCGTTTTTTCAAAGATCCTTACTTTCACCATGCCATTACCAAGGCTTACGACGGCATGATCAGCGAAAAACACCACGCAAGTTATTGTATTTTCCTCGAAGTTGACCCACACAAAATAGACGTCAATATTCACCCGACCAAAACCGAAATTAAATTCGAAGAAGACCGCTTTATCTACTCTATTTTACTCAGTAGTGTGAGACAAGCGTTGGGCAAACACAACATCTTCCCCACCCTAGATTTCGAATCAGAAAGTGCATTTGAAGTGCCGTCGGAGGTCAGAAAATCAGAACCTGTAGCCCCGCAAATTTTAGTCAACCCTTCTTACAACCCCTTTCAAAGCACAGTCCACCAATCAGCATCTGGCAACGGCGGCGCCAAAAACTACAGTGCAGCACTACAACAAGAAGGATTTGGCAGCACCCCTCCTAGCCCAGAAGATTGGCAGCAATTTTATCAGATAGAGGAGCAAGCACCTACGCAAAATCAAGAAATTTTTGAGCAAGAGGCCGTCGCCAAACAGTTCCTGCTCCACGATAAATATTTAGTGAGCCCTACCAAATCGGGTTTCATGATCATCGATATCAAACGTGCCAAAAACCGCATACTCTTCGATGAACTCATCCAACATTTTGTTTCACAACCTTTGGCCTCTCAACAATTGCTCTTTCCTCTAGAAAGAAGTTTAGCCAAAGAAGCCAAACTCACTTGGCAGGGCCAAAAAAGCCTCTGGACTCAGTTGGGTTTTGCATTTGAGCTCGAAGCAGACAACCTTCAAATTATGGCGGTACCTGCCCTGCTCTCTTCGCTCGACCTCGAAACCTGTCTTGACGAACTCACGGATGCAGCCACCTATTCGGACATAGAAAGCGGTGACATCGCCCATTTCATCGTCGCGAAGCTCGCACTGCTCGGTGCCAAAAACTTCAAACTGCAGCACCATCAAGAAGTAGAGCATTTTATCGACACGCTTTTTCAGTGTCCGCAACACACCACCACGCCCAATGGCAAACCCATTATGTTCACCTTGGGCTTTGATGAATTAGCCAAAAAACTATAGCCATGTTTCAGAACATACCTCAAGTCACTAAAAATATTTTGCTGCTCAACATCGCTTTTTTTGTAGCGAGTTTGATCCTCAAAAGCCAAGGTATTGACCTTGAAATGTCTTTGGGAGCGCATTACATCAACTCTCCCTTCTTTGAACCCTATCAAGTGGTGACGCATTTTTTCATGCACGACACCAACAATCTTTTGCATATTTTCTTCAATATGTGGCTCTTCGTAACGCTGGGCGCTTACCTTGAGAATCTATGGGGGGCCAAGCGTTTTTTCATTTTTTATATCGTCAGCGCCATGGGTTCTTTTGCGCTGTACAACATGATCGGCTTTATTGAAATCATGCAGCTCAAATCCATGCTTGCCCAGCAATTCGACCTCGAACAATTCGATTTTTATCTCAAGCACCGCGTCAATCTCAATGCAGATTTAGTTGGGCAAATCAACACCTACCTCACAGACAATCAAATCCGCGTAACACCCGTCTTAGAAAACTACCTTCAAAAATCAATTACCCCTATGGTGGGGGCTTCTGGAGGTGTATTTGGCATCATGACCGCCTTTGCAATTCTTTTTCCGAACACAGAATTCCGACTTTACTTTTTCATTCCGGTGAAAGCGAAGTATCTCGTTTCCGCTTACTTTTTATGGGAATTATATCTTTCTTTTCAGCATCAAGCCGGTGACAACGTAGCCCACCTCGCCCACATCGGAGGAGCCATTGCAGGAGCCATACTCGTCTTGGTTTGGCGCAAAAAAGACCGTTCAAATTTTTGGTAATGAATCCTTTGATTGAACAAATAAAAGCCCAATACAGAGGGGGCAGCATGACCATCAAGCTTTTGATTGTCAATGTAGGTGTATTCGCACTGATTCAACTGATCAATGCGCTAGAAAGACTACAAATTTTGAGCTTTCTAGAAGGATTGCCCCTAGGATATCCTAGTCAATATTTGTTTGCGTTGCCTGTCTTTCAGCTAGAAATCCTGTACAAACCCTGGACGCTCTTCACGTCTTTATTTGCTCATTTTGGGTTTTTGCACCTTTTTGGAAACCTCTTATTTCTGTATTTCGCAGGTTCTACTTACGAACGTTTTTTTGGCGCCAAACGCCTTTTGCATTTGTATATACTCGGCGGTTTGGCAGGCAATCTAACAGAAATATTGGCACATCAGTTATTCCCTGCGCTTCAAGGGGGTAGCATCTCTGTTGTAGGCGCTTCTGGAGCCATTATGGCCATCTTTATGGCGTTGGCGTTTTCTCAACCCCAATTGCAAGTGCAACTTTTTGGCATCTTTCCGTTGCGCATTTATATGCTCGCCCTCTTTTTCTTTCTTAAAGATCTTTCTTCACTTGGCACCGCAGATCAAATTGCGCATTTTGCGCATATTGGCGGTGCGTTGTTTGGCATTTGGAGTATCCAGCAGTTTTGGCATATTCGCCTCTCAAGACCATGGTTGGGCTTCAAACTACCTCAAAACAAGCCCCACCTCAAAGTCAAAAAAGGAGGCAGACCACTCACAGACGAGCAGTACAGGGCCCAAAAACAAGAAAGACAAGCACAACTCGATGCCATCCTCGATAAAATTTCAAAAAAAGGCTACGACGCCTTGACCAAAGCTGAAAAAGACTTTTTATTTCAACAAAGCAAAGATGTCTAAAAAGCGTTCCAAGCTATTCTCGAGCCCCTTCAAATTGGCTACTGCGCTAAGCCTCATCGGCCTATTGTTCAGTTATTTGGCGCCTTTTATCCATCCGTCAACGATCCCTTCTTTGCCCTTTTTTGGACTGAGCTATCCAATTTTTCTAGCCCTGACACTTGTCTGGCTCGTGGTATGGATTATTTTTCGGTCGAAATGGGCTATTTACTGTTTGGTGGCTCTACTCATCGGTGGTAAGCTTCATTTTCGAAATTTCTCCTTGATGGAAAGTAGTTCGGAAACTACCCAAAATAACGGTTTAAAGGTATTGAGCTATAATGTGCGTCTTTTTGATTTATTCAACCCTTCTTTCAGCGAAGCACTTGACTCTCGAAATCAAATTTTTGATTTTATCCGCAGACAAGCGCCTGATGTGCTCTGTCTTCAAGAATTTTATCGGCAAGATAAACCCACTGATTTTGAGGTCATGGACTCACTCAACTTGCTCATGAAAACCCGAGATTACCACGAGCGCAGTGCGCACAAAAGACGCACCCGAGAAAACTACGGCATTGCCATGTTTTCAAAATACCCAATGATTGCCCGAGGAGATGTCATGTTTGAGACCCAAGGGGTGCAGGATTTCAACTATTGTATATTTGCGGATATCGTCAAGGGGCAAGATACCTTCAGGGTTTACAACGTGCATTTGCAATCCATTCGCCTGCATACCGACCCACATATCGAAGGAGAGGAAGTCAAGACTTACGGCAGTAAAAAAGGCGCCATTGCGGTGTATCGTAAATTGCGCAGCGCCTTCGAAAAACGCGCAGACCAAGCCAGAAGAGTCGTAGAACACCTCAAAACCTCGCCCTACCCCGTTATTGTTTGCGGCGATTTCAACGACACCCCGATGTCTTATACCTACAATCAATTTCAATTGGCGCTACTCGATGCCTTTAGATCGAGTGGCAAAGGTTTAGGAACAACCTATGTGGGCAGACTACCCGCCGGCCGCATAGACTACCTTTTTTACAGCCCATTGCTGAGCGTCTCGCAATTTCAGATTCAAAAACACACCCGCAGCGACCACCGCGCCATCAGCTGTGTATTTCACAAAAACCAACCATGATTGCCCTCATTGACTGCGGTAGTACCAAGACGCCCCAAATAGCCGAACACCTCGAAGAATATAGCGATGTGCAAGTTATAGGCCTGATGGATTTCAAGCCAGCTCAACTTGATGCATTTGAAGGTATAGTGCTGTCTGGCGCACCCATTTTACTGACAGAAATTGACCCAACTCCTTATTTACAGCACCTTTCGTGGATCAACAACTATAACAAGCCCCTATTAGGAATTTGCTTTGGGCATCAGATCATTGGCTTGTTGCACGGTGCACGCGTTTCAAAAATGCGCGAAGACCGCAATTTTCAAGAAATCGAAGTAGTCAAAGATGACATCTTGTTTGAGAGACTACCAGATATATTTGAGATGCAAGAAGACCACTGCGAACATATTTCGGTGCCGCACGGTTTTGATTTGCTTGCTTGCTCTGATGCGTGTATCAATGAAGCCATGAAACACCGCGAAAAGTCTATTTATGGCGTGCAGTTTCATCCGGAGGTGTCTGGTAATTCTGGACACGTCTTGCTGGCCAATTTTGCCAACTTGGTGCTTGGCTAATTATTTGCCTGCAATTTGAAGCAAGCGCTGGCGGTCTAAAACGAAAATTTTGCGGGTTTGCACCTCGATAATTCCTTCCTCTTTAAAATCTTTGAGCAAACGGATGAGTGTTTCGGTGGCAGTTCCAACAAAATTAGCGAGGTCTTCACGGCTCAAGTTGATAGGTTCGCTATCGAAGACATCCATTAAAATCAGCATGGTGAAAGCCAAGCGCTCTCTGACAGATTTTTGGGCCATATTGGTAATGAAATCGGCGCGGTCTGCGAGTTCTTTGGAAAGCTCTTTGATGATGCCGTTGCGCAAAACAGGATTGGTGTCCATGAGGTTGAGGAAATCTTCTCTGCTGATAAAGCAAATATTTGATTCTTCTAAGACCTCTGCGCCCACCTTGTAGGGTTCTTCGGTAAACATGGCCCTGAAACCCACCATTTCACCAGCCTTAGCAATGTGTATAATTTGTTCTTTACCTTCGTCGCCACGCTTGAAAATCTTGACCATACCTTGATTGATGCAATAAACGCCGCGCGGAAAAGAACCCTCTAAAAAAACAGCTTGGTGTTTTTTATAGTAGTTACAGGCGCGATGAGAATTGAGGTGATCGAGCTCATCTGAACAAAAATGATTCAGTAAAGAATTTTGGCGACCTGTACAGGTTTGGCAGGTGACATGTTTGTGCGATTTATCGAGCATGTGGTCGTTTTGCTTATCAAATGTACGAAGAATAAAGGAATTTCAGAAAGCTGATAAACGTCATTTTTTCAACTCAAAAAAGCACTGAAATTTGCAGCATGACGAACAAGGAGTTGCTACAAAAGTACAATGTGCCGGGCCCAAGATATACCTCCTACCCGACCGTTCCATTTTGGAAAACACAAGACCTTTCTGCAGCAAATTGGTTGCAACAATTTGCCCAACAGCAGAAAGCACCAGCTTCAATTGGCCTTTATATCCACCTCCCATTTTGCGAGTCGCTCTGCACCTTTTGTGGCTGCCACAAGCGCATTACCAAAAACCATCAGGTAGAAACCCCATATATCGATTCGGTACTCAAAGAATGGGACTTATACCAACCTTACCTATCTGAGCAAACGCACATTAAAGAATTGCATTTAGGTGGAGGCACCCCGACTTTTTTTGCTCCTCACGAATTGGTTCGGCTCACCAAAGCGCTCTTCAATCGACAACAATTAGATCCAACTACTTGTGATTTAAGTTTTGAAGCGCATCCGGGCGCTACCTCAACTGAACACCTACAAGCCTTGTATGAGGCAGGTTACCGCCGGGTGTCTTTCGGCATTCAAGACTACGACCCTCAAGTGCAAAAAGCAATTCATCGGGTGCAAAGTTTTGATTTGGTGCAACGCACCCACCAACAAGCCAAAGACCTGGGCTATAGTGTCAATCACGATTTAGTTTACGGACTGCCCTTTCAAAATATGAAGGGTTTTACAGATACCATTGAAAAAACGATTGCGCTCTTGCCTGAGCGCATTGCGCTGTATGGGTACGCGCATGTTCCTTGGGTCAAAGGCACGGGGCAAAGGGGCTACGACGAAGCAAACCTACCTCAAGATGCGCAAAAACGTGCCCTTTACGAAATGGCTTATGAAAAATTGCTTGCCGCGGGTTACCTAGCCATTGGCATGGATCATTTTGCGCTGCCCACAGATGCATTGGCGCTTGCTTTTGAAAACAAGTCCTTGCACCGCAATTTCATGGGGTATACACACAGACAAACTGATCTCTTGCTGGGCTTGGGCATGTCTGCCATTTCAGACTGCTGGACGGCCTTTGCTCAAAATGACAAAAGCGTAGAAGGATACCAACTACAAATTGACAAAGGAGAACTTGCTGTTTTCAAAGGACATTTTCTCAATGAAGAGGAACTGATCATTAGGCGCCATATTTTAGACCTCATGTGTCATTTTGCCACCGAATGGCACCCTGCGCTGCAGGCAAATGGGTTTTATACCCAGATCATTTCTAAACTTGATAGCCTGCTTCAAGACGAACTCATTGCCATCGATTCTAAGCAATTGAGCATCTTACCCAAGGGATACGCCTTTGTGCGCAATGTGTGCATGGCTTTTGACCTCGACCTACAGCGCCACACCCCCGACAAACCACTTTTTTCCGCAACCATTTGAGTACTGCCGCCTGTTACCATTGTGGGGATGCACTCCCGTTCAGGCCAGTAAAGGCCGATAGCCATGTTTTTTGCTGCCAGGGCTGCGCAAACGTGTACCAATTGCTCGAGCAAAATCAGATGGACGCTTTTTACAAGTATGAACCCATGGCCGGCAGCAAACCGGCAAAAGAGCGCCCTGATCAATATGCCTTTTTGGACCTCCCTGAGCTAAGAAAGCGCTATATCACTTTTGAAAATGAACAGCAAGTGCGCGTTCATCTCTCTTTGCCTGCCATCCACTGCTCATCTTGTATTTACCTACTCGAAAACCTGCACAAATTGGAAGCTAAAGTCTTGCGTGTGCAAGTACATTTTGCACGCAAAGAAGCTGCCATTGTATTTAGCCCAGGATATGCGCTTTCTGAATTAGCGCTTTTGCTCAATTACATCGGGTATCCGCCAGATTTCAGTAAAAACCAAATGGGTAAAGTCAAACAAGACCGAACCTTTCTCTTTCAATTGGGAACGGCAGGCTTTGCATTTGGTTCTATTATGCTCTGGAGCACACCTGATTATTTTGGTTTGGGTGCAGACAACGCCGAATTCAGGAACTTTACCGCAATTTTAAGTTTCATTGTAAGCTTACCAGTCTTGCTTTTTTCTGCACGCTCCTATTTCGTGTCTGCCTTTAAAGCACTGCGCAGCAAAAGCATCAACTTGGACGTGCCCATTACACTTGGTATTATTGCGCTTTATACGCAAAGTGTCTTGCAAATTTTCAGTTGGAAAGGGGCTGGCTACATGGACAGCTTTGCAGGCTTCATCTTCTTTTTACTGATTGGCAAGTGGTTTCAAAACCTCACTTATGCATCTTTGTCTTTTGACCGTGATTTCAGTAGTTTTTTTCCAGTGGCAATTCAACGGCTTCGCGCAGACTTATCAAAAGAAATTATTCCGGTTGAGCAACTTCAAATTGGCGATGTGCTTGAAGTGAGAAATGAAGAAATCATCCCCTGCGACAGCGAGCTACTCAGTGAAGAAACTTTTATAGATTACAGTTTTGTCACCGGAGAAGCCTTGCCTGTTTTACTCAAAAAAGGTGCATTGGTTTATGCCGGCGGACAAGTTCAAGGCTTGGCCTGTCGCCTGCAGGTCAAGGCAACAACCAACCGCAGCCACCTGACCCAGCTTTGGAATGAAACCAAAGACAAAACACCCAAAAACCAACTCATCCGGTACCAAGACCGCCTCTCTCGCTACTTTTTGCTTATTTTATTGCTGATTGCAAGCGGCAGCGGCATCGCATGGTATTTCATAGACCCCAGCTCAATATTTAGGGTGGTTGTGGCCATTTTAATTGTGGCTTGCCCCTGTGCTTTAGCGCTTTCTGCGCCCTTTACCTTAGGTAATGCCATGCGTGTTCTAGGAAAAGCTGGGCTCTACCTCAAAAACACAAGTGTTGTGGAAGCCCTCACGTCGATAGACACCCTTGTTTTAGACAAAACAGGTACGCTCACGGATCCTACAAGTTACCAAATTACAGTTGCGCACTTTAACCTGACAGATCTAGAATTTGCTGTTTTTGTCAATATGGCGCGGCAATCCACCCACCCCCTCTCCAAAGCGCTGGCGCAAGCCAATCAAACAACACCTGTACTTGATTTGGTATCGCTCGAAGAAATCAAGGGGCAAGGCATGCGGGCACAATTTGCAGGTGAAACATACTTGCTCGGATCTGCAGCATTTATTGGTGAAGGCCATTTAGCCAAGGGCAGTGAACTCTTTTTAAAAACGCAAAACAAAAGTGCGCATTTGGTATTTGCCAGTAGTTGGCGCTCAACAGAAATTGAAAGGATATTAAAAGGCTATGGTGCCAGCAACTGTTATGTGCTCTCCGGCGATCACAACCAGGATCAAGCAGCCTTGCTTCAACTCGGTTTTTTAAAAGACCAGCTGTATTTTGAACTGAGCCCGCAGCAAAAAGCAGATCAAATTGAGCAACTTCAAAAGACAGGTAAGCAAGTGCTCTATGTTGGCGATGGCCTCAACGATGTAGGGGCCCTTGGCAAGGCTGAAATTGGCATTGCGCTTTCAGAAGATATGTTTCGCTTCACGCCAAGCTCTGACGGCATTTTAGAGGGCAAATTCCTGGGCAATTTGCTGCAATTCATGGACATCGGTCGTTATGCCAAACGCGTATTGCAAATATGCCTGGCTTTTTCATTGAGCTATAATATTTTCGGACTCAGCATTGCCATTTCAGGACAGCTTACGCCACTTATTGCGGCTATCCTTATGCCGATTAGTTCTATAACGATTGTCCTATTGAGTACGCTGCTGATCCAAACCAAATACAGGCGCACTTTCAAAAGCTGATATTAATCAGTTTTTTTCAAAAACCCGTGTCATACTTATTGGTCTTCACAGTTGCGAAATTTGCAACATGGGAATCATCTACCTTATGCTTATTGTCAGTCTTTGCATTGCTGCGTTTTTTTTAGGCTTCTTTTTTTGGGCCACTAAAAACGGACAATTCGACGATGACTACGGGCCTTCGGTAAGGATCCTTTTTGAAGATGAACCAATTACAAAAGAAGTGAACAATGGAAGTAGTAAAGTTTAATTATGACAACAAGATCGTGCGCAATTTTGCTTACGCTACGGTCATTTGGGGGGTTACGGGCATGCTCGTTGGCCTCATTGCGGCCCTGCAATTAGCCTTTCCAGATTTTTTCAATGACTACCTCGGATTCAAATGGGTTTCATTTGGCCGCATCCGTCCTTTGCACACCAACGCAGTCATCTTTGCATTTGTTGGCAACGGCATATTTACTGGTGTTTATTATTCGCTACAGCGCTTGCTCAAAACAAGAATGTGGAGTGACCGAATGAGCTATATCCATTTCTGGGGTTGGCAAGCCATCATTCTGTCTGCAGTCTTGACGCTACCTTTTGGCATCACGACCTCAAAAGAATACGCCGAGCTCGAGTGGCCTATCGATATTGCCATTGCACTGATGTGGGTGGTCTGGGGCTGGAATATGTTTGCAACCATTCTCAACAGACGCGTGAAGCACTTATATGTTGCAATTTGGTTTTATATCGCCACGTTTGTAACCGTAGCGATGCTCCACATCTTTAATTCCTTTGAATTACCGGTATCTTTCCTGAAAAGTTATTCTTGGTATGCTGGCGTTCAAGATGCGCTCGTACAATGGTGGTATGGACACAATGCTGTGGCTTTCTTCTTGACCACTCCTTATCTCGGCTTGATGTATTATTTTGTACCTAAAGCTGCAAACCGACCTGTTTATTCTTACCGATTATCTATCATTCACTTTTGGGCACTCATTTTCTTATACATTTGGGCTGGACCGCACCACCTCCTCTACTCTACCTTACCCGATTGGGCGCAAAGTTTAGGGGTTGTATTTTCTGTGATGCTCATTGCACCATCTTGGGGAGGCATGCTCAATGGTCTACTGACCTTGCGCGGCGCCTGGGACAAAGTACGCGATGACATCTTGCTTAAATTTATGGTGGTGGCCCTCACTGCTTACGGGATGTCTACCTTTGAAGGCCCTATGCTTTCTTTGAAAAGCGTAAATGTCATTTCTCACTTCACAGACTGGACCATTGCGCACGTTCATATCGGCGGTCTTGGCTGGAACGGCATGTTGACCTTCGGGATGCTGTATTGGTTGTTTCCCAAATTGTATCGCACGGAATTATACTCCAAAAAAATGGCAAACCAACATTTTTGGATTGCGACACTTGGTATTTTACTTTACGCCGTGCCCATGTATATCGCTGGGTTTATGCAAGGCCTCATGTGGCAAGATTTTAATCCAGATGGCACGCTTCAAAACGCAGATTTCCTCAAAACTGTTACCCAACTCAAGCCTTTTTACTTTTTGCGTTCCTTGGGTGGACTGCTCTATTTATCAGGTGCAATTTTAATGTTCTACAATTTAGTTAAAACAGCAAAATCAGGTGCCTTACTTGCCGATGAACCAACACAAACGGTTGTTACAAAAGAAGAAGCACACCACGGCAAAGGAGAATATTGGCATAAAGTAATTGAGCGCAAACCTGTTCAGTTCATGATATTGAGCCTACTCGTAGTGGCGATAGGCGGTATTGTTGAGATCATCCCGACAATGATTGTCGACTCGAATATTCCAAAGATTGCCGCCGTGAAACCTTATACACCGCTTGAGCTCGAAGGACGCGATATCTATATTCGAGAAGGATGTTACAACTGTCACTCTCAATTGGTGCGTCCGCTGCGCTTTGAAACTGCCCGCTACGGCGAGTACTCAAAATCTGGAGAATTTATCTACGATCATCCTTTCCAATGGGGTTCTAAACGCACGGGGCCAGATTTAGCGCGCGAGGGTGGCAATACCAAAATACGCAAGTCCAACTTCTGGCATTACCAACACCTTATGGCGCCAAAAGATGTTTCACCTGGGTCTATCATGCCTGCCTATACTTGGCTGCGCGAAGACAATTTAGATGTGTCTATGACCGAAAAGAAAATCCGCGCAATGCAAACCTTAGGAGTGCCTTACGCAAAAGGCTATGATCAAAAAGCGCTCAAGGATTTAAAAGCACAGGCCCATTTGATCGCTGAGGACATCATCAAAACGACGCCAAAACAAGCATTGATAGGTGTGAATCAAAAAAGATTGGTCAAGGATATCGAGCAAAAAGAAATCGTTGCCGTCATTGCCTACCTTCAACGTTTGGGCGTAGACATCACGCTACAACCTAAAAAATAACTGCCATGTTACGCTTTATCAAACACAACCTCACGAGCATACTAGATATAGAAATCTATCCGCTCTTTTCACTGGTACTTTTCACCATTTTCTTTGCGTTGGTTTTGCTCTACGTATGGAAGATGAGTAAGGAGCGTATCCATGAGCTTTCCTCCACACCGTTCGATTTAGAAGATAACCAAGAAGCAAATACCATTCAATAACTCCGATATGAAAACGCTGAAAATCAACCTCCTGCTCGCAGTCATTTTAGGCCTATTTCAAAACACTTTATGGGCTGCAGATGGTGCCGGACTATTCAAGTCACGCTGTAATACTTGTCATATGATTGACAAAAATTCTACCGGACCTAAACTCCAAGGTGTCAAGCAAAAATGGACAGCTGCTGGCGAAGGGGAAAATCTTTACAAATGGGTGCAAAACTCAACAGAATTAATTGGTTCAGGAAAAAGTGCGCTTGCTAAGGAAATCTCCACTTTTAGTGCAACTGCTATGCCCGCTCAAGCTTTGAGCACTGAAGAAATCGACGCTGTCTTTAGCTACATCGATAGTTATGTGCCCCCTACAGAAAACACCACCGCAGTGGCTGATACCAATAGCGTGGTAAATCCTATTAAAGTAACAGACTACCACAGTAATATCACTATTTTCAATTGGTTGTTGGTCCTGACGGTCATTCTCATCATCGCAATTATCGTCATGGCAGGTACGCTCATGACCCTCATGAAATCAGATTATTTCAAAAATAAATTGAAAGCAATTGGCAACAAAACCAATAGCCTCATTCTTATCATCACTACCGGAGCCCTACTCATGAGTAATAATGCCCTTGCGCTCAATTATATGCGGCCTGGTGAAGGCCATAAAGATGGGCCATGGCTTTTAGTAGAAACAACTGACCTCTTGGCGATAATTGTTATTGATGTCATCCTTTTAGTGGTTGTTTTATACTTGCGCCATTTGTTCAATCAAATGCTAGGTATGGTCAGACCACAGACCATCAAAGAAGAAGTTCCTATTATAAACTCATTCAAGAAAGTCAATCAAGTACTGACAGCAGCGGTTCCGTTAGAAGAAGAACATAAAATTCTGATGGAACATGAATACGACGGTATTCAAGAACTCGACAACAATTTACCTCCATGGTGGGTATGGGGCTTTTACGCCACCATTGTTTTTGCCTTTATTTATTTGATCAATTACCACCTATTGGGCGTGTCTGACTTACAAATCAAAGCGTATGACAAAGAAATGAAAGTGGCCGAAAAAGAAGTGCAAGCATATCTGAATAAAATGGCCATGAACGTCGATGAAAATAGCGCTACGCTACTTACTGATCCAAGTGATCTTTCTGCAGGAGCTGGTATTTTTGCTGCCAATTGCGTGGCGTGTCACAAAAGTAAGGGCGAAGGTGAAATTGGACCGAATCTAACCGACAACACTTGGATCTACGGCTACGACATCAAAGACGTCTTCAAAACCGTGAAGAATGGAACGGCAAATGGCATGCCTGAGCACTCTTCTAAATTCAATCCTGTCCAAATCCAACAAGTTGCCTCTTATGTACTCTCTTTACCGGCAGCAAAAGGTTTGGCGCCGCAGGGAAGCATCATTGAAAAATAATTAAATGAAACACGATGAGTGAGCACAGTGAAGCCTTCCGCGATCGGATTGCAACGGTTAATGAAAAAGGAAAACGCATTTGGATCTTTCCTAAAAAACCAGCAGGTTCATTCTATAATAAAAGAAAATTAGTCAGCTACCTGATGCTCGGCTTTTTATTTGCCGGGCCGCACCTTCGCATCAAAGGAGAGCCCTTACTCATGCTCAATCTGATCGAACGCAAGTTTGTCATTTTTGGACAGGTATTTTGGCCTCAAGACATGTATATCTTGGCTGTGCTATTGATCTTAGCAGTTGTTTTTGTCATTCTTTTTACCATTATTTATGGCCGCATTTTTTGTGGCTGGGTTTGTCCTCAGACGATTTTCATGGAAATGGTTTTTCGGCGCATCGAATACTTCATTGAAGGGGATGCTCCAGCTCAACGCTTACTAGACAAGGCACCCTGGACCTTCCAAAAAATACTGAAAAAAACTACTAAACATGTACTATTTTGGTTCCTGTCTTTTTTAATAGCCAATACTTTTTTGGCATATATCATAGGTTCTGATGCGCTCTGGCACATCCAAACAGATCCGCTGGGCAAGCACCTTGGAGGCTTCATTGCAATTGTGATTTTTACCTATGCATTTTATGGGGTTTTTGCCTTTCTTAGAGAACAAGTGTGCACAACTATTTGCCCTTATGGGCGCTTGCAAGGTGTGTTGCTAGACCAAAATTCAATGGTAGTAGCCTATGACCACGTAAGGGGCGAAAACCGTGCAAAAATTAAAAAGGATGAAGACAGGGCCGCTGCTCAAAAAGGAGATTGCATCGATTGCTTGCATTGTGTACAAGTTTGCCCAACGGGTATTGATATCCGCAACGGCACACAACTCGAGTGCACCAATTGCACCGCCTGCATAGACGCCTGCGACCACATGATGGATGCCGTAGGACAAGAGAAAGGACTTGTGCGCTTTGTGTCCGAAGAAGGTATCAAGACCAGAAAACCTTTTCAATGGACCCGACGGGTCAAAGCCTATTCTATTCTGTTGCTTGCTTTGTTTGTGACTTTGGTACTCTTAATTCTCACTCGTGAAGATTTCCAAACTACACTCATCCGCCAACGAGGATCAACCTATCAGATGGATGAACACGGACATATCACGAATATTTACGAAGTCAATTTATTGAACAAAACCCACCAATCTTTTCGGATCCAATTTCGTTTAGAAAACCACCACGGAGAGATCAAAACGGTAAAAGCGCACTTAGTGCTCAAACCAGAAACCGAACTCAAAGAACGCTTGATCATTCGTTACCCCAGAAGGTACATTGGCAATGGCAGTAAAAAAATCAAGGTAGTGATTTATGGGAACGGTAAAAAAATTCAAACAGTCAAAACCAAATTTTTCGGACCAATACTTTAGATATGAGCTTTAGAAACGCAGTAATAATAGCCATGATTGCATTTGTAGTCTTTATTGGCTACATGGTAGTTGTCATCACCAATGAATCTTCTGAATTGATAGCAGAAGACTACTATGAGCAAGAACAAACCATAGATGCAGATATGGCCGCCAAGCAACGTGCACAAGATGCTGGTTTCCCCATTCGCTTTTCTGCGCAGCATGGAAAGCTGCTTTTTGATGCTGCTCGTCAATTCAAGATAAAGCAACTGCACGCCTCTTTCATGTGTTACAATGACAAAAACAGCGACTTAGAATTGGATCTTAAAGTGGGGAGCAGCTTTCCTGTTGCGCAACTCAAGAAAGGGAACTACAACATAGATATCCGTTACCAAATCAAAGGAGAAACCTATCTTCAACAGACTACTTACTTGCGTAAATGAGCTTTGCAACCCTGATTGGTTTTGCAATTGGCCTTCAAGCCACCCTCCATTGTGTTGGTATGTGCGGGCCACTCGCGTTGGCGGCACCTATTGATCGGAGTAGAAAAAGTACAGCCCTTTGGGGCAGTTTGACTTATAACTTTGGTCGCATTTCCACTTACACTTACTTGGGTTTTTTAATCGGCCTATTTGGCATGAGTAAAGCATGGCTCAATGCCATCCAGGTCCTAAGTGTGCTATCAGGATTGTTTTTTATTGCTACTGTAATTTTTGGCTCTATTGAATCATGGGGGCCATTGCGCTTCATCACAGCGCAAATCAGCCTCCTGAATTCGCGTTTATTTCCAGAAGTTAAAAAGATGCCTCGCGCCCTAAGGCCTTTCCTTTTTGGTCTTCTAAATGGCCTCCTACCCTGCGGAATGGTCTACTTAGCGCTCATTTATGCGCTATCTAGCCCAAACATGACCGAAAGCGCCTTAAGGATGTTCTTTTTTGGTCTTGGTACGCTTCCTGTAATGTTATTTATTCCGCTCATTGGTCAAGATAGATTTTTTCACCTATTTCCGAAAAATACACAAAAGATACTTTTGCTGCTCATCGGAGGCTTACTCGTCTTAAGGGGTTTGGGCTTAGGCATCCCCTATTTGAGCCCAACCTTTCAAGCACCGACAACACCTAACGCACAACCATCCATTGAATGTTGTGAAGTTCAAAAGTAAAAGCTTATACCCAAAAAAAATCTCACCAACGCTCAAAAATATAAAGCATAAAAAAAGGAGACCGAAGTCTCCTTTTAAATGTATTGTAAAGGGGATTACATTTTGATAAACTTGGCTGTGTCGGTTTGCTTACCTGAGCTGAATTTAACAATGTATGTTCCGGCAGGAAGATCAGCGCTATCGATGCTGAGTTCTTGCGTACCATCTGCCAATTGAAGGTTTTTAGACCAAACCAAACGACCCGTGATGCTGTACACTTGTACCTCAACTTTTCCGCTTTGTGCCAATTCAAATACCAAGGTAGTATTGTCTTTGGTTGGGTTCGGGTAAGTACGCAATTTGGTTTTGAAATTACCGCTTGGCGTATTGGTGTTGTTGTCTGTGCCCAGATATTGGGTTGTTCTCCAGATACCACGACCGAATGTACCGAGGTAGATTTCTCCCGGACGACCATTCCCTTCGTCGAATGAACGCCAGTTTTGACGTACCTCATAGACTGGAGTACCTTCAAAACCTGTTGATGCGTTTTCCCAAGTTGCGCCGCCGTTTTCAGAAACCCAAGCGCCGCTAGATGTACCAACCACTAAGATATCTGGATCATTGCGGTCGATGATACCATCATAGGTAGCAATACCAGTAACAATTGTTCCTAAGTTAGTGTAGGTTGGTGAAGCTGCGGTGGCATTGTTGGTGCGCTTATTGGTACCGTTAAAGCCTGCAAAACAAACTAAATCGTTTGCGTTGTTCGGGTTGATTGCAATTCCTTCGTAAGAAGTATTGGAAATTTTGGTAAGGGTTGTGGCTGTCGGAGGCGTAGTGGCAGAACCTTGAGTAAGGTAACCAGCCTTCGTCGCAAAATTCGGATCACTGGTGTAGATGTCGCCGAGGCCATCTAAGCGCCAAACACCGTTTCCTGCACTGATATAGCAATGGTTGAGGTCGCGAGAAAACTCTACGTCTACAGAATTGAACAAACCGCCACCAATTCCTTTGGCCAAACACAACCAACCTGGATTGGTCACAGAGAAACGCGTAGCATTGCGCGTACCCCAAAGCTCACCTCCATTGGCATTGACATAAACCAAGAACCATGATTGGTATGGGTCAGCAATGCGAAGGGTGTCCCAAGATACGTTGAAGACAACAGTATCAGAACCCATTTCTACAGTTTCGCCTGTTGCGTTGTTGATACCGTAGTTGACGCCCCCTACTGTGAGTGAAGGATCATAGTAAAGCGTATCGTCGAAATAAAGGGCTGTAGGCGCTGAGGTGGTGATGGTGTCGCCAGATGCCATTGAAGCAATGCGAAGTTGTGCACCAGCTGCGTAGTTTTTCTTTGGAATAAAGGTGACTGAATCTTGAGAGTTTGGATCAAAGTATTCAGCTAAAAAGAGTTCGGTGTGGAAAGGGTGAAAAGCGCTTCCGTCTGTTCCGGCAGGATCATAGGTACCTGGAAGATTTGGACTGAAGTTGGTCCAGTTGACGCCGCGGTCACCGGAGCGTGAGATGCTGTTGTAATAAACAGAAGAGAACATCACGCCTGGGTTAAAGAAGGAGATTTCGCACTCAAAACCATCGCCGCCGTTTACTTCGCGGAACTCGTGGTATGTAGACAAGCTGAAGTCGTTGTAGAGCGTACCGTTATCCTGCGCACCACCCATTACGCGACCTCCAGCATCGAATGCGATACCATAAAATTGCGTGACGTTGTAACCACGGTTGGCTGGGAACCATGTTCCTCCTTTGTTATTGGAAATACCAATACCACCATCATTACCTACGTAAAAACGGTTGTTGTTGTCCCACTTCATTTCGTGGTTATCGGCATGCACATAAGTTGGTGAACTTGGGCTCGCAAACCAGAGTGAAATTTTCTCAAAACCACCAGATGGCGGGTTGTTGACTGTTTGTTTCCATTCCCAAACATCGATACCTCCGATGAGCAAACGCTCTGGATCTGTTGGGTCTACGGATAAAATGCTGTTGTAAGTACCTTGGTCACGGTAGATGTCGAATTCATTTGGCGGACCAGAAGGGCCTACGAATTGGTTCCAAGTTTGTCCGTTGTCATGAGAAACGTGCATAGACAACAAGTTAGAGTTGGTGCGGGTCGCGTAAAGCGAGTAATTACCATTTGCATTTTGAGTTGGAGAAATAGCGTATTCAATGCGCGCTGCGCCATTCGGAACGAGGTTGCTGGCAATGCTACCAGATTTGTCTGTGAAGGAGTTTCCACCGTCTGTCGAGACGAAAGTTTTGTTGGCTGCGTAAGCCGCAACGATCACTTGACCATTTTTCGATACTTGAAGGGCAAAGCAACCACCGCTTGATGCAGGCACGTTTGTTAAGGAAGCATCGCCTACTTTCCATTTCTTAAGACCAGCTCCGGTTGCCAACCAAACGTAGTTGTCTGCGTTTGAGCTAGCTACTTCAGTACAGCTCGTGGTACCTGGGATTTTGGTGAACGTAGCACCAAAGTCTGTGGAGTACCATACGCCGTTACCACCCCAACCTTCGTCGTTAGAACCAGTTGCCACATAAAGCGTGTTGTCTGGGGTCATGGTCATGCTTGAGATAAACGGATTACCACCCGCTTCGAAATAAGGAACAACGCGCTCCCAGAAGTTACCTTTGTTGTTTGAAACGAACAAACCTCCGGAAACACCACCAGCCCAAAGGCGGTTGATGTTGGTACGGTCAATGCAGATAGCACGCGTACGGCCACCGATGTTGTCTGGACCTAGAGATTCAAAAACAATAGATTTTGATGTTCCCATTTTGCGGATTTCTTGCTCAATTTTGGCAAGTGTTTCATTTGAAACAGGCGCTCCGGTATTGACATCGATGTAGCGCGCCTTGAGCCATGAAATGGCATCTGTAGAACGGCCTTCTTTTAGAATAGACAAACCTGCCTGACGGTAAAGTGCCGTTTGTGGCAAGAAATGGTAAGCGGTGAATGCGAGGGCAAAAACACCCGCAACTATCAGAGAACCAAATACATATATCCTTTTATTCATATAGAAATTATTAATAGTGCATGATTAGTGTGCCAAATTAAGAAATATTCTCTTAATAATGAGTCAAGTTTGTAGGCAATTACACAAATTTTGACATAAATTTTTGTTTCGTTTAATTTTCAATTATTTATCAATCAAATAAATGTTTTTCGGCATGATAGGACGAACGTACCAACGGTCCACTCTCCACAAAGCGAAAGCCCATTTCTAAGCCTATTTTTTGGTAATACGCAAACTGTTCCGGCTCAATAAATTCGGCTACAGGCAAGTGTTTTGGCGTGGGTTGCAGGTACTGCCCTAGCGTGAGAATATCAACCTGTACTGCGCGAAGGTCTTGCATGGTTTCAATCACTTCTTGTTCGGTTTCTCCGAGCCCCAACATGACGCCAGATTTGGTGCGCATGCCGCCCTTTTTCAAGCGAAAAAGCACCTCTAAACTGCGGTCGTATTTAGCCTGAATTCGGACTTGTTTGGTAAGTCTACGCACTGTTTCTAAGTTGTGCGAAACGATCTCGGGTGCTACATCGATAATGACCTGAAGGTTGTTCCAATTACCGGCAAAATCGGGTATAAGTGTTTCTAAAGTGGTGCCGGGTGATTGCTGACGAATAGCGCGCACCGTTTGAGACCAGATTTCAGCGCCACCGTCTTTGAGGTCGTCGCGGTCTACTGAAGTAATTACCGCATGCTTGACGCCCATAATTTTGACTGAATTGGCCACCTTGCCTGGCTCAAAAATATCGACCTGCTCAGGCTTGCCTGTTTGGACACCACAGAAACCGCAAGAGCGCGTACAAATATTGCCGAGGATCATGAAGGTAGCGGTGCCCTCGCCCCAACACTCCCCCATGTTTGGACAGCTTCCGCTCTCACAAATGGTATGTAGCTTGTGTTCGTCTACAAGGCCTCTTACTTTGCGGTAGTTTTCTCCCGTGGGGAGCTTGACGCGCAACCATTTAGGCTTCTTTATACGTGTTGTTTCTTCCATTAGAATTGCAGTGTTTCAAGGTGTTGTAAGACAGTATCTCGTTGTGCAACAACCGAGCGCAAGCTTTGTGCGTTATAACGTAATGATTTAATCAAAAGGGTGGTATTCTTTAAAAATAGATAGTATCCAAGCGCCACTAAATTAAAGGCGAAGAACAGCAGTATCCACACCCAAGTGTCTAGCGCAATAAAGTTAGAAGCCAAAGCAAACAAGAGGATATTCCAAATAGGCAACAAAACTAATAACATAGTCATTTTAGTGGAGGACCAAAACACGGGTCTTTTCATTTTCTTTTCTACGAAACGCTTTACATAAAGGGTGGGTAAAGCGATATGCACGAGCCCAATTAAAAACAATGGCAATTGAACAAGCATCTTTAAAAAAGTGAGCAAGCGCCAATTTTTCTGAATGGCAAACCAATAAAGTTCAGCCTCAGTTAAGCCCGTTTGCTGCAATGTAGATAGATAGCCATTGATTTGCTCTTTGACGGTGGCTAAGCGTTCAGCTGCATTGGAATCTAGGGTATTTAAATAAGCTGCTAATTTTTGAGCATACAACCAGCGCTCCTCCAGTGAAATATTGGGGTCATAACAACTGACGTGCATGCCCTTGCGATTGAGCATCATGATTTGCTCGTGCAATACCACGTGTTCGTCTGCCTTGACATGCGTAATTTGAGCTTGCATGCGCTGCTCAAGTTCGCGGTTGAGTTCCGAAATGACCTTGCTTGGATTCTCTAGATAGGCTGCTTTGTAGTCATTGAGTAGGATCGGTTCAGCAGCAGCAAGCAAGACATCGCTGCGGAGGATACCAGGATTGGTGTAGTTGAGCCCCAAACCTTGGACCCGAATTTCAACTTTCCAATCGAGGTCTTCAAGGGCAGTGAAGCCGATGCGGATAGCGCCTTTTTTGATGGGTTTGAGCCTGCGCTCAAAGATGTCGTCGGTGATTCCTTCGCCAAAAATGAGCAAATTGCGATTGCGCGCAAGGGTTTCGGTTGCTTTTTTAAAGACCTTTTTGTTTTTCTCTTGAGAATTACCTCCGTCTTGTTGGCGGTATATCGGCAGCATGTGTGCAAGCCAAAACAAAGGACGCGTAAAGCGATTGAATACGTCGGAACGCGTCATGAAATAGACAATTGGCTTGCGCAATCGGGATACCACTAATGGATCGAGAAACGAAGAAGGATGGTTACTGACAAAGATGGTTCTTCCAAAGCGACTTTTGCTCGGGCGCACCTCTTTGATGCGTCTAAAAAACAACCGGAAGCTAAAGCCTAATCCGAACCAAAAAATAAAATACAAGGGCCTCATGCTGCGAAATTACCAATTTTAGATAATTTCGCCTTAAAATAAACGCATGAAGCGCATCGGACTCATTTGCGGGGGCTTTTCCTCTGAATACAATATTTCAATAAAGAGTGCTCAAACCATTCAAAATCACTTTCCTGCGCACCTCGAATGCGTCTTGATTGAAATTTCAAGAGCAAACTGGCAAGAACGCCTGCAACTCGAAGGCCAAATAGATGGCGCAATCATCTATACACACGGCGACCCCGGTGAAAACGGAAAAATTCAAGCGCATCTCGATATGCTGCAAATTCCATATATCAATTCAGGCGTGTTGGCAAGTGCACTTTCTTTTGACAAATGGTATTGCAATCAATTTTTGAAAGGCTTTGGTTTTGAGGTGGCGCAATCTCGCCTCTTTCATTTAGGCGCACAAATTGATGCCGATGCTTTGGTAGAAGCGTTAGGACTGCCCTTGTTTATAAAGCCCTCAGACTCCGGATCGAGCTACGGAATTTCAAAAGTAAAAACCGTAAATGAAGTTCAAAGCGCATTTGATATCGCTTTTAAGGAAGGTAGATCTGTAGTAGCAGAAGCATTTTTGGATGGAATCGAAGTCACCTGCGGCGTATATAGAAGCACAACAGGACTCATCGCTTTGCCCCTCACCGAAATTGTATCTGAGACAGAATTTTTCGATTATGCAGCTAAATACGATGGCAAATCCAAAGAAATCACGCCTGCAAGAGTAGCAGAATCGGTGCGTGCTGCAGTTCAAAAACAAGCAAAAGACATCTATCAATTGATGGGATTACGAGGCATTGCACGGATAGATTTCATGCTTGTAAATAGCCAACCGAATGTCATTGAAGTCAATACAACACCAGGCTTTTCACCAGCTAGTATTGTTCCTCAAATGCTCGGTGTTGCAGGCATCAGCATCCAAGATTTTTGGAAGGAAATCATCGAGGTTGAACTTGATATGTAGCCAGACTATTTAAAAACGGTTCCATTTTTTTGGACATGGCGGCACCACTTACAGGGTAGTCGTTGGCTACAATCGCAAAGGCGATGCGGTGGCCACTCGCTGAGTCCACAAAACCCGCATAGGATTTAATGCCATGAATGCTTCCGCTTTTGGCATGCACCTTTCCTTCTCCGGCTTGTCCTTTACAGAGATTTTTAACGGTTCCGGTCTGGCCTGCAATCGGTAAACTTTTGAAATAAGTGGAAGCATATGAGGCTTGCGTAGTTTGGCCCAACAGCTTTACAAATTGTGCTGCGCTCATGCGGTTGACTTTTGAAAGCCCGCTCCCGTCCACTATTCCGCAGGGCCCAAGTTGCCATTTTAGAAATAAAGAATCTAGGACACGCTTGCCGTTTTCATAGGTACCTACACCATAAGTACTTGCGCCAATTTGCCTGAGCAAGCCTTCGGCGTACATATTGACACTGCGCTGGTTGGTCCAGTAAACAATGTCTTCGAGTTTTTGACCCATGTGCGTATGGATCAAGAAGCGCTTATCGGTAGCCGTTTGACGCAACTGAGGAGTTAAGCGCATTGAACTACTTCCGCCGTCTACCCGCACACCTTGTTTTTGTAGTTCTTGGTAAAAAAGCAAGGCCAATAGTTGTTCGGGGTCTGGCATGCTTCCCTTGACCTCAAAGGCCTCCCGTTTGGCTGGTAAATTCCCCTTAATGACGCGTTGATAATTGAACGGTTCGCCGTGAATAAAAGTAGCATCCGTGGCAATTACATCTGATTTGGCCTCAATTTGCAAGCGGTAATTCGGGTCATTTGGAAAACAATTCTTTAAAACCAAAGGTGTTCCTGGCGCCCCCGTTTGAAAGGCCAATTTCAAAGTATTGTCGTAAAAATTAAGGCCAAAAGCTCCACAACCATAATAGTTACCCATATCGACCGGCTCCCAACCCACCGGACATTTGTCATAGCCAAAAGCACTCGCATCTGCAATGACGCGGCCTGAAATACATTGGATACCTTGTTGCTGAATTATTTTTACCCACTCGGTAAGGAAGTCTAGCTCGTGCCCAGGTTCGTTGAAATAGCGAGAACCCAAAGAAACATCTCCGCCGCCTACAATCCAAATATCGCCATCAAAAACACCATTTGGTTTGCGCACACCATCTAAAAAAAGTGCTGTTTTAGCTTGGTGCAGCGGCCCTAAAACTTCCAACGCAGCAGCGGTACTCACCAATTTGGTAATGGAGGCGCCCGGAAGCTGGTTACTGGGCAGATATGCCGCAATGGTATCACCCGTTGTGAGGTCCACGGCGCAGATACTCCATTTGGTACCTGCTAACTGCGGATCTTTGACGAGCTGATTGAGGACCATCTGCAATGGAAACTGTGCCCAAAAAGAAAGGGACCAACTGAATAAAAACAGCAAAAAGATGCGCGGCATAGTCGACAAATTTAGTGTAATTTTACACTTCATATTGTTTCAGTGTCCAACACGCCATTTGAATAGACCAATGCCAAAAGCTAGCAATCCCAACGATTTTATCCGCATTCAAGGCGCAAGAGAACACAACCTGAAGGATCTCCACCTCGAAATCCCACGTCAAAAACTTGTCGTTTTTACAGGGCTTAGCGGCAGCGGCAAATCTTCCTTAGCCTTCGATACCATTTTTGCAGAAGGCCAGCGCCGCTACCTCGACACCTTTTCTGCCTACGTGCGCCAGTTTATCGGCGGCTTAGAACGCCCAGATGTAGATAAAATAGACGGCCTCAGCCCAGTTATTGCCATCGAACAAAAAACAGTGGGGCGCTCACCTCGATCTACAGTAGGGACCATTACAGAACTTTATGACTTCTTTCGCCTGCTCTTTGCAAGAACGGCAACTGCTTACTCGTATCAGACCGGCGAAAAAATGGTTCAATACGCAGACCACGACATCACCGAGCTCATCCAAACCACATTTAAAGGTAAAAAAGTAGCTTTACTTGCGCCTAAAGTCAAAGGTAGAAAGGGGCATTACCGCGAGCTTTTTGAGCAAATTCAGCGCTTGGGCTACACGCGGGTAAGAGTAGACGGCGAGCTATATGAGCTGAGCAAACCAATCAAACTAGACCGCTACAAAACCCACGATATAGAAGTTGTTGTGGACCGCTTTATTGCTGGAGACGTCGATAACAAACGCTGCCAAGAAACCGTACAAACCTGCATGCAACTTGGCGAAGGCACGCTCATGGTGCTCGATTTAGAAAACGGTGACATCCGCCATTACAGTCGCTCACTCATGTGTCCGAGCACGGGCATTTCTTACCCCGAACCTGAACCCAACCTCTTTTCATTCAACTCACCCTACGGCGCTTGCCCCACCTGCAAAGGACTCGGCGAGGTGAGTGAAATGGACCGCGACAAAATCATCCCGGATCCTAAACTCTCTATCAAAAAAGGCGGGCTTGCTCCCTTGGGAATCTACAAAAGGTCTTGGATTTTTGATAAAATTGAAAAATTACTGCAAGCCCAACAATTTACGCTCAACACTCCTATCAGCGATATCGATGACGAACTCATCGAGCTCTTGCTTTACGGTAACGAAGACATGGAACTCGGGCCCTTAGACACCCAAGAACGCTTTGAAGGATTGCTGCACTTTATGGGGCGTCATGCCGAAGATTCTTCCACTGCCATTGAGCGCTGGGCACAGGGTTTTATGCACAAGAAAACATGTCCGAGCTGTTCGGGGTACCGTCTCAAAAAAGAAGCCTTGCACTTCAAAATTGGGCAGCTGCACATCGGCGAACTCGCTGTTATGGATTTGCAAGCCCTGCAAGACTGGTGCGCCACCCTACCCCAACTCCTCGATGAGCAGGCCATTTTTATTGGCAAGGAAATTATCAAGGAAATCAATGCGCGTTTGGGTTTTATTTTAGAGGTGGGGCTCGACTACCTCACGATGCACCGCAGCGCCAAAACCTTATCGGGCGGCGAGGCTCAGCGCATTCGTTTGGCGACACAAATTGGCACTGAACTCCTCAATGTATTGTATATCCTCGATGAGCCATCTATTGGTTTACACCAACGCGACAACACCAAACTCATTCGGTCCCTCACCAAACTGCGCGACCTCGGCAACACCGTTCTGGTCGTGGAGCACGATAAAGAAATGATGGAAGCCGCCGATTTTATTGTCGATATTGGGCCGGGTGCGGGTCGGCATGGTGGCGAAATTGTCTTTGCAGGCACGTATCCAGAAATGCTGCAAGCCAATACGGTCACTGCCGGTTATTTAAATGGGAATAGAAACATTTTAGTCCCGGAACAAACCAGAACAGGAAATGGAAACTTTCTCAAACTGAAAGGGGCCACTGGTCACAACCTTAAAAACATCGATATTCAAATTCCGCTCGGCACACTGACCTACGTCACAGGCGTGAGTGGCAGCGGCAAATCTTCATTGATCAACCAAACGCTCTTCCCGCTTTTGATGAATCATTTCTACGACCCAATCCGAACGCCACTGCCCCACAAACAACTCTCCGGCCTTGAGCACCTCGATAAAGTCATTGAAATTGACCAAAGCCCAATTGGCCGAACGCCCCGCTCCAATCCCGTTACCTACACGAAGGTTTTTGACGAAATCAGGAGTTTATTTGCCAATATGCCCGAAGCGCTCATCAGAGGCTACAAACCCGGTCGCTTCTCATTTAATGTAGCCGGAGGTAAATGTGAAACCTGCAACGGCGGAGGCATGCGCTTGATTGAGATGAACTTCTTGCCAGATGTATATGTCTTGTGCGAACAGTGCAACGGCAAAAGGTACAATAACGAAACATTAGAAGTGCGCTATAAAGGCAAATCGATTGCCGATGTGCTCCAAATGACTATTTCAGAAGGTTGTCAGTTCTTTGAAAATCAGCCCAAAATACACCGCATGTTGCTCACTTTAGAAGAAGTAGGCTTGGGCTATGTGCAACTTGGGCAATCTTCCACAACCTTATCTGGGGGCGAAGCACAGCGCATCAAACTAGCTGCCGAACTTGCCAAAAGAGCAACAGGGAAAACCATCTACATTTTAGACGAACCCTCTACCGGGCTGCATTTTGAGGATATTCAATTGTTGCTAAAGGTGTTGCAAAGATTGGTAGACGAAGGCAATACCGTTTTGGTCATCGAACACAACCTCGACATGATCAAAACCGCTGACTACATTATCGATATCGGACCTGAAGGCGGACAGCGCGGAGGCCAGGTTCTTTTTGAAGGCACACCTACTCAAATGGTTAAAAAGGCTCAAAAAGTCTCCTACACCGCAAAATATTTGGCCCAAGAATTAAAAAAGCATTAATTTTGACGCTCCTAAAGTAGTAACGAAACTAAAAAACATAAAATGGCAGTAGAAATTACAGACCAAAACTTCGATGAACTTGTGATGAAATCAGACAAACCAGTAATCATTGATTTCTGGGCAGAATGGTGTGGTCCTTGCCGCATGATTGGTCCGGTTATCGAAGAAATGGCCAACGAATACGACGGTAAAGCATTAATTGGAAAAGTAAATGTAGACCACAACATGGGCGTTTCTGCTCAATTTGGCGTGCGTTCTATCCCAACTATCTTATTTATCAAAAACGGTGAGGTTGTCGACAAATCTGTTGGAGCTGTTCCAAAAGCAGTTCTAGCCGAAAAGCTCGAAGCACTCATGTAAAATTCATTAAAGGGAGTTCGCTCCCTTTTTTTATGCCATGGAATCATTCTGGAGAAGACTTCGTTATTACGGCCTAGGTTTCGGCCTCGGCCTCATCCTTACCTTCGGTATATTCAATACCAGAGGTTGTAGCTGGACGCCTGAAAACCGCGTCAAAGAAGCCATCAACAAGCGTGTCTGGATCATCGATAATCAGACAATCAAATCTTTTTTCAAGCTTCACAAGCTCAACGACAAAAAATTCCACAGGCTAATACAAGACGCTGACATCTCCTTTACCGAAAGTATCCGCCACGGCCGACACAAAGTCTATGACCTTACTTTTACTGATGGCAACAACAAGGAAGCCCATTGCAAGGCCCTCATGACCGACGAAAGTTTCGTGGTAGAGTTTCGACCAAAGAGTTTAGGATGCAAAGAAGTAAAGAGAGTCTATGCGCAAATTGTGCATGTTCCTCGAAACAAAAATTTAGTTTACGCTGAAGACAATCCGGCAATCAAAGAGCACCTGCGCGCGCTTGGTATTCCTAACGACATCCAACTCCAAAAAGCACTTTTATCTGGGCACTTTGATTACCAAAAATCGAGGCTCAAGGAACAACCAAGACCCGTTCACGTCTTTCAATTTATACCTCAAAACAACAAAAGAAGAATAGAAGTTTCCGCCGCTTGTATTTGGTACAAAGACAAGATCAAAGTTTACAGCCTCAGCGAAGAACGCATCCATTTTTAGTGCAATTCACAAATTTTGGCAAAAAATTGTTTAAAAGTTCAGTAAAACTGCGCCCGTGCTTCTATCTGAATTTTTAACTTTGAATTATGGAATTCACTGCAGCGCAGATTGCTGGTTTATTAAACGGAGAAGTCATTGGCAATCCCGACGCTTCGGTAAGTGCGTTGGCTAAAATAGAAGAAGGTCAGGCCGGAGCGCTCAGCTTTCTATCCAACCCCAAATACGAGCCGTTTATCTACACAACGGGCTCGAGCATTTGTATCGTCAACCAAACTTTTGAACCAAGTAAGGCCTTGCCTAGCACCCTCACGCTTGTCAAAGTAGCAGATGCCTATGCGTGTTTTGCGCAACTGCTTGCACTCTACGACAGCATGAATAAAAAAGAGGCCATCATCGAACAGCCTTCTTTCATTCACGAAACTGCTCAGGTTGGTGAAAACGTCTACATCGGTGCGTTTGCCTACATCGGTGCAAATGTCAAAATTGCCGATAACTGCCAAATCCATCCGCATGTGGTTATACAAGACAACGCATCGGTAGCCGAACACAGCATCATTTATCCTTCGGTCAACATTTACAAAGATTGCCAAATTGGTGCGCGCTGCATCATCCATGCCGGTACCGTTATTGGTTCAGACGGCTTTGGCTTTGCGCCAGATGAAAACGGCGTTTACAGCAAAATTCCACAAATTGGCAATGTCGTCATTGAAGACGACGTCGAAATTGGCTCCAATTGCAGTATAGACCGCGCAACTATGGGCTCTACTTTCATTCGAAAAGGCGTCAAAATCGACAACCTTTGCCAGGTTGCACACAACGTGGATATCGATCAGCACACGGCCATGGCTGCCCAAGTTGGCATTGCAGGCTCAGCCAAAATTGGCAAGCACGTCATGATTGGCGGACAAACAGGCATAGCCGGACACCTCAGCGTGGCAGACCACACCAAAATAGTGGCGCAATCAGGCATACCATCCACTGTCAAAAAAGCCGACACCCTCATGGGCACACCGGCTATTCCCATCAACGACTACAAGCGCTCTCATATCGGTTTTCGCAAATTACCGGGGCTCATCACCAAAATACAAGATTTAGAAAGCAAACTCAAAGAGCTGCTCAAAAACAAAGAAGCATGACAGAACAACAACGCACCATCAAAGATTCCCTCGTATTTGAAGGAGTCGGTTTACATACCGGAGAAAAAGTTCGCTTAGAAATTTGCCCCGCACCAGCCAATCACGGCTATAAATTTCAGCGCACCGACCTCGACAACCAACCCATCATTAAAGCCGACGTCGATTACGTTGTTGCCACCGACCGCGGCACCACACTCGAACAAAACGGCGCGCGCGTTTACACCACAGAACACGTTCTTGCTGCCCTTTACGGTTGTCAAGTAGACAACGCACTCATCAAACTAGACGGCCCAGAAATCCCGATCATGGACGGCAGCGCTTTGCCATTTGTAAAGGCAATAGAAGCCATTGGTTACCAAGACCAAGATGCCGCTCGCGACTACTTCGAACTCACCGAAAACATTCCTTGGGAAGACCTCGACAAAGGCATAGAGTTTCTTGCTATTCCAGATGTCAACTATCGCCTGACCGTTATGGTCGATTACAATTCTCCGGTGCTTGGCACCCAACATGCCAGCATGTACAACATTGGGGAGTTCAATAAAGAAATTGCCCATTGCCGCACATTTGTGTTTCTTCGCGAGCTTGAATTCTTGGCCAAAAACAACCTCATCAAAGGCGGAGACCTCGACAACGCAATTGTCTTAGTAGACCGTGCAGATGTGAGCCAACAAGAACTCGATACACTTGCAGAATTACTCGGGAAAGAAAAACTTCAAGTGAGCATGGATGGTATTGGCGTTCTCAATTCCAGTAAGTTACAATGCGAGAACGAACCGGCTCGCCACAAGCTTCTCGATATCGTCGGTGACCTCGCACTTGTTGGAAAACCAATCAAAGCCCACATTTTAGCAGCCAGACCAGGCCATTCAGGCAATGTCCGTTTTGCTAAAGTGCTCAAAGAACAAATCAAAAAGCAACAACAGGCAGGTCGTGTTTTTGACCTTGCCAAAGACCCACTCTACACCACCCAAGACATCGAGCGCATGCTTCCGCACCGCTACCCTTTCTTGATGGTAGACAAAATCATGGAAATTCACCCAACCTCCATTGTTGGCGTCAAAAACATCACCATGAACGAGCCAATCTTCACTGGGCACTTCCCTGGCAACCCCGTGTTTCCAGGCGTTTTGCAAATAGAAGCCATGGCGCAGGTGGGTGGTATTTATGCACTTTCTCAAGTAGAAGACCCGCATTTATACTCCACCTATTTCATGAAAATCGACAACGTGCGCTTCAAGCAAAAAGTAGTGCCGGGCGATACCGTCGTATTTGAACTCGTACTCACCTCGCCTATACGCCGCGGACTTGTTGAGATGAGCGGTACGGCCTATGTAAACGGCAAAGTTGTTTCAGAAGCCAGCATGCTTGCGCAAATCATCAAAGACAAAGCAGAATGATATCCAACCTCGCCTCTGTTTCCCTCGATGCACAAATTGGGCAAAACGTCCGCATAGACCCATTTGCTGTCATTCATCCGGATGTCATTATTGGCAACGGTTGTCACATCCACTCCAATGCAGTGCTGTATCCTGGAACCCGCCTAGGCGAAGATTGTGATGTCTTTCCAGGCGCCAGTGTAGGCGTGATTCCTCAAGACCTTAAATTCGGTAACGAATACACAACGGTCGAAATTGGCAACCATACCAAAATCCGCGAATGCGTAACCATCCACCGCGGCACCAACGACAAGCTCAAAACAACCATAGGCGACAACTGCCTGCTCATGACTTACGTCCACATCGCCCACGATTGTCAAATTGGCAATAACGTCATTTTAGCGAGCTACACAGGCCTTTCTGGCCACGTCACCATAGACGACTGGGCCATACTCGAGGGCAAAGCTGCTGCACAACAATTTACACACATTGGCAAGCACGCATTTATTGGCGGTGCTTCATTGATCAGAAAAGATGTCCCGCCTTATGTAAAAGCAGCCAGAGAGCCACTTTCTTTTGCAGGTGTGAACTCAGTGGGCCTCAGAAGACGCGGCTTCACTGAAGAACAAGTTAGAGAAATCGAAGACATCTACCGCATCCTTTATGTTCAGAATAGCAATGTGTCTAAAGGCATCAAAATAGTCGAAGACACCATGGCGCAGAGCCCGCTTCGCGAAGAAATCATTGGTTTTATTCAAACAGCAGAAAACGGCGTAATACGCGGCATGATATGATCTTACAACGCGCTCAAGAAATCGAACTCCAAATTGTAGATTATGCTTTTGGAGGGCGTGGAATTGCAAGAATTGAAACCGATAAAGGGCCGTTTGTCGTATTTGTAGACAACACCTTTCCTGGGCAACGCGTTCGGGCAAAAATTGAAACCAAGCGCAAAACTTTTGCAGAAGCCAAATTGCTCGAGGTGCTGCAACGTGCCGAAATCGAGACCGTTTCAGACTTCCAAGAAATTTCAGGAGGTCCATATATTCATGTTCCGGTTGCTATCCAAGAACAATACAAAAAGGAGAGCACACTTTCTACTTTTGCGCGCTTGAGCGGCATACAAAATAGCCCTGAAAAATTCGACTGTTTCATTTCGTCGCCACAGCACTACCACTACCGCAACAAAATGGAGTACAGTTTTTCTTGCATCGAACACGACCTGCAAACCAACGAAGAACTCGACGACGCTTTTGCCTTAGGTTTTAAACGGCGCGGCACCTGGTGGAAAGTCGAGAGCCTCAACAAAGCCAGCGGTCTTTTTGATGAACAATGGGAAACCCAACTCAAAGAACTGCGCATCTTTTTACAAAAAACAGGACTTCCAGCTTGGCATCCACCTCAAAAAAAGGGATTCTTCAGACATATCGTGGTGCGCAAATCGTTTCTCAACGACCAACTCCTCGTCAATTTAGTCACTTCCAATGAAGGCATCGACCAATTTGATGTACATGCCTTTGCAACTTTTTTACAGGCGCTGCATCCGGGCAGAATTGCTGGGCTATGGCATACCATCAACGACAACGTTGCCGACCGCGCTAAAATCGAAAACGGCCACTCACAACTCATTTTTGGGCAAGCAGTCATCGAAGAAGAACTCGCCGGTTTGCGTTTTCAAATCAGCATGGAGAGTTTTTTTCAGACCAATCCATCATGTGCCGAACTCCTCTACGACAAAGCCCTCGACTACCTTTTTGAAGACGCCTTTGAACCCGGAGATATCGCTATGGACTTGTTCTGCGGTACCGGCACGATTGGCCAGCTCATGGCAAAACGCAACCCTGAAGTCCGCATAATTGGTGTCGATATCGTCGAAAAAGCGATTGAAGACGCCAAGCAAAACGCCGCTAAAAATGGCATCCACAGCGTCGAGTTTTTTGCGGCCGACGTCGGTAAATTTCTTAGAGAATATCCCGATTTTCAAGGAAAGATCAAGCGCATCATGCTAGATCCGCCACGTGCTGGAATTGCACCCAAAACACTACAAAAAGTGATTGCACTCGATGCCGACAGCATTGTGTACATCAGTTGCAACCCTTCTACACAAGCCCGAGATGCTGCCACGCTAGCCGATGCCGGTTATGTGCTCGAAAAGTATGCTTTAGTGGATCAATTTCCACACACAGGCCACATCGAAGCGATCGCCAAATTCAAAAAAGCATGAAAGTAGAAGTTCTTGCTATTGGCGACGAATTGCTCATTGGGCAAACCATCAATACAAACGCCGCCTGGATAGGGCAAGAAATGTCTAGTCGTGGTTACCAGGTGCAGCGCGCGCTTGTCATTGAAGACAAACCCGAAGCCATTACCAAAGCACTCGACGCTATTTTGCCAAGCAGCAACTGCATCATCATTACCGGTGGCCTAGGCCCAACAAAAGACGACCTCACCAAATATACTTTAGCTCAGTATTTTGACAGCCCCTTGGAAATTCACCAGGCTACGCTCGAGCAAATCGAAGGTTTTTTTGCGAGCCGCAACAAACCCATGCTTGAGGTCAATGTGCAACAAGCAGCCCTACCAACTAAAGCAACCATTCTCAAAAACAGACGCGGCACAGCAGCCGGTATGTGGTTTGAACACAAAAATGTCATTTTCATTTCTTTGCCGGGCGTTCCCTACGAAATGAAAACAATCATGACCGAAGAAGCCTTTCCGCTACTCGAAAAACGCTATGCTGGCACAACACTCTACCATAAAACCATGCATATACAAGGGATTGGAGAGTCTTTTCTTGCAGATCAAATAGCCGATTGGGAAGACCGCGTCAGAGCCGCAGGTTTGGGCTTGGCCTACCTCCCTTCACCGGGCATGGTCAAACTTCGCCTTAGTTCTTACACTGGTCAAGAAAATGCAGCGCGCATCGATCGCTTTTTTGAAGAATTGGAAACGCGCCTTTCTGCACATATTTTTGGCTATGGCGAAACCACACTTGAAGCAGCGCTTGGGCAAGAGCTATTAAACAAACAGGCCACAGTTGGTACGGTAGAAAGTTGTACGGCGGGCTTACTTGCCCAACACATTGCGCGCATCTCGGGCGCATCTGCTTATTACCAAGGAGCGCTCCTTACCTACTCAAATGAACTGAAAGTCAAAATAGCAGAGGTAAACGCTGCGGTTTTGGAACAATATGGCGCCGTGAGCGAAGAAGTTGCTATCGAAATGGCAGCCAACGGCCGTCGACTTTTAGGCGTAGATTATTGCTTGTCTACAACGGGTGTAGCAGGCCCGACAGGAGGCAGCATTGACAAACCGGTAGGTATGGTATGGGTAGGTTTGAGTGGGCCCAACGGTACTATTGCACAAAAATTTCAGTTTGGCGACAACAGAGAGCGCAACCTAGAAATGACTGTTTTGAGCGCCATGAATTGGCTGCGCCATTACCTTAAAACCAACTAAGGCACGTAAATTTTGGCTACTTCTGCTGCACAGCGGATCAAATAAAAGCCAGAAGGCAAAGCCGTACCATTTACTTGAGCAACAGTTGTTTGTTGCAGCAATTGACCTGACAACTTGTAAATCTCCACTTTTTCTTGGGGCATTGGGCCTTCGATAAGCACCAAGTTATTTTCATCGATAGAAATAATAGGGCCTTGCTGTTCTTTATGAGCCGCTATCCCCACAAGATTATAAATCAATTCTACATCATCAATCAGTACTTCATCATTGGCACTACCTCCGCCTGGTATGTGATTGGTAGTAAAGGTCAGTAAGATGAATTTTGGCGCCAACCCGGTATTGACCGTATAGTTGAAAGGAACTGAAAAACGCATCCAGGTAGTATTGGTCGGGGAAAATTGAAAATCAGCATCAGCCACTACAAATGCTTCGGACGCCGTATTGAGCGGATCCTGAACGGCAAACTGATCGTGAATAATCGCGTGCATGCCTGCCTGTTGCCCAGCAGCAGCGGTGTAACGTGCCCAAAAAACAATAGAATCTGGCGCTAAAGTCAGCGACTCCGAAAAGGCCGCATCTGTCAATACTGAATAATTGTAATTATCTGGGCTGCTCAGGTTTGAACTTCCCATATTCATTCGACCTGTAGTTACGACGCCATTGGCAACGATTCCTAAAGTACTTTTGGACCAAATTCTAGCGCAATAACTGCCTGTAGCACCCGAACGAACGTTTGTAGAGCGCTCGACTTGTTTGGACGCGAATGTCGCGAAGCTTCCTGTTGCCGTTTTGAATGAAGACCAGTTGGTGGGTTCTTCTTGATTGGAACCAAGGTTATCCCAGTTTTCGAATCCGGCATTACCGATTTGCTGTGCATGAAGGGTAGTCGTCAGTAATATTGCGGATAGTAAGTGTGCTTTCATGAGATTGATTTAGAACAAATTTAACATTTTAGGTAACTTTACCAAATGATACAACAGTCAACTTTGCCCGTCATGGAGCACTTCTATACCCTTCAAGGTGAGGGAAGTCATAGCGGAAGAGCAGCCTATTTTATACGTTTAGCAGGCTGTGACGTAGGCTGTGTCTGGTGCGACGTCAAAGAAAGTTGGGATATCTCACCTAGCCAATACCTCAGCATCGAAACAATTGTAGCTGCAGTGGGGCAAACACCCACAGATTTTGTCGTCATCACCGGCGGCGAACCCACCATGCACAACCTCCATGAACTCACCAGTGCCCTAAAGGCCAAAGGCTACGAAATCGCGATCGAAACGGCAGGCGTGCATCCACTCAAAGGACATATCGATTGGTATTGTTTTTCACCAAAAAAATTCAAAGCACCCATAGCTGAAGCTTATGCGCTGGCGCAAGAACTCAAGGTAGTCATTGCACACCCATCTGACTTTGAATGGGCAGAGCAGCACGCTGCCAAAGTATCAAAAACATGTGTTTTGTACTTACAAACCGAATGGGAAAAACAAGATCGCTTTTTACCCCTCATCATCGACTACATCAAACGCAACAAAAAATGGAAAATCTCGTTACAGACGCATAAATACATGCAAATTCCATGAGGTTTAAACATTTTTTGCTCCTTTCTTTCTTCCTTACATTTCAAGCGGTTTTTGCACAATTCCCCTACTCAAGCACGAGTAAAAAAGCCATCAAACTTTTTGAAGCAGCTCAAAAAGCACCCACTGAAAAGCGCAACCCCCAAACTGGCGCGCCCAATTATGAAGAAGGTATCCTTCTGCTCAATGCCGCTATTTCCAAAGATCCCAACTTTTGGGAAGCTTATTTACTCCAAGCTGAATTTCTAGAATACCAACGCAAATATGCCGCTGCAGCAGTTGCCTATCAAAAAGCCTTGGAAATAGACCCAACACACAGTATAAGCGGCAATACCCATTTTTTTCTCGCCATCTGCCAACTGACCATAGGCAATTACAAAGAAGCGTTGCAAACTATCGATATCTTTCTGAAAAATCCGAATGCCAACGAAAAATTCCAAGCTCAAGCTTATCAAATCAAGGCCAGCGCTGAGTTTTCTATAGCCGCTATCAACAACCCGAAACCCTTTGAGCCACGCAATGCTGGCGAAGGTATCAACACCCCGTTTCCAGAGTACTACCCTACCCTCACCGTCGATGGACAACAACTATTGTTTACCAGAAGACTACCAAGTATCCAGGACGGACACCAAGATGAACAAGAAGATTTTTATGTCTCTTCTTACGACCCTAAGGCGCAAATTTGGACACGCTCCAAGCCAATGCCTGCCAACATCAACACCTCCTGGAATGAAGGCGCACCCACCATCTCAGGCGATGGCAAGACCATCATTTTTGTAGCTTGTACGGACCCATCTGGTACAAACTACGGCGACAACCGCACTGGAAAAGGCTCATGCGACCTTTTCATTACGCAAAAAATCAATGGCCGCTGGACCACCCCAGTAAACTTACCAGGTCAGGTCAATACAGCCAATTGGGAAACCCAACCCTCCTTAAGTGCAGATGGCCAGACGCTCTATTTTATTCGTGCCGTGCGCTCGAGGGAAGGGCGTGCCAACAGCGATATCTACGTTTCCAACTTACTTGAAAACGGTATTTGGTCTGAAGCACAAAGACTTTCTAATGTGATCAATACGCCATCAAACGAAGAATCCGTTCAAATCCATCCGGATGGTTCTACGCTCTATTTTGCCTCCCGCGGACACATCGGGCTCGGTGGATCTGACTTGTTTATGAGTAGAAAAGATGCCAAAGGCAATTGGAGCAAACCCATCAATCTAGGCTACCCCATCAACACCCGCTTCGATGAAAACTCATTGTTAGTGTCTGCCCAAGGCGACATCGCTTTTTTTGCCTCTGACCGACAAGGTGGTTATGGTGGCCTCGATATCTACACCTTTGAACTACCCTCAGAACTCCAAGCTGTTCAAACGTTCTACTTTGAAGGCACTTCTTTTGACGCAAGCAACAACAAAAAACTGGCTGCTCATATTGAGCTCACAGACCTTTCCAACAGTCAAAAAGTTTTTGACGGACTTGCCGATGCATTTGATGGCAAAATCACGGTGCCACTACCCATCAACCGCAGTTATGCAGTGCTGGTCAACCATCCGGGCTACCATCCTTTTTCACTCAATTTTGACTTGACCAACTTAGCCGGTGCGAAAAGCTACTTGCTCGACATGCCCCTCAATCCGTTGAATTCAACGGCAGAAAACATCCTCAATAATGTCTTCTTTGACCTCGGAAAAGCCACCCTTAGACCTGAATCTAAAGTAGAATTGAGCAACCTCAGTAACTACTTGCGCAAAAATCCACAACTCAAAATTGAAATCCAAGGCCACACAGATAGCCGTGGCGATGCTACAAAAAACCTGCAGTTGTCTGAAGCACGCGCCAAAGCGGTATATGAATTCTTAATTCTAGAAGGCATTGCAGCAAACAGACTCACCTTTAAAGGTTATGGCTCCACCCAGCCAATTGTCAGCAATGCAGCCATTGCAGCATTGAGCGAAGCCACGCAAATTGAGGCCGCACACCAGAAGAACCGCAGAACCTGTTATAAAATAGTACCATGATCCCATTTTTAAGATTGATTCGCGTCAAAAATTTATTGGCTATTTTGTTTGCCATGCTTGGTGTATCCTATTTTTTACACAAGCAAAACCCATATGAAGTCATAGATTTTCATCCGTTTCACTACGGTTTATTGATCTGCTCCACGCTCATTATTGCCGCTGCCGGACACATCATCAATGATTACTTTGACCTCAAAGCCGACCGGATCAACAAACCCGACGCGCTGGTCCTCACAATATATATGGCCAAGCGCTGGGCAATTCTAGCCAACTGGATTCTGAATATTCTCGGATTCTTAATGGCTGTGGTCCTATCCTGGCACTACGACACCCTGATTTTTGTGTTTGTGCACCTCTTGAGCATTAACTTGCTGTGGTTTTACAGCGCATATTGGAAACGCAAACTGGTATTGGGCATAGTTGTACTTGCCGCCTTACCCGGATTGGTGTTGTTTTTGTCTAGCTGGTTTTTTCAAGTACTCAATGAACGCCAGACCCGCTTCTCCTCTTATCAAGAAGAAACTTGGTCCACGTTTTTAGATTATCGCTTTATTTATTTTGTGGCTATCTGTGCTTTTTTCATCAATCTCAGCAGAGAAATCATCAAAGATATCCATGACATTCCCGGCGATAGCCTGATAGACGCGCCTACAATCCCGCGCAAAATCGGGACAAAAAAAGCAACGCTTTTAGCCTTGATCATTCTTCAGCTTCCTGCGGTGTTTTTTCTGATCCTCCAACTCATTTCTGATTTTTCACTACCAAGTTTATATACATCAATAGTTTTAGGTCTACTAGAGGGCTTATTTCTAGTGGGTTTTGTTGCATATTTCCTCGCACCAGATCTTTTGGCCAAGTATTTTCGCTGGCTTCCCACTATTGCACTCATACTAGGTTTGACTTGTTTATATTTTTAAGATGCAACTCGTACTCGGATCAGCCTCCCCAAGAAGAAAAACGCTATTAGCAGAACTCGGATTTGACTTTCGCGTAGTGACTGCCGATGCAGACGAATCCTTTGACCCTACAGCTGGGCCTGAAGAATTGGTTTTATCCATATGCCACAAGAAAATAGCGGCTATTTGGCCTCAACTGACCTCAGACGAAAGGCTCATTTGTGCCGATACCATTGTTTATCTCAACGGCGAAGTATTGGGCAAGCCAGCAAATAAAGCCGAAGCGATTGAAATGTTGCAAAAACTATCAGGGCAAAGCCATGAAGTGTATACAGGAGTTGTTATCAAGGACAACAGTGGCGAGCACCAACTTGTAGATTGCACAACAGTGCGCTTTCAGGAGCTCAAGCTAGCAGATATCATTCATTACATAGAGCAACACCAAGCGATGGATAAAGCGGGTGCTTACGGCATACAAGACTGGATTGGCCATATCGGCGTGGTGGAAATACGCGGTTCTTACACCAACGTGATGGGCCTTCCTACGCAACGACTCTACCCTTTCTTGAAGAACTTAATCTGACCTTTGCGGAAGAATTTAATCTGAGCCTTCCCGATATTTATAACATAAAAAAACCGCAGGTAATCCTGCGGTTTTTTTATGTTACAATGATGTTGCGCTTGGCTACTCAGAGGCCTTATAGTTTGACTCTGAATTCAACCCTGCGGTTTTTAGCGTCTTTGACTTCTTGGTCGTCGTCTTCGCTGATTTCAGCACTTGGGACGCTATCAGATTTGTAAGATTTGGTGATGCGCTCTTCAGCAATTCCGTTGTTGGCCAAGTATTTGACTGCGGCAGCAACGCGCTTGCGGTCCATGTCGAGGTAGTCTTCGTTTTCTGCACCTGCTTTGATTTCAAGACCATCGTTGTGTCCTTCTACTTCGATTTTGAGTGCTGGATTGGCATTCATTTGTGCAATGATGAAATCGAGGTTCACACGCGCATTTTCTGTTAGGGAAGTTTTACCTGCACGGAAATAAATTGTTTGTGCAGCGATTTTTTTGTCGGTGGTCATTTTGTCGTTGATCTCTGGTGTTTTGTCAAAAACCAATGTACTGAAACCATCTTCGATTTTTGGCGGCTTCGCGTTGTAGCAAGCACACTCGGTTGGGCTGTCTACCAAACGAACGATGATGTTGTCGATGTAGTAATAAGCGTGTGTAAGTGGATCAGCTTCGGCATCTTTCGGTTTTTTTACCGCTTGAAATTGTGTTTTGTCGTTGAGATCAAAGTTACCGATGGTGATGTATTTTTCATCGCCTTTAGCTGTGTAGGTATTGCAAACCTTTTCCCAGCCAAAGAATCCGTTGTACACTTTGTTGAGTTGAGATTTGACGACGTGGTCGCCAGCCATGTAGAGTGCTCCTGGCTCGCCGTTGCCTGGTGCGTCTTTAGAAAGATAAACACCGAGGTTGTTGCAGGCAAATTTGGAAGATTCACCGAGAGAAACGGCGTATTCAATGCAATATGTGAGTCCTTTTTTGAGCGCAACAGGCTCTTTACCTTGCATGAGCTGAATAGTGATGTAAGAGCGCTCTCCTGCTAATTTACCAGGCTTGTAGGCAACAATACCGGCATAAACATTGCCGCCGTTTTCGGTTGTGGGCTCTTCAGAACCGTAGATATTGACTGGCACACCGATGTCACCAGTGGCAGACTTGGTAAATAAATCTGCTTTGAGTTCTGTTGGTGAACTAATGCCCTTTCCAGCGGCATCTATACCGTTGAGCTCAGTGAGGTCTTCGGAAGCGCCTTCAAAAGTAATGTTGATGATTTCTTTCTCGTTGGTCTTTTTGCCTTTCTGGGCAAAAGCACCATGAGAAAGGGCTAAAATTGAACAAGCAACTAAAATGCTACGAATTGGCGTGGTTTGTAATTTCATAGTTTTTAACGGTATTTATAAATACTTTGACCATTTCTGGATCAATATCGGGATAGACTCCGTGACCCAAATTTACAATATGTCTTTGACTTTTAAAGGAATTGAGCATTTTTTTGGTTTCTTGCTCAATCAATTGTGGGCTACCATAGAGCACACAAGGATCTAAATTGCCTTGTAAAGTCTTTTGCTCTTGAACCAAACTTCGTGCCACAGGCACAGACATGTTCCAGTCGAGGCCGATGGTGGTGCAAGGTAATTGGGCAATTTCTGGCAAAGATGCAACGGCACCTTTGGAAAATACTGTGAGTGGTACCTCTTGTAGGGCTGCACAAATTTGTTCGATGTAACGCAGACCGAACTCGCGGTATTGGTCTTCACCGAGTATACCTGCCCACGAATCAAATAGCTGAAGTGCATCGGCGCCGGCTGCAATTTGCCCTTTCAAATAGGCAATGGTAACGTCGGTAATGCGCTGTAGGAGTTGGTGTGCGAGTAAGGGTTGTGTATAGAGTAATTTTCTGGATTCGCTGAATGTTTTGGAGCCATGCCCCTCTACCATATAACAGAGGATGGTCCAGGGTGCACCTGCAAAACCGATGAGTGGCACGCGCCCTCCGAGGCCTGCTTTGGTTTGCTTCAAGGCTTCAAAAACATACCAAAGACGCTCTTGCACATCGATTTGGGTATCGAGCTGATCGAGCTGCGCCTGCGTACGAATGGTGTTTTCAAACCAAGGGCCTTTTTGCTCAATCATTTGATAGGGCAAACCCATGGCCTCTGGAATCACTAAAATATCCGAAAAGATAATGGCGGCATCTACGCCAAGTAGATCGACGGGTTGGATAGTGACTTCCGTTGCGAATTCGGGTGTCTCGACTAATTCTTTAAATCCCGATAATTTGGCTCTGACGGCGCGGTATTCTGGGAGGATTCGGCCTGCCTGACGCATGAGCCATACTGGATAGCGCTCAATGGCCTCGCCACGGTGCGCGCGTAGAAATAAATCGTTTTGAATCATCAGTGCAAAAGTACGGAATTACCATTGAATTTCATGCGCACCCACCATGCGTAAAAATGCATTTGTTTTACTGAAGTGCTTGCAACCAAAAAATCCGCGGTGGGCGGCCAATGGCGAAGGATGTACGGCTTTTAAAATCAAGTGCTTTGAAGCGTCGATCTGACTTGCTTTTTTCTGGGCTTTTGCACCCCATAGTACGAAAACTACGTTCGTTTTTTCTTTAGCAATTTGGGCTATAACTGCATCTGTAAATTGCTCCCAACCCCAATTTTTATGGCTATCGGGGCTACCCTCCTCTACAGTAAGCACCGCATTGAGCAACAACACGCCTTGTTTGGCCCAATGTTCCAGATTGCCATTTGGCAAATCTGGTAGTTGAAGGTCGCTTTTTCTTTCTTTAAAAATATTGTTCAAACTTTTCGGCAGCGGTTTTACATCGGTGCCAACAGAAAAACACAAACCGTTGGCATGTCCTTTGGTCGGATACGGGTCTTGGCCCAATATGACCACCTTGACATCTTCCCATGCACAAAGCTCAAAAGCCTTAAAAAGCTGCTCTTTTTGCGGAAAAATAGTTTTGGGCCTCTCGAGATAAGCGTGTTCAACAAGTTTGGTCAGCTGTTCAAAATAGGGTTTTTGAAGCGTGTCTTTCAACGCATTATGCCAAGATTTTGGAAGGATCAGCATTGGCACTTAATCTAAATCGATGAGCGCTACCCAAAGCGTAATTTGACCGTTGTCCATGCGCGGCCAAATCGGTCTAATGCGTCCGTCATAGGCCGCAATGCCGAGGTAATCTCCAAAGAAAACCATCGGGCTTGGCACAAAGGGCTGTGTAGAAATGCGCTGTTCTTTGAACGACTCGCCGCCATTGGTGCTTGTTGCCCAAACGACATCTGTGCGGTTGTCTTCATGGCGCCTGCGGTCGTAATACACAAAATGAAGGTCGCCGCGCACGGGGTCTATTGTCATGGAAGTTAGGAATTGATGCTTGGCTGCTTTGTCTTGATTCACTTGAATTGGTGCCGACCAAGTTGTGCCACCATCGGTAGATTTGAGCAACCACACATCTGTGTTGTCCGAACCGTTGCGTTGGTCGCACCAATTGAGGTAAAGTGTTCCGTTGTGGGGTCCACCGCTCAAATCAGACATCAAAAATGGCAGCCCGTTGGCGCGATAGATACCGGGAATTTGGAGGTCCCAACCACCGATGTGGTCGGCAAGTTTGCGTTCTTCTGAAAGCCAGGTTAGGCCACCGTCTGTAGATTTTTGAAACATAATACCACGTGGGCCAGTCCAGCAGACGTAAAGCTCACCGTTGGGCCCCAGCGCAGGAACTGCACCTTCTACAGTGTTGTCGCCGTCGAGGCAGTCGCCGCCAAATTTGGAGATCCTAACGGGCTCAGTCCAGCTCAAGCCACGGTCCAAACTCTTCGAAAAAACAATAATGGAACTATCTTTAGGGTCGGCGGAATCATAGGCATCGAATTGCGTCCAAGTCATGTAAACTACATTCGTTTTTGGATCGATAACCACCCAATGTTTGTCTTGCACTTTTGTGCCGTTGGGCTTTGGAAAAGATCCTTTTGAAAATTGTCCGGGCTTGTCTGCTACCTGGCAAAGGATACGATCGAGGTGCGTGCCTTTGCTGTAATCACTTAGGTGAAAGTAGTACAAGCGACCACTGTTGTCGTATTGCAAAACGGGATCGCCGTATACGCCAAAAGGACTTTTTAAAGCACTTGATTTCCAAGTTTGGCCACCATCTGAAGAAAAATGATAACCCTGCAATACAGTTCCGGCCGAAATTTCTTGCGGATTGCGCGGATTAATGGCTATTGAGGGTTCGCATTCATTAAAGGCATATTTGGCCTTCACTGGCGGAATCTGAATGTTTTTGACCGGTTGAGCGAGCAGCTCCGCAGCAAAGAGGCTAACGAAGCCAATAAAGAAGAAGTGGCGCATTGGCATCCTTGATTTGTAGTGAAAATTGTGGTTTGGCAAAGGTTTTCATGTAGCAATTTGTGGTAAAAAGTTTGCCATCGCGGGCCATGAGCAACTGAATAGATGAACCGATAGCGAGGTTATTGTATTTGTTCTCAAGATCGGTTTTTTCTATTCTGTAGCCATCGCAGGCTAAAATTTCATCCCCGACACAAATCCCTGCATCTTCTGCCGCCGAGCCACTGCGTACCGTGCGCACTTTGAGCACTTCGCCTGCCTCGAGGGCTACGCCAAAATTGGTGAGTGTGCTGGTCTGGTCGAGCACTTTAATGCCCATTGGTTCAAAATACTTTTGGTACGGGATAATTTGGGTGCCATTGATGTAATTGGTAAAAAAGGAGCGCATGTCCTCACTGCAATAATTGGACAACTCCAATTCAAACTCTTGTTCGGTAAAACCCCGCTTTTGTTCGAGCGCATATTTGTTGTAGAGCAACTGCATGAAGCCATCCAGACTTTGCTTGCCCTTTGATTTTTGAATGATAAACGCATCGAGTACGGCACCTAAAACAGCACCTCTTGAATAATAGGTCATGGTCGTGTTGCCCGAGTTTTCGTTTGGTCGGTAGGCTTTGATCCAGGCATCAAAACTGGCATGAGCTACAGGTTGAATGCGCGAACCCGGAGATCCTTCGACGTAATTGATCTGAGACTGCATTTTAGATAAAAACTCAGCAGGTGTGTAAAACCCAGCCCTGCGCAACAAAAGTTCGTCGTAATAAGACGTGATGCCTTCCATTACCCAAAGTAGAGAGGTATAACACTCTTGATCGTAATTGAAAGGGCCCAATTCTATCGGCCGAATGCGTTTGACATTCCAGAGATGGAAATATTCATGGGCCACTAAATTGATAAAACCGATGTAATTTGAACCGCTGTAAGACCAACGGCTCACACTCAAAACACAAGAATTCATGTGTTCGAGGCCGCCTTGGCCGTCCGAAACGTTGTGTACAATAAAAAGATAATCTTGGTTGGGGTTGCTGCCAAAGACAGCTGTTGCGGCCTCCACTACTTTTGCCATATCGCGTTGTAATGCACTTACATCGTAATTTGCCTCGCCATACATCGCGACACGATGCTTCACGCCGGCCGCGGTAAAACTAAATTCAGTTTGATTGCCAATTTCAATTGGGCAGTCTACCAACTGATCGTAATCTTTGAAAACAAATGCTTGGCAACCCGGTTCCGATTTGAAATCAGCTGGCACAAGTGCTGTACTTACTTTCTTGAAAGTTTGATGCGGATACACTTTCACTACCCCTTGTTGGTTGCGGCTGTTTTCGGTGTACATAAATACCGCGGCACCCGGTACAAAACCGTGTGTGTTGTCCAAAAACGGCGTGCGCACAGAGAGTTCAAACGCATAGACTTCGTAATAAACGGTATAAGACGCAGCGCCTGCACAGTCGATTTCCCAAGCATTTTTGGTTTTTTTCTTGACGCTGAGCGCCTTGCCATTGGCATCTATAGCCTTGACCTGATTGAGGTTTTTGGAAAACTCGCGCACCAAATAAGAACCTGGTGTCCAGACTGGCAATTTGAATTCTTGAGTAGCTTGGTCGTTGTGCTCTACATCGATCTTGACCGCAAAATAATGGGAGTTGGGTTGCGGCATCGAGAGGTGATAACGCAGCTCGATAGCGCGCGAGCTCAGCGCAAACAAAGAGGAAAAAAGAAAAAGTAAAAAAGATCTCATGTCTAAATTTGTTTTTGTCTGTTGTAAATTATTGAAATTAATCCATTTACTCATTTGCGTATGCAAGTTGTATATGGGCTGCATGCGCTTGTGCTTTTGCAACTAATTCTTTGACGTTGTCTTGGCCAAAAGTAAGGGTGACAGCCATGCGGCGAAAGGGCCGTGTTGTAGGCTTGCCGAAGATCCTGACTTCCGCCTGCGGATCGAGGAGCACGTGGTCGAGCCCAAGGAATTGTGGGGCGCTTTCGCTATTTTGCGTAGCCAAAACAACAGCACTTGCACCGTTTTGCACCTGTCTGATTTCAGCAATTGGCAAGCCGAGCACAGCGCGGGCATGGAGTTCAAATTCATTGAGGTTTTGCGTACCGGCAAGCGTGACCATTCCGGTGTCGTGCGGACGCGGAGAAAGTTCTGAGAAATATGCGCCTTCTGGCGTGATGAAAAATTCTACGCCCCAAATGCCTGCGCCTCCTAGTTCGGCTGTTACCCTTGCAGACATGTCTTGCGCTTCGGCAAGGTGTGCGGGGTTCATTGGCATCGGTTGCCAACTCTCTTGGTAATCGCCGCGCTCTTGTCGGTGGCCAATAGGCGCACAAAACAAGGTGGGGCCGTTTTGTTGGGTTACGGTCAAGAGTGTGATTTCATAGTCAAAATTGATGAAGCCCTCGACAATCACTTCCTTGAGGTCTCCTCTCGATCCTTCCATGGCGTAGTTCCAGGCGCTTTCGATGTCGGCCTCCGTGCGGATCACCGACTGCCCTTTTCCAGAACTAGACATCAGTGGTTTCACAACGCAAGGATAACCGCAAAAAGCCACACCTTCTTGAAGCTCGGCTAAATTGGTCGCATAGCGATACGGCGCGGTGCGCACCCCAACTTCTTTTGCTGCTAAATCGCGAATGGCCTTGCGGTTCATCGTGAAATTAGCGGCCTTCGCACTTGGCACCACGCGGATACCTTGTGCCTCATATTGGTAAAATTGTTCGGTGCGAATGGCTTCAATTTCCGGTACAATTATATCGGGTTGGTGCTTGGCTACAACCATATCGAGCGCTGCTGCGTCTAACATATCGATGACCTCAAATTGATCGGCCACTTGCATGGCAGGCGCACCTAAATAGCTATCGACCGCAACTACGGTTTGCCCGTAGCGTTTGGCTGCAATAACGAACTCTTTTCCGAGTTCACCTGAGCCGAGTAAGAGAATTTTGAACTTCATGAAGCAAATGTAAGCAAACAGCTAAGAATTTGTTATTTTTGAGCACATAGATGAGTAATATTAAGACAGAAATCGAGCAGTTTGCCCCTATAGACCTTCGCGAAATGGCGGATGTCAACCTGATGAACCGCATCGATACTAAATTTGCTTTTCGTCAAGAAGACTTACTTCGTTTTTTGCCCATTCTTGCCGCAGACTACCGTGCCCTCAAAGTAGAAGGTACCATGCTGCCTCACTATGAAAGTCTTTATTTTGACGACGCCTCTTTCTCTTTTTTTCGCGACCACCACAACGGCAAAGCCGACCGCTTCAAAGTGCGCATTCGCAAATACGTAGAGTCGAATATTCACTTTTTAGAAATCAAGCATAAAATCAAAGGGCGTACCGACAAACGGCGCATACTCACCAATGATTTCAACGAGTTACAAGACGAAAAAGAACGCGATTTTTTGCGGCGTCAGCTCAATGAAGACGCGCAACTCAAGCCCACGATGTGGAATGCCTTTCAGCGCATCACACTCGTTTCCAAGACCAGCAAAGAACGCCTCACCCTAGACTTCAACATCAATTTTCACATGGGCGAGGTCAAACGCGACTTCTCACATTTGGTTATCGCTGAACTCAAACAAGAATCCCTAGACCGCAATTCGCCTTTCTACAAACTCATGAAACAAGAAAGGATAAGGCCCTACCGCCTCTCCAAATATTGTATTGGCAGCGTAGAAATCTACGGCGAAGAAGTACTCAAATTCAATCGCTTCAAAAAGAAGCTTCTCTTTTTAAATAAAATCAACCATGCTAACTGACCTATTTTTCCTGCTTCCCCTCAAAAAAGCGATCACCCCAAACAGCATCACTTGGTTCAGCGAGGACTTCTACGGCCTCTTGATCAGACTTGGGATCAACCTTTTCTTTTTGACCTTACTCATTAGGGTGTTGTACTACACCAAAACGCGTCGCAAAGACTACCTTTTCACTTATTACCTGATCGGCACAATTACCTTCTTTTTGTGTTTTGGCCTCATGCAAATGGACATTGACACCGGTATGGGCTTGGGTCTTTTTGCAATTTTTGGCATCATACGCTACCGCACAGACGCCATTGAAATCAAAGAAATGACGTACCTTTTTATGGTCATTGGCATCAGCGTTGTCAATGCATTGGCCTCAAATGAACTCAGTATTTCTGAAGTTGGCGTGATCAATGTAACGGTGGTGTTGCTCACTTACATCCTCGAAAACATCTGGTTGATGAAGCACGAAACCCGCAAAACCATCAATTACGAGCGCATCGACCTCATCAAACCAGAAAAACACGACTTACTCAAGGCTGACCTCGAAAAACGCACGGGGCTCACCATCAATCGTGTAGAAGTGGGCAAGATCGACTTTTTGAACGATACCGCTATGGTCCGCATTTACTACTTCGCCGACGAGCAAGAATTCTCTGACTACCACGTTCAGTAAGATGCGCAGGCTGGCGCTTTATCCATTTGCGCTGATCTACGGCGCGGTTATTTGGTTGCGCAACCGCTGTTTTGACCTGCACCTATTTAAGTCTCAACCTATTTCGGGCAAATCCATTTGCATTGGCAACATAAGTGTTGGTGGCACTGGAAAATCGCCACATGTTGCCTATCTCATCGCGCAACTTCATGCACAAGTTGAACTTCAGGTATTGAGCAGAGGCTATGGCCGAAAAACGAGCGGATTCATTTTACTTGATGACACTAAAACACCGCAAGAGGTGGGCGATGAACCCTGCATGTTGTACGCACAACACCACAATAAAGCACAGTTTGCCGTTTGTGAAAACCGAAATTACGGCATCCAAAGACTCAGAAGCGCTAAGCCGTCGTCACTCATCTTGTTAGACGATGCCTTTCAACACCGTTGGGTGCAGGCGGGCTTGAATCTCGTCCTCATGACTTTTGATCAGCCGCTGCACAAAGACCTGCTCCTGCCCGCAGGATTGTTGCGCGAACCGATCAACGCACTGAAGCGTGCAGATGCGCTTGTGGTGACCAAATGTCCGCCATTTGACACCTTCGACCCGAAGGCCATCACCAAACAGTATGCGCAGTGGCCAATACCAGTGTTTTTTTCTAGGAATGTCTACCAACCACTGAGCAGCCTCACTCGTGCTGTGGCCGACATCAATGACGTCTTGATTGTGAGTGCTGTAGCTAAACCTGGTTATCTAGATGACGCCTTTGAACAAAATGTGCGCATCCAACACATTAGCTATTCTGATCATCATGCCTACACGCAAGCAAATGTGAACGAAATTCATCAATTTTTTGATACCTTTGCAACAGCAAATTCTGCAATTGTGACAACCGCCAAAGATTGGGTTAAAATACAATCTTTACTGAGCCCAAAAGACCGTCAAAAGTATCCTTGGTACCTATTGACTTTTGAACTCGAATGGTTGGACCAACCTGCATTTAATCAATTTATCAGCGCTTATGTTGTCTCAAATTAAAGAAAGTACCGCCTACATCCAAAGTAAAACAAGTATTGTACCGAGCATCGGTATCATTTTAGGAACCGGCTTAGGTGGTTTGGTAAAGGAAATCGAAATTATCGACGAAATCAATTACGAAGACATCCCCAACTTCCCGGTTTCTACTGTAGAGAGCCATTCCGGCAAACTTATTTTTGGTCGCATTGGCGGTAAAAATGTAGTGGCCATGCAAGGTCGTTTTCATTATTACGAAGGCTATACGCTGCAGCAAGTTACCTTTCCGGTGCGCGTCATGAAACTGCTCGGAATTGAGCGTCTTTTTGTAAGCAATGCTTCGGGCGGTGTCAATCCTGATTTTGAAGTAGGTGAAATCATGATCATGAACGATCACATCAATTTATTTCCAGGCAACCCCCTGATCGGAAAAAACATCGACGAACTCGGGCCGCGTTTCCCTGACATGAGCGACCCCTACGACCAAGAAATGATCGACAAAGCAGTTGCCATTGCACAAGCATTGAACATTCGCGTTGCAGTTGGTTGTTATGCAGGCCTAACTGGCCCAACACTCGAAACACCATCTGAGTACAAATACGTGCGCACCATTGGCGCCGATGCCGTTGGTATGTCTACCGTGCCTGAAGTAATTGTAGCCCGTCACATGAGTATTCCTTGTTTTGCGATCTCCATCATCACCGACTTAGGTGTACCTGGCAAAATCAAAAAAGTCAGTGTGCAAGACGTCATTGAAGTGGCGAGTCGTCAAGAACCCAAAATGACGCAAATCATGAAAGAACTCATTTCAAGCATCTAAACCAAACCTCAAATGGAACAAACGCTTAGAGATCGTTATGAGGTCGTCATCGGACTAGAAGTCCATGCGCAACTCCTGACCAACACAAAAGCTTATTCTTCGGACCTCAATGCCTACGGTTCGGCTCCCAACACCAACGTGAGTGTCATCACGCTTGGGCACCCCGGTACCCTACCCGTCATGAACCGCAAAACCATTGATTTTGCCATCAAACTCGGACTTGCTTGCGGCTGTCAAATTGCCCCTGCACAACATTTTGCACGCAAAAACTACTTTTACCCCGATCTTCCGAAGGGGTATCAAATTACCCAAGACACCACGCCTATTTGCACAGGTGGCCACATCCTGATCCGCACAGAAGCTGGCGCTCAAAAATCTATCGGGCTTACCCGCATTCACATGGAAGAAGATGCCGGCAAGAGCATACACGACGTCGATGTCTACGACACACTCGTGGACCTCAACCGCGCTGGCACGCCCTTACTTGAAATCGTTTCTGAACCAGACTTGCGCTCTTCTACAGAAGCCTACAACTACCTGACCGAAGTACGCAAATTGTTGCGTTACCTCGACATCTGCGATGGCAACATGGAAGAGGGCTCAATGCGCTGCGATGCCAATGTTTCTGTCCGACTCGTGGGCGCCAAAGATTTCGGCACCAAAGTAGAAGTCAAGAACATGAACTCGATTCGCAATGTACAACGCGCCATCGAATTCGAAATCACGCGCCAAATAGAAGCACTCGAAAACGGCGAACTCCTTACCCAAGAAACACGCGCCTTTGATGCGCTAAAAGGAAGCACCATCTCGATGCGTACCAAAGAAGCAGCCAACGACTACCGCTACTTCCCGGAACCCGATCTTCCTCCCATTACGGTCAGTACAGCTCAAATAGAAGCCATTGCCAAAGAAATGCCGGCCTTGCCTAACGCACTCTTTGAACGCTATACCAATACCTATGGCCTAAGTGCTTACGATGCTTACAATATTACCGATCAAAAAGGTTTGGCACTGTACTACGAAGCACTTATCAGCGAAACTAAAAATTACAAAGCAGCTGCCAATTGGCTCATGGGCGAGATCAAATCTTATCTCAACGAGCAAGGTGTCGATATTGCTGAATTCCCGATCGCAGCCAAACGCATTGCAGCCCTTATTGATCTAATTGACGCTGGTAAAATTTCCAATTCTATTGCTGCCCAAAGGTTATTCCCAGCACTATTCGAAAGTGCCGAAACACCTTTAGAAATCGCAGAAAGACTCAACCTCATCCAAAGTTCGGATAGTTCGGTCATCGAAGGTTTTATTGCACAAGTAATTGAACAAAATACTTCTGAAGTGGAGCGCTACCGCAATGGTGAGAAACAACTCATCGGATTCTTCATGGGTCAACTCATGAAAGTATCAGGAGGTAAAGCAGATCCTAAGGCCGCCAACGGACTACTCAGACAAAAATTGGATAGCTAATGCGATTCTTGACAGCCAATAAGAAAGTATTGTGGATTTTACTCATAGTTGCACTAGGAGGCCTCTTTTTATGGTATGTCAATCGCTCTGAGCTCGAAAAAAACGGACTCGAAGAAAACATTTCGATCAGTGGCACTATTCAAGGAGCAGGCGGTTTGCAGCTTTTTTTAGAAGCACCCAGTGACCGCGGCGTGATCTCCGTTGCGCAAACCGAAATAGCAGCCGATGGTTCTTTTGAACTTCCTGCCAATATTCCCGGACTCGGACTCTACAACTTGCGTATCTCAGATTTAAACGGCAGTACGCTTTGGTTACCCTTGCAGCCTTCCGACCACATTTCGCTGCGCTGTAAGCTCTCAGATTTCGGTTTCAAACCTGGGCTACGCGGTGTCAAATGGGCCGCTACTTATGCTGCGCTCATGCAGCAAACCAAACGTTTTGAAGCCACTCAAAACGAATTGCAACAAAATCCGCTCAAGCTCGATCAAGACGCCATCTCCGCAGCTTATACCGCTGCAAAAACAAGTTACGAAGCTTTTTGTGTACAAGCCATTGGCAAAGATTTGAGCAGCCCCTTGAACATCATGCTGAGCATGAACTTATTGCCCACCACAGGCTTTGAAGATTGGAATGCAGCACACCTTCAAACACTTGAAAAATTAAGCCAAGCTTTTGCACAGCGCTACCCTGGCCAAGCGGCAAGTCAAAACATGCAAGCGCAATACGCCCAAATTGAAGATGCCTTTTTTGCTTACACACAAATGACCAACGGCAGCATGGCAGCACCCGAAATTGCGCTCCCAGACCCTTCAGGCAAAACGCGTTCCTTGAGTGCGCTAAAAGGCAAATATGTCCTCATTGATTTCTGGGCATCGTGGTGTGGACCTTGTAAAAGCGAAATGCCGAACGTAATTGCCGCCTACAACAAATACAAAAATAAAGGCTTCACCATTTTTAGCGTGTCTTTAGACGAAGACAAAAGCAAATGGCAAGAAGGCATCAAATCTTTTGGTATGTCGTGGCCTGATCAAGTGAACGAACAATTAGGTTGGAAATCACAGCTCCCACAACTGTATCAATTTGATGGCATTCCCTATACGGTTTTGGTCAATCCCGAGGGAAAAATTATCGGCACCAATCTCCGCGGTCAAAAACTGCAAGATAAATTAGCGCAAATTTTTAAATAATATGAAACGAAGTCTGATCCTTCTTTTTCTGCTCCCAATGCTATACTTTGCTCAAGGGCAACCTTTTAAAATAAGTGGGCAAATCTTTTCGAGTGGTGCAGACTCCATTTATCTTTCACAACAATTCGGGACTACTTTTAAGAATTATTACGCGAGTCCAATTTCTGCAAAAGGAAATTTCGAGCTCAAAGGCATACTTGCCGGTCCAGACTACTATATTTTGCGCGTAGGCCAAAACAACCTCAACCTCGTTATCCGCGACAGCACACCAATTCAAATCTTTGGCGATGGCCGCAATCTGCTTCAATTTTGCAATTTTGTCAATGCAGAAGAGTCGCGCCAAATGCACGAATACGTAGTGCTCAATTCAAACTGGCGCGTTAAAACAGACTCTGCATTAGCGGCCATCAAAGCCGATCCTACCAAAGAAGCCGAGATCAACACGTACATGACCCAAGCCTATAGCCAGTTTCAGACTGCACTGCAGAGTTATGTCGGTATGTATGCCAACTCCGCGGCACTCATCTTGCCTTTGAGCAGCATCCAACTCAATCAAGATTTTGAATCCTATGAGAAATTGATCATCCCACTTTATCAGAGTTTCAGTCAAAGTGCGATTATTCAAAATCTTTATAAAAATTACCTCGCTGAAAAACAAGCCAGAGATGCAGCCAACCCATTTGCCCGAGGTAAATTAGTTCCGGATTTTGAAGAATTGCGCACAGATGGTAAGAAGAAAATGAAACTTTCCGACCTCAAAGGTCAAGTGGTACTGCTAGACTTCTGGGCATCGTGGTGTGGGCCTTGCCGCGCAGAAAACCCAAATGTTGTTCAGAACTACCAAAAGTACAAAGATGCAGGCTTTACGGTCATGAGCGTTTCTCTTGACTCCAACAAAGACAAATGGCTCGCAGCGATAGCAGCTGATCAGTTGGTTTGGCCAAACCACGTCAGTGACCTGGGTGGTTGGAAAAGCAAAGTTGCCGTCTTATATGGCGTTCAGTCTATTCCTTTTACCGTATTACTCGACAAAGAAGGCCGCGTAATAGCAACCAATTTACGAGGTGCTGCCCTCGAACAAACGCTCCAACAAATTTTTGGTTTTTAATGGCTGAGGCGCGCAAATATCTCTATTTTGCCTCTGACTTACATTTGGGTGCGCCCAATGCACAAAAAAGTGCCGCCCGAGAAAAAGCCTTTATTAGTTGGCTCGACCACATCAAACCTACCGCAAAGGCAATTTACCTACTCGGTGATGTCTTTGATTTTTGGTTTGAATACAAAACGGTCATTCCAAAGGGCTATACCAGACTTTTTGGGAAAATTGCAGAACTTTCCGATGCCGGAATTGAGATACATTTTTTCAAAGGCAACCACGACATGTGGGTCTTTGATTATTTTGAAAAAGAACTCGGCCTAACGCTACACAGCGATGCCTACACCTTTGACTATGCCGGTAAACAATTTTATTTGCACCACGGCGATGGCCTTGGCCCCGGAGACTACAAATACAAGGTGCTCAAGCGCTTTTTCAGAAGTCAGCTTTGTCAATGGCTTTTTGCCAGGCTGCACCCCAATTTTGGCATTGGGTTGGCCAGCTTTTTATCGCGCAGAAGCCGCGCAAACGGTGGTGCCAAAGACGCTACTTACAATGGGCCGCAGGCAGAGTGGCTTTTTCAATATGTTCAAGAAATAGCACAAACCCAACACCACGACTACTATCTTTTTGGTCACCGCCACCTCCCCCTTAACTTACAGCACGAAAAAGCACGCTATATCAACACCGGTGATTGGCTACACTACGACACATTTGCCCGCTTTGATACCGAAAAATTGGAACTCTTGAAATGGTCCGATAACCAAATAATTCCCTACAATGGCCATTGAAACCATTGGTTTTTGGACTGGGGTAAAACAAGAAAACCTGCCAACAATTGCCAAGTCCGTTTGGGACCTCCTCCCCCAACCCTGTTTTGTCGCACTAGAAGCAGATATGGGCTGCGGCAAAACAACCCTTGTGAGGTCCTTACTTGAGGCCGTTGAGGTTCCGCACTTTGAAGGCTCACCTACTTTTGCACTTGTTCAAGCCTATGAGAGTCCTGTAACGGGAACTGTGTACCACCTCGATTGCTATCGCATTGAAAATCAGCAGGAACTCAACAACCTTGGTTTAGAGGAGCTCTTTGATGAAAACGCCTATTTTTTGGTAGAATGGCCACAAAAAATAGAGTCAATAATTCCAAAACCGCACTATAGGCTGTATATTCGTATAGAACCCGACCAAAGTCGAGAAATCACACTGCGCTATGACCACTGATCCACACCTGCTCAAAACTCTCATTCAACAAGGAGCGCTCTTGCCAAAAGAGGAGCTCCTCGAGGTACGTCGAAAAAAGGGCAATCTTTTGATTGGTATTCCCAAAGAAACGTCCTTTCAAGAAAGAAGAGTGGCTTTGGTTCCTGAAGCGGTGAGTCTGCTTGTAGCCAACGGCCATCAGGTGCTACTCGAAAGTAAAGCCGGTGAAGGCGCTCACTTTTCAGACAATGAATACAGTGAAGCGGGTGCGCAAATCATTTATGATCGCAAAGGGGTGTATCAGTCAGATATCATCCTAAAAGTGGCGCCACCTTCGGAAGAAGAAATTGCTTTGATGCCCGGCAACCAAACATTTATTTCCGCACTGCAGCTCGCTACACAGCCAAAAGAAATATTACAACAACTGAGTGCCAAAAAAATCACAGCTATCGCCTGGGATTACATCCGCGACGAAGAAGGTGTTTTCTCCATCGTACGCACCATGAGTGAAATCGCCGGGACTACCTCCATTTTGGTTGCTGGCGAGCTCCTCTCCTCGTTTTCAGAAGGCAAAGGCCTCATGCTTGGCGGTATTGCAGGCGTACAACCTACCGAAATTGTTGTATTAGGTGCAGGTACCGTTGGTGAATTTGCAACCCGAGCTGCCTTAGGCCTCGGTGCATCGGTCAAAATTTTTGACAATTCACTCTCCAGACTCCGCCGTCTCCAAAACGATCTTGGTCAGCGCGTATACACGTCTATATTACAACCTAAAGTCTTGGCCAAAGCCGTTAAAAGAGCTGACGTAGTCATTGGTGCGCTGCGCTCAACTATAGGCCGCACACCCTGCGTGGTTTCTGAGGACATGATTGCACAAATGAAACCTGGTTCAGTTGTCATTGATGTCAGTATAGACCAAGGCGGTTGCTTTGAGACCTCTCGCATTACCAATCACAGCGAACCCACGTTTGTCAAACATGATGTGACGCACTATTGCGTACCGAATATGGCCTCACGCGTGTCCAGAACAGCCTCTTTTGCACTTTCCAATACACTTTCTCCTCTATTACTTGAAATGGGAGAGCGCGGCGGCGTACCCGACCTGATCCGAACACATCCAGGTTTTAGAAATGGGGTGTATATGTTCAGGGGCATCCTGACCAATGAAGTCTTGGGCAAAGTTTTTGACCTGCAATACAAAGACATCCATCTTATTCTACCAGGCATCTGATGTCTCTATTGCATCCACTTAATTTGCCTCCGGCGCCCCTAAAGTTGAGCAGCAAAGCTGGACGTGTTTTTGTCCATTGTTTGGTGCGCAAAAAGCAAATTGTCCTGACGCCTGAAGAATGGGTGCGCCAGCACCTCATCGCGTATTTGCACCTGCATCAGGGCTATCCACTAGAAAAGATTGCGGTTGAAAAACAAATTCAGTACGACGGCTTTACCCGACGTTGGGACATCGTTGTGTATAATGCGCAATTTGAGGCTGCCATTTTGGTAGAATGCAAAGCACCACAGGTAAAGCTCAGTCATGAAGTATTTATGCAGATTTCAACTTACCAGAAGAAATTGCGCGCCAATTGTCTTATTTTGAGCAACGGACAACAGCATTTGATCTATGAGATTGACTTAGCACAAAATAGTTTGAGCCAAATGCAGCACTTTCCTAAAAATCAATTCTGAACGAAGTTGAGTTCGCCTGCCTTCATGCGCTTGTAATTCTTGGACAAATAAGCCAATTGGATACGGAATAAATCAAATGCAGACTCGGTTTCAGGACTGATTTCTTGTTTTTTCATTTTGAGCTGCAGCTTCATGAACATGGCGTGCAAGAGCACCTCGACGTCGTGTCTGTTGGCCATATTGGACTTCACCTTAAAGGCTTGAAGTGCATCATGGGCATGTTCACAAAGTCCTTTGTACTTTTCATCGTTGAGGATGGTTAGTAGTGTATTGTGCAGATAGATCAACTCCATCAAAATTTCTTCTACTTGTTCGAGGTGACCCTCTTTTTGTAGCCCTCGCTGTTGCATTTCAGCTACTATTGCGCGGTACCAATTGAGTTGTGGCTCTAGTTGTGCTGGATCTGTGAATGCAGGCGCCAAAAGCTCGTTTTCTAGGCGAGAAATGTCGAGCTCAACGGTGCGAACGAGTGCTTCTATCTGATAAATATAAAGCAGGTATTCTGCAACGTTATCTGTTTGGAGGGCAGGATTGGGACGCATTTAATTAAAGTTCTTTTTCGATGGCCGCTTGGTTCTCATTGAGGAAATTAATGAATTCCTTGGTGACGTCCATCTTTTTGTTAATGTAGTTGATTTGACCTCCCTGCTCTTGAATCAAGAGTAAATCAATGTTGTGTTTTTCACAATATTTTTTCCCCCAGAGCTCCACTTTTTTATTGATGGCTTCCAAAGACTTAAATGTTTGTTTTTCGATGCGCGCGCCTTCAGTTTGTTGATACTGCATGAGTTCATTTTGCATCTGCTGTGCTTTTTGCTGTACCATCGCAATTTCGTTCTGAGACAACAAACCAGAACGCGCCTCTTGGTCTTTCTTGATGATGTAGTTTTCGTAGACCTCATTGCGCTTTTGCAATTCTTTTTCAAAGCGCTTTTGATTTTTCTCGGCGACGGCCTCTTCTTTTTTGAAGTAGTCAAAATACTTTTTGATGCTGTCGTTGGCGTAATAAGCGATTTTTAAGCCATCCAGACGTGTAATCGGAACTTTAGGGGTTTGGTCTTTTTTGGGTGGTGTTGGTGTAGAACAGGCCGAACTAAGTGCCAAAACAAGCACAATGTAAATTAATTTAGTCATTTTGAAGGGGTTTTATAAGTTGGAGCCAACGTTCGCGCATTCGGATAAAGTCTTGTAAACACGCGGAGTAAAATGCAGGGTTCAATTGCTGCTCGAGTTGATCGATATTTTGAAGTTCTGAAACAGGAATTTTGAATTGTTGTTGGTAGTCGTCGAGGGTAATGCTCAATAAATAATTGTTGTTGTACTGATGAAGCGAGACCAAAAAGTGCTCGTGAGGAATTTGACGGACCAATCGCATATTGCAAATATAATTCTTTTCCCCCAAGCCTGATTAGGTATAAACACCGACTTCAATTGAATATTTTTTTTCAAAAAGTAGGCTGTTTTTCAATTTTATTCTAATTTCGGAGCAAGAACGATAAGTATTTACCTAAATCTGTGTTGTTTAAATCACATTATGACAAGTATTTTTGTTGCTAAACTTGATTTTGGCGTAAGTAACCAAGAGTTGCGCCAACTTTTCGAAAACTACGGAACAGTCCTCAAGGCTACTGTTGCTACAGACCGCGAAACCGGAAAACCGCGTGGGTTCGCATTTGTCGAAATGGCCGATCGCCAAGAGGCATCAAATGCCATTTCTGCACTAGACGGCCATGTCATTAACGGTCGTGCATTGGCAGTCAAAGAAGCCGAACAACGCACAGACAACCGCACCAGCCCAAGGCCTTTCACCCCGCGCGACAACAACGCGCCTGCAAGGTCCAATGACACATTCCCTCCTCGTTCAGATGCGCGCAGCAAAGACAACGACGACGTCACTCCGGCGGCAAGCTTTGTTTTACCCAAGGTAGAACCACGCAAAAAATTAAATGTAAAAGAGCGCAAAATAGAAGACGACAACCGCAACAAAAAACCCAAAATGGACGCCTACAAAAAGAGCGGCAAAAATCCAAGGTTTTTTGAAGACGACGACGACGAACTCGATGACGACTTACTCAACTACAAAAAGCCAGACGAAGACGATTTCTTTGACGACGAAGACGAAGACGACGATTTCTAAAGACCGAAAGGCGCAAATTTCACTGATTACGCTTAACTTTGCATCCCATGGATGCTTCTTACGCTAGTCACCTCAAACACCCCGTATTTAAAGTATTATCACAGTATGCTACTGCGCAGCAGCTAGACGTCTACGTGATTGGCGGTTGGGTCCGAGACCTCATCATGGATCGCCCAAGCAAAGACATCGACATTTTAGTACTTGGCGATGGCCCTGCGCTCGCACGTGCCACAGCAGAAATCTTAAGGGTAAAAAAGGTCAGTATCTTCAAAAACTTTGGTACTGCGCATTTTAAATACAAAGACCTCGACATCGAATTTGTCGGTGCCCGAAAAGAATCCTACAGCCCAACATCGCGCAAGCCAAGTACCGAAGCAGGCACCCTTCAAGACGACCAAAACCGCCGCGACTTCACCATCAATTCCATGGCAATAAGTTTGCGCGCCGAAACATTCGGACAGCTCATCGATCCGTTTAACGGGCAAGCAGACATTGAAGCGGGTATCATCCGCACGCCTCTAGATCCACACATCACCTTTAGCGATGACCCACTCAGAATGCTACGCGCCATTCGCTTTGCAACGCGCTTTCATTTTCAAATCACGACGCCCAGCCTCGAGGCAATGAAAGCCAATGCCAACCGACTCCAAATACTTTCACAAGAGCGCATCACCGATGAGCTCAATAAAATCATCCTGACTGCGCAGCCCTCAAGGGGCTTCAAACTCATGCAGGCTACAGGTTTACTCGATCATTTCTTTCCCGAACTCACAGCCTTGCAAGGCATAGAAACCCGTGACGGAAAGGCACATAAAGATAACTTTCTGCACACGCTAGAAGTGCTAGACAACCTATCCTTGCACACCGACAACCTTTGGCTGCGCTGGGCGGCTATTCTACACGACATCGCAAAAGCACCTACCAAACGCTTTGATCCACAAGTTGGCTGGACCTTCCATGGCCACGAAGAACTTGGCGCTAAAATGGTCCCCCGACTTTTTAAAAGGTTGCGCTTGCCGCTCGACCACCAAATGAAATACGTTCAAAAATTGGTCAGGCTGCACTTAAGGCCTATTGCACTTGTGAAGGGCTCTGTTACAGACGCCGCCATCCGGCGCCTACTCCACGAGGCAGGTGACGACATCGACGACCTCATGCTTTTGTGTAATGCCGATATCACCAGTAAAAACGAATTCAAGGTCAAGCGCTACAAGCAAAATTTTGAACTCGTTGCCGAAAAACTCAAGTTGGTAGAAGAAAAAGACCGCGTGCGCAATTTTCAACCTCCTGTATCCGGCCAACTCATCATGGACACCTTTCAAATTGGTCCGTGTGCAGCAATAGGCACCATAAAAACACACATCAAAGACGCAATTTTAGAAGGGCACATCGCGAACGAATATCAGGAAGCATTTGCCGAAATGCTACGTTTTGGCACTGAACTCGGTTTAATAGCTGCTGTAATAGCTCCACAGCCTGAATAATCCTTACCTTTATCCTAAATCCTACAACATGCCAGGTTTAAAATTTCGCGTATTACTCGACAGCGACAAAAACGAAGAAGTCTTTAGAGACATCCTTATCGCCAATGATGCCGATTTTGAAACTTTTTACCATTCCATTATGGCCGCATTTGGCTTCAGTGGCGACCAAATGGCTAGTTTTTATGTCTCCAACGACAGCTGGGACAAAGGCCACGAACTCTCGTTGCTAGATATGTCCTACGACGACGACGCCATTGACGAACCCGCATCGGTCATGAAGCAAGCTACTATTCAGGATTTCCTCACCGAACCTGATCAGCGCTTTATATTGGTCTACGACTTCATGCGCATGTGGATTTTCTTAATTGAACTGATCGCCTACGAAAAAGAAGCCCCAGAAAGCCCACTTATGGCTTTGGCTATCGGTACTGCACCACAAGAAAGCACCAAGTCAATGCTCGACGAAAATCTTTTCGGACCCGAAAATCAAATTGCCGATACCGACGAAGACGAAGATGAATTTGGTTTCCAAGATTTTGACGACGACTACGCAGACGACGACCTCAACGATTACAGCGAATATGAATACTAAGCCCACAACCACACCCGGCGACCCCATTGGTCATGCCATCCAAGATTACGCCAAATTCAAGAAACCTTTTGACATCATCGTGAGCTCAGACCTCTGCGATGACGACATCATTCCAATCGAAGTAATTTTTCGCAAAGAAGACGAAATGCCCGAGCTCGAACAACGCGCACTCGACCAATGCAAAGGCAGTGTGCTCGACATCGGCGCAGGTGCAGGCGTGCACGCCCTCGCCCTACAAGACCGCGGTCATCAGGTGAGTGCCATCGACCTTTCTGCCGGAGCAGTTGCCTACATGAAAGAAAACGGCCTAGATGCCAAGCAACTCGATTTTTATGCACTTCAAAACAAAACTCAATACAACACGATTCTATCGCTAATGAACGGAATGGGTTTGGCAAAAAATCTCGACAATCTACCTGCATTTCTTCAAAAAATTCACGACCTCCTCTTGCCTGGCGGACGCTTTATTGCCGACTCAACCGATGTCAAATACCTCTACGAAGACGAAGACGGAGGGTATTGGCTCGACCTCAATTCAGCCTATTACGGCAACTTCAAGTTTCAGATGCACTACAAAAAAATTAGTGGTCCTGAATTTGAATGGCTATACGTAGACTACGATACCCTACACGAACACGCAACTGCTTGCGGTTTCAAATGTCGCAGGGCCTACACAGTAGAAGAACATTATTTAGCTGTATTAGAAAAAATATGAGGCGTCTGACCCTTATCACTGCTTTGCTTAGCCTACTGAGCGCTTGTGGCTATAGCCATTCCGAAACCAACAGCTTCGATGTAAAAATTAAAAAATACATCGCTAAATATCAACTTGACTTGAAACCAACTGGTAGCGGACTCTACCTCAAAATAGACACTTTAGGAACTGGCAGGGCCATTCAAATACAAGATAGCGTTTGGGTAAGCTACACACTCAAATTGTTGTCAGGAAAAGTTGTAGAGGTTCAGGACCAAGCAGTTGGCCTTCCACTCAACGGCGTCATCAAAGGATGGCAAGAAGCCTTGTACGGCTTGCCTGTTGGGAGCCAACTTCAGTGTATTACCCCACCGCAACTAGCTTATGGCCAAAGCGGAACTGATCGCATCGGAAAAGATAAAATCCTCTATTTTAAAATGAAGGTCATTGATGCCAAATAAATGCTTATTTTTGACTCGCAAAAAAAACAGATATTATGAGTGTATTGGTAAATAAAAACTCCAAAGTAATTGTTCAAGGTTTTACAGGTAGCGAAGGTACCTTTCACGCCACCCAAATGATCGAGTTTGGTACAAACGTGGTTGGTGGTGTTACCCCAGGAAAAGGCGGCTCTAGCCACTTAGATCGCCCAGTTTTCAATACCGTTTCTGACGCTGTTGCACAAACACAAGCCGATACCTCTATTATTTTTGTACCACCAGCATTTGCTGCAGATGCCATCATGGAAGCTGCTGAAGCAGGTATCAAAGTGATTGTCTGTATTACCGAAGGTATTCCTGTCAACGACATGGTAAAAGCCAAAGAATACATCAAAGCTTTCCAAACAAGACTCATCGGACCTAACTGCCCAGGTGTCATTACCGCAGGCGAAGCCAAAGTAGGCATCATGCCAGGTTTTGTCTTCAAAAAAGGCAAAATTGGTATCGTTTCAAAATCCGGAACACTCACCTATGAAGCTGCTGACCAAGTTGCAAAAGCAGGTATGGGCATCACTACAGCCATCGGTATCGGTGGTGACCCGATCATTGGCACCACTACCCGTGAAGCCGTTGAGTTACTCATGAACGATCCTGAAACTGAAGGCATTGTCATGATTGGCGAAATCGGTGGTAACTTAGAAGCTATTGCTGCACGCTGGATCAAAGAAAACGGCACCAAACCTGTGGTAGGCTTTATCGCTGGTGAAACCGCTCCTAAAGGACGTACAATGGGCCACGCAGGTGCTATTGTTGGTGGCGCAGACGACACCGCTGAAGCAAAGAAACGCATCATGCGCGAGTGTGGCATCCACGTAGTAGATTCTCCTGCCCAAATCGGCGCTAAGATGGCTGAAGTACTTGGTCATTAAGCACCAAGTAACGCTCCTCTATTAATTCCAAAAATCCCAAGTAAGACCCAATCTGATTTGCATCGTTGGGAACGGATATCCTTGCACAGTAGACAATTGTGCTGCATTCCAATAACTGCCTAAATTGGCCACGTTCACAAAAAACCTGAAGGTCTTGACCTCTAGTGCCATGTTGAATTGCGCATTGATATTGGCTTTATTGACGAGCCCATTTTGTGAAGCAGACCAATCCAAACTTTCCATGTATGGCAGATATACCAAAGTTTTACTTGCGGAAACATAATTGAGTTGGGCTTCCAAAAGCAATTTTAAGCGCTTGTCTTTAAATACGCCACCTTGCCAAGCAAGTGCAACAGCTGCGCTATTTTTTGGTAGAAAAGCAGCTTCTTGTGCCAAATAACGATACTTAGACCGCAGTGTCCAGGTCGCTTTGGTTTGTTTTTCTACTTCCTTTCCAAAGGAATATGCAATACCTGCATCTAGCGTTGCGAACTGCCCCGTTGAGACAGCTCCTGTGGTGGTCCACAGGACGAGTTGTGGGTCAAATCGATAGACGTTTTTATACTGAATCAGACTGAGTTTCAAACTGCCATTCAGAGATTTGGATTTATTTTGAAAAGCACCAGCGGCGCTAAATTCTTGGAAGAATTGTTTTTGCGGATTGGTCCAGAAGTAATTTGTCAGGTTGCTTTGGTAGCCGCGTTGCATAAGTAAGGGCCACTCATTGGCGACGCGATGCTGCGCCTCTAATTTCCAGTTGCTGTGCTGCCAATTATAGTATGTATTGGCATGCCATCCTTGAGCTGCACCACTTACATTGACTTCATTTTGATGTGCGAAGCGCATGGCAGCACGTCTAAAAGTGAGCTGATTGGACCAATTGACCTCAAGGGTATCGTGCTGGGCAACAGCGTCAGACCACAAACGCTGGCGCAAGCCCACCAAAGAACTCCACTCAAAACCCAACATGCGCAAATGCAGACCCAAGCGGTTATCAAAATAACGCTGGTCAAAAGCATCTGATGAAGAATCAGGGCTAAAGTAGGTTTGTGGGTAGTATAAATTCAGCGGCCCTTCTTCCAGGTAAAGCCGTTTTTGCAATTGAAACTGATGTTGACTTGCTACATTGAAAGCATGTAACGAATCGCCGAACAAACGGTAACGGAAGTCGAGTTGAGCACTGTAACTATTTTTTTGCGTTCGCGCAGTTTCTTTGACCACAGGAAGTAAATCCATTGATATGGTGCCAAGCGCAGTATAATCAGCTAGGCCTCCAGCCCATTGGCGGTCATCGCTTGCATTGCCAAAATGCAACAATGCTTCATGGCGCTTTCCCGATTGGTATAAATTGATTTGTAATTGGCTGTAGCGCAATTCATCGGCGCGGATAAAACCCGTTCGTTGCCAGCGATCATAACGCAGGTTGAGCAAAAGATGGTGTGCAAAGGTCTGTTCATAATCAACGCGCATGCGTTGGGCGCCTTGCGCACCAAATCCGTAACCAAAACCTAAGTGTGGAAGCGCACTAAAAGTAAGAGGTTTGAGGCTTTGCTGGGCGTTTATAAAGGTTGTCAAACCCGGTTGATACAATTGAGAAGGATCTGGTAAGGTGTGCTGTGGGTTGAAAAAGAAACTGGCTCCAAAACCATTCATTTGCTGGGTCAAGGCGTGGAGGTCTCCGAAGGTACGGTTTTCGATTTTAAAGGTATCGATTGGAGCTAACTGCTGCGCTTCAATGCGGCTGCTAAGTAAGATGAGCAACAAAAAAGACAGAAAGTATTTCATGACGCAAACATAAGAAAAAAATAAGGGCCACCCCATAGAGGCAGCCCTTCAAAATTTGTATAAAACTAAGCTTAGAGCGCGTTGATGCGCAATTGCAAACCTGACTTGAGGTTAGCTGCTTTGTTTTTGTGAATGATGTTGCGTTTTGCAAGTTTGTCTAACATAGCGACAACAGCAGGAAATAAACCTTCTGCTTCTTTGCGGTCTTTGGAAGCACGCAATTTACGCATCGCGTTACGAGTGGTTTTGTGCTGGTATTTATTCAATACGCGCTTAGACTCATTTGAACGAATGCGCTTGATGGATGATTTATGGTTTGCCATAGCTATTTATATAATTAATCTCATTAAAAAATGCAGCCCATAGGAGAATCGAACTCCTGTTTCAAGGATGAAAACCTTGCGTCCTAACCACTAGACGAATGGGCCAAAATGTCAAAACCCCAGAATTTGGGATTGCAAATATAGTAGGAATTTCTTGAAGCGCAAGGGCGCTTGCTATTTTTTTTAAGAATTTTCAGGGGCGTCCGAACTCATTTTAAAGCCAAGGCGCTTTCCTGTTTTGAGTTTGAGCTGTTCACCCATCAAGAAAATCTGTCCCACACTCACGTTATCCATGTATTCAAACGGCGGAATATAGAGGTCGAATTGCAAGGCATAGGCAAATGCCATTTGTGCGATTAATTGCAAAAGTTGCTCGGAGAGTAGCATATGTTGGGGGTCGTTGAAAGTGGCGCCAAGTGAGCCTTTTCCTTCAATGAAAAAATGCCTTTCATGATTGACAAAAATTCGTGCAATGAGATTGCCCATATCGTCTAGGCGATTTTGCTGCATGGATTCTGCCAAAAAATTGTAGATGTGGATGGTGCCAAAATAGCCATTGTTGGGATTGGACTTGAAATAGGCTGTTCCCCACAAAGGGTTGGAATCTGGCAAACGGAAAACGTTGTGGTGTAAATTAAACACCAGGACATCACTGCCAATATAGACATGAAATTCGTGGTCTCCCCTGTCTTTGATCCAGAGGCGCACGCGCTCGTCTGTAATTACCTCTTTGAGTGAACGGAGTTCTTTATCGATAAGGGCCCGAAGTTCTGTAAAAACGCGTTCGGCATCGTCGGCGATATCTTGTTTGAGTGCGGATTTGTGCAGTAAAATATCTATAAGTTGTTGTCTGTTGGCAACAATAGGGTCTGCGGCAGCTTTTTTCTTCATGGCATTATATTTGCTGCTAAAAATACCGCAAAAGCCGGAGTTAACGACATTTCATCGATAAATCTTTATGAGGCTTTGACAAAAAATGTTTAACTTTGAGAAAAGCGCAAGTAGCGCGGTCCAAAAAAATGAAAAAACGCATTTGGTTTATTATCAATCCCATCTCAGGTGTTCGCCGCAAAGACGACATCCCTGCGCTTATTCGCCGTTTCTTGGACCACGACACCTACTCCTTTGAAATCCAATACACCAAACACAAAGGCCACGCCATTGAATTGGCCAAACAAGCCGTTCAACTTGGTATCGACATCGTGTGTGCTGTTGGAGGCGATGGCTCTGTTCACGAAGTAGGCACGGCACTTATCGGCACCAAAACCAGCTTAGCCGTAATTCCTATCGGATCCGGCAACGGTTTGGCGCGCCACATGTTTATCCCGCGCAACATCAAAAAAGCGATTCAAACCATCAACCTCAACCAACAAATCATCATGGATACCGTCATGGTCAATGACCAACCTTTCCTTGGTGTGGGTGGCTACGGGCTCGATGCCATTATTGCCAAAAAATTCGACGAAGACCACAAACGTGGCTTCTGGACTTACGTCAAGCATGTCCTTAAAGAGTTTTTCCGCTACAACCCCATGAATATCTCCATCGATACCAATGGGCAAATCAAGAAACTTCCAGTTGTACTCTGCACCATCGCCAATACCTCAGAATTCGGCAATGGTTTCAAAGTATCTCCAAAATCCGATGCCACCGACGGCAAACTCGAGTTATTTCTCCTCAAGCCATTTTCACTTTTTGGCATCCCCAAAATGATTTACCAATTCTTTACTGGTCGTTCTGATCAATCTATTTATTCAGAAGTCATTTCCTTTCAAAAAGCCAAAATCTCACTCCCTAATGGTGTTGCACACCACGACGGCGAGCCATTAACGGTCATGCGTGAACTCAATGTACGCGTGGTTCCTCACTCACTTCACATCATCGTAGGTCAAAAATAATGTCTACTTCTTTTCAATTAGATCTCGAGGCCATGTTGGCCCATCTTTCAGCTCTCAAACCCAACACCACACCCTCATGGGGGCAAATGAGCCCACAGCGCATGGTTGAACACCTCGCTGACGCGCTGTACATGTCTATGGGGCAAGGTGACTTCACATTAGAAGTTCCCGAAGAGCGCATCGAGCGCATGCAAGCATGGCTTGAATCTGACAAGCCAATGGCCAAAGACGTTCAAGTTTCTTTTGCAACACCGCAAACACCTTTGCGCAACGACGAACTCGAAACCGCAATAGATGAATTTACAGACGCCTTCCTTAGTTTTCTAGAACACTACGAGGAAAATGAAAGCGCAACGGCCCTTCATCCTTTTTATGGCCAACTCAATTACGCACAATGGCAGCGCTTGCACACCAAACACTTCGCTCATCACTTTGAGCAATTTGGCTTGATTTAAAGTTGTCGCTTTTCTGAACGCGCATGCAATGAAAAATCCTTTATTGATTTCCTTGCTTATCGGAATCGTTGTTGGCACGGCCAATCATTTCTACCTGCGCTCCAAAGGACACCGCAGTAGCGCACAATGGTTCATGCAGGTTGTTGTATTTTTTGCTTTGGCATTCAGTGTAATGAAGTTCTTGCGCTAGCCTTTAGAATTTATAGGTATACTTTACGCAGGGGTATACGGGTGAATAGGGTTCCATCCCCGTATTTAAGGAACGAAATGCCAATTCAAAAGAGGCATAAAAATGAGCTGATTTCTGCACTTGAATTCCCAAAGGGATATATAACCCACTCGCAGAACCGGTATAAAATCCTGAAAAAATATCAAAGTCATAATAGCGCACAAAACTTGTGTAATGAATTCCGGTATAAAACCGCAACTCTTTGTAGGGATTGAAGTAATATTTCACACCTCCATACGCGCCAATAAGACCTCCTCCTGCGGTTAATTGCACCTGTTCGTTTAGATCAAGGGTAATATTTGCACTTGCAATGCCAACAGGTCCAAGTAGATCTAAACCAAGTCCAAATCTCGGCATTTGAGCCTTCAGAGAGCTAAAACTGAATGCAAGTAAGGCAAAAAAGAATATAGATTTTTTCATAGCGCAGCACATTAGATGTAAATCATTCACAGCATAAATGTAAGGCACTGAACCTGTAGCAGAAAATTAAAAAAAGGAAGCTCCTTTATTGCAATTGCGAAATTCGCAAGTGCTTACTTCCCGAATTTTAAAAATGGGATAAACCTCGGAACGCGTTTTTGGTAATCTTTGTAGGCAGGATATTTGTTGGCTGAGAGCTCTTCAGAGAAGTCAGAGCTGCCTTTGAAAAGAATCAATAGTAGTACACAACCACCGATTGTCCAGTTGATCCACTGACCTGTAGCGTTGACGCTAAACAAATAGAAAATGACCCAAATACTTTGCTCCATGGCGTAATTGGGATGGCGCACAATGCTCCATAAACCTGTTGATACAAAACCAATTTCGTAGTCACCCAAGGGTTCTCCGGCTTTGATGCGGCGGTGCTTTTCTGTTTGAAATACATATTGCTGTTGATCGGCAACAAATTCGATTGCTACTGCAAGCAGCATAAGTGCTGCCAAGATGTAATCAATTACATTTAATTGCGGATCGGCTTGACCTGAAAGAGTTGCTAAAATAGGAACGGTGAACGAAAAGATCAGGACGTTCTGATAAGCTGAAATGAAGAACAAATTGAAAAGACCCCAAATGAACTTATTGTTGAAGCCTGGGCGCTTGCGGAGTTCTTCCCAGCGGTAGTCTTCTTCTCCAGCCCAAAAACGCCATGTATAAGCGCCTCGGCGGGCAAAATTGAAGGTGAGGCGGGCGCCCCAAATGGTCGCGAGAATTGCCATCAGGACCATGCGCTCAGACAATTCGGGAGCCAAAAGCGTCATGTGCCAAACATAGTAAATCGGGACAATACTCCAGAGTTTGTCGACCTGAGAGTTGTTGCGAGAGATTTCTCCGACAACAAAACAATACGCAATGACCAAACCTACCGGCAAAGCCATTTGGCCAAGGATATCAAATTGGAGCTCGTTTGGCGTATAGCCAAAATTGAAACAAATAAGTGGTGCAACAACCACAGTAAAAATCAAAAGTAAGATAGTGAGTAGCATGTTTCGTTCAGTTAGCTCCACATTCAAAAAATGTGGCAAGGGGTTCGGTACCGAAATTAAGAAAAAACTTTAAGATTTTGCAAAAGTGATTTGCGCACTTCTTAGCGCCTCAATAAGCGCTTGCTGCCCTTGATGAAATACAACACCAAAGTCTGCATTTTTTACCCAACAGCGCACCTGCATGTGCAAACCTGATTCATTGAGTTGCTGCACGCCAACAACGGGTTCGGGTTTTTGTAAAATGCGTTTATCTAAAGCCAAGTTCGCCTTGATGACTTCTTGAACTTGACTGATCTGCACGGCTTGGTCAAAAATGAAGATCCATTCTATTCTTCTGTTCTTTTCTTTGGTATAGTTTACAATGGTACCGTTGGCGAGTGGTCCGTTTGGATAAACTAATGTTTTGTTGTCTGCAGTAACTAAATAGGTATTGAAAATTTGAATTTCCGAAACCACACCTTGTTCGCCTAATGCTTTGATGTCGTCACCAACTTTGAAGGGCTTGAGTACAAGGATCATGATGCCACCGGCAAAGTTTGAAAGCGTACCCGAAAAAGCCATACCTATGGCAATTCCTGCTGCACCAAGTAAGGTCAGAAAGGAGGTCATTTCAACACCCAACTGCGTAATTGCGGTGATCGAAACCATTATTTTGAGCGCCATCGACAAGAAGCTCGTTAAAAACGAAATAAGCCCAGGGTCTGTTTCGCTTTTGCGCAAAATTCTGTTCACCAAGCGCGTCAGGACGCCTGTAAGCCAAAATCCGACAACGGCAATCACGATGGCCAGCACCAAATTAGTCAGTAAAGCAAAAATAACTTTACTCAAATCTCCAGTTTTGAGATCAAAAAGTGTTTCTATAAAGTGCATATCGTAATTTTAACACAAAAATAGAAATGTTTAGCGAGTATGAAAATTTGGATCCAATCAGTGTCATTGCTAGCGATGGCTTGGCCGACTACTACCCGAATTTTCTGGACCCAGTTGCAGCGCAGCACCTATTTGAGCAGCTGCTTGCACAAAAGACATTTAAACAAAATGAAATCACGCTTTTTGGAAAAAAAATAAAGGTCCCGAGACGTGAGGCTTATTATGCGCTGAATGGCGAACAATATGGCTATTCTGGGCAAGAACTCCAACCAGAAGCATTCCCTACCTTCTTAAATGAACTCAGACTACGCGTGGAAAAATGCACGGGCTACGCTTACAACGCCCTGTTGATCAATCACTACCGAGACGGGCAAGATTCAAATGGCTGGCATGCAGACAACGAAAAAGTACTTGGTCAAAACCCCAGTATTGCCTCAATTAGTTTAGGTGCAGCGCGCCCTTTTGAACTCAAGCATTTGACAACAGGCGACAAAAAAAGTATCGTGTTGGCACACGGCAGTTTGCTCCATATGCATGGCGCGCTGCAACACCACTTCAAACACCAGCTGCCTAAAAAACGCGGCTTAACGCACGCTAGACTCAATTTAACCTTTCGTTGGATACAGCCGTCTAGCTGAAATCAGTAACTTTGGCTCAATGAAGGCTCAAGACTACATGCAGCGCTGCCTAGACCTCGCAATTTTAGGACAAGGATTGGTCGCCCCCAACCCAATGGTTGGCTGCGTGATTGTCAAAGATGACCGTATCATCGGCGAAGGATACCATCAAGTTTTTGGTGGTCCGCATGCCGAGGTGAACGCTGTTGCAGCAGTTGCTGACCCGCAAGCACTCGAAGGCGCAACCGTTTATGTCAGCCTAGAACCCTGCGCGCATTTTGGCAAAACGCCACCTTGCAGCAACCTGCTTATCGACAAAAAAGTCGCAAAAGTGGTGGTGGCCTGTAAAGATCCCAACCCAAAAGTAGCAGGCAAAGGCATTGAGCGCCTGCTCAAAGCGGGCATCCAAGTGGAGGTGGGTGTGTTGGAGTCCGCTGCCAAACAACTCAACAAGCGCTTTTTTTGTTTTCATCAAAAACAACGTCCGCATGTGGTGCTCAAATGGGCACAAACCAAAGACGGTTTTCTTGACCGCTTGCGCGCTGCCGAACAAAAACAAATCAATTGGATATCCTCAGAAGAATCCAGGTCTTTAGTGCACCACTGGCGCAGCCAAGAGATGAGTATTCTCGTTGGCAAACACACCGCCCTCAATGACAACCCCTCTCTTACCGTAAGAGAAGTCAGCGGCAAAAACCCCATCCGAATTTTAATTGATAGCCAACTCCAAGTTCAAAACGACATCAGTTTGTTTTCAGAAGATGCCCCTACCCTTATCTTCAATCGGCTCAAAAATGAAACAAAAGGCAATATCGAATGGATTAAAATTCAAGAAACAGCCACCAAAAATATCCTCGAAGAACTTTACAAACGCGGTATACATTCAGTGATGGTGGAGGGAGGAAGCCGAACCCTGCAATATTTCATCATCGACAACGTTTGGGACGAAGCATATGTGCTAGTCGGAGACTTGAACTACGGTGAAGGAATCAAAGCGCCCGTATTGAATCGCGTCCCTACGAATGTTCATCCTTTCGGGACCGACCAAATTTATTACTATAAACGACGAACGTGAAAAAAATCAGTCTACTCATCAGTGCCTTATTTGTAACACTTGGCGTTTTGGCACAAAGCTATCAGTTAGCTGTATTGAAATACAATGGCGGCGGTGACTACTACGCCAACCCTACTGCGCTCCCTAACTTGATCAAGTTCTGCAATACCGAACTCGGCACGAGCATTTCTAAAGAAGTTCCTTACGTAGAAGTGGGCAGTGCAGATTTATTTCAGTACCCCCTACTTCACATGACCGGACACGGCAATGTGGTGTTTTCGAAGTCTGAAGCCTTGAATTTAAGAACCTACTTGCTCTCTGGAGGTTTCTTGCATATCGACGACAACTACGGCATGGATGGTTTCATTAGAGCAGAACTCAAAAAAGTATTTCCTGAAGCAACCCTCACGGAGCTGCCATCTAGCCACCCGATATTTTCTGCGCGTTATGCTTTCCCGAATGGTTTACCTAAAATACATGAGCACGATGGCAAGCGTCCTCAAGCCTTTGGAATTGTAATTGAAGGCAGATTGGTGTGCTTGTATACCTATGAAACCGATTTGTCTGACGGTTGGGAAGACCCACAAGTTCACAATGACCCCCAAGAAAAAAGACGACAAGCACTCCAAATGGGAGCGAATATCGTCTCTTATGCATTTTCAAATTGAGCTAACTGCAACCTACGGGCTGCAACTTAATGTTGGTGGCCGTCGTGTTCGTTGTGAGGCACTGCCTGTGCGTCGGCTGTAACTTTCAATAATTCAATTTCAAAAACTAAATCTGAGTAAGCAGGAATGGAACCTGGTCGGCCCTGTTTGCCATAGGCGTTGTAATAAGGGATAAACAACAAGATTTTACCGCCTTCTTTGATCAGGGTAATGCCCTCTTCAAATCCTGGTATCATGCGCTGCACTTTGTATTGAAAGTCTAACGGTGCATTGCGGTCTTTGGAAGAATCGAATTTTTTACCGCCGCGACGCAAAGTTCCTGTATAGTGTAGGCTCACTTTGTTGCCTTCCTTGACTTCTGCTCCTTGTCCATTCTCTAGGATAACGTATACCAATCCAGAAGAGCTCTGTTGGGCCGCTGGATAGTTCTTTTTAATTTCAGTGTACATGTAGTTTTTGTAGTCTTCTTGAGACATATTGGCAATTTGAGCGAGCTCAGCTTGTTCTTGTGCTTCAGCTGCTTTTTTAAGCAAATAAACTTGGTCAAATGCTGCCTGAGCATCCCATTTTTTAGCTGAGGAACCCACGCGAATGATTTCTACTTTGCGCATGGTATCGTTTTGCGCGATAGCATTCACGATATCTTGCCCTGAAACAACATGTCCAAAAACAGTATGCTTGCCATCTAGCCAAGGTGTTTCTTTGTGCGTGATAAAGAATTGAGACCCATTTGTATTTGGACCTGAGTTGGCCATCGATAAAATGCCGGGCCCAGTGTGCTTGAGTGTTGGATCAATTTCGTCGTAAAATTTATAACCCGGATCACCAGCACCTGTACCCTGTGGGTCTCCACCTTGGATCATGAAATCGGCGATCACGCGGTGAAAAGTCAGGCCATCAAAAAAGGGTTGGGTGAAAACTTTGTCACCGACCTTGAATTTTCCTTCGGCAAGCCCGACAAAATTACCAACTGTCATGGGTGTCTTTTGGTATTCGAGCTGACAAACAATAATGCCTTTATTGGTAGTGAAGCGCGCATAAATACCATCGGCAATTTCGGTAGCCTGTTGTGCATGGAGTAAACCTGCAAATGGCAACAAAAGAAGGGTAAATAGTAATTTTTTCATGGTGTTATTTTTCGATATCTAGTAATTCAACTTCAAAGATAAGTACAGAATATGGCGGAATAAGTTCTGTTGGCGACCCAGGGCCATAGGCCAGTTCTTGGGGGATATAAAAACGGAATTTAGCACCGACGCTCATGAGTTGTACGCCTTCGGTCCAGCCGGGAATGACTGCATTGAGCGGAAAAGAAATAGGCTCTTTGCGCTCCACTGAGCTATCGAAAACTTGGCCATCTATGTTGGTGCCCGTGTAGTGCACTTTAACGGTAGAACTTGCTGTAGGTTTTTGACCTCTACCCTTTTTTAGGACTTCATATTGGAGCCCACTTGCCGTAACTTGGATTTCTTTTTTCTTGGCATTTTCAAGAAGAAAGGCTTCACCTTTTTCGCGGTTCACGCGGCCCGCTTCTCTCTCTGCGGCAAGTGCTTCTTGGTTAACGGCTTCTTCAGCTTGCTGCACTGCTTGCATCTTTTCTTGAAAATAAGACATGACACACTGATTGGCTGGATCTTGAAGCATACTTGGGCGCTGCATCATGGCATCGCTCAGGCCTTGCAACAATAAGGCTACATTGGCTTCAGGAAAGTCTTTGAGTACGCTTTGTGCGATGTTTTGACCCGCTAAATAGCTCACTGAATCGATTCTTGTCTTTACTTGAGGCGTTTGGGCATTGATGTGCGTAGCAAACACAAAGGCCATCATTGGGATAATTGTTTTTTTCATTATAGTTTATATTTCGTTTCGGGTATCTGAGCCCCAAAACATTTTGTTTCGAATGGTATCTAAAAAGTTGTTGTCTTCGAACTTGACAACGTTGATCATGAATTCTGCTTTGGTAATGGTTACTTTTTCTCCTTGCTTGATGTGCTGAGAATGCCCGTCTAAAGATAATAAATAAGAGCGGTCTCGGCCCTCCACTTGCAGTGAAATAGGCATGTGGTCTGGCACCACAACTGGGCGCACATTGAGGTTGTGTGGTGCAATTGGCGTCAGGATATGTACTTGACAGCCCGGGGTAATGATGGGGCCACCACAACTGAGGCTGTAGGCGGTAGAACCTGTAGGTGTTGCCACAATGAGGCCATCGGCCCAATATGTGTTGAGAAATTTATCGCCGAGATACGCATGCACTTTGATCATGGAAGAGGTATCTTTTTTCTGAAGCGTGAGCTCGTTGAGCGCAAAGTTTTCGTCGGCAAAGAGGTCGTTTTCGGTATGAACCCTCAGTAAGGATCTTTTTTGAAATTCGTACTGACCCGCGTTAAAGCGCTGTAGCGTTTGGTCAATCTGATCTTTGGCCAGGTTGGATAAAAAACCCAGACGGCCTGTATTGATACCAAGAATTGGAACGCCAGAGTCTCTGATATAGGAAACCGCCTTCAAAAAGGTGCCATCGCCACCGAGACTGATCATGAGGTCAAAGCCCGATTGTAGGTCGAGGTGGTTTTCGTATGTTTGATAAGTTGTGGCAATGTGGAATTTAGTCTCAACCTGCTGCGCAAGTTCTTTTTCAAGGACGGGCACCCACCCCAAAAGCTCAATGCCCTTTAGTAGGTTTTCAAAGACGCTGAAGTCTTGCTTGAATATTTTTTTAGCGTATATAGCGATTTGTTTCATTACATGCTCAAATAATGCATGAGTTCTTGGTAGCGATCTTGAAGCTCGTTTGGTTGTTGACTGTCTTGATAGCTTGCCAATACTTGATAATCATAGCGCTCAAAGGTACGGATAATTGCACTTAAGTTTTGTTGATTGATGCGCAAATTGACCTGAATTTTGGTGCTATCCGGGAGGTAACTCACGAATAAATTCAGGATTTTTGCTTGATTACTCTCCACAATTTGGGCTATTTGGGCGAGTGTGTAGTCGTTGGCATTCATTTCGAGCACTAAAACAGAGCCAGATTCGTTGAGCCCACTGGTATCGGCAAGCAGTTGAAGCAATTCTTGCGCACTGATGACACCTAAATAATTTTCTTGGCGGTCCAATACCGGCAAGACCGTCAATTTGAAAAGTGCAAAATGCTGCAACAAATCGAAAAGATGCGCATCTGCATAAGCAAACGGACGCGGGAGGTGCTGAAATAAATGATCAAGGCTCTCTTCGAGGTTGGTTTGGTCGAGCAATTCCGTTTCGGAAACGAGCCCAACAAAATTGCCGTTCTTCATTACAGGGAGGTGATTCACCTGGAATTCATCCATCCAAAAAAGCGCTTTTTCACCGCTATCTGTATGTAATAAGGGTGGTATCTGATCAGAAAGAATTGTGGAGGCTCTCATAGTGGGCGCAAAATACTAAAATACTTGAATGTTTTGTACTTTTGCAACTCAATTATTGTGCCATGACCAGACTTAGCGTGAATATCAATAAAATCGCAACACTGCGCAACGCGAGGGGTGGCCAAACCCCAAATGTTTTGCAGTTTGCGCTCGATGCCGAAAGATTCGGTGCACAAGGCATTACGGTACACCCCCGGCCAGACGAACGCCATATCACTACCCAAGATTGTTATGACCTACACAATCAGGTGCAAACAGAATTCAACATTGAAGGCTATCCTGACGCACGCTATTTACAGCTCATAGCCGACCTGCGCCCCGCACAAGCCACCTTAGTTCCGGACCCACCGGGCGTGCTCACCTCCAATGCGGGTTGGAATTGCATCGAACAAGCCAAATTCTTGGCGCCAATTATTGCCCAAATTCAAAACTTAGGTGTGCGCGTTTCATTATTCATGGAAACCGATATAAAGCAAATCGAGCAAGCCAAAGCACTTGGCGCAGACCGAATCGAATTCTATACGGGGCCCTACGCTGAGCACTACCCTAACGACCGACACGCAGCTATTGAGCCTTATCGCTTGGCTGCACTACACGCACATGCTTTGGGTTTAGGTATCAATGCCGGACACGACCTCAGTTTGGAAAATTTGGCATTCTTGAAAGCAAATTTGGTGGCGCTCGACGAAGTCTCTATTGGGCATGCACTGATTTCAGATGCGCTCTATTTAGGTATCGAAAATACCATTCAGCGCTATCTTTACGAATTGCGCGAAGGGGCCTGATGCAGTACGCGCTGCGGATAAGGTATTTCTATAGAGTAGGTTCGGAATAAACGATCGATTTCCAACCTGATTTCTGATTTATAGTTGTTGATATCCCAACTTTGGTCTGCCCAAAAGATGAGTTCGAGCTCTAGGCCTGCGTCGCCAAAATCGGATAGCCGAACAATCACAGGATTGCTTTTTTTCACTTTAGGATGTGCCAACGCAGCTTGTTTGAGCAAGCGCTCGATAAGTGGGATATCTGCGCCGTAGGCAACGGTCAACTTAATGGTAAAGCGCGTGAGTTCAGAGCCATGGCTCCAGTTTTCTATGCGGTCTTGGGTAAGGTGCGTATTTGGAATGATCAGTACGTTGCCCTCGCGGGTTTGAATTTGGGTGGTGCGTACATTGATTTTGACGATTTTGGCGACCATTGCTTCATTGCTCACGCCATTGGTTTTGGATTTACCTGAAATTTCAACGATATCCCCGACTCTGAGGTTCCCTTCAAAAAGCAACACAATGCCGGCGATCATGTCCTTGAACACGTCTTGTAGCCCAAGCCCCAAACCTACAAGCAAACCCACCGAACTGGTGAGTAAAATCATGAGGTCAATGCCGAGTAACTTGAAGCAAAATAAAATAGAGGCTACATAAATAAAGTACTTCGCCAATTGATTGTAGACGAATTCTGTACCAGTATCGAAGTGCTGACTGCCTTTGAAACGACGCGCAAAATAAAGACGCGTCAGGTTGACAGCGATTTTTGCACCAAAGAATACGGATGTAACAATCAGGATGTCGGCAAAATCAATTTTAAAACTATCAAAAGAAAGCAATTTGAACTGCAAAAAATCATTGAACGTGACATGCCCATTATTGTAGCGCATACTGAGCACAGCAATATAAATCGCCAATAAATAAACGCTCTGACTCACCAAACGCAAGCGGGCCATTTGCTTGGCTTCTAGTTGAATATTGGCACTCTTGACATAACCCTTTAATGCTTTGTGGACCAAACGGCGCAAAACTGCAGCGGCGAAAAAGATGAGCAGCAAGAAAATCAGATTCCAAAAACAAATCTTGTAAGGTCCTATGTAAAAGAGTGTTTCTGCAAACATATCAACGGATAACAGTTATGCCGATTTGCTCGGAGAGGAGCATCTTGACTTTTTCTAAACTGACTAATTCGCCAAGAGCGAGCAGTAAGTCATCGTCTTGGAGATTTTGCTCACTTAACTCTTTGCGGATATTTTTAATCTTATGCTCAACAAAAGCCAACTTGAAGCGGTAAATGACTTGCTCAACGGTTTGATAGAGGTCGTCGGCTTCGGACTTTGTTTGTATTTTGTAGCGCGCCACCCAGTTGTGACTCAATTCTTGCTCTTGAGATTCGATGTCGGCAACAAACTGAACAATTTCTTGTTGCTCGTGGCGCAAAAAGTAGGTGGCCTCGTATAGTGTGTTTTCCACGAGGACGCCATTTTCAAAAATGCGATAGATTTCTTGATAAAGCGCATTTTCAAAATGCAACTCGTCTTTTTGAAGTTCGTGCACAACGAGCTCAATGACGCTGGTTTGGGTTTCAGGTTGGCCAGGCTCTTGCCAAATAAGGGCCCGCGTACCGTATTTGATGAGTATCCGAATGAGTTCTCCTTCAAAAATAGAGAGGTCTTCTTCATGAACTGCACTGGCCTGCATGGATTGCGGCACAGGGGTTGTAGGCAGCTGGATAGCTTCTAACGAAGGGTCTTGGTAGGTTTTGGCCAGTGCCGACTTGCGCAAGTTGAGTAATTCAGACTGCACGATAGACTCGGCGATATCGAATTGCTGTGCGAGCTGCTGCACATAAACAGAGCGCGTGATTTGGTCCGGTATCAAGGAGACCGAATGAACGATATCTTTAATGAGACCAGCGCGCAAAATAGGGTCATTGCCCCCATCTGCAAGTAAAATACCTGCCTTGAAGGAAATAAAATCTTGCTTGTGGCCAGCAATATAAGCACTCAATTCAGCAGAAGAACGCGATTTCGAAAAGGAGTCGGGATCTTCGCCGTCTGGGAAGAGCACCACTTTTACATTGAGACCTTCTTCTAAAATGAGGTCGATTCCACGAAAACTCGCTTTGATACCCGCGGCGTCGCCGTCGTAGAGAATGGTGAGGTTTTTGGTGTAGCGGCTCACCAACTTGACTTGTTCTTTGGTGAGTGAGGTACCAGAAGAAGAGACTACGTTTTGAATACCCGCTTGGTGCATACTGATGACGTCAGTGTAACCCTCGCAGAGCAAGCATTCATTGTATTTAACGATGTCGCCCTTGGCAAAATAGAGGCCGTAAAGGATTTCGCTTTTATTATAAATGATGCTTTCGGGTGAATTGAAATACTTGGCTACTTTTTTGTCGGCAAGTAAGGTGCGGCCACCAAAACCGAGTACGCGTCCGGAAACACTATGGATTGGAAACATCACGCGACCTTTGAAAAAATCAAAAGTGCGCTCGTCTTTAGATTTGGTGAGGCCTATCGCCTCTAAGTATGTTTTGTTATAACCTTTCTCGAGTGCTAAATCAGTGAAGGCAGCGCCGGTATTGAGACAATAACCCAACTGAAATTTTTCGATGGTTGCCCGTGTAAAACCTCGTTCTTCAAAGTAAGAAAGACCAATAGCCTTTCCCTCTTGGGAGTTGAGGAGCATTTCTGAAAAGGTGTTCTTGGCAAATTCATTGATGATCAAAAAACTCTCGCGCTCGTTGAGGGCGGCGAGTTCTTCTGCCGTTGCTTCGCGTTCTTCAGGAACCTCTATGTTGTAGCGCTTGGCCAACCAGCGCAAGGCTTCTGGGTAACTAAAATGCTCCTTTTCCATTAAGAAGCTGGCTGCATTACCGCCTTTTCCGGTAGAAAAGCATTTGAAAATTTGCTTGACCGGCGAAACGACAAATGAAGGTGTTTTCTCATCCGTAAACGGACTGAGTCCTTTGAGGTTTGACCCTGCACGCTTGAGTTGCACAAACTCTCCGATCACCTCTTCTATGCGAGCGGTCTGGAGAATTTGATCAACAATATGCGGTGGAATCTTACTCATTTAGCAATTTACGGATTGAAAGTATTGACGGTTTTGTTGCCTTTTTGGTCATAGGTAACCCATTCGCCAACCATTTTATCGTCTTGGTATTGGCCGTAATAATGGATTTTACCATTTGGGTATTTAACGACCGAATGCCCATTCTTTTTGCCGGCAACATAAAAGGTGAAGGAGAGTAGATTGCCTTTTTCACTGTAGTAATTCCACTTGCCCTCACGGCTACCTTTTTGAGTGAGGTCGCCGTCGTATTTGAGTTGTTTTTTGCCGGGGTACCATTCTTTGTAGTGCCCGTCTTTGATTTCGACGAGTTCTTCTTTGACTTCGGGCTTATTTTTTTTGTCATTTTGCTTGTTGGTACAAGAAAAAGAAGTAAAAATAAGCGTAAGGATAAACAATACTTTTAGTGAATTCATGCTGCTATTTTTCGCGGTTCATGGTGTAGGCTACCAATCCTATTAACGAAGCTTTTGCCGGGCTGTCGGGGTAGCTTGCTAAAATTTCTAAAGCTTCGCCAGCCAAAGCCTCCATGCGCTTTTGGGCATATTGCACCCCACCAGACTCCCAGACCAATTGAATGGCTCGCTGAACGCGGGAACTGACGTCGTATTCATTTTTGATGATGTAGCGCAATTCTTTTTGGATGGCTTGGGGCGCATTTTGTAGCGCGTAGATAAGGGGTAGCGTGAGTTTTTGCTCGCGGATATCAATACCTGTTGGCTTACCGATGTGTTCGCCTGTACCGTAATCGAAGATGTCGTCTTTGATCTGAAATGCCAAACCGATGAGTTCGCCGAACTGACGGAGCTTAGCGCGTTCAGACTGCGCGCCTACGCTCAGCGCTCCTGCTTCACAACAAGTGGCAATGAGCGATGCTGTTTTTTTGCGAATGACTTCGTAATAAACCGCTTCGGTGATATCTAAGTGGCGGGCTTTTTCGATTTGCAGCAACTCACCTTCGGACATTTCTTGAACAGCTCGGGCAACAATTTCGAGGAGGTCCATGTTGCGCTTTTCTATGGAGAGCAACAATATACGCGAGAGCATGTAGTCGCCGACCAATACGGCGATTTTGTTTTTCCAAAGCGCATTGACAGAGAAAAAACCGCGGCGTTCGGCAGCGTCGTCTACGACGTCGTCGTGAACAAGCGTAGCTGTATGCAGTAGCTCTACTAATGTGGTGGCGTCAAAAGTAATAGGGTTGATGTCGCCGAGCATTTTGGCGCTCAGAAAAACAAACATGGGACGCAATTGCTTGCCTTTGCGCTTGACAATATAGCTCGTTACTTTATCGAGCAAAGCGACATCGGCATGCATGGCGTTTTGAAAATGGATTTCAAAATCCACTAATTCTTGCTGAATTGGTGCGGTGATGTCGTCTAGGCGCTGCATCTAACAAATATACGAAAAGCCGTGGCCTAATCACAAAGCACAGGCGCGAAACTTAGCGCGAAAGGTGCATATTTCTTTCGGCGTAAATTTTGGTAAAGAAAGGATCCTTTAAATCTTTGATGAAACGGATGGCTTCACCTGTAGATTTCATCTCTGGACCCAACTCTTTTTTGACATCTGGGAATTTCTCATAGGAGAAAACCGGGATTTTAATGGCGTATCCTTCTTTGCGTGGCTGAAAATTAAAGTCGGTGACTTTGTTGTGACCAAGCATGACTTTAGTGGCGTAGTTGACATATGGTTCGTCGTAAGCCTTCGCAATAAATGGCACAGTACGTGAAGCGCGTGGATTGGCTTCAATTACGTATACTTTGTCGTCTTTGATGGCAAATTGGATATTGAGCAAGCCCACCGTTTTGAGTTCTACGGCAATTTTCTTGGTGATGTCTTCTATTTGCGTCATGACGAAGTCGCCAAGGTTGTAAGGCGGCAAAACAGCGTAAGAATCGCCGGAGTGGATACCTGCTGGTTCGATGTGTTGCATGATGCCAATTATGTAGACATTTTCGCCGTCGCAGATGGCGTCAGCCTCAGCTTCAATGGCGCCACCCAAGAAGTGGTCTAGCAAGATTTGGTTGTTGCCCATTTCGTTGAGGATGTCTACGACATGGTGTTCGAGCTCTTCTTTGTTGATGACGATTTTCATTTTTTGCCCACCCAAGACATAAGAAGGGCGTACTAAAAGTGGAAAACCAAGGGTTTCAGAAAGTTCTATAGCTTGCTCAGCGCTCTCCACTACTCCGTACTGCGGAAAAGGCACGTTGTTTTTTTCGAGGAGTTTGGAGAAACGACCGCGGTCTTCGGCTAAGTCAAGTGCTTCATAAGAGGTACCGAGAATTGGAATGCCATAGCGCTCGAGTTTTTCTGCCAATTTGAGCGCGGTTTGGCCACCTAACTGAACGATTACGCCAATTGGCTTCTCGTGCTGAATGATGTCGTAGATGTGTTCCCAGAATACGGGCTCAAAATAGAGTTTGTCGGCGGTATCGAAGTCTGTGGAAACGGTCTCTGGGTTGCAGTTGATCATGATGGTTTCGTAGCCACATTCTTTGGCTGCCAACACACCGTGTACGCAAGAGTAGTCGAATTCAATACCCTGGCCAATGCGGTTAGGGCCTGAGCCCAATACGACCACTTTTGGCCGCTCGCTTACCACACTTTCGTTCTCGTATTCAAAGGTAGAATAGTAGTATGGTGTTTGTGCTTCAAACTCAGCAGCACAGGTGTCTACAAGTTTATAAACGCGGTTGATTCCAAAATCTTTTCTTTTTTGATACACTTCTGACTCTAAACAGCGCAAGAGGTGTGCAACCTGACGATCGGCATACCCTTTTTGCTTGGCTTCAAAGAGCAGCTCTTGAGGAATATTTTCGAGGTGAAACTTTTCAATTTTGCGCTCTAGCTTGATGAGGTCTTCGATTTGCTTCAAGAACCAGATGTCGATTTTGGTTTTTTCGACGATGGTTTTGAACGGAATACCCAATTTGATGGCATCGTAGATATGAAACAAGCGGTTCCAGCTCGCAAATTCTAAGGAATTGAGTATTTCGTTTTGGTTGGTGAGTTCTTTGCCGTCGGCTCCTAAACCGTTGCGGTTGATCTCGAGAGACTGACACGCTTTTTGCAGTGCTTCTTGGAAACTGCGGCCAATACCCATAACCTCTCCTACAGACTTCATTTGAAGGCCAAGTTGGCGATTGGTACCAGGAAATTTGTTGAAATTCCAGCGCGGAATTTTGACGATAACGTAGTCTAGGGTTGGTTCAAAAAGCGCAGAAGTTGTTTTGGTGATTTGGTTACTGAGCTCATTGAGGTGATAACCAATTGCCAATTTGGAGGCAATTTTTGCGATCGGATAGCCAGTTGCCTTTGAGGCCAATGCAGATGAACGCGACACACGCGGATTGATTTCAATAGCGATGATGTCCTCGTTGTTATCTGGAGAAACCGCAAACTGCACATTACAACCACCCGCAAAATTGCCGATGGAGCGCATCATGTTGATGGCCATGTCGCGCATTTTTTGGAAAGTGGTGTCGGAGAGCGTCATGGCCGGGGCCACGGTGATGGAGTCTCCGGTGTGGATACCCATTGGGTCGAAGTTTTCGATCGAACAGATGATCACGACGTTGTCGTTGGCATCGCGCAAGAGCTCTAGCTCGTATTCTTTCCAACCTAAAAGCGCTTTGTCTATCATGACCTCATGGATCGGAGAAAGTTGCAAGCCACGCTCTAAAAGATTATCGAATTCTTTGGGTTCGTGTAAAATACTGGCTCCTGAACCACCAAGGGTGTAAGAAGGGCGAATGCAAAGTGGAAAGCCAAATTCTTGGGCAATTTCTTTGCCCTCCAGAAAGGATTTTGCTGTTTTTTGAGGCGCCATAGGCACACCAATTTTGAGCATGAGTTCGCGGAATGCTTCGCGGTTTTCGGTAATTTCGATGGCGTTGATATCTACGCCAATAATGCGCACGCCGTGTTGTTCCCAGATGCCCATTTCATCGCACTGAATACAGAGATTGAGTGCCGTTTGGCCACCCATTGTAGGGAGAACGGCGTCAATTTGATGGTTTTGGAGGATCTTGACAATACTTTCTGGCTCGAGGGGTTGTAGATAGACGTTGTCTGCAACAACCTTGTCGGTCATGATGGTGGCTGGGTTGGAATTGATGAGTGTGACTTCAATTCCTTCTTCTCTGAGCGAACGTGCTGCTTGAGAACCAGAGTAGTCAAATTCACAGGCTTGACCAATTACAATAGGACCACTACCAATAATGAGAACGGATTTGATCGAAAGATCTTTAGGCATAAGGGCTTCAATTTACTAGTTTCTTTGAGCGAAACCTTCGCTGCAAATTGAGCACAAATTTAAGTTAAATTCGGTCGATAGCGGCAACTCAGCGAGAATGTTTTTGAACAAATTGAGCGCCAAATGTTAATTAAATGCTGTTCAAGCGCAATGACGCGAGATAAATTGGAGCGCTAAGTGATTGAAGGTCTCGGCTTGTTCGTAATTGACAACGTGTCCGCATTGTGGAACCACACGGAGTTCAGATGCTTTATCTTGGTTCACCAAAACCCGAACAGGATTTAAAAACATGTGGTCTTGCTCCCCCATGACATAAAGCGTGGGTATGGTTTCGGGCGCGGCGTTGATGCGCGTAAGGTAGGCTGTGAGGCGCGCTGTGAGCTTGAACCAGCGCTGGAATTCTTTGTCCATCACCTTTTTGGCCTCGTTGATGAATAAGTGACGAGACGCCTTGTGATTGGCGCGTGGCATCATGATGCGGGCCATCAATTGATACAAGGACATTTGAGGCAAAAAGCTATACAGCATGCGGCCCATGCGCAAAATGAGGCGCGAACGGACGTTGAGTTTGGTAACTGCGCCGGCGAATATCATGCTTTTGACAAGATCCGGACGCTGCGCACGCAAAGACTTAATGACAATAGAACCCAAGGATACCCCTACAAAATGTGCTTGCGCAATTCCTTTTTGATCGAGGAGTGCAATGACATCTGAAGCGATGAGTTCAAAGGAATATTTTTGATTGAGCGCACTGACTTTTTGGCTTTTGCCATGACCGCGCAGATCGAGCACCAATACGTTGTGTCGCTCACAAAAATCTTTGAGTTGTTTGTGCCATATAGACGAGCTCCCTCCTGCCCCATGGACAAATACAACCCATTGATCAGAGCTGCGGTGCAAAAAAGACTTGGAGTAGAGCATGTGCAAAAATAAAAAAACACCCGTTCAAAACGGGTGTTTTCAATGAATTATAAAAATAAAGCGACTTATTTGTCTTTGACTTCTTCGAAGTCTACATCTGTTACTTCATCTTGTGGAGCACCTGAACCGGCATCAGCGCCAGCATTAGCTCCTGCACCTTGGTCATTTGAAGCATTGTACATGTCTTGAGACGCTGCACTAAATACTTCATTCAAGCGGTCCATTGCCGGCTGAAGGTTGGCCATGTTTTTGGCCTCGAACTCCGTTTTGAGCGCTGCCAAAGCATCTTCGATTGGTTGCTTTTTGTCGGCAGGGATTTTGTCTCCGTATTCTTTCAATTGGCGCTCTGTTTGGAAGATCAGAGAGTCAGCTTTATTGACCATTTCTGCTTCTTCGCGGCGCTTGTTGTCGGCGTCTGCATTGGCTTCTGCCTCTGCTTTCATGCGTTGGATTTCTTCGTCAGACAAACCGCTAGACGCTTCAATTTTGATAGATTGTTGCTTGCCAGTTCCTTTGTCTTTGGCAGAGATATTCATGATACCGTTTGCATCGATGTCGAAGGTAACCTCGATTTGAGGTACACCGCGCTGTGCTGGTGGAATGTCGGTAAGTTGGAAACGACCAAGTGTTTTGTTGTCGTTGGCCATTGCGCGCTCTCCTTGCAATACATGAATTTCAACTGAAGGCTGGTTGTCGGCAGCTGTAGAGAAAACCTCTGATTTTTTGGTTGGAATGGTTGTGTTCGCATCGATGAGTTTGGTGAAAACACCACCCATTGTTTCGATTCCTAATGAAAGTGGAATGACATCGAGCAATAAGACATCTTTCACTTCACCAGTAAGTACACCACCTTGGATAGCCGCACCAACAGCAACAACTTCATCTGGATTCACTCCTTTTGAAGGTGCTTTTCCAAAGAAACGCTCCACTGCCTCTTGAATGATTGGAATGCGGGTAGAACCACCAACGAGGATTACTTCGTCAATATCTGATGGCTGCAAACCAGCGTTAGAAAGTGCCGAACGACAAGGTGCAATTGTGCGCTCTACAATGCTAGAGATGAGTTGCTCAAATTTAGCGCGTTGCATGGTGCGCACAAGGTGCTTTGGAATGCCGTTTACAGGCATGATGTAAGGCAAGTTGATTTCGGTAGAGGTCGTTGAAGACAACTCAATTTTAGCTTTTTCAGCAGCTTCTTTCAAGCGCTGAAGCGCCATTGGGTCTTGACGCAAGTCTAGGCCTTCTTCTGCTTTGAATTCTTCTGCCAACCAAGTGATGATTGCTTCATCGACGTCGTCGCCACCTAAGTGCGTGTCGCCGTCTGTTGCCAACACTTCAAAAACGCCATCGCCCAACTCGAGGACAGAAACGTCGTGGGTTCCGCCACCGAAGTCAAAAACAACGATTTTTTGATCGATTCCTTTTTTGTCTAGGCCATAAGCAAGCGCTGCTGCAGTTGGTTCGTTGATGATGCGTTTGATGGTTAGACCAGCGATTTCGCCAGCTTCTTTGGTGGCTTGACGCTGTGCATCGTTGAAGTAAGCTGGTACGGTTACAACCGCTTCTGTTACTTCTTGGCCAAGGTAGTCTTCTGCTGTTTTCTTCATTTTTTGAAGGATCATGGCAGAGATTTCTTGAGGAGAATACAGTCTGTCGTCTATTTTGACGCGTGGTGTGTTGTTGTCGCCTTTTACAACTTGATAAGGCATGCGCGACACTTCTTTTGAAGATTCGTCGAAGCTAGAGCCCATGAAGCGCTTGATGGACGAGATCGTTTTGGTAGGATTGGTGATCGCTTGTCTTTTAGCTGGGTCACCAACTTTGCGTTCGCCGCCCTCTACAAAAGCAACAACTGAAGGTGTGGTACGTTTTCCTTCTGCGTTGGCAATGACAACTGGTTCATTGCCTTCCATGACCGAAACACAAGAGTTGGTTGTTCCGAGGTCGATTCCGATTATTTTTCCCATTTTATTTTTAATTTTTGATACTTGGATTTGTCAAGTATTGTGCCATCAGAAAAAAGCAGCCTTTTTATGACATTTTGATCCATAAACCCTTCTTTCAGGTGTCTTTTTGTCAGTTTTGCTGACATTGGTAACATAGGTTACGCAGTTACACTGATAAAGCACGTAACTTTGGTGCATGATATTTGGAAAAGGAACAAAAATGTATAGCATTGCCAAGATGAAATGTCCGCAGTGCCACGAAGGTCAATTCTTGGTTTCACACCCATACGATTTTAAATATTTGGGCGATGTCAAGAAGGAATGCGATGTTTGTCATTTGAAATACGAGCGCGAACCCGGATTTTATTACGGCGCTATGTATGTCTCTTACGCTTTAGGTGTTGCTTTATTTGTCACGATTTGGGCTTCTTGCAATTTATGGTTTCCATGGCTAGGCGCCTGGAGTCAGATCGGTTTGGTCGTGTTCTTTACAGTTATCTTATCTCCATATTTATTTGCCCTTTCTAAAATCATTTGGGCCAATTTCTTCATTAGCTACGACAAAGATGCTCAGGTCGGAAACTAAACTCGAAATGCTTCAAGCACATTTGGGCTATGTTCTCGAAGCGGCATTGCTTGAAGAGATGGCCGAAGTGGCCAAAATTCGAGAAACAGCTACCGACGAGATTGTCGTTCATGTAGGCGATCAACTGCAAATGATTCCGATCGTCATTGAAGGTTCGATCAAAATTTCAAGAGAAAACGAAAACGGCGAAGAATTACTGCTCTATTACATGGAAGGCGGCGATACCTGCGCCATGTCTTTACAGTGTTGCACCCGAAAAATAGATTCACAAATAAAGGCTACCTCAATGGAGCCCTCTTTGCTTTTGATGTTTCCGTCAGAATTGATGGAGCGCTGGCTAGATAATTACAAATCTTGGCGTCAATTTATCTTAGGCAGCTACCACTCGCGCATGCTCGAACTCATGGAATCTATAGATGCGATTGCATTTATGAATTTGGATCAGCGCTTGCTCAAATACCTTTCTGACCAAGCTAAAATTCTAGGGAGCTTAGAAATCAATCATACCCACCAACAAGTTGCAGATGATTTGCATTCTTCAAGAGTCGTGATTTCACGCTTGCTCAAGCAACTTGAAACCAAGGGTGAAATCAAACTTTTGCGCAACAAAATTATCCTGAAAAACTTTTAAACTTTTTTGATCATATTTTGTTAACTTGTGGTCTATAACCCACTAAAACAACCTATTATGAAAAAACTAGTACACATTTTGTGCAGTATCTTACTGCTCGGTGTAGGCTTTAAAACCCATGCGCAGGGCCTGACTTGTGCAACGGCCCTACCCGTAACCCCAGGCACCTTTACCGCCAGCACGCTTGTTGGAACACCTTCAACTCCAGGTTTAAACGGCAATGGTGTGGCATTAACAGCAGGTTGGTATACCTACACGCCTACTTCTAACGGAATTCTCAACATCAATTCGTGTGGTGGAGGTTCAGACACCCGTCTATGGGTTTGGTCTGGCGCTTGCGCTACGCTCACGCCAGTTGCCAACAATGACGACTTTGCCGGTTGCATCTCTACAGGAACAACCGCCTACGCCTCAAAAATTGAAAACATCATATTAATGGCAGGCAACACCTATTATTTTGAGTGGGACAACCAATGGGAGGCTACAGGTTTTACTTGGAGCTTCACTTTTGCTGCGCTTCCGGCCAATAACGACGCTGGCATTACTTCAGTGGCAAACCGCAATACACGCGTGGCAATTTCTCAAGCAAGCTATGGCATTCCAATGGGCGCCACAGTCAAGAACTTTAGCGGCTCACCCCTCACGAATGTCGTCTTGACAACAGAAATTTACGAGTTACCGAATACCACTACGCCTATTCAAACTTATGCCAGCTCGCCTGTAACCCTTGGAATTGGTGGGGAGCAAAACATTACTTCCGGAACATGGGCCCCAGTGTTAAATGCATCCAAATCTTATTTGATCAAATACATTAAAACACAAACGCAAATTGACGGCGTAAGCAGCAACGACCAAACAACACAGAACCTCACCATCGATTACAACTACACTGCCCGAGACAACAACGTATACCAAGTTGCCTACAACTGGTCATCAACACTTGAATACACGCAGGGTGTTATCCATACAGTATTTGGCGCAGACAACATGACGGGTGCTGCATATTACATCCAAAGTACCTCGACTACGCAAGTATATAATGTCCAAGTATTTCAAGTGAATGCAGGGGTGGTAGCGACTACGCCACTCTATACCTCTGCAAATATTACCGCAAATGGTGCCGGGTGGAAATTCCATACCTTCCCGACAGCCCTCCCTGTTACTGCCGGTGAATACCTCATCGCCATCAAAAAAACAGGAACAACTTCTTTCCCCGTTGGCGCTGACCTCAGTTTGTTTACTGCGGGTAAAAACTTAGTCCGAACAGGTACTGCTGGTGCCTGGAATCCTGTGGAAGCATATGGCGTCAGCCCTGCGTTTATGATCCGTCCAAAATTTGGCAACGACCCAACAAATGAAGTTGCTTTCTTGAACAATGCAAACCCAGGCGGACAAAGCACCAAACTGCACACGCGTCAATCTTTAACAGGTAACGATCTTGCGTTTTGGGCAAGATGTGTCAATACAGGATCTGCTGCAGTTACGGGCGTTACCTTAACGGTAACCGTAAAAGATGCAAGCAATGCTGTTTTGTATACGGCCACAAGTGTTCCACAAGATTTAGCGCCAACACAAATTGACACCTTTACGGTTGCCAATTTCAACGTTACGGCCTTGGGCGCTTATACCATTGATTACGTGTTCAACAACACAGGAGATCAAATTCCGCAAAACAACAGCAAATCAACATCCTTTACACGCACTACAAGCGAAATGTCTCGTACGGTAGGAGTGACAGGATCTTTGGGCGTCAGTAGCACAAGTGCACCGGGTGCAACCAATATCGAATTTGGAAATAATTATACCATTACCCAAAACGATTATCTAGATTCTGTCCTTTTTGTGCTCAATCCAGGGACGCCAATTGGCTACGTAGCAAGTGTCAATATCTATGGCACAACAGCAAATGCAACTGGTGTGCTAGTTCCAAATACAACGGCACTCGCTTCAACAATTACGTATACCACTACCGCTGCAGACAACCTCAATGGTGCTGTCATCAAGTTACCCATTGCAAGCGGCACACTCAACATGGCTCCGGGTACTTATTTCTTTGGTGTTTACCAAGCTGCCGTTGCAACTGGAAATATCCGCTTGGCCACCTCCACAGATTACAGCACACCAAATACAGTTTTCTATCGTTGGGTGGGAAGTAACGGCGGTACCTATGCTGCTTCGGGATATTCCTTTGTCGTGAATCCCATCTTTAAATCTTGTGTAGCTTACAACCAAACGGTCACGACTACCGCTGCTTCATGTGGAGCCAATGACGGCGCCGCAAGTATCGCAACAACAGGTGGTACAGGAACAGTCAACTTCCTTTGGTCTAACGGCGCCACAACAGCAAACATCAGTGGTTTGGGTGCGGGCCAGTATCCTTGTACCTTAACAGACATCAACGGTTGCCCTGCCACCGTTAGCGTGATAATCCCGAGTTTATCTAACCTGACTGTAACTGCAACTACCCAAAATATCACTTGTGGAGGACAAGCAACAGGTAATATTTCACTCAATGCAAGCCAAGGCGTGGTGCCTTATACTTACAATTGGACAGGTAACCTAAACACCACCCCTACCTTGAGTAATATTCCTGCAGGAACCTACGAATGTACCGTTACAGATGCAACTGGCTGTATTGTCATTGTTTCAAACACACTAACAGAATTATCTAATATCTCAGCGGCCGCCAACGGCACTGAAGTACTTTGCAACAGTGCGCAAACTGGCAACCTTGAAATCAGTGCTACAAGTGGAGTGGCTCCTTATACCTACCAATGGACGGGCACAAGTAACACCAGTACTTACGTTACTTCTGTAGGTCCGGGTACATACACTTGTGTGGTCACGGATGCGCTGGGTTGTACAGACACCGTAGTTACAGTGCTGGCTGTAACCGATTTAGCTGCCACCGCGAGTGCTTCTAACCCGCTTTGTGCTGGTTCTGGCACAGGAAGTGTTACGGTTACGGCAACAGGCGGAACAGGTCCTTATGCATACGACTGGGCAGGCGCAATTACCACAGGAACTGTACTTTCTGGACTTAGTGGAGGAAGCTACTCTGTTGTGGTGACTGACGCGTATGGTTGCAGCACAAGCGCTTCGGCGAGTGTCAATGAGCCAGCGGCTTGGTCAGTGAGTGCTGCTGTTACGCCTGCGGTTTTTGGAGCAGATGGCGCTATCGACTTAATTGTAAGCGGCGCATCTAGCCCATACACATACAGCTGGAACAACAACGCCACCACGCAAGACCTCAACAACCTAGACGGCGGAACCTACGTGTGCACTATCACAGACGCTGTAGGTTGCACGTATGCAGATACCATCGTAGTGAATTCTTTGGTGGGCCTTGAGATCAACAACCTCAATGATGTTCAAATCTTCCCGAACCCAAGCAACGGCCAATTCTTCATTGCGAGCCCTGCTCTTCAAGCGGCAGTACTCTTCAATCAGTTTGGTCAGCAGGTGGCTATGGAATTGATGCCAATTAGCGAAGGAAGATACCAAGTATTGACCAATGAGCTTGCCAATGGCTCCTATATTTTGGAACTCCAAAGTCAAGACGCCGTCGTGCGCAAAGCCATTCAACTCATCAAATAAACAGCGCTATTTTTTTTTGCGAAGATAAGCCCGGCCTACGCCGGGCTTTTTTTTTGTAAATTCGCTACATGAGATTTTTACAAGCGCTAGTCTTTTTATGCTGTTTAGGGTCCATCCATGCGCAAGTTTTGCTCAATGAAGGCTGTAATAAAAATGCATCTGCCGAACTAGATGAAAATGGCGATGCGCCTGACTGGATAGAACTTTACAACAACAGCTCAAGCGCGGTCAATCTAGCAAATTGGAAACTCGCCGACCAGCTGAATGGTATCAATGCTTGGGTTTTTCCAAATGTCAATTTACCGGCTCAATCCTTTTTACGCGTCTTTTGCAGTGGCAAAGACCGTTATGCAAGTGTCCCGTTTATCTCTACAAATAATACAACAAATTTCAACCCTACCGTAGGTTGGAATACCCATCCATTTGCACAAAATTTCATTTGGGATGGCAGCTCAAATATCCTCATAAATGTCTGTTCTTATAACAGTACTGGCTACACAGAAAACTCAGTCTTTTATCAAAGTGCCACACCATTTGTTTCTACCGTTGGGAGTTTTGTAGACGGTTCACCAGCGGCATGCAGCAATAATTTAGGGCAAACATATAGCCAAAGACCAAATATAAAACTCAATAATGCCGTAATTGGCGTGGGTACCATTACCAATAACACAACAGATTACCCAGCTCCTTATGGCAATTGGTACTGGGGCGCCCGACATCAATTTTTAATTTTAGCCAGTGAATTGCAAGCAGCCGGCTTGAGTGCAGGGCCAATTTCCTCTCTTTCTTTTCAGGTCGCAAGTACCAACGGAGAATTTTACGACTACATCGACATCGCGCTCAACCATACCACACTCACTTCACTTGACGCCAGTTTTATTCCGCTTCAAGGCCAGCAATTCCATACTGATTTTAAATTAAGTGGTACTGGTGAGCATGTCTATCTCTTCAACGCAAGCAATCAGCTTCAGGACCAATTAGAGATCACGAGCCCACAGGTAGATGTTTCGATTGGTCGCTTTCCAAACGGAAATTCAAACCTCACTTGGATGGACCCAAGCCCGGGCGCTAGCAACAATGGTAGCCAACTTTTTACAGATACCCTTGCGCGCCCTCAAATTAGTTTGGCTAGCGGGATTTACAACGGCGTGCAAAGTGTTCAAATCACGACAACCGTTCCGAACAACATTGGAAAACTCGTCTACACTTTAGACGGTGAAGACCCCACTTTTAACGCGCCGAGCTATACCGGGCCAATCAACATCAGTTCAAACAAAGTGGTAAGAGCAAAAGTATTTCCAATTGGCAATCCAGCGCTACTCGCTAGCGAACAAGCAGTTGAAACCTACCTTTTTAATGTTTCGCACACCACTCCAATTCTTTTGGTGAACACCCCAAACCAAAATCTTTACGGCCCGAACGGAATTTTTGACAACTGGTGGTCAGATTGGGTCAAACCTGCATATGCTGTTATTTTAGACACCGGCCTTACTCATCCTATCCTGCATCAAAGTAAAACCGCACTTCGCATGGATGGTGGTGCAGGTGGCAGCCGCTCTCAGCCCCAACATTCATTTAGATTGAGCTTCACCGATGGTACTTTCGGAGATAAAGCGCTTCAATATCCAATTTTACCAGACAGACCCAATAGATCCTTATATAGCGATATCTACCTCAGAAATGGCTCTAATCAATTCTTAAATTTGCCTTATAAAGATGCTTGTCAGGTGCGCATGATGAGCGAGGGCTCCGCCAATTACTACTCGAGCTACAGGCCAGTGAGTGTGTACATCAACGGCGCTTATTTTGGCCTATATGAATTGCGTGAAAAATACAATCAAGAATTCTTCGAACAACACGACAACGCCACCCGAGACTCCATCGAACTGCTTTCCTTGAGTTATTGGTACAATCTGGTACTGCGTGCCGTTGAGGGTGATGTCGATCATTTTTGGTCAGATTACAGCAGCTTTAACGCCCTAGACCCAGCATCGCCAACTTACTGGCAAGATGCAGATCAATATATTGATCTCAAGCATTACACGGATTACATTGTTGCAGAGTCTTGGATGGGCAATGTCGATTGGCCAGGTAATAACATCAAAATTTACCGCTCAGATGCCAGTCAAAAACGCTGGCGCTTTGCCCTCATTGACCTCGAACTCTCCATGCAGCCCAACGGCTGGACCAACTGTACCGACAACCACATCGCCTACATGATGGGTCAATCCGAAGACAACCCCTACATCAATATCTGGAAGCAAAGCATCGAAAATTTTGTCTATCGCAATTACTTCATCAATCGCTTCGCAGACCAAATGAATACGAGCTACCGTCAAGAACAACTCTTGGCCACAGAACAAGCATTTTACGAATCGATGCTGCCCGAAATGCCCTTGGAGTTTGCCCGTTGGGGCGACCCCAATAATATAGCAGGTCAGATGGCAACTTTTGAAGAAAACCATCAAATTTTCCAGGATCAATTGGTGTGTCGTTCTACGTTTGTTTTCAATCAATTGCTATCTCAATTTAACTTAACTAAAAAAGTGCAAGTCAATCTGCAAGTCTACCCCGAAATGGCTGGCGAGATCCACCTCAATACGATTCAACCCACAAGCTATCCGTGGTCAGGTACTTATTTTGACGGCGTACCTATCCAAATGCAACCCGTCGCTAAGCCTGGTTACCTCTTTTCTCATTGGTTGCCAACAAGTAGCATTTCAGACACCTTAGCAGATAGTCTTGATGTCAATGTAACGCAGTCTAATCAGACCTTTACTGCTGTATTCAAAGTTGTGCCCCTCCCTCCAGATGGCCCTGACATTCAGTTCAGTATCGCTCCGAATCCGTCAAACGGTACCTTTGTGTTGACCCACAATAACAAAACACAAGCCCAAGGCTGCTCCTATGAAATCTATGATTTAAGTGGTCGAAAAATAGCTACCGGCGCAGTAAACAACAGTGATCTTGAAACATCCATTACCCTTCCTGAAGTAAGGGCCGCTGTTTATGTCTTGCGCATTGTCAAGAACAATGAAGTATTGACAAATTTCAAGTTGATAAAGTATTAAAGTAGTCAAATTAGTGACAAGCTTGCTTCATCAGTTCGATTTGTTGCTTTTGCTGCCTTTCTATTTTTTTTGGCGTCATTTGACGGTATTTTTTCAAGTAATATATTGCTTTTTCGCATTGGTTAAGTGAGTAAAAACTCATGCTTACATTCCACAAATCTGTGCTGCTGAGTTCTTTTTGTTTCAAATAGGCCTCATTGGATTTATCTAAAAAGATTGAATTTTTATGATACGAAAAGTATTGTAAATACGCCAAACCCAAATCATGGTAATACGCATCCATATTTTGGGTGAAAAATGTAGTATCCAACAATTTCAATTGCGTGAGTTTATTGATGGTGTTCAGTGAATCTTGTTGGGGGCTTTCCCACTCAAATTGTGTTTTTCTGAATTCATTATAATCGTTTGAAGCTAATTGCATACAGGAATTTTGCAAGAACCAAATATCCATATACGGCATCCAATATTCTTTTGGCGTTTCAGCAAAGTAGCGACTTAAATAGATCAGCCCTAGTTCGCAATCATTCAATTGAATGAAATGATTTGCTAAGTTCCAGAGGTCACTCCATTTTAGTTCTTTTATACTTTGCAACGCAACTACTGCATTTCGCAAATCCTGCTGTTGAGCAGAATACATCCAAACCGAAAAATAAGCTTGCGCGAGGTTGCGGTAATATAAATCTAAGTTTTGCCTAAATTGATTGGTGTCAAGTGCTAGTAATTCTTGCAGTGACTTTTCAAAAAGAACAGAATCCATTATTTGGCAACCTAAAGGTTGATGCGCTTGCTGATATACTTTGTAGTCGGTTGTAGCGCTATTTTGTGCGTGATGTTTATGAAAACTTAATAGAAAACCGATGATGAAGATTTGCTGTATTTTTCTTGAAAAAATCATAAAAAAAGATAAGTTGAGGTCAAAAAACCTGAAACAGTGCTGCGCAAGCCTCATAAGCCAATAATTCTCCTTTGGCAATCGATTCTTTTAAATCGTTGAATTTGGACTTATTGAACGCGTTCAAAAAGTATTGTTGTAGTAACACATCGCTTAGCAATTGTTCAAACAACAATAACTCTTGCTCTTTTCGCTTTTCCTGCAAGGCACCATTGAGCTGCATGTGCACAAAAAACGCCTCTATTTGCGACCAAAGTTCGGTGAGACCAAAGCCCGAGAGACCTGAGGTGCAAAGAACGCGTGGCTGCCATTGGTCTGGTCTTTGGCTAAAAACATGCAGTGCGCCTGCATATTCCGAGCGCGCTGCTTTTGCTGCCGCTTCATTGGAGCCGTCGGCTTTGTTGATTGCGATCGTGTCGGCGAGTTCCATGATGCCGCGCTTGATGCCTTGCAATTCGTCGCCAGCACCTGCTAACATCAAAAGCAGAAAGAAATCGACCATGCCGTGCACTAGCGTTTCAGACTGCCCTACGCCAACGGTTTCGACTAAAATGATGTCGTAACCTGCGGCCTCACAAAGCGCAATGGCTTCGCGGGTATTTTTGGCGACACCGCCAAGTGTCCGGCCTGCAGCGCTAGGCCGAATAAAAACATTGAGTTCTTGAGAAAGGCGCTCCATGCGGGTTTTGTCGCCGAGAATGCTGCCGCCCGTACGAGACGAAGAGGGGTCTATGGCCAACACAGCCACTTTATGGCCCTGTGCTACCAACTGAAGGCCAAAGTTTTCAATAAATGTGCTTTTTCCTACCCCGGGCACGCCGGTGATGCCAATGCGCTTGGCGACATGGGCAGGCGCAGGAAGGGCCCGCAACAGTTGTTGGGCAAGTAGTTGATCGGTAGGTTTTGTACTCTCAATGAGGGTAATGGCCTGCCCCAAAGCGGCGCGCGATCCGTTTGCCAAACCTGCAAGTAAGTTGGTTTCTGTGCGCGCAGTGCGTTGATTTTTGCGCGCTTCTAGCCAGCGGTCAATATGGTTTTGCTCAGGCTTCAAGGAGTTGTTTGAGGGCTGCCAATGCTTGGCGGATATTTTGTTGCAGCGCCGGCAAACTCGCTTCTAACATATAACAAGGTGCGGTAATGATACGGTTTGGCGTATCGACGCAAATTTCTTGGATGTTGCAATCTGGTGTTTGTACGCCTTTAGCTTGTAATCCTGCTTGAAAATCAGCGATGCTATATGGCGAAGGTACGGTGGTACTGCCAATGGTGAGCTGTTGGTCAATCTGCATGTCTTCAAAAGCAAGTGCAAGCAATACCGGACTCACACACAAAGCAACGATGGGTTTTCCCACGTTGTACATATTGACGAGCAATAATTTGACATCGGGGCGGATTTGCCCTTCTGGGCCATCAAAAGCCCAACTCGAAAAATTTTTGGCACTGCCAAAGCCACCTGGTAAAACCAACGCGTCTATATCGGCCGGAACCACGGTACTGATTTCGCGAATGTTGCCACGCGCAATACGGGCAGCTTCTTCGAGCATGTTGCGGCTTTGGTTTTGCTGCTCGCCATTGAGGTGATTCACCACATGGTGCTGAGCTGCATCGATGCCAATACAAACCGCCTCGTAGCCTAAATTTTCGATTTCGAGCAAAGTAAGTACGGACTCCTGAATTTCTGCGCCATCGTAGACACCTGCTCCGGACAATAAAACACCTATTTTCATGCGTTTTTTTGAACTAATTTACGGTATAATTCTTCGTATTGTGGTAAGATTGCAGACAAACTGAACTTTTCTGCCATTTCTTTTGCGCCTGTTTTAAAGCGCGCGATGTGCTGCTCATTGAGTATGTCTAAGACATAATTTGCCATCTCGTCGGTCTGACCAACTGCTGCTAAATAACCCGAAACGCCATGCACATTGACCTCCGGAATACCGCCCGTGTTGGACGAAACCACCGGCACACCTACTGCCATGGCCTCAAGTGCGGCTAATCCAAAACTTTCCGTTTCAGATGGCAACAAAAAGACATCGACAATTTCCAAAACATGGACGGTGTCGCGGACCTTCCCTAAAAAGATGACGTCATGGCACAAATGCAGCTCTCGACACAAGCGTTCACAGGCATAGCGGTCTGGGCCATCGCCCACTAAAATGAGCTTGCAATCTTTTTGTGCACGCACTTTTGCAAAAATGCGAATGACATCTTCGGTGCGCTTTACAGGTCTGAAATTCGAGATGTGACACAAAATAGGCTGTTCATCTTGGGCATATTTGCTTCGGATATATGCGCGCTCATCGCCGTGCGGGGGGCTGGGCGGCACAAAATTGGAGATCACTTGGATGTCGTTGCTCACTTTGAAATGCGCCAAAGTATCTTGCTTGAGACTCTCCGAAACCGCAGTGACGGCATCTGAATGATTGATACAAAAAGTAATGACGGGTTCAAACGAAGGATCTTTGCCGACGAGCGTGATGTCGGTGCCGTGCAAGGTGGTCACAAACGGAATGTAAATGCCCTCGGCTTTGAGAATTTGCTGGGCCATAAATGCGGCCGAAGCGTGTGGAATGGCATAATGTACATGCAAAATATCGAGCTGCTCATACTTCACAACATCGACCATTTTACTGGCAAGTTGCGTTTCATAAGGCTGAAAATCAAAAAGTGGGTAATCGGTAATCGATACTTCGTGGTAAAAAATATTTTCGCGAAAAGAACCCAAGCGCACCGGCTGAGAATAAGTGATAAAATGAACTTCGTGGCCTTTGGCGGCCAGCGCCTTTCCGAGTTCAGTGGCTACAACGCCACTTCCTCCGAAAGTTGGGTAAAGGACGATGCCTATTTTCATTCTTGTGAATCTATTGGGATAAAAAATGTCAGGCGGTAAATGATGGGCAAAATGCGCACGACCTGACCGAATTCGTTTTTGACTTTGAACGTATAACTGCTTCTAAAAGGGCTGTTATCGGCGTTGATGACATCGTAAAACAAAGCTGCATTGAGCCGAACTTTATCGGTAAGTTTGAGGTAAAAACCCCCACCCACCATGAGTGTAGGTGACCATGGCCTCACAACTTGTTGCGGATTGACAAAACTATACGGGCTTTTGAGCAGTTGAAATTCTACACCTCCAAATACAAGCTCTTGATAGCGGTAGTGGGCAAATACGCCGCCGCCCCAGGTGGTCATGTTGCTTTGGACACCCAAATTATTGGACCAATTGCGCTGCAACCTAAAAGAAGGGCCAACCAATAAGTTTTCGGAAAGTCGCGCAGCATATTTGAGTTCGCCGCCTACTGCTCCACCTAAATTAGAGAATCCGATGTAAGGCTCTACACCCAACTCGGCTCCCATGTATTGTAACTGTGCAAAAGTATTACCTGTGAAAAATAATACGATTGAAAATACCCAATTTTTCATTTTGATCATTTGTACAAAGATAGGGCATTTGCTGCCACCGCGCTTCTTTGTATCTTTGCAAAAAATTTAGCATGAAATTACTAGACGGACGAGCCACCGCAGCTCAAATTCAAGCAGAATTACAAGCAGCAGTGCAGTTGCGCAAGCAAGCCGGTCAAAAAATACCGCATCTTGCCGCCATTTTAGTGGGCAACGACGGCGGTTCGGTGTCTTATGTCACGTCAAAAGTAAAAGCGTGCGAAGCCATTGGTTTTGAAAGCACACTCATTCGCTACGATGAAACCGTACCCGAAGACATCCTTCTTGAAAAAGTCGAGAGCCTCAATCAAGACCGCAGCATCGATGGTTTTATCGTGCAATTGCCTTTGCCTAAGCATATTGACGAACTCAAAATTACCCAAGCAATTGACCCTAAAAAAGATGTTGATGGCTTTCATCCGCGCAACATCGGCAATATGATTTTGAATTTGCCCGGTTTCTTACCCGCTACTCCTGCCGGAATATTAGAACTGATGCGCAGAAACGACATCCCAACAGAAGGTAAAAATTGCGTCATCATTGGCCGCAGCAATATTGTGGGTACTCCCCTCTCGATTATGCTCGGCCGCAACAGCAACCCTGGTAACTGCACCGTAACGCTTGCACACTCCAAGACACGCAACCTCAAAGCCCTTTGCAAAGATGCTGACATCATCATTGCAGCAATCGGTAAACCCAACTTTGTAACCGCCGATATGGTCAAAGACGGCGTTGTCATTATAGACGTTGGCACCACGCGCGTAGATGACGCTACGCGAGAGCGCGGCTGGAGACTAGTAGGCGACGTCAAGTTTGACGAAGTTGCACCAAAAGCAAGCTTTATTACGCCAGTACCCGGTGGTGTTGGCCCCATGACCATCGCTTCCTTGATGATGAATACGCTCAAAGCGATGGAACTCAAAGGCAAATAAGATGCAAGAATTTCAGATCAACGGTCCTTATATTGAGCTCATTGGCTTACTCAAGGCGCTCGGCATTGCCGAAACTGGTGGCCACGCAAAAGCCATTGTTGAAGAAGGCTATGTCCTTAGAAATGGGGAAGTAGAGCTGCGCAAACGTGCCAAACTCACTAGCGGAGACCTCATCGAAATAGACGACCTACACATCAAGTTGGTCTAAAAACCAACTCCTTCCCTTTCAAAAATGCAGCTGAAGCTATTTCAAGCTTCTGAAATCTTGACCTGCCTCTAAACGCAGTACTGCGGCATAAATGAGTCGGATGCAATTTTCTACGTCTTCTTTTTGCACCATTTCTACGGTAGTGTGCATGTAGCGCAGCGGCAAAGAAATGAGTGCGGAACTTACTCCTTCATTTGAATACGCAAAAGCATCGGTATCGGTACCTGTTGAGCGCGAAACAGCAGCACGTTGAAACGGAATTTTTTCGGCGTTTGCAGCGTCAATAATAAAACGCAGTAAGTTATTTTGAACCGCTGGGCCGTAAGTGAGCACAGGGCCTTTTCCGCCTTGTTGGTCGCCATTTTCAATTTTATCGACCATTGGCGTAGCGGTGTCATGGCATACATCGGTAACGATAGCTACATCGGGCTTGATGCGGTGGGCCATCATTTCGGCGCCGCGCAAACCAATTTCTTCTTGCACCGAATTGACGATATACAAACTGAAAGGGAGTTGCTTTTTCTGCTCCTTGAGCAAGCGCGCTACTTCGGCGATCATGAAGCCACCTACCCGATTGTCTAATGCACGCCCCACATATTTATTTTTATTGAGCACCATGAATTCATCCTCAAAAGTGGCCACACAGCCTACATGAATTCCTAAAGCCTCTACTTCTTCTTTGGAAGCACAACCGCAATCTAAGAAGATGTTTTTCATGCTTGGCGTTTCTTCTTTTTGTTGACGCATGTGGATAGCCGGCCAACCAAAAACTGCTTTTACTGGCCCCTGGTCGGTATGGATATTGACGCGTTTGGAAGGTGCAATCATGTGATCTGAACCACCGTTGCGGCGCAAATAAATAAATCCGTCTTTGGTGATGTAGTGCACAAACCAAGAAATTTCGTCGGCGTGGGCTTCTATCACCACTTTATACGGCTGTCCTGGATTGACAATAGCCGCAACCGAGCCATAAGCGTCTGTGAAGTATTCATCGGCGTAGGGCTTGATATAGTCTAGCCACATTTGTTGGCCAGAGGTTTCAAAACCCGTTGGGCTTGCATTGTTGAGGTAAGATTCGAGAAACTTTTCCGATTTTGGTGTGATGATTTTTTTCATGGTTTTATCTAATGAGCGTAACATTTCCTTTGATGATATTCTCTAAGCCGCCAACACAAGTGGCTTGCAGGTAGTAGTCGTAGACATCTGGGTCGAGGAGTTTGCCTCTAAAAGTGCCGTCCCAGCCTTCTGAAAGATTGGTGGTTTCCCAAACGAGCTCTCCCCAGCGGTCGTAGACCCTAAATACAAAACTTTGAATGAAAGGGCCACGCACATAAAGCTTGTCATTTTGGCCATCTTTGTTTGGAGAGAAAGCATTTGGAATAAAAACAAAGGGCGCACCGCAAATACTGTCAAAAACTTTGATCAGGACGGTATCTGAACCACTACACAAGCCATCTGAAACAGTTAAGGTATAGACCATTGTTTGTTCGATAGTAGCTTGCGGATTGGCAATTTCCGAATTACTCAGACCTAAGGTTGGCGACCAAGAATAGTTAAAAGTTCCGGCTGGCAGCCCCGTGAGTTGGGAACTCGCATTTGGCAAGATGATCGTCGGGTCAGCACTTGCGACAACAGCCAAAGGATTGAGCGGAGAAACACCCACAAAAATAGAATCTTGTAACAAGCAATTTTGGGTCGTTAACACCTCCACATAAATATACTGACTTGAGGAGATAGAAACGCTGGCATTGGGTAAATTGCTCGGACCCAATATGGAAGCTACAGGGCTCCATTGAATGGTTTGCGCATTGGTTGCGCCAGAAAGCTGCACATTAAATGGTGTTTGTGCGCATACTAAACTAGGTCCATTCATCGACAAATTATCCGAAGCAATAGTCATTTGGAGGCTATCTAGAGCGCTACAATACGCATTGGAAATTTGGATGTAATACCAAGCATTTTGAGGGTCAATTAAAGAAAGATTGGCCTCACCATTCGGATTGAGCGTATCTTGAAACTGAGCTGAACTCGACCAAATGATGCTTGTTGGCGTACCCACAACTACAGGAACCAAAAGCGTATCCACAGAACTGCACAAGAAAATATCGGCCGGAGCGGTGATTTCTAAAGTTGGCCCAACGACAACTTGTATGGCAAATTGATCGGAGCCCTGGCAAATCGAATCTGTCACGGTTAATTGAATGGTGTAAGTGCCCGGCTGATTGTATTGAAGGGTTGGTTCGAAAGTAGTGCTGTCCAATTGACCATTTCCAAAATCCCAAAGAAAAGAACTCGTTAGTGTGGAGGTATTGTTGAGTACCAAATTAAAGGGCGAACAACCTATTGTATCTAATGCGGTAAAAGAAGCGTTGAGTGGAATATCAAACGCAACAAAAACAGAATCGAATACGGTACAAAAACCATTGCTCACTTGACAAAAATACCAACCACCTTGGGCCACAATAATACTTGAATCTTGAAGTGCATTTAGCGGATTGGAAAGGTTATTTTGCAAGGACCAAATAAATTGATTAGCAGTTCCTTGTGTTTGTGCAATTAAAGTATAAGGTAAAGAACTACACAGACTGATGGTGTCGTTTAGATTCAGTAAAATAGAGTCCAAGACAAGGATTTGAATTTGAGCGGTATCGGTAATCAGGCATACGCTATCAGTAACATAAAGAAACACCTCGTAAATACCTGGATTGGTGTAGACTACGCTAGGGTCAAATACCGTGCTGGTGGTGTCGCCGTTGCCGAAATCCCAGAGGTAGGAGTCCCATTGGGCAGATGTATTTTGAAAATCGACGCTGAGATCTTCACAGCCCTGCACATTAGAACTGGTAAATTCTGCAGTCGGAATCAGTTGAAAATCAAACTTAAACACCAAGTTATTGCAATTAGAACTATTATTGGTATTGGACCAAGCTCCTTGCGAAGTTGGGAAATCGGAATGCCCGCCACAACCGCCGCAAACCGATTGATAAACCACCCCATTTTTATCGAAGCGAGAAGTGCCTCCATCTACGTGCTCTTCAGAAATGGCACCACCCAAATAAGAGCCATAAAGCAAACCGTTAAAGTTATTTTGCAAGACCATCAGATAGAAATCAAAACCTGTGGTACTCGACTGAAAAGCGTTGGCAGACACGGGCATTCCGCTCATTGGTGTCGATTGCAAGATATTGGCTCCCCAACCAGAGATATACACATTACCGCAGATGTCTACCAAGAATGCCGCAGGTGAAATATTGATCTGGGAACTGCCATTGCCAATTACGGTTGAGGCCAAATTCACCGTTAACGCGTTATTGAGCTTGAGTACAAACTGACTACTGCCTGGATTGCTGTAAGGCGCGTTGTTGACCACAAAACCACCGCCAATAGCCTGACCCAACAAGAATATTTGGTTGTTGCGGTCCACCTCCACAAAAAAGACTTGGTCGTAATTTGCTGTACCCACATAACTCGCCTTCAGAATAGCCGAACCCAGCGCATTCAGTTTTACGACGAATCCGTCGGTCTTGCCACCATTGTAGTTGCTTTGGTAGGCCGCCGTAGTGCCTGATAGGTTATTGGAACCCGTGCCACCTGCAAATACGATAGACCCGAGCGTGTCTGTTTTAACAGAATAAGCTGCGTCGTCTTTGTTGCCACCGTAAAATGACGAGAATTGTAGCGCTGTAAACGCAGGATTCAAACGCAAAACAACGGCATCCTGCCCAGCAGCTTTAGCGGGCTGAAATGGACTCTGCAGCGGGAAATTTGCCGAGCGCGAACAACTTGCAACCAAAACAGAACCGGTAGCATCTATATAAATTTCTCCTCTAAATTGATCACCATAATTAGTTGTTAATGAATCATATGCTGCAACAGAATTATACGGGATACCTAAGGATCTGTAGTTGACGCCGTCGTTTGCCGAACCGCCAAGATAGGTGCTAGCCAACAGGTTTTGGCCATTGGCACTGAGTTTAGAAACGTATAAATCGGTGCCCTGCGCGCCAAAATATACGCCATTGAAATAGAAATTGGTATTGGGCGTACCGCCCGCATGAGCAGGCTGAATAGCGCCTGTGGTGGTTGGGAAATCGGTGCTGGAAGTGGCGCCAAAAAGATAAATATTGTTGAGCGAGTCACAAATGAGGCTATGCGCTGTTTCGGTACCTTGAAGGTTGTCGCCGCCACCGAGAAAACTCGACCACAACATGGTGCTACCGTTGGCTGAATACCGCGTGACAAAAACATCGGTAACACCATACGAGCCAGCAAGCGATGTAAAATTGGAATTGGTATCAAAACTCGCTAAGCTCGGCAGCGGAAAGTTATTGCCATAAACCATACCCGCCGCATAAGCTGAGGCATCGTAACCGTAGGTGGCGGTCATGCCAAAATTGTCTGAGTTGGCGCCGTTGTAGGTGGCAAAAACCAATACAGGATCGATAACCAAAGGATAAGCGGGGTCGTAGGCGCCTAAAGTATACCCAAATACACCTTCCGATACTTCTGAATAGGTGCAGCGCACTTGCGTGAGTTGACCATCTATTTCTTGAAAGGCAATGGGTTGTTCTTCACGGATTTCTCCGACAGCGGTTTGAAGCTGCAGCGTGCCATTTTTCAAGCGAATGGTTTGTGCACCGGAGTAGTCCCAAGCAATTTGGGTAGGGTCTGCACCCGGAGCCACGATAAAATAGTATTTGTAATGTTGTTGGTCGTTTTTCCAGATCATGTCGACACCTGGATAGTACGCTTCGTAACGCACTTCCTCAAAAGCCTGCACCGCACTAGCCCAACGCGTGGTGTCTTTACCCATAAAAAAATTATAGGTATGCTTGCGGGGTTTTTGACCTTGTGCTTGCACTTTGGCATTAGCACCGATAAAACGCTGTTGAACAAATGTTGTAGGAATAGTAGGCTCGGAGATTAGCTCTTGCGCGTGGTGTGCTAGTTCTAAGTCAGAATAATCGGTGAGCTGGTACAAAAAACGGTCTGAGCCCATCCAAATTTTAGCCGCTCCGTCTTTGGCCATGAGCTGTACGTCTGCTGGCCACTGGCCTTTGTTTTGAACAAATTCTTGACCCTGATACTGAGCCATTGCTGGTGCTACCCATACAACGGCAAAGCAAAGTAAACTCAGTAAGGGGAGCAATACACGGTTCATCCACGCTAAGTTAAGCATTTCGACTAATTTTGTAAGCAGCAATTTATCATATGAACTCAACTAATCGCATCTGTTCTCTTTTCAATATTCAATATCCTTTGATCCAGGGTGGCATGATCTGGTGCGCAGGATGGGAACTCGCTTCGGCTGTTTCAAATGCCGGCGGCTTGGGCCTCTTGGGGGCCGGCTCGATGTATCCAGAAGTACTCGATGCGCAAATCAGCAAATGCAAAGCTGCTACCAACAAGCCATTTGGTGTCAATTTGCCCTTGCTCTACCCCAACATAGAAGAACACATTGCTACAATCATCAGACACAAAGTACCCATCGTTTTTACAAGTGCGGGCAATCCAAAAACCTGGACAACAACCTTGAAAAACGAAGGCATAACAGTTGTACATGTGGTTTCGAGTGTCAAATTCGCTCTAAAGGCCCAAACGGCCGGTGTGGATGCTATAGTTGCCGAGGGCTTTGAGGCCGGAGGCCACAATGGTCGCGACGAAACCACCACGCTTTGCCTGATCCCGATGGTGCGCAACGCCATTCACATTCCGCTTATTGCTGCTGGCGGCATCGGAGATGGCCGTGCGCTACTCGCCGTCATGAATTTAGGCGCCGATGGCGCCCAAGTAGGCAGCCGTTTTGTAGCCTCCGAAGAGTCTAGCGCGCATCAAAACTTTAAACAAGCAGTGATCGATAGCCAAGAAGGCGACACCCTACTTACACTCAAAGAACTCACACCTGTTCGTTTATTGCGCAATCCGTTTTTTGATCAGCTCATGGCTGCCTATCAAAATGGGGCGAGCGCTGACGCGCTCGCCACCCTACTCGGCCGCGGCCGAGCCAAAAAAGGGATGTTCGAGGGCGACCTCACAGAAGGTGAGCTCGAAATCGGACAAATTGCGGGGTCTTTTACGGAGATCTTACCTGCTGGCACTATCGTACAACAATTCATAGAAGAATATAACCAAGCCCTCGCGGCCCAACACCCCTTTGCATTATGATTGCTTTTGAGCGCTTTACGCTAGCCAATGGCCTGCGGGTATTGTTCCACAAAGAACCTTCTACGCCAATGGCGGTGGTCAATGTTTTATACGACGTGGGCGCTAGAGATGAGCACCCAGACCAGACCGGCTTTGCCCATCTTTTTGAGCACCTCATGTTTGGCGGCTCCAAACACATCCCGGATTTTGATGCACCCCTCCAAGCCGCCGGTGGCCAAAGCAACGCTTTTACCAGCAACGACATCACCAATTACTACGACGTCTTGCCTGCCCAAAATCTAGATACCGCACTCTGGCTCGAGAGCGACCGCATGTTGTCTTTGGCCTTTACGCCCAAAAGTTTAGAGGTGCAGCGCCAAGTTGTCATTGAAGAATTCAAGCAGCGCTACCTCAACCAACCCTACGGCGATGCCTGGCTGCAATTGCGACCGCTCGCCTACCAAAAACATCCGTACCGCTGGGCTACTATCGGTAAAAACATCAAGCATATTGAAGATGCCACCATGGACGACGTCCGCGCATTTTTTAAAAAACACTACCACCCAGGCAACGCTATTCTGTGTATTGTCGGCAACTTTGAGCTGGCTACTATAATAGAGAAGGTTGCGCATTATTTTGGCGCCATTCCGGCTCAGCCCAAACACCAAAGACAGCTCACCGCAGAACCGCCGCAAAAGAAATTTAGGATCAAAACCATCCAAAGAAATGTGCCAAGTGGGGCGTTTTACTATGCGTTCAAAATGGGCAAGCGCTTGTCCGACGCATACTACCTCGCCGACCTCCTTTCGGACCACATCGGCAACGAAAAAACGGGGCTGCTCTTCACCGAATTACAGCGCAAAAAACACTTGGTATCTGAAATTACAGCCTACATCACGGGTTCTACGGACGAAGGCTTATTTGTGATTACAGGCAAGCTCAACCCAAAGCGCAGCTTTGAAGAACTCGATGCCGCCATGTGGCCTGTGCTCGCACAAATCAAAAACAAAAAAATGAGCAAAAGCGCACTCCAACAGCTCATTCTCAAATTGCGCACCGCAAAGGCTTTTCAAGACCAAGGCTTGCTGAGCCGCGCCATGAACCTCAGTTTTTTTGAGTTGCTAGACAGCGCCGAGTTACTCAACACAGAAAGTGCGCGCTACGAACAAATTTCTACCAGCGAGCTCCAAACCTACGCCCAAGAACTGCTCGATCAGAGCCGCTGTTCTTTGTTGCAAATCCAACCCAAATAAACATGAGCAAACCAATTTCTGAGGCCATCGCCGACCGCCATATAGCCCCCGCACTTTTACCTATTGAACACATTTCTTTTGTAGCGCCCCAAATTTCTACTTTGAGCAATGGTGCCAAACTTTTTTGGCGCAACGGCCTGCAAAATGAAACCAGTAAAATAGAATTGCATTTTGCTGCAGGCTCTGCAACGAGCGATCCGCTCACCGCTTCTTTGTGCGCAGGCCTACTCATCAATGGGACTGCTACCAAATCTGCCAAACAAATCCAAAAAGCACTCGATGCTGTGGGCGCCTATTACGATGTTTCGCTGAGTCAAGAAAGTTCGGTAGTAACCCTCTATGCACTCAAAGACCAACTCTTAAAAGCGTATCAAATCTTTCACGAAAGTTTATTTTCAGCAGTTTTTCCGCTTAAAGAACTCCAAGAATTGGTGCATACCCGACGCCAAAAATTTGCCGTGCAAGAACAAAAAGTTAGTTTCTTGGCTCAGCGACAATTTCAACGCAGCCTCCTTGCCCAAACGGTCTATGCCAACCAAATTCAGTATTCAGACTTTGAGCGTGCCGATCGGGCACAAATTCAAGCTTTCCATACCCAACAGTACCTAAAAGGTCTCAAAAAAGTATTTCTAGTGGGTGACCTCTCGACTGAAACACTGAGCGCTTTTGAAGAATTGTTGAACGCATATGAGCACAAGTTACCTGAAGCCGCGCCGTTTACATGGCAACCCGAACAAGGCGCTACTCATATCGAGCAAGAAGGTGCGCTGCAAAGTGCTGTGCGCATCGGGCGGCCGCTCTTCAATAAAACGCATCCTGATTTTTGTGCATTTAGTGTACTCAACACCATTCTCGGCGACTACTTTGGCAGCCGACTCATGAGCAACATCCGCGAAGACAAAGGCTATACGTATGGTATTGGTTCACATATTGTCGAAAATACCAAATTCGGCTATTTTGTGATTGGTACAGAGGTAGGCGTCAGTACACGAGAAGCCACATTCAGTGAGATTCAGCACGAATTTGAGCGCCTTCAATCAGAATTAGTGCCAACGGAAGAGCTCGAATTGGTCAAAAGTTACCTCATGGGGCAACTGCTCAAGAGCGCAGATGGCTCGTATGCCATGCTCGATCTTTTTGCCAATGTAGAAACAATGGGCCTAGACCTCAGTTATTACGATCGTTATATCGCTGAAATTAAAGCCGTTGACGCCTACAAACTGCAAGAATTAGCCAAGCGCTACCTCAATTGGGAAGAAATGCTCATCATTTCTGCCGGATAGCAACCTTTTGTTGGCTTCGCCGTTATACTAAACAAGTAAAAAAAACGTTATTCAACGGATGTTTAAGACACTTATTGTATGGTTGTTTCTTCACTTGGCTTTACTCAGCCATGCCTCTCATGTGATGGGCGGAGAAATCACCTACAAGCATCTGGGTGCAGGCAACTATCAATTTGAACTCGTTTTCTACCGAGACTGCAATGGCGCCGACGTCAATGCCGTCTCCGAGACGCTCCGCGTCTGGAACCACCCTACGCTAAGTGTCATTCCTGTCCTATTTGTGCAGCGCCAAGATTTATCGCCAAGCTGTACGCAAGTACCCGGCGGCGCTAGCCCACTGCTTTGTGGCACGGGCAACAACGGCGGAAACGGCATCGGCGCCATTGAAAAAGTCATCTACCGCAGCGCGCCAATTGCCCTCAGCGGCACACCCCCAGCCCAAGGTTGGGCCTTTACCTACGAAAACTTCTCGCGCAGCGGCGCCCTTACCAACCTCAGCAATCCCTCCACCTACGGCATGACACTCGTGGCCAAAATCTTCAACTTGGCCCAACCCGACGATTCACCAATTTTCAACGAAGACCCCAATTTTGTAAGTTGCGCGGGCCTTCCTTACCAATACAATGCAGCCGTGAGCGATGCCAACCTAGACTCCCTGCACTTTGAATTCGGCATTCCCTTCGATCACTTCCCAACGGGCGCTTACAACCCGCCCAGCAATCCAGCGCCAATTCCTTTTGTCAATGGTTTTAGTTTTGCCAGTCCAACGCCTGGGCCAGCCATTAATGCAAGTAATATTGCCGCGGTGCTGAACCCGCTCAACGGCAATCTGACCTTCAATAGTTTCACCATTGGCAATTACGCCCTAAAAATTGTCGTGAAAGCTTATCGAGGTGGGTTGCTTATTTCGGAAACAGAACGCGAAATACAACTTGTTTTGCAGCCTTGCAACAGCAGTAATTTCCCGCCCATTATTGCACCTCCCTTTGCTGCTGGCACCTCATTCGAACTCACTGTAAATGCCGGAGACCTCATCGATGTGCCCTTACTCATAACAGACCCCGATACCCAAATCAATGGCAACCCACAAAACATAACGCTAGAGGCCCAATTCCCTTGCGCTGTAGGACCTTGTCCAAGTTTAAATGTTGCTTTGCCGTATACTGCAGCCAGCCAAATTCAAGCGCAGTTCACTTGGCAAACCACCTGCGACCACATCTTAGATGGTCAGGGTCAAGCACAGGCCCAAAAAACATATCATTTTGTCTTGAAAGCTTCAGACGACGTCTGCCCTATTCCTCAAGTACAGTATGCCACTCTCACCATTCACGTACTCAATTCGGGTATCATTGCAGCGCCAGATATCGCTTGTATCCAAACCAATAACGGCAATGAACTCACGATCAATTGGCCCTCTATCAATACAGGAAGTACAACTGGTTTTTCAGCTTTTCAATTGTATTCACTCCAAAATGGCTTATTACATGACACTTTAGACGTCAATGCAACCAACATGACCATCCCACCAATTTGGAGCAATCACGACTTTTACATAGCCGTTGCTTCGGGTTGCGCAGGCACCTTTTTAAGTTATTCAGACACCGTTAAAAATATCTTCCTGACACTCAACAATCCGAATAACGGAACAGCCGTTCTTACTTGGAACAAACCCAAAACAACACCTTCCCCACTCTACAACAGTCATTATTATATTTATCGCGAGTACCCGACCAATTTTTTCAACTTTTTAGATAGTGTTCCTTACAACCAAACCACATACACCGACACCATCGATCTTTGCCACGAATTTCTGCGCTATCGCGTCAATCTCAAAACCACTACTTGCAATTTCAATTCAAACCGACCAGGCGACTCCCTTACCGACATGATGACGCCTTATATTCCGGTGCTATCAAGTGTGGGCTTTGATACCAGTACCCAACAGCTACAAGTGCAATGGAATGTCAATGCTGCCCCCGACACCTACGGTTATGTGGTCTATACTTTTGACGCCAACGGCTTTCTAATCGAACTCGATACCGTTTACGGACAAAACAACACCAGTTATTTGCACAGTGTTCCGTTCAACGGCGGCCCTTATACCTACACCGTTGCGGCTTTTGACTCCTGCTTCACCACCAACAACCCGCCCTCTTTTCAAACCTCAGCCAAAGCCAACCTCCATACTTCTATTCAAGCCAGCTACCTCATTGATATGTGCCCACAACGCGTCAATTTGACTTGGAGCAAATATAGCGGCAATGCCGTGCTTTCCTATGAAATCTGGAGTAAACACAACAACACCTGGACGCTCCTTCAGACGACAAACGACACAACTACCAGCGTCAATCTTATCAAAAACGAAAGTTATTGTCTGTATGTCAAAGCCAATTTACAAAATGGCTTCTCGGCTTTCTCCAATCCGCTTTGTTTCACCATGCCGCAACCTACACCACCAAGTGTTCATTACTTTAGGGTAGCGAGCGTCAATGAAAAAGACATCGAACTCAAAGTCTGGATAGACGCCAGTGTGGGCATCAACGAGGTACAATTTGAAAGAAAAGACACCAATGGCGTGTTTCAACTAATTGGCACGGCAGCCGTCAGTAACAACGGCGCCTATTTCCTAGATGAAGACGTAGATACCCAATGGGGGCCCTGGACCTACCGCAGCATTTACCTCGATAGTTGTGGCAACACCGGCAACTACGCCAATGAAAACACCACCATTTTTGTTACGGGCAGCGCCGATCAGTACAACATGATCAATACGCTCAACTGGACGCCCTACACCCAATTTGCCGGAGCCATCGCGAGTTATCAGGTGTTCAGAAACGCCTATGGAACCTGGGAAACCATTCCGGTTCAAGTTTTACCCGACGGCAGTTATAGCATCACTGACGACGTTTCACAATTGCGCAACAACGGAGAGGTTTGTTATCAAATCATGGCTTTAGAAAACGTGACGCAAACTAGTTTTACAGACAGTAGTTTATCAAATATCTTTTGTTTGCAATACGAACCCTTGATGTTCGTTCCAAATGCATTTACGCCCGACGGGCTCAACCCTATTTTCTTGCCTGTAGTGCAAAACGTTGACCCAGATAAATATACGTTCAGTATTATTGACCGCTGGGGCAAAATTGTCTTTGAAACCAATGACCCTGCCGCAGGCTGGGATGGCATCATTAGTAGCTCTGGCTTACCTGCTACCAACGATGTTTTTCAGTACCGCATAGAACTGATCATCAATAAAACCGACGCTATCGTCAAGCAGGGTTACGTGACGCTCATCCGATGAAATTAGAACGCATTCTCGTCATTCAAACTGCCTTTTTGGGCGATGTCATCCTCGCTTCACCTATTTGGGAAAACCTACATAGGCAATACCAACAAGCACAAATCGATGTGGTGGTCAAAAAAGGAAACGAAAGTTTACTTGCAGCACATCCGTTTTTGAACCAAGTATTTATTTTCGATAAAAGTCAAAAAGTCAAGAACCTCTGGAGCTTAGCTAAAACCTTACGCGCTCAACAATACGACCTCATTATCAATCTCCAAAGATTTGCGAGTTCTGGCATTCTTACCATTTTAGCCAGAGGAAAAGAAAGTCGAGGTTTTGAAAAAAATCCGTTGTCGTTTTTGTTTAGCAAGCGCTTCAAGCACGAAATGAAGCCCAATTGGCATGAGGTGGACCGCAACCTGCAACTCATCGCTGATCTGGTAGCCTCACCTACCCGCCGACCTCAGTTGTATCCAACCCAAGAAGACCACACCAAAGTACGCAATTACCAAGAAGTTTCTTATCACTGCTTGGCGCCAACGAGCGTATGGTTTACCAAACAAGCACCTCAAGAAATCTGGTTGACATTGATAGAGAAGTTGTCAACAACAAATACTGGTATTTATCTTTTAGGAGCGCCTTCTGACCGCGCCTACCTCGATGAAATTGTACAAAAAACAAGAAGCTCACAAGTCATCAATCTAGCTGGCAAACTAACGCTATTGCAATCTGCCGCACTTATGGCTGGTGCAAAACACAATTACGTCAATGACTCTGGCCCTTTGCATTTGGCATCTGCTACCAACGCACCCGTGAGCACCTTTTTCTGTTCTACGGTTCCTGAATTCGGCTTTGGGCCGCTTTCTGATCAGTCGGAAATCATTGAAGTGAAAGACCTCGACTGCCGCCCCTGTGGCTTACACGGCCACAAAAGTTGCCCGAAGGGGCATTTTAAATGTGGGAATAGTTTGTCTTTACCTTAAAAGAAGCATTTAAGTCAAAGGATAAGCTGGATTGCCCAAATGTGCGCTCTCCTCTGATGTTAATTTCAGGTCTCTTGAAATCGATTTTACATTGGGAAGTGCAGATAAGTAGACAACTAAAGACAGAATAGCCATTGCCAAATAAAGCGGATTGTCCGTGAAAAAATATGCAGCCAGCACCATTAAATTTGGCCCTTCCAATAATGCAAAACGCGTCATGAGTGCAGACTTATAGCATTCGAGTTTTTGTTTAAACTGACTCCTTTCTGAAATCCGATGCAGGCGTTGCTTAAAGATAATTTGAGAGGCCATTAGGCCGCCAAGTGCAATTGTTGGGATAAAATAAGCCATGATGTCATTTGGGTGAAATTTGCCGAAGTCGACGGGCTTACTGACATTGACCAAAATAGCAAAGAGGGCTACAAATGTTTGAACTGCAAAAATTGTCCAGTAATTGATACGGGTACTGCGCAGGTATCCCCCGCTGGTTTGAATAAAAGTTGCCATAGTTTGTTCGTTTTAACGTAGTTGAGTATGAAAGCATTAGCTAAAACGAATATAACATTTATTCATAAAATCACAAAATACCTAAAATACCTTAACGTATATAGTCAAAAACAACAACTCACGTTTTTGCAATAGGCAATAAGTTCAAATAACTTAATGCTTAACAAATTTAAATTGCTGACTTCCGATTTGAAGATGATAAATACCAGCAGCAAATTGTTCTACTGAAATGCTCATTTGTGAGTTTTGATCATTCCCATTTAAAAATACCTTACCAGATTGGTCTAAAATCACCCATTCCCCTATTTCAAAAGGTGAATGAATTGAAATAATGGAATGCGCTGGATTTGGATTCAAGTGAATTGAGGCTAAATCAATATCTTGAAGACCTACAGTAGAAATCATTGAGGTAGTAGAATTCTCGCAACCGTTATCTGCAACTACAGTCAAAGTAACCGGATAGGTGTCTGCTCCAGGAAAGGTTGCGGTCGGGTTTTCTTGCGAAGAACTTTGACCGTCTCCGAAGTCCCAATGGAAATCGGTTATGATACCGCTTGAAAAAGAACTCGTATTTGTAAAAACGACTTCGGTTTGCGTGCCGCCTTGTGTATACGTAAAACTAGCTAACGGCCCTTCTGTAATCTCAATTGGATAAGATGTTGAATAGCTGCAACCGTCGGAAGTGACGACATCTAGTAAAACTGAAAAGTTTCCGGATTGAGTAAATATTGTAGAATCCGTTTGTAAGGATGAAAAATCTGCATTTGCGAAGTCCCAGCTATATTGTGTAATTGGTTTTCCTGAATAGAGGCTATCGTAGGAAAAGGTAATGTAATTATGACTACATGTCGGAAGCGAACTTAGGACTTGAATAGGGCTTGGTGCCGGTGCAGTAAATTTGTAACTGCTGACGTCTCCATCAAAAAGGGTGGTGACATTATTGAAATCTTGTGAATTGATAAGTGCACACGAGGCAGCCAATTGAAATGTCAATTTAATAACTGGTGTGTTGGTTGGAATGTTAAAATTTATGGATGTTCCTGAGGAAGTATTGCTCAGGTAAAAATTTGCTTGATTGAAATTACTAAAGGCGTCTAGGCCTGCGATGAGTGATGCAGTAGATACATACGTCAGCTCATTTGTATTGAATTGGAACCAAAAATCAAATGAATTGATCGTGAGGTCTGTTGATTTTAATAGCACAGGAATATCGATGAAATCCGAACCTGAGTTGGTATAATAAGTTGCATTGTCAATGTCAAAGACGATTGTATCTGAAAGTGCTTTAGGATTGGTAAATTGAATGCCATCACCTTTTTGTGCCCAAAATAGGCCACTGAATCCGAATAGAATGTAGAGTAAAAAATTAGTTTTCATCATTTTTAGTTTTTATACAAGAAAAGTCGCGTTCCGAAGAACGCGACTTTTTTGTAGTTGGTGAACAATACAATTATTCTATAATCACCTTTTTGATGGTGCTGAAGTTTGCATTTTGCACGCGTACAAAATACACTCCTGCATTCACCTGAGAAAGGTTGATTGTCAATTTACCAGAAACTGGAATCTGAGCTGATTCAGTAATCATGCGGCCGTTCATATCAATAATTGATACTTGAGCGCCTTCAACTGATTCTACTGCAAACGTACCGTTGTTCGGGTTAGGATAAACCTGTACATTCAAAGTTTGTTGTAAAGCCTCAGAAGACTTCGCAAACTTCATGTCAACTGGCTTACCGTTAATGATTGCTAAATCTACAACGATATCTTTTTGAGTCAATTTACCGTTTTGAGTTGAAACAACTAATTCGGCAACATTTGCACCCGTTTCAAAGTTTGCTACATTAAAGCTAGAAAAACGAAGCGTTTGATCTTGTGCATTCATGAATGAAGTAAGTTCTGCATTCTCATCCAATTGAGCTGTTTCAGTGTAGTTCATGTTGTTGTTGAAACGAACAGCAAAATCTAATGAATTTACTACTTCAGTAGCTTCAAAAGAAACAGGGATACGGAAGTTGTTGCCTTCTTGTTTAGAAGCAGCTAAGTCAAGAACTACAGCACCATTAGACTTCAATACACCATCTGCTGTGTAAGTAGCATAACTCGCGTTTACGTCACCTAACATGATACCCATATAGTTTTCAGTTTGGATTTCAGGACAATTTGCGTAGTTCGATACATTCGCATTGATGCTAAATGGAACAACTGGAACCTTCGCTTTCGAGTAACCAACGTTATCGTTAGCTGGGAAAGTTGCAGAGATTTGATATGCCGAGTTGTTGGCAACAGTTGTGTGGTCAATGAACAACCAGTCTTTAGACGGATGGCCGTTAGACACACCAGCCGCAGAATAGTTCCATGCTTGACGGAATTCTGGAATTGCCAAAGTAGCACGTTGCTTGATTTGTGAGATATCACCTGCTGAAACTACACCATCAAGGTTGACGTCTAATGCGATGATTTGGTAAACAGAAGGTGTAAAGTTACCATTCAAAAGAAGGGTTTTACCTAATACAGCATCTGCTCCATTCACTAACAACTGCACTGAGTTGTTATTAGAAATGTCGCGAGAAATGCGCACTTGCTGACCATTTGTAAGGATGTGTGTAAATAATCCTGATGTATTCGGTTGAACTGCTGAAGCTGAAACAAATGCTACCGGTGCTGCTGTAAGTGCTGCTGTAGTTGCTGTTGACAAAGTAACAGTTGTACCAGAAATACTTGCTACAGTAGCAGATGCTGGAATACCGTCAGCAACAACTTTCATTCCTGCTACAATATCAGTAACACCATTTGGAATCGTTAAAGATGTAGATGCCGAAGATGCTGTACCTGTTGTAGAAACAGAACCATTAACATTCGTAACCAAGAATGCATTTGGGTTAGCAGAGTTGTATTTGATCGCTTGGTTATCAGACCAGAACAATAATGTGGCAGGGTAGTTTTGATTCTTGAAAGAAATCGCCTTACCAGCATTTGCCGTTTTGTTCAATACACCAGTAATGTAACTTTCTTGGATTGAAGAGATCGCTACAGCCGCAGTATCAACACCTGCAAAAGCACCTGTTTTTGCAAACTGTACAGTAAAGATATCTGCATTTGTACCATTGAACTCAGCAGAAGCAGGAGCATTACCGTTGAAGTTCAATGATATTTGCATTGTACCGTTGTTACCACTTGGAGTACCAATTGAAGTTGCAGTTTCGATGTGAGCAGCATTTGAATAAAGGTTATTCGCTACAAACACATTACCTGTAGGTGTTAATTTCGATGCGTCGTAAGTCAATGAAATGTCATAACCAATGACGTTGTCTACTGTGTACGTGTTCGAAACAGCTACTGGCATCAAGAAAGTTGTTTGGTCACAAGCTTGAACTACGTTTTTCACTTTGTAAGGAAGCGCATTTGGATCTGCGATATCTAAAGTAACAGCAGATGAAGTTGTTTTTGCTTGAAAATCATCAATCGCTTTAGCAGTAAATGTTTTGATACCTGGTGTGCTCGTGTAAGCGTAAGTCCAAGTTCCATTTGTTGAATTACCAGCAGTCATTGAACCAGCACCTACAAAAAGGTTGTTGATGAAGAAGTTCACAGAGTCAATACCATCGATGTCAGCAGCAGTAGCAGTAAGGGTAATTACTGTAGGCGCAGAAATCAACAGACTTCCCGTTGGGTTGTTTAATGCAACTGATGGAGGCGTATTGGCAATAACGTTCATAGAAGTAGTAGCAAAAGCTCCTACCAAAGAAAGGTTATCAGTTGCTTTGGCTTGAACAGAATAGGTACCGTTGACGTTTGCTGGCACACTGTAAGACTTCGAGTAAGTACCGTTAGCCAATGTACCGTTACCGATAGAAACAGAGTTTACAAAAAACTCAACAGAAGAAACCGTACCATCTACGTCAGCAGCAGTACAAGTAAACGTAACGCTAGATCCTAAATAAGCTGTTGCAGGAGCAGTTAAGCCAGAAACTGTTGGCGCTTGGTTGGCCGCAACTGTAAAGTTGTGTGCGGTTGATGTGGTTGAAGCACAATCGTTATCTGTCGCTTTAGCAGTAATCGCATGCGCGCCATTAGATGAAGCAGTATACGTATAAGTATAAGTACTACCTGAGTTTGTAACCGTGCCATTTAATAAAACACCGTTGTCAAAGAATTGAACACCAGTTACTGAACCGTTATCTGTAGCCGTAGCTGTAAAAGTCATTGACGTACCAGTGATGATACCTGAACTTGAAGGGCTAGCTGCTAAAGTAACAGATGGAGGGGTGTTTGGAGCTAAAGTCAAAGAAGCGTGTGTAAGTCCGCCACTTGGAGGGTTAGAAGCGTAGTAGTTCTCAGCAATACCTGTACTGATGTTTTGAATTTGAACGTTTAATGCGAAGCTGAATTGACCGGTTGTTGTAAATTGGCCAATCAATACCATATTTGAAGACAATGGGCCAACAATTCCTCCTAATGCTGCCAAGGCACCATCAGTTATTACAATAGAACCACTTGTTGAAGAATTATCTAAAGCAGCCAAAGTACTGAAACCTCCAAGTGCATTTGGATTAGCCCAATGGGTGTTTTGCGTACCTGCAAGGTTACCATCTTGTGCACCTGAACCTTGAATAGCCGAGCCAAAACAACCACCAGGGTTGTTTGTCAATAAACCGTTTGTATTTGCAACAGCACCATCAGTATCTTCAGACTTCAAAACACCAACTTTTCCGTTGTATGCCGCACCTGTAGTAAACCATGAATCAAGAGCAGTTGTTTTTTTAGGATAGTTTGTTGCACTGATGCCATTAGCACCTGCAGAAACACCATAACCAGGATCATTATAGAAAGCTGTAGTGGTGTTGACTGTCAAAGAATTACCTGGTACAGCAAAGATTTGATTGAATTTGTAACCAGAAGCCATATCGACATAAACGCGATACGTAACAGAAGAGGAAGTGAGTGGTGTCAATGAACCACTTTCTTGACCTGAAACATCAGCGGTATTTGCTGAGTAGTATTTTTCAACTACAATACCTTGTAAACCTTGCGAGAAAGCTGTTCCTGCAAGGAATAAAAAGCATAAATTTGTTATTAAACGAAGTGTTTTCATAATATTTTGTTTTTAAAATAAGCGCCCACCGAAAAAGATGAAAAGAACAGTGGGCGCTTTGCCTTATATTTAGGACTTAAGATTAATTACAGTTTGTTCCGAATGCAGGAGCAAATAACAAGAAATCCGCTGTGTTAGTCGTACCATCACCATTCAAGTCGGTAGGGCAAAAAGTAACACCAAGTGTAGCACCCAAAACTTGAGAGTAAGACCAATCTGACAACCAGTTTTCATTTTTATTGTTTGGTTCAAATGCACCACGGTAGTTAGCTGCTTCAAAGAAACCTTGAGTATAAGGAGCCATTGCACAACCAGAACCTAAAGCTGCTTGCCCTAGCGCAGGAACTGCATCATTTTTTGTGGTTACGGCATAAGTTACCGGGTCAAGCGCAAAAGCAGTGCTGAAACCAGTCATTGATGGGGTAAAAATGTTTCCATCAGTAGCCAATTGTGTCTGTACAGCCGTAAATGTAGCCCCTGATGAAGGGAGAATATCAACAGTGTTTCCGACAAATGTGTTACACTTTACTTTCAAGCTTTGTGAACCATTACCGGTTGTTGCAGTCGTTGCAGATGCAGTTGTTCCATTTGATAAGTAATTGTTTACAGCCTCACCACCCATATTAAGACCACGTGTACCTACAGATCCTGTAGCAGTTGTAGTTGTAGCAAACTGCACGCCTGTTTTGAAGCCTGCAATGATTGAGTTTCTGATATCTCCACCGGTAAATTCCTTTAATTGAAGACCTGCTATACCTGAATTATCTGAATTCAATGTAGACTTCGCATTACCCATAATGGTCATGTTGTAAATAGTTGGTGTGGAAAGTGGTGTAGCGTAAGATTTGTTGTCATCGCTATCCGCTTCAATACCATTATCGTTGTCTGCACTCACATTAGAAGTGGCGTCAGCCTTCATTCCAAATAAGAATTGTGCACGGCCAGTCCAACCTAAGTCGTAGTCGAACATATCATCGTTACCAAATAAGGTTGTACAATACTTAAGATCTACAGTACCACCAAAAATTTCGATGTTGTCGTCTGCACAAGAAACAATCTCGATGTGCTCAATTTTAGTACCACGACCAACAGATGCAAGTGTTAAACCATTGATTTCAGAACCTACAAGTAAGTTAGCACCTGAGTGGCGAATAGACACATAAGTCATTACACCTGAGTTATCTTCATCATCAAATGCTGCTGAACCTGTAATGTAAGGACCTGCAAAGTTGACATATATTCCACTTCCAGTTGAAGTTTCTTGAATTGGGCCATTCGCACTTGTTGCAGTAGAAACTACAGAGAAAAGACCTGTTACTCCTGGATTTGGATATGAATCAGTGAAAGTGAGTGTAGAACCAGCTGTAACCGCTTGGGTTAAGTTGGCAACCAAAGTAATATAAGCTGTATAAGCGGTGCCACTACTCGTACCGGCTGTAATACCAGCAATTGTTCCTAGAAGTGTTGAGCCGTCATAAACAGATTGACCTGCACTTAAATATACAGGAACACTATTACCAACCAAAGCAATTCGTTTTTGACCAACTGTATTTGGTGCATAATTGGTAGTTACGCCATTTGTTGTTAGAGACCAAGTAGCTGTAGGACCCGCTACAAATGTTCCTGAATAGGTACCAGTTGGAGAAGTAGCAGATGCAGTTCCTGCTGTTGCTCCAGCAACACCAAACTGATCTTGGGTATAAGAAGAAGCAAATCCTTCCAATACGCCTAAACCATTTGCAACTGCCAATTTACCACCCTGACCTGGTACAAACGGACCATTAGGAGTTAATAAAAGGTTATTTGTTGCTTTACCACAAATAAGTACACCACCCCACTGGCCTTTGTTGTTCACTTTATATGAACCATCCAATGGATCTGCCGCTGCTGTGAAAACAATAGGGCAATCTTCGATACCCGCAGCCATAATCTTACCTCCGCGTTCAATAATTAGAGCACGCGCTGCAGATACGTTGGTTGTTGTCGAACCTTTGATTACAGTTCCTGGCTCGATTGTAAGTGTTGAACCAGAGGCAATATATAATTTCTCATCTAAGGTCCAAATTTTATCACAAGTTAGTGTGATGTTTTGGTTACCTTGAAGTTCTTTACCATAAGCTGATGCAGGTAAAGTTGTCCATGTTCCAACAGATGTAATTGCTGCGGTAGTCCTTGTTGATACCGTAGGGCAACCACATGCTGCTCCAAGGTTTTGTTGAGCAAAAAGTGAATTGCTCATTGCGGCCATTCCTAGAACAGAAAACAGACCGACAATTAATTTTTTTCTTTTCATTTTAAATATTTTTTAGTTGGTGTAAAATTAGACCACAAAAAAAAGTTGGCTGTGAAGCCAACTTTATCTGTTTAAAAACTTTATGGTTGAAATAAATATTCTAATTATTAACTCAGTGTTAGTATCAACAATTGACAAATACGTAGTTAAAAATTATATAGTACCGCAGTTTGAAATGCTAATTGATAAGGTCGTTGCGGAGCAAGTGAGGTACCTAATGAGTTGATAGAGTAACTTAACATCACGCTTGGTTTGATACTCCATTTGAGCGTAACAGGTAATTGAGCTCCAATGTTAATAGCCGTATTGATTTGCCATGTGGTGGAAGGCGTATAAGCAACAGCTTGTTCTTGATTCCAACCATTTTGTAGTATGTAAGAAATTTGGCTGTTGACCAGCTTGGAAGTGAGGATAGTCAATCCAAAAAATGGTTGCCATTTTTCTGTTATGATATTATACTCGATACCAACAGGCAGAGCAATATAACTCAATTCTTGTCTGTATGATTTTAAACCGGTCAGCGCGTTTTCCAAAAAAATATAATGCGCATTTTGAAAACCCAAACCGCTCAACAAAGAAAGTTCTCGGGTCAATCGACGCGTGTATGACATGCCAAAAGCTTGAGCAAAACCTCCTGTTTGCAAGCTGTCCAATGTGCGATTGAACCCTGGATTTTCTGCTGATTTTTGGTAGCTCATTGCGGTATAACCAAAATGATACGAAACGCCAATTTGGTTGCTTTGCTGAACTTGCGCAAATGTTAAAGTGCTCCAACTAAGAAAGCAAAAAATGATTCTTTTCATAATTTAATTTTTAACACAGCGTACACTCATACCAAAACGCATGTCGGCATTTTGACGAAAAATTTGAGTGCGCTGGTAGCTAATAGATCTATAAATAGCACCTTGATTATTGTGTGTAGCCGTCCAAAAATAGGCCTCTAAACTGTTCGCGGAAATAATGCCATTGTAGAGCACTGCGCCTCCAGGATTGATATTTAACGCATATTTATTATTTCCAAAATGAATACTAGACGTTGGCCAATTATTTGAATTTTGTGGTAAAATACCGTTCACTTCATCTTTTCCTCTCCAGGCCATCAGTTCTGTTTCTGAACTGTCCATTCCAATTGAGCGCTCTAACTTTTTCCAATCTTCATCGGTAGCAACGTGCCAACCATCAGGAGCAAGGCCTTTAGGATCAAGAATTGTAGCATAATTATACAACTGACCATAAAGGCTATCCGCCACAGTCTTAAATCCGGGTCCATCTTGCCAACCGCTGGTATCATTCGTTGCAAAAAATGGAATCAAAGATCCATCATTAAAACGTGTTGTTTTTAGGTTTTCACACATCCACCATTGGTCATTTATTTTAACCGTTTTGTATGTGTTACCTTCAATATCGGTAACTGTTCCATATTCCAATACAACTTCATTAGGTTTGTCCTTATTACAAGAGGATAAACCAACTAAACAGAATAGGAATAGTAGGAGGATTGAATTTTTCATTTTGTCTTGATAAGAATTTCTGATTTGGTAAGGTCACCAGCCGTAAAATCTAAGAAGTAGACTCCCGCTTCCTGTTCTGCTAAACCTAAGTCAATATCGAGGTGGTTCGATGTTGCAATAGCATCAGAACTACTTATAACCACACCAAATGCATTGTATAATTTCCATCGGATATTTTGTCCTCCAAAGTTTCCGTTAGCTTCCAATTTTGCGGTAGTTTCTGTCGGGTTTGGCACCAATTTGATTTCAAAATTATCTACCCACAACTCAGGACAAACAACAGCTATATCTCTTCCACCGCAAGAACCTGGATAACAACACATTCCAGGCACATTGAAGTTGACATTAGGATCAAAATTACACGCATTCGTATCCATACAGCCGAGGACAATTGGGGTAATACAAGATCCATCCAATAAACAGGCAAATAGCGGATTATATTCCAGATAGTTTGGATCATTACATCCGCATTCAAAAGGATAACTCATAAAAGGACTAAATGCCTCGTTAGGACTTAACAGCGTATCTCTAGCAACGTATTTAATTGTTGTTAGCGCTCCATTAACCAACGCCTCCACTTCAATATTCAGTTCAAAAGATAACTCTCCTGCAGTGGTGAGCTGAGCAATTAACACTTGATTGGCAATTGGGTCCACACCGGTTACACCGCTATTTTGTAAAAGAAATTGCTCGGAGTTAAAGGATACACCAGATTGAATTGATCCAAAGATAGTTGTATCAAGAGCAGAAATTTGGTCAATAATTCCATAAGAAAACCAATTTCCTGGAACACTAACCATTGTATCCATTCCATCCGCAGTGGTAAGTGGAATACCTAACTGCGCTTCTGAATTGGTAAGTAATCCAGACGCAATTAGTGCACTTCCGCCATCGTTGTTTGTGCCTCCAATAAAAGAGCCATCTGAGTCAGAAACTTTAGGAATCCCAAAATAGGTTTTTCCTGCTTGTGTTTTGGTTGTTTGTCCGAGAGTCATCCAGGTATCGAGGGCAACCAAACCTTCGCCATATCGATTCTTCAAAAATTCTTTGGCGTAAGTCTGACCATCTGTTGCATGGTTGTAAAACGGCAAAGTGCTCTCAAAAACTACCGGATGTCCGTTGGTTCCGTAAATAGATTTTAACTGTGTATTTGGAAGCAAGTCAATGAAAATCCTATATGTGGTGGTGCCTGGTAGCATGGAGCCACCATTTGTATCCGTTGCATCGTTGGCATCGGTTATGTAATATTTTTCTACAATTACTTTCTCCAATTGTGCATGAACTGAGCAAAAGGAAAAAATGGCAATTACGGTAATAAATATCTTTTTCATCATTGTATTTTATAGGAGAAGCCAAACTGGAAAGTAGTTCCATATCTATAACTGTCAAAATCCTTGTAAGAACCATCTGACAAGAGGTAAGCTCTTCGGACTGGGGCATTCAAAATATCTCGTACCGTTAAACTCATAGCATAGTGCTTTCCGATGTTTTTAGATACTTTGAAATCGACAGTATGTCGTGGCATTTCATAGACGTTTGCAAACCCTTTCAGAATACCGGCAATGACCAAGCGCGGACCTTGCACATTGTAAGAAACTGTTGCTGTAAGCCCCAATGAATCTGCATTGTAAGATAAAATTCCGTTGACGATATAAGGCGCTTGACCAAACATAGTTCGTACAACCGTGTCAACAGGAAAATATTGAATTTGGTTGTTATTCTGGATAATAAAATCTTTTCGAACGAATTGAGACTGAGATTTAACAACAGTTACATTAGATCTGAATTCAAGATATTTTCCAATGTTTTTGCCCACCTCAAATTCTAAACCAGCAACATATGAATTCTGGTTATTATCCCAGGTAATTCCTGAGCTTCCGAAGCCCATTTCAATATGGTTCAAGAAGGTCTTATAAAAAGCACTTACAGAAAAATTATCCTTATTTGCAAAGAAGGACTCATAACGCAAGTCGTAGTTTGTAATATGCGTCAGCTTTAAGTTAGAATTGCCATAAATAAGGGTTCGGAACTCATTGTCATATACTGCCGCATCGTTCATTTCGCGGATATTCGGACGCGCAACACTTTTACTGTAATTCAGGCGCAAATTTGTTGTCGTCTTGTTTTCAGATTGAAATTTAAAAATCATGCTGCCAGACGGCAAAAAGGACCACTCATCTAAAATACCTGGATTGATGATTGGGTATCCAGGTACACTTACCCTGCGTCCGTCATTGCGCTCATAACCTAGTACGTGGTATTTATAGACATCCGAAAACAGTGCAACATGCTCTGCACGTAATCCTCCATTCAAACGAATGATTTTATTGAATTCATAATCAATCAAACCATATGCAGCAGCAATTGCATTGGTACCAATCGTATGATTCCAATCCCAATTGCGTGGGTCGTAATAATAACCAAGCATGCCATTTTGCATGACCATTTGATTGGTATCAAGAAAGGCGTTGATGTCCTGATTTTGTAATACAGATGTAAATGCATTTCCAGCTGTCAAGAAATATTCTTCCATTTTTGAATTTCGGTCACTTTGTTGATATGAGCCACCAAATTTTAATTTGCGAATCAGCTTGAGGCTATCTGAATTCAACGGTAATTCAAAAGAAATTCGAGAATCAAATAAATTTTCGTCAAGAAAACGAAAATATCTACGGATACCATCTCCTGCATTTGGTGAAAATTGATAACTCGTTATTTGATTGTATTCAGAGAATCCAATGTATTCTGTCAATTTAAAGTCGGGTACATTACTTGCGCCATCAGTATATGAGAGATTGGCTTCAATCTTAATTTTAGATTTCGGTAGGTAATGCTGAGAAGCATATTGATAGATCTTTTGCTGGCGATTTTCATAAAAAATATTTTTACGAAAACTTATTTCCTCAAGAGGTTCGCCAATTGGTTGAGTTTTAAAAGATCCCACATCGTTTGTTCCGGAAAAATTGGGCATTAATAGCAACGAAAACTTGTTGTTATCATTGATCTTATAGGCCAGATTCAAAAGCATGCTCCAGGAATTGATTTCCCTACTCACCAAAGCATCATCTGTAAACAAAACGCCATAACCGAGTTGCTCAGGTCCGATTCGCTGAGAAACACCATTTGGATCAAAACGCACGCTATTGCCATACCTAAAGCCAAAAATATAACCAAGAGGTTTTCCTAAAAAGGTCGCTTGGTTTCCAATACTAAAATTTTGCGTAAAATTAATCGGCGCCTTGCGCGTAGTTGTATTCCAAGAATTGGAGAAGCCATTATTATAGCTTGTTCCATCCGGATTGATTTGTGACCATGCTTGGGGTTTCAAGCTTGAATTAAAAGTGGAAATTGCAGACAACACCGCTGTTGGGTCATTGACTTGGGCTGGTGTAAGCAAGCCCAGTTCTACAAGTCCAAGTGCCATGTATGTTTGGTTTTCATTGCTAGCATCTTGCCAACCTGTCACCCCTAAATTAGCATAAAAGTCGCCTAAACCAAGGGCTACCATGCTTTGATAATTGCTTGGGTTTAGATTTGGCTTGGAAAAATTGACACCGTCATTAAAACCTCGAAAACCGTTATCAAAACCCAACCAATCGGTGCCGCTTCTGTCTGAGGTGACGAAATCTTTGAAAGTAGACTGTACGTTGTAGCCAAACTGCGACTCCACATTTACGATGAGTTTGTCTGGATAATCTTTGGTTTCTACAGAAATGTAAGCCCCTGCCCAATCACCAGGTAAATCAGGTGCTTGAGTTTTAGAGATAACAATATTATCAATTAAAGCAGTTGGGAAGATATCTAGTTTAATATTATTGGTAAGCGGATCGAGGGTTGGAATGCGCGAGCCATTGAAATTAGTTCGAATGTAGCGGTCTCCGATACCTCTTACGGTAATCAATCCGCCATTCGTAGAAACACCTGATACCCTAGCGACCGCATTCGTGACATTCGCGTCGCCAGTTTTTTTCATGGTTTCACTCGAGATGTAATCAATAGATACAGGGGAGCTCACCTTTACACGCTCCATGTAATAGTCATTGGCTTTAGTGGCTTTTCTTGTAATGGTAGTCCCTTTGACCTCTTGAATTTTTTCGCGTTCCTTCATAATGAAGTCCGCAACCAATACTTCATTATTTTTGAGTTGGATTTCTTTTTTTAGCGTGTCATAGCCAAGAAGGGTGATGCGCATCAGATGTATTTTAGCATCTGGAACTTTGAGTGTATAATTACCATCCATATCCGTTTTTCCGATAAAGCCAGAAGTATCCGCAAGCAATACTTTGGCCCCAATGATAACTTCGCCACTTGGGTCTACAACCTTACCTCGAACCGTTCCTTGTGCAAAAGAAAGGCTAGCCGTTAATAGACAGCAAAGAAAAAATCCAATACGTAACATCTGATTACAGTTTGATAAAGCGCTGGGTAGCCTGGCTATGTGCAGCCCTCACTTTGATTAAATATACACCTGCCTGTAAATCTTTGATATCCAACTTCTCACTGTTGGTCATGTGCGGAAAAGCTAAAATTACTTTTCCTTCTAAATCTAAAACTTCTAACTGATAAGTTTCAATAGATTCTTGTGTCAGCCAGTTCATTTGTAGCTGATCAACAGCAGGGTTAGGAGAAACGACTAAATTATTCATAGCTTCATTAATTGTAAATTCTTCAAGTCCTGCACTTGGATTGGAATTATATGTAAGTGTTGAATCAGTGAATTCACCAGCTCCAGGAAGACTAGCCACATAAACTTCGCTTCCGCCAGCTGTAGGCGTAGCTAATTGCAAATTGAGTTCAAAAGAGAAATCACCATCAGTAGTAAACTGCCCAAGTAAAACGTAATTAGTAGCTGTGATACCTTCCACTCCGCCTAAAGCTGCAATAGCTCCATCAGATATTTGAATGCTACCCCCTACAACTTGATCAATTGGGTCGAGCTCATTGGTGATACCTAGAATATTAGGAGCAATTGGCATCCCAGGCATGAGGCCATCTTGCCCGTTGGCACCCATGATTGGCAAGCCCATTTCTGCGGTGACATTTGTCAAGATACCTTGATTATTTCCTATTGTTCCATCAGTATCTTCTGACTTCAAAACTCCCATCTGCCCTGCACAAACACCGCCGATAGTTAAATAAGAGTCAATTAATGTAGTGTGCTTTTTAGTATTATTCAGGCTCGTACCTTGATAAACAGATACGCCATAATTGGGGTCATTAAAAAATGCAGTTGTTGTGTTGAATTTCAAAGGATGAGTTGGCAAACCAAACAATTGAATCACTTTATAACCAGGTAATAAGTCTGCATAGATACGGTAAGTCACAGAACCAGTCTTCAATGCAGATTGAGCCAACTGATCTACTGCATTCATGGAATCAGCGGCGTCCGAAACATAGTATTTCTCAACTATAATGCCTTCCAAGCCTTGCTGGGCAGAGAATTGATTTGAAACAAGCACGGTTAAAAGCGTTCCAATGGCTATTTTAATATTTTTCATGATACTAGCGTTTATTTATAAGAGATGGGTGGGTAAATTCTTCTGAAGACGGATTACTCGCGACATAGCGAATGGATTTTCCGTCTGGGGTTCCTATCTGAAGGTTGAGCTGATAGCTGAGCTTACCTGCAGTTGTGAGTTGAGCAATGAGTATGGCATTGGGTAAATTGGCCGGTGCTTTGGCTCCTTTCCCAAAGCAAGCCCAAGCGCCGTCGGTCATGATGAACTCGGCACTCTTGGTTTCTGACCACAAGCCTTTCAATTGCTCGTCGATATTGTACATCGCTGGCACAGGTAAAGACGCTGAATGGTACATGCCAGGGGCCTCACGAAATGAAAACTTAGAATCTCTTCCTTTGAGGTTATTGAAATAATTTTTATCCCAATCAATTACTACTGGCAGTGGCTTCTGTTGGTAGCGCAACGGAACAGCAAAAAAGGTTTCAGAACAAGCCCCCATGGAAAGCCAAGAATCTAAGTAGGATAGATTCTTTTTTAATGATTTATCCGGAATAACATTCGGATGAGTATTACCGATACCTGGATGATTGTAGAAATTAGCTGTGCTTTTGATAAAAGCAGGATGTTCAGGCAAACCATAGACCGCCTGCAGTGTATACCCACTGTCTAGCAATACATACACTCGATAACATACTAAGCCTTTTTCTGTAACACCCGATACATTACTTTTATGTAAATCAGCTTTGTTTAGCGTGTAGAATTCTTCAATAAATACCTCTTTCAATCCTACTTGCGTAAAAGCGATTGACAACGAAAAAACAAAACTAATAAAATGTAGACATTTAAGCATGTGCAAGTTTACGCACACAACATTTAAAGAAGTTTATCTGCTTGTTAAGGTTATTTTAGTATTAGGTCAATTACTTATTAGGAACATTCCACCTGCTCGCCCCTCACCTTTTCCCTGATTTCTCCATTGTGATAAGCAAGGGCGCCATTTACGAAAGTCATTTCTACAGTAGATGAAAAGGTATGGCCTTCGAAAACAGACCAGCCACATTTAGAGAATAAATGCTCCTTTCTGACTGTATGCGGTTTTTTCAAATCGGCAATAACTAGGTCGGCATGATAGCCTTCTTGGATGAATCCTCTTTTTTGGATACCGTAAAAGCGTGCGGGATTTTCGGCTGCTTTCTCGACAATTTTCTCCAGACTTAAAAAACCAGTTTCATACAAAGAAAGCAACATCGGAAGCAAGTGTTGCAGCGTTGGGCCACCCGATTTTGCTTGCATATAATCTTGTTGCTTTTCTTCGAGGGTATGTGGCGAATGATCGGTGGTGATCAAATCGATATGGTTGTCGTTTAAGGCTTTGATCAAACCCAAACGATCGGCCTTGGTTTTGATCGACGGATTGTATTTGATCAGCGGACCATACTTTTGATAATCTTCTTGCGAAAAGAAAAGGTGCGGAATACTGACTTCGCAAGTCTGGCGTTTTTCTTGAATAGGTCGGTCTTTGTCAAATAACAATGCTTCTTTGTAGGTGCTGAGATGCAATATATGCAAACGCGCATTGTGCTTTTGAGCCAAGGCCAAGGCGCGCTCAGTTGCTTTCATACAAGCCTCCTCAGAGCGGATTTCGGCATGCGCTTCAAAAGGAATTTGGTCCCCATACTTTTCTTTATAAACCCGCTCGTTGGCTTCAATAAGTTCCGAATCTTCGCTGTGTAAGGCGACAATCCTGTCCGTTTGGGCTAATACCGATTCTAATGCCTCTGGATGATCTGCCAACAAGTGTCCCGAACCCGAAAAGTAAAGGCCGTCGTCGGTGAGGGCCACAAATTTTGTATCCTCTAGATCGTAGTCTTTGAGTAAATCTAGGTTGCGCGCAGAAACACCAAGAAAAACACCATAATTACAGTATGAATTTGCTTTGGCGATAGCTAACTTCTCTTGAACTAACTCGGGGCTGAGCGTGGGTGGTTCGGTATTGGGCATGTCAAATACAGTGGTGACGCCTCCGGCAAGTGCGGCAGCGCTTTCTGTTAACCAAGTTGCCTTATGGGTTAAACCGGGTTCTCTGAAGTGCACATGCGTGTCTATCAATCCAGGAAATACGTATTTACCTGTTGCGTCTATTACTTGTTCTGAAGCATTGGCAATGAGTTGCTCGCCAATTTCGGTAAAGACGCCGTTTGCAATACGGATATCGCGTTGTTGAATACCTTTTGAACTTACCAATAAGCCTCCCTTTATGAGGCAATCACCTTTTGACATCTTATTGACCTTGTCCTAATGAATATGCCGATTTGCCGTCAAAAGCGTATAAATTTTCGGTCTTGACAACATCGATATTTGCGTTTTCTGCTGCAATAAGTAAAGCAATGATTGCATTTTTGCTTGCTTTACCCGCCTCCTTTGCCATGAAGCGGCAGCGCCAGTGGTCGGTGCAAAACGTTTCCGGGAAGCCATCTGGGTACACTTTAATACCTCTATTGGTGATCAAAACCATTTCAAAATCATCTGACGGGATTGATTTGAGCACACTTGCTAGGTCATTGACGGCTGTGCCAGACCAATGCACGAAAAGATCCACACCTTGCAATGTTTTTGTCTTTTGCGCTTTGCGTTGGTATGTCGGCAAGGTAATGCGCGCGTCTTGTTGGTAAGAAACCGCCGGAAAATTTTGAGGCAACTGACCTAGGTTGGCAATCACGGCTGCGGTAAATTCTTGGGTATTCACGCGACGTGTACTCACGCCTTCTTTGTAGATATCAAAGGTATGCACGCCGTCTTCTATGGTTTTGAGCCATGCGTTTTGGATTTTTTCGGCAACATTCGTTTGCCCGACGTGGCTCAGCATTTGAACAGCGCCCAATAACAAGCCCGAAGGGTTGGCGATACCTTGGCCAGCTATCATTGGTGCGGAGCCATGAATGGCTTCAAACATGGCGCATTCTGCTCCAATATTAGCAGAACCAGCCAAACCGACAGAGCCTGCAATTTCCGCAGCGATATCCGAAATTATATCTCCATATAAATTAAGCGTGACTATGACTTCAAAATCTTGAGGTGCATTGGCTAATTTGGCTGCACCGATATCGATGATCCAGTGGTCGTTGGCAATATCTGGATATTCAGCTGCAATTTCGTTGAACACTTCTCTAAACAAACCATCAGTTTGCTTCATGATGTTGTCTTTGGTAAAGCAAGTGACTTTCTTTCGGCCATAAAGTTTTGCGTACTCAAAGGCATAGCGAATGATTTTCTCACAACCAGGACGGCTGATCAGCTTCAGACACTGTACTACCTCATCGGTTTGCTGGTGTTCAATACCTGCATAGAGGTCTTCTTCGTTCTCGCGAATGATCACCAAATCCATTTTGGGGTGTTTGGTAGCAACGTATGGGTGCAAGCTGAAACAAGGGCGAATATTTGCATACAAGCCCAAAAATTTGCGCGTCGATACATTTAAACTTTTGTAACCTCCACCCTGAGGTGTGGTAATAGGTGCCTTTAAAAAGACTTTATTGCGGCGAATGATATCCCAGGCCTCTGGGCTAATACCGGCTGTGTTACCAGCTAAATATACTTTTTCTCCAATTTCGATTTCGTCGTAGGCAAGTTGTGCGCCTGCAGCTTCTAGAATAGAAAGCGTCGCCTCCATGATTTCGGGGCCAATACCGTCTCCTTTTGCGATTGTAATGCGTGTCATAAAGTCAATTTGAAGGCAAAATTGACTTTTTTCTATGATTTGGTTTTATTTATATGTTTTATGAGTTATATAAATAAATACCGAATGAAAAGAACGCAGAATGCATTCAGAAGAATGCGTTGCCCTACCTAAAATATGAGAACACCGATTAATAAAGTACTCAAGGAGATGCCTATAACTAAAGGAATCGCTTTAATTGACTTCACTAAATTCTCGCCCGCTATAATTTCTTTAGCTTTACTTGATTTGCTGTAACTTGTTTGAATGGTTCTCTCGCTTTTCGATTCGATCGTATAGCCAATCTCTTTTGACTCCGTTCCATTAGTGAGGGAGATGATGTTATAGTTGATTACCGTTGATGTGACATCACATGAATCATTACCGAGTTCCTTGTTGTAGAAAACATTGTCCTTGTTGATATAGATGGGCAATAGATTGTACTGATTTGAAACTTGATAATCTACAAGATCTAAGATGACACCAGTCTCTGTATATTTCAAATAAAACTGAGGGGAATAATTATATTGTTTTGCATTCTTTTTTGAAATTAAAACTTTGGAACTCACGTAATCAACTACTTCAGACTTTCTAGTGGATAAATTTAAGGTCGTTTTACCATTAAAAGGAATGACGAATCCATAAATATTCTTTTCTAGGCTTAAGGAGGTTTTAGCGCTAATTGCATCCTTACTTGGATCTAAACAGAAATTTTTCACCGTATATTTTCCATCACTAACGGTCACTTCAAGCTTTTTACAATTTTCTAAGGCGGAAGAATTTAGAGCAAAACCATTTGGATACAGCTGTTTAATTTCAGCACTGAGTTCCTTGAGTAAGATATTTTCTTGTTCTGAAGTTAATACAGTCTCCACTGCGTATTTCAACTCAAGTGCTTCTCTAATATTGACACCTCTTATGGCAACATTTCTTTCTTGGTATCTACCAGGGAAATAATTTGAATATAGCTTGGCCGCTGAATCAGGCTGTTGCGCAACTAATAACGCATCAATTTTTAACAAAGCAGCTTCCTTTTCCATTTGCAACTTTCTTTCTTGATTCAATTTCATTTCAACAGCCGCTTTCAATTCCTCTTCATATTTCTTAACTTCTTTGGCATTCAAGGCATAAAAGCTGATGTTCGCCCTTTGAGTGATATCATATTTCATTCTTAAAATACCTGAATTTGATGTGAAATTCATCAACAATACGGCGTCTCCCATCCAATCTGTCGAAAAATCCCAACTTTGACTTTTCATATTGATAAATTGAACGTTAGCAGGATATTCTTCTTCGCCAATTGAAATAGATTCGCCACAAAGTTTAAACATCGTACCACTTGGATAAGCATTTGTGCCAAGCATAAATGGATTTGCCGTTTTAAAATACATGCATTCCTGAGCAACTACTGATGTAAAGGCACAAAATAAACTGAAAGCGATGAGGGAAAGTTTGATTTTGAAATTAGAATTGAAGACGCTAAACATAATTTATCGGTTTTAAATGAAGCACCAAATATATTTTGCATTCCTCCGGACACAAACAAATATTGAAAAGAATTGGTATTTCACCCAATTCCCCTTGTTTAGGATTTTTTCAATTTCAATAATTTTTGAAAAACATCGTCATTTAAAAAGATTATTTTCATGCGCTTATCAGATAACATGCGCTCTTCTCTGAAAATATCATTTTGATCTAGCTGGTAATGTTTAGAAAGTGTGATTTTCAATTCTCTCAAAAGTTGTTCTCTTCTCTTTTTTAGTGTATCTATTGACGGATCACCAATATTGACGAGATCATTGAGCAGGTTAATTTCTACGCCTTGATTGTGCTTTGCGAAAAATAAATCAACAAGTTGAGATTCTGTAGGAGAGAACAGAAGTGTATTTCGATTTTTAAGTTTCGGAATAAACCACACGACTAGAAGCCCTATAAAAATAAAGGCAATACCTATTGCCACCCAAACGTTTGGCTTGTTTTCATTGGAATAAATTGGTATCTCTTTTGAAATTAAGGGCCTAAAAAAAGCTGCTTTCGGACGCACTGTGAAGCTGCATTTTTGAGTAGAATTATTGAACTCTCTCAGCAATAAATAGGGCCCTTCCTGAAGAATATTTTGGTATTTATCAATCTTCGTATTCTGATAGACGATGGCTGTATTTGACTTCGGACGCAATTCGAAAATTCTTTCAGGTGTTAAATAATATGTCACGTTATCGAGGTCATCCTGAATCAAATTTTTACGGCTCCAGAAAAAAACTTGTGGTATTTCTGGATTCAGTATGCCTAATTTTTTCCAGGTATTTGTCGTAAAACTGAATTTCCAACAATCATTAAAAGAGCGAACATGCTCTGACACCTCTCCGACACCACCAAAAATGAATAATGCGTCTTTTGTCAATACTGACGTTGCCGCCCTGCGCGGTTTGGGTTTAACACCCAGCACAATCAATTTAAACCATTCTTTCTCAGCTGAATCAAAGTGGGTAAAGAAATTCTTAAAACTGAATAATCCGTATCCGCCAAACATATAAGGATCTCCATTCCTTACAAATACAGTAGACGAATACTGATTTTTGTGACGAAATGAATTGTCTATTCTGCTGAGGGAATGCTTACCAAATTCATAGATTATTCCACAACCCTCATCAACAAACAAAGTGGTCTTACCTTTCCTGGTAACCGCAATGCTTTGTGCTAAAAAATCATTGAAAGGAATATCTAAGTGAAAATCATAGGGCTGAAACTCCCAATTTTTGGTCTTTAAATTATAGGTGTGTATTCCGGTTGAGTCATCAATTACAGTAAAACGATTGATGACTTCATCGTAAAAAAATAAAGCATTGCGATGCTGAACTTCTAGTTGAATTTGAGAAAAACAATGAATTGAATTGAGCAATAATATCAGGTGAAAAAGCCTACCCATAGATAACATTTCAGCAAAAGTAAAAATTCAAACAATAAATCAAATTATGATTTAGTGAAGGTGTACTATTCACCTATTTTCACCTATTTTCTCTTATCTCAAAGTACGCTACCTAAACCACTGCAACTCAAAATTTATATTCCTATAAATGAGGTTACTACATTACCTTTAACTTCATTTTTTAAGTGACAATAAAGAAAGATGGTCAAGATATTCATCCCAACAAAAAAGCCATCCGAAGATGGCTTTTGCATTGGATATGTTGTGGCAATTAAGCCAATACTGCTTTGACTAGATCGGCTGCTTCTTGGAGCTGAACTGCCGAGTGGACATTGAGCCCAGACTCGTCAATCAAACGCTTCGCTTCTTCGGCATTGGTACCTTGTAAGCGAACGATAAGCGGAACAGGAAGTTCGCCAATGTTTTTGTAGGCGTCTACGATACCTTGGGCAACGCGGTCGCAGCGAACAATTCCACCGAAGATATTGATGAGGATCGCTTTTACGTTTGGATCTTTCAAGATGATGTGGAAGGCCTTTTCTACGCGCTCTGCGTTGGCTGTTCCACCGACATCGAGGAAGTTTGCAGGATTACCACCAGACAACTTGATGATGTCCATGGTGGCCATTGCCAAACCAGCGCCATTGACCATACAGCCAACGTTGCCGTCAAGTTTAACAAAGTTCAGACCAGCTTCGTCTGCTTCTACTTCTGTTGGATCTTCTTCTGATTTGTCGCGTAGCGCAGCGAGGTCTGGATGGCGGAACAAACCGTTGCCATCTAGGCTTACTTTAGCATCTACGGCAATGATTTTGTCGTCGGAAGTTTTGAACAATGGGTTGATTTCAAACATAGAAGCATCGATACCTACATATGCATTGTATAATGCCGGAACGAATTTGACCATGTTTTTGAAAGCCTCGCCAGACAAGCCGAGGTTGAAAGCGATTTTGCGCGCTTGGAAACCTTGAAGGCCCACGCGTGGATCGATGTGTTCTTTGAAGAGTTTTTCTGGGGTGTGTTCGGCAACGTGCTCGATATCCATACCACCTTCAGTAGAATAAATAATGACGTTGCGGCCAGACTCGCGGTCTAGGAGCACAGACATATAGAATTCTTGTACTTCGGTTGGGCCTGGGTAGTAGACGTCTTGTGCAATAAGCACTTGATTGACTTTTTTGCCTTTGCCGTTGGTTTGAAGTGTAGTGAGGTGACCACCGAGGATGCCCGCTACTTTTTCTTCAACTTGGTCGATGCCTTTTGCAAGGACAACACCGTGAGAACCTGTTTCTTCGACAGTTCCTTTACCACGACCACCCGCATGAATTTGGGCTTTGATCACGTACCAGGACGTGCCGGTTTCTTCTGTGAGTTGTTTGGCTGCTGGAATAGCTGCCTCAATACTGTCAACAACAATGCCTTCTTGCACGGCCACGCCGTATTTTTTGAGGATTGCTTTTCCTTGGAATTCGTGTAAGTTCATACTGTCAAATTTGCGCCGTAAAAGTACGTTTTTTTCATGAGCCAATTTGGCCCCTTGTAAATATTTTTATCTAATCTGGTTTTTCCAAGAGGAGGTGATATCTCTGGAAGCATAAGCAGCTTTCTTAAACGCCTGAACATCTTGCCAAATGGTATCGAGTGCATACACTAATGCGCGCTCTTCTTCTTGCATGGCATCTTTGAGTAAGGCTGGATCAGAGAAATGTGTTTTGACGAAATTGGTGTCAAAATGGCCACTGCGAAAAGCGGGATGTTTGAGCACAAACTTGCCAAAATCTAAGGTTGTTTTGACGCCAGAAATTTGGTAGTTGTCGATGGCTGCAATGCAGCGGTCGATGGCTTCTTCGCGGGTTTTGCCCCAAACCACTAGCTTGGCGATCATAGGGTCGTAGTAAATCGGGATTTCCATGCCTTCTTCAAAAGCGTCGTCAACGCGAATGTGGCGCCCTGATGGAATGCGGTAGCGGTCTAGGGTACCGATATCGGGGGTAAAACCACCGAGGGTGTCTTCGGCATAAACGCGCACTTCAATGGCGTGTCCGTTGATCGAGAGCGCGTCTTGCAATTTAGGTAAGCGTTCACCGCGTGCCACGCGAATTTGCCATTCGACGAGGTCGAGGCCCGTGATTTCTTCGGTAACAGGGTGTTCCACTTGCAAGCGGGTGTTCATCTCTAAGAAATAAAAATCGAGGTTGGCATCGATCAAAAACTCAACCGTACCTGCTCCTTCATAATTGCAAGCCTTACAAACTGCTACCGCTGCCTCGCCCATGCGCTGGCGAAGTGCTGGCGTAAGCACCGCACTTGGAGCCTCTTCCACCACCTTTTGGTGACGACGTTGTACCGAGCACTCGCGCTCAAATAAATAAACGGCATTGCCGTGTTGGTCTGCAAAAACTTGGATTTCGATGTGGCGCGGTTGATCGACAAATTTCTCGATAAACACAGCGTCGTCACCAAAAGAGGAACGCGCTTCGTTTTGGGCGAGGGTCATTTGCTCTTCAAATTCCGCATCGTTTTGCACCAAGCGCATGCCTTTTCCACCACCACCAGCTGAAGCTTTAATCAAGATAGGATAACCTACTTCTGCGGCAATTTTTTTAGCGGCTGGCACATCTGAAATGGCTTCATCTACGCCCGGAACTAATGGAACGTTGTAAGACTTCACTGCCTGTTTGGCCGAGAGTTTGTCTCCCATGACCTCCATAGATTCTGGCGAAGGGCCAATGAGCTTGATGCCATTTGTCTTGAGCTGACGCGCAAAACCTGCGTTTTCCGAAAGAAAGCCGTAGCCAGGGTGCACACCATCTACGCCAAGGTCTTTGCAAATCTGAATGATTTTATCTTGCTGCAAGTAGCTTTCGGCTGAGGGGCTTTTACCGACATAAACAGCTTCGTCAGCTTCTAATACGTGCGGTGCATTGGCATCGGCATCGGAATAAATGGCCACACTGCGGATGTCCATTTTCTTAAGGGTTCTAAGCACGCGTCGAGCGATCTCGCCGCGATTGGCTACTAGTACTTTTTTCATCTTGAGGTAAAGTTACAGGTTGTCTGTGTTTTTTGGGTTGAGGTTGCCCTGATTTTTTTGGAGACTTGGAAAGCAGTTGTTTCAATTGCTTCACAAAAGCTAAATCGGAGAACTGATTGAATTCTTCGTAATAGGAAACCCCAAAACCTTGGGTAAATGGACCTTGGTTTTCGTTGACCGAGTTGGTATTGGACTGATTAAAGGCCCTCACCCTGAAGTTATCTTGGATTTTGTACTCAATATTGACATCGCCGATCATGGAGTTCGTATAGGCCTGAGAACCATTGGCCGCCGCACTGCGGTTTTCCACACCAAAACTACCGGTAATCACGAGTTTGTCGTCAAGAAAGCCCTTAGCTACCCCGACCTCAACTTTGCTTTCTCCGGCTGCTTCATCGGCACCGTAGTCTACATTGACTTTATAGTTGTCGGATAATTTACCGAGGGCCGCATTGATTTGCGATTCAAGTAGGTCAAGCGCAGCAGAACCACCTGCAGAAAGATTGCCTTTGAGTGGTTGAAATTTACTTACCAAAAGCAAAGAAAAAAACTGGCGGTTGAGCTCATCCGGGTCAGATTTGACGCGATCGAGGAGCGCTTTGCCCGTTTCGGTTGTGCGCGGAGCAACGAGGTCAAAAGTAATTTTGGGGGCAAGCAGTGACTCGCTGAGTTTGAGGTAACACAAGATTTCTTGATTGACAAGCGTGTTGTCTTGGATATCCGGACTCAGCTCTAATATAGAAGCGCGCTTCGCGGTGACCGTATTGATGGTGATATCGGCATTGTAAGGGTCGCCGGTCCATTCAATTTTAGATCCCCCCTCGATATCAAAGGTTTGCTTAATAGAGCCCAACGCAAAATTGTAGCGGCTCCCTTTTGCAATGACATACGGGCCATTCATGGTGAGTTGGTTGTACTGATCGAGCTTGATATTGAGATCGCCGCTGCCCTTTGCCGTAATTTCATCACCTGTTTGCTCGTTGAAGATGAGCTTCATTCCGGCGTCGGGGGTAATATGAAAATTCAAATCGAGGAAAAGGCCCGTAAAATCTAGGCCTTGCTGCTCAAGTTGCGCATTGACGCCGCGCTCCACAAATTGCACAAAATTATCTTCGTCGTCAATTTCTGACATGCCGTACATCGGAAAAATCACTTCGGTACCTTTTCGGGTGGTGGCATCTACGGTGATTTCGGTGTTGGACATGGTGCCGAAAATGTTGGCCGTACCGCGTCCGTAGGCCTTTCCATAATAGACATCACCTTCTTTGTATTTCGTGTTGAGCACCAAGAATTTTTCAAGCGGAACAAGCTGGTTGGTGCGCGGATCTATTTTTTTGATGTCGTCTTCAAAGTTGATTTGAATATCGTAGTTCCAACGATCAAAGTTGGTGTGGTTGATCGCACTTGATAAATAGGCAATATTGCCCTCTGGATCTTTGACTGGAATGTTGTCAAGGAAGAAGGCGTCTTCTGTTACTTGAATCAGGCCGTCTAATTGGTAATTGACACCCAAAATGGCTACTGCTGCCCCGCCTTCTTGTAAGCGCAATTTGCCCACTAATTTGGGCTTGTCAGGGCTTCCACTTAAACGCAAACGCCCATTGAGCTTGCCTTTGATACCATTGATCACTTCGGGATCCATAAACGCATTGACAAATGAGATATCGGTTTGCTTGAAATTAAGCCCTAGGTCGAGTTCATCTTCTTTGAGTTTATACAAACCGTCAAAATCAAAGGTGCGCTCGTTGTGGTATTGCAGTGTGCCTTCTAAGACAATACTTTGTCGGGCGTCGTTCCAGTCTGAATGCAGCATGATGTCGCCCACGGCTTGGCCATCGATTTGCAACTGCTCTAAATTGGCATCGGCGGCAATACTCAAGTTGGTAAATGGCGTAGAAAGCGCACCCCAACCACTGAAACGCCCGCTGTATTGATTGGGTAGCCCCATTAGCGAGCTCAACTCTCCGAGGTCAAGGCCAATGACGTCAAAACGCAATTGATCGCGCTTGTTTTCAGACAAACAACCATTTACTTTGATCCGCTGATAACCTCTGTGCAATTCAAAGTTATTGATACTTACATCTTTGGTGGCTACCGTAATATCGGACTGATTGGCCACTTTCCACTCTACCCCGTTGATCGTAAAAAATGAAGGTTGGAGCGTAAAACTGATGTAGTCGTCGGGCAGAATAGTGGTGCGCCATTTCAGCTCTGAAAAATCGTCGGTATTCGGATCCCAGGATAGCGTGGCATCTACAACCCCATTTGCCCCAATATTGACCAGCTTCAGTTCGTGAAAAGTTGTGGAGTCTGCCACGCGCAATTGCCCCACACCGATTTGCCCACTGACTTGGTCATGCAATATAGTTTGAGCGAGCTGAATGGCTTCAAATTCTAAATTGGCATAAGCCAAACGCGGGCAAGCCAGTGCCAACTTCAGTTCTTCTTGCTTGGAATCAAAAGATCCGGATAAGGTGGTAGCCGACGCGAGCTCGAGTTCTGGCAAGAAAATATTGAAAAGCTCGCGGGTATTGCGGGCCAATAAACTGAATTCAAACTTAGCATTTGAATGCTCGAATTCGCGGGTTTGCCCCGCTATGGGCGGATACAAAATTGCGAGGTGGTGCGTGAGATCAGCAATAACAGTTTGCTCATCTAAAATGCCTTTGATGTTAAAGTCGAGGATCGGGCTACTTAAGTCGAGCTGAAGGTAGTCTGCCTGCTGGCGGTAATGGATTTGTGCGAGCTCCGAATAAATATCGTGGTTATCGGCGGCGTAGTGGAGGTCGCGAAGACTTACAAAACCCACTACCGACTGCCAACTTGGGCCTTCCAAACCTAGATTGACACGCGCGCTCAACTGGTCGTTTTCTAGTGCGCTCAAGTGAAGGTCATGGAGGTCAGCATACGCAATTTCGGCCTGAACTTGGTAACTGAGCACCGAACTCAAACCCAATTGCAGAATACTTGACATTTGCAAGTGAGGGTCGTTGACCTCGAGTTTGGCCAGCAATTGGTCGTTATGGATATGCGCTTCTGGTATGGCTACATCTTGATAATTGTAGTCGTTCAACGCAATTTGAGAAAGATACGCGCTTGCATTTTGTAGGGTTAATGCGCTATTATTGTCAATGGAAAGTTCAAATTGGGCCTTGCCAGTAAGTTGGCCAAGTGCGGCTACATCGAGAAATTGACCTAGGGCAAAGTTGTCTAAGTTCAGAAAGCTGCTGTCCGCCACACCACTTATGGTGAGTTTTTCAGGTGTATTGACAATTGAAATTGGGGCAAGTGAGAGTGCGCCCAATGCACTATTAGCATTTGCAATAGAAACCTGTAGGTCATTGATGCGACCCGTTAGTCTGGCATCTTTTAAGTCAAAATATTCCGCTTTTTGCAGCAAGTTAGGAATTTCGATGGCGGGCGTTCCAATTGGCAAATGCAGCGCTACGACGTCGGCTAATTCGATGTGGGCTTTGGAGATTTGTTCTTGAAGCCACAGTTGGTTGTTGGGTTTGCGAAAATCAGGTAAGCGCAGGTTGGCTTGCACTTGAGAACGTTTGCCAAAGCGCAAATTTAGCTGTTGAATACTGAGATTGCGGAGCTTGTCTTTGACCAAACCCGCAATAAAAACGGTTTGGTCCATACCTTTGATATCGGGGGCAAAATAAGCGATGTCGTGGAGCCAAACACGACTTGGTGCTAAAATGCCATCGAAGATCACGCGGTCATCGAAATCATTGAAGTCCGCACTTGTTTGCGTTTGCAAGACCAATTTCGGAATGCTAATTGCACTTTTTGGTGTTTGGATTTTGGCATTGCGCAAACGCAAACCCTTTTCAGAAAAAGAAGCTTGGCCTTTTAAGTTGGAGAGTGCAAAACCAGATCTTTCCAAGAATTGAAGTTGCCTGATTTGGCATTGAAAGCCTCCGCCTTTGGTTTGTATTTGCGTAGCGCGCAACTGCAAATCTTTGAGTTCAATGTGATCGAAGTCGACACCGAAGTCTAGGGTATCTTTGCGCAAATCGTGGTAGCTGAAATCGATGTGTTGTAGTGTAAGCTCCGCTAATTGTACCTGAAAATCATTTGACGATTGACTGGGCTGATCTGAAGCAAAATAATCTTCGATAAAAGCAAAATTGGAACGTCCTTCTTTTTTGTCTAAGGAAAGATGCACTTTGCCCCCATAAAGCCGCAGCTCATTGATCAGCAATTTATTTTGTAGCAATTTGAATTGATCGAGCCCTAAGTACAAATGTTTGAGGGCTAAAATTGGCTGTTGCGTTTGGTCTTCTAGGTAAACATCTTTGAGGTCGACATAGCGGAACAAGACGATATCTACTGCGCCAACATGAACCTTAGCCTGCAATTCTGAACTCAGATAGGCGGTGGCTCTATTTGCCAAATAGGTTTGCACCCAAGAACTGCGGATGGCAAATGCCAAAAAGATAACAAGGATCAGCAACCACTCTAAGAGAATGGCAAGCGTTAGGCCCGCGATTTTGAGTACCTTTGTCATGTTTGTTACAAAATTAGCAATCTTTTGACAGCAAAACCCAAGATTATACTAGGCATTGAGTCGTCTTGCGACGACACCTCAGCGGCCATCCTCGTCGGCAACGAAATTCGTGCCAATATCATAGCCGGGCAAGCCGTACACGAACAATACGGTGGTGTGGTTCCAGAACTCGCCAGCCGTGCGCACCAAGAAAACATCATTCCGGTGGTACAAACCGCATTGCAAACCGCACAACTCTCGCTTTCAGACCTTGACGCCATTGCCTTTACACAAGGGCCAGGCCTGATGGGATCATTGACGGTGGGCACTTCTTTTGCCAAAGCATTGGCTCTCGCACTGAACGTGCCATTGGTTGGTGTTCACCACATGAAAGCCCATATTTTAGCACATTTTATTGCAGACGCCAGCGACGCCGCACCAAGTTTTCCCTTTTTATGTCTCACCGTAAGCGGCGGGCACACCCAAATTGTGCGCGTCAACGATGCCCTAGACATGCAAGTCATTGGTAGCACCATAGACGACGCTGCTGGCGAAGCCTTCGACAAAGCCGCTAAAATGCTGGGCTTGCCCTACCCTGGCGGGCCGCTCATCGATCAATACGCCCAACTCGGCAACCCAAACGCTTTTGAATTTGCCAAACCCCAGATCAAAGACCTCGACTTCAGTTTCAGCGGCTTAAAAACTTCTATTCTATATACCTTGCAAGCTGCCGAAAAACAAGAACCCAACCTTCGTCAGGACAAACGCAATGACCTCTGCGCCAGCATCCAAAACAGCATTGTTTCCATTTTGATGGCCAAACTCGAAAAAGCAGTCAAGCAAACGGGTATTCAAACGGTAGTTATTGCCGGTGGTGTTTCGGCCAATTCTGAACTCAGAAAGCGCTTGCTTGCCAAAAAAGATACAGGCTGGAAGGTCAGCATCCCTAAAATGAGCTATTGCACAGACAACGGCGCCATGATCGCCATGGCCGGATCTTTCTACTTAGCAGCTGGTCACACCCTTGACCAAGCATGTGCCGCAGACCCCAGACTCAAATGGTAACCAAAGGCACACAGCGCTGCCAATATTTTTTGTAATTTCGAGAATTCAAAGATTTAAATTCATGCGAACTGCGCTCCTATCTTTTGTATTCTTCTCGTTGCTAAGCACTTGGGCATTTAGTCAAGAAAAGATTCAATGGAGTTTTGATTACGTTGCTTTTCCGTCCTCCATCCAAATCAGTGCAAAAATTGAAAATGGCTGGCATCTATACACCCTTGATTTAGATCCTAGTATTGGTCCGGTACCGACACAAATTGTACTTGAAAAAAACAAACTAGTAAAGGAATTACAACCTTTTGAAGTCAGTACAGAAGCTAAAAAATCTTTTGAAGCGAATTTTGGAGCGGAGGTATCTTATTACGAGCATGAATTTCACGCGTTCAAGCGCATTCTCGTCAAAAAACCAACTATAGTCAAAGGAGAACTCACTTATATGCTCTGCGACGACAAGCGTTGTTTGCCGCCCAAAACGATCCCTTTTGAGATCAAGGTGAAACCCTCTGAATTACAAAAACCAAACTAAAACCAATGAAAGCATTTTTCCTTAGCATCCTCTTTTTATGCCTGACTTTTACGAGCAGCGCTCAAGATTTAATGGGGCAATTCATCAAATGGACCTATTCTGTTGAAAAAATTGACGAGAGCCATGCAAATGTTGTTTTCAAAGGTGAGATCACCGAAGGTTACCATATTTTCTCGCTGAAGCACAATCCGGCAGATGCCGACGGCACAGGATTAGTTCCTGAATTCAACTTCAAAAAATCGCCAAACTACAAGCTTGTCGGGAAGCCTTTTGACATTGGGAAGCCCATCAAACATGTCGACGACTTAGGCACTTCCTATTATTTCGAAAAAAAAGCAACCTACAAGCAACAAATCGAAATTTTGACCAAAGAAAAATTCACTATTGAATTCGGTGTCAATTTCTTTCAATTATGTAATGCAGAAGGTTGTGTAGGGCCTTTCGACACAGAAGGAAAAGTAAAATTAGCAGGCTTTACGCCAAGTGAAACAACCGTTGTGACCGATGCTGATACAAGTGAGGTAGTAGCGACTTCAGAAGACACCACGAGCGGAGCCAAAACACACATGGAACCAAGTAAACCGGACAATAAGAAGAAAAAAGAAAAGGATTCCAATTTGGTGATCTTCATCGCTGGATTCC
>CALJTX010000039.1 GCA_937975705.1 uncultured Flavobacteriia bacterium | reverse complement strand
CCATAAGTGCCGTTAGGGCCTGTAAAATGCGGTGAATTTCCTTGCGTTCATCGTCGAATAAAAACTCGAGTTCGTTGTTGAGTGGTACGTTTACCAGAGGCTCTATAAAGGTCAGACTTCCTGTTTTACTCGAACCGTGGATATTACCGGGTACTTTTCGCTTGAACGTAGACAGAACCGTCAAAACACGTCTTTCATTGACATATGTTTCGAGTGTTTCGGCAAGCACCTTATCTTTGTTGTAACGGCGCAGTTCTTTGTCGAAATTCTTGTTGATCTGATTGCGTAAAACCCTTATTCTAGCTCGTATTTCAGCGAGTTCTGTGGAGGCGTCGTCTTTGATTTGTCCGTTGCGGTCAAATACCTGATCAATTTCGGCAATGATTTCTTTGGTGAAATAGACGTCTTCGGTGAGTTCTTTTAGTAACGGATACTTAAAGAGCGCATTTTCAAAAAACAACACCAAGGCATTGACGAGTTCTGACGCCTGGTAAATGCGTCGAAATCCTTCCAAAGAAATGACGGCTTTTTGGATGCCCAATAATTTGATTTCCTGCAAGAGTTCTTCAAATTCTAGCTGCGGAAATTTTTCGCCGTGAACGCGCACCAAGCGCAATTCGTCTAGACGCTTGAGTTCTTGGCGCAAGACTACAAATTGTGTGCGCGGCTGTAAAGTCTGGACTTGCTTAATGGCCGTGGGGCCAATGCAGAATTTCTCGAGCCAAACTTTGATGGCTTCAAACTCAAGGTCGTGGAGGGTTTGTTGGTCGGTGCTAAACACAGTGCAAAGATACACAACGTTTGGAATGTCGTTTTGTTGTAATTGTCATATAATTAATATTATGTTAAATAGGATATATTAGTTGGGAACTGGGTTTCAAGTTGGGAACTGGGTTTCATTATCTATACCAGCTATTCCCAACGGATTCTCTATCTTTAACACACAAATTTAAAATATGGCGATCTACTCTTTCAATGGATTCATTCCAGTCGTTAAAGCATCGAGTTTTGTACATCCGCAAGCCAACGTTACCGGCAATGTACTTATTGGTGAAAACGTTTACATTGGTCCGGGCGCCGTTTTGCGTGGCGACTGGGGACAAATCATCATTGAAGACGGCTGCAATGTGCAAGAAAATTGCGTCATCCATATGTTCCCCGGAACAACCGTTCATTTAAAAGCCGGTGCTCATGTTGGCCACGGCGCTATTATTCATGGTGGTACGCTAGAAGAAAATTGCCTCATTGGCATGAACGCCGTTATTATGGACGATGTTGTGGTGGGCAAAGAATCTGTCATTGGCGCGCTTGCTTTTGTACCTGCCAAAATGCACATTCCACCGCGCAGCTTGGTGGTTGGCAATCCGGCTAAGATCATCAAGGAAGTCAGCGATGAAATGATTGCCTGGAAAACCGACGGAACCCAGCTGTATCAAGCGCTTCCTAAGGATTGCCACGAGACACTCAAACCCTGTGAGCCGCTTTTGGAACCCGAAGAAAATCGGCCTCAACAGCAACAATCCTATTTTACTTGGCAAGATAAGAAATAAATATTTGAACAAATTGCAAACAATTTTAGGCCAAAGGCAATGAATGTATTACCTTTGTTTCCCGTAGTTACAAACGTTATATGTCCAATTCAACCAAGTATGTTTTTGTAACCGGGGGTGTGACTTCTTCTTTAGGGAAAGGCATCATATCTGCGTCGTTAGCAAAACTTTTACAGGCCCGTGGTTACACCACTACCATCCAAAAACTAGATCCATATATCAATATCGATCCAGGAACCCTTAACCCCTACGAACACGGCGAGTGCTACGTCACCGACGACGGCGCCGAAACCGACCTTGACCTCGGCCATTACGAGCGTTTCTTAAACGTGCCTACATCGCAGGCCAACAACGTCACAACCGGTAGAATCTACCAATCTGTCATTGAAAAAGAACGCCGGGGCGACTACCTTGGTAAAACCGTTCAGGTTATTCCTCACATCACAGATGAAATCAAAGAACGCATTCAAGCAGTGGCCAAAAATGGTCAGTTTGACATCGTGATTACCGAAATTGGTGGCACGGTCGGCGACATCGAATCTCTTCCTTATGTAGAAGCGGTTCGCCAAATGCTTTGGGAATACGAAAACGACTGCATCGTTGTGCACCTCACGCTCGTCCCCTACCTCTCTGCAGCCGGAGAGCTCAAAACCAAACCTACACAGCACTCTGTAAAGCAACTGCTCGAACTTGGCGTTCAGCCAGACGTACTTTGCTGTCGCACCGAGCACGAACTCGATTTAGGTTTGCGCAAGAAAATCGCTAAATTTTGCAACGTGTCAGTCAATGCTGTCATTGAAGCCCGAGATGCAGCTTCTATCTACGACGTTCCGCTGCTCATGCAAGCAGAAGAACTCGATACCGTGGTACTCGAAAAATTAGGTTTATCTAAAAAACAAAGCCCAAAGCTAGACAACTGGAAGGCTTTTTTAGAGCGCCTCAAAAACCCCAAACACACGGTCAAAATTGGGCTCATCGGCAAATATGTCGAACTCAAAGACGCTTACAAATCAATTTCTGAAGCATTTATTCATGCGGGTGTTTCCAATGAAACAAAAGTTGAATTGAGCTGGATCCATTCCGAAACCCTCGATCCTGAAACCATTAGCACAGAACTCAGCGGCCTAGACGGCATCTTGGTGGCGCCTGGTTTTGGTTCTAGAGGTATCGATGGCAAAATTGAAGCTGTGCGCTATGCCCGTGAAAACAATATTCCTTTCTTAGGTATTTGTCTTGGCATGCAAATCGCCGTCATCGAATTTGCTAGAAATGTACTTGGTCTGAGCGATGCGCATTCGACAGAAATGTCTGAGAACACCACCGCTGCAGTCATTTCTATGATGGAAGAGCAAAAACGCATTTCCAATATGGGCGGAACTATGCGCTTGGGTGCCTACAAATGCGAACTCAAGCCCAATTCAAATACGGCCAAAGCATATCAAAACAACAATATTTCGGAGCGTCACCGCCACCGCTATGAATTCAACAACCAATATCTTGCTGATTACGAAGCTAATGGCATGATCGCTACGGGTAAAAACCCAGAAACAGGCTTGGTAGAAGTTGTTGAGATTCCAACACATCCTTGGTTTGTTGGCGTACAATTCCACCCAGAGTACAAAAGTACCGTAGACGCCCCTCACCCACTCTTTGTTGCTTTTGTTAAAGCAGCGCTCAAAAACAAAAAACACTAATTTATGGATCGCAATTCCACCATCGGCCTGGTCTTGATTGGCCTCATTATCACGGTTTTTTCTGTCATGAATCAGCCCTCTGAAGCTGAAGTCAAAGCAGCTCAGAAAAAAGAAGCTGCCGCCGCTCAAAAAGCAGAAAAGAAAACGAACGCTGCAAAAAAATCTGTAGCCAATACTGCGCGTACCACGAGCAATTCATCAACAATTGTCGCAAAAGGCGAAATCACCACCCTTGAAAACAAAGAATTGCGCATCGAGCTCAATTCCAAAGGCGGGATGCTTGCCGGTGTTTATTTGAAATCGTACAAAAGCTACAAAGATTTCGCTGGCAAGAAAGACAACGCACTTTGCCTTTTTGAAGACGGCGACGCACACAACCAATTAGTGCTCAGCACAGCAAAAGGAAAAATCTACACCAAAGACTATCTTTTTGAATTGGTCAAAAGCAGTAAAAACAAAGCGGTTTACGAAGCAAAATTTGCCGAAGGTACGATCCGCCAAACGTATGCACTCAAAAAAGGCCACGACCTCTCTTACAACATCGAAGTGCTTGACAACAAAGGCTTTATCCTTGACAACACCGTATTGAACTGGGCCGCAGATTTCAAGAAAACCGAGCGCTTGTTTACTGAACAGCGCCGCGTTTCGACCATCTGCTTCAACCAAACGGAAAGCGGCCTCGACTACCTCTCTGAAACATCAAGTGAATCAGGCGTTGCAGAAGAAGATATCGAATGGGTAGCTTTCAAGCAAAGTTATTTCTCCGCGATCCTCCACCCGACCAATGCTTTCCCTAAAAAAGGGACGAAATTTTACATCGAAAACTTCAAAGACGGGCACCCACAAGCCTGGACGCACCTCAAAGGCTACCACGCCACCATGGCCCTTGATTTCCAGAACAACGCCGCATCTTTCAATTGGTTTTTTGGCCCCAACGACTACGAAGTACTCAAAAACTACGGCAGTGGTTACGACGACATCCTCAACTTCGGTTGGGGCTTGTTCCGCTGGATCAACATCTACGCCGTTCAGCCTATCTTTAACCTCCTGATCAACAACGGCATGGCCATTGGCTGGGCTATTTTGGTACTCACGCTCATTCTCAAAACGATTCTGATGCCCGTTCAATGGAAGATGTTCGTGTCTTCTGTCAAAATGCGCATCCTCAAACCAGAAATCGACGAGCTCAATGCCAAATACCCGAAGCAAGAAGATGCCATGAAAAAGCAGATGGAAATGATGAGCCTTTACCGAGAATCTGGCGCAAGTCCGTTAGCTGGTTGTGTTCCCATGCTTATCCAGATGCCAATTCTACTTGCGGTATTCCGTTTCTTCCCGGCAGCTTTTGAACTCCGCCAAAAAGGATTTTTATGGGCCGAGGACTTGAGCTCATTTGACTCTATTCTCGATTTTGGCTTCCATATTCCAGTTTACGGCGATCACATTTCGTTGTTCACACTTTTGATGGCGGGTACTACCCTCGCCTACACCTACATGAACAGCGGCAACATGCAACAGCCACAACAGCCTGGCATGCCCGACATGCGCATCATCATGTACATCTTCCCATTCATGATGATCTTCTTCTTCAATAACTACTCTGCTGGTTTGAGCTACTACTACTTTATCTCTACCTTGCTCTCAATTGTCATGATGCTCTTGATCAAGTATTTCTTTGTCAATGAAGAAAAATTAAAAGTCAAAATGGCAGAAAGAAAAGCAAACAATGCAGCCAATCCGAAAGTCAAGAAAAAATCTAAATTCCAAGAGCGCTTAGAAGAAATGCAGCGCCAACAACAAGAAATGCTCAAAAACCGTAAAAAATAACTTATGAAATTCTTTATCGATACCGCTAACCTGAACGAAATAGCCGAAGCCCACGACATGGGTATCCTAGATGGCGTTACTACCAACCCTTCGCTCATGGCAAAAGAAGGCATTACGGGTAAAGCGAACATCTTACAGCACTATATCAATATTTGCAATATTGTAGATGGCCCTGTTAGCGCTGAAGTCATTGCGACTGATTTTGAAGGAATGGTTAAAGAAGGTGAAGAACTTGCTGCCTTACACAAAAATATCGTCGTTAAAATTCCAATGTTAGCAGAAGGCCTCAAAGCCATCAAGTACTTTTCTAATAAAGGCATTCGCACCAACTGTACACTTATCTTTTCAGCCGGACAAGCCTTGGTTGCAGCCAAAGCAGGCGCTACTTACATTTCACCTTTTTTAGGACGCCTCGACGACGTTTCTACTGACGGTTTGCAACTCATCGATCAAATCCGCGTCATCTACGATAACTATGCTTTTGATACCGAAATCCTTGCCGCTTCAGTACGTCACCCTATGCACATCATCAACTGCGCAACTATCGGTGCAGATGTCATGACTGGCCCACTTTCTGCCATTAAAGCGTTAGTGAAACATCCACTTACCGACATCGGCTTACAGCAATTCTTGGCTGACCACGCCAAAGGAAATCAGTAAGTTAGTTCATGTTACCTAAAGAAGAACGCAAAGCTTTTAACGAAGCCTTCTGGGCGGGCTTTAAAACGCACATGCGCGCTTGCATGTCTGCCTCTGGTAGGCGCATCAACTGGATCAACTATCCTACACAAGTAAAAAATACCTACCTGCGCATGGTCTGCAATGGTAAGGACATTTCTATTTGTTACGATATCCAATTCAAAGATGCTGGGATTCAAGCCATTTTTTGGGAACAGCTCACTGAACTGAAAGTTGTACTTGAAAGCAATATGTCCATCCCGACCACCTGGGAGCCCCAATTTGTAAACAACGAAGGGCAAACCATTGGCAGAATCTACTGGCAACAAGAGGGGCTAAACTTTTACAACCAACAAGACTGGCCGAGCATTTATGCATTTTTCAAGAAACATTTAAGGGAGTTCGACGTCTTCTATCAGGAGTTCAACGAAATCTTGATCACATTGGTCGACTAACAAGAATGACTATCTTTACCTTATGAAAATACTTACTTTTCTTTCCCTTCTCCTTCTTTCTGTTCAGATTCAGGCGCAAACACCCATTTTAAGCACTGATTTTCAGTCCGGAATACCAAGTAACTACACACTTTTGAATTTAGATGCAGCTGCTCCTCATCCGCAGGTGTTAGAATTTGCAAGTGGCTGGATCACTACCCCAGATCCAGAAAATAGCGCTGATACCGTTGCGGCAGTGAGTTCGTATTTTGAAAATGCAGACACCGCCAACCGCTGGCTCATCACCCCTGCCCTTTCGCTCGGGAGTTTTGGCAACTTCTTGCATTGGGAAGCCAAATCTCATGACCCGTCTTACCCTGATGACTACCTTGTGTTGGTTTCCACCACGACCAACGACCCTACTGCATTTACAGACACCATTGGTTCTGTGCAAGAAGAAAACTTTGAATGGACTTTTCGCGAAGTGAATTTAAGCGCTGCGGGCTACAACGATTCTACTATCTATATTGCGTTTGTTTTGCGCACTTTTGACGGTTTCAAATTGTATCTAGACGACATCGAAGTTCGCAAAGACGATCCGGTTGGCTATGCAGAGCATCCAACCATTACATGCGATGTGTATCCGAATCCATCACAAGATGTGATCAACATTCAGGTAAGTCAAGATTTTCAACGAATAGAATTGACATCTACGAGTGGTCAATTACTTCAAACTTCAGCCGAAAGTTCTATGAACATAAACGACTTGAAGCCCGGACCCTATTTCTTGACGATCTATACAAATGGCCAAAGCCTAACCAAACGCATCGTTAAAATCTAATGCAGGCACTACTTGCACAAGTAGAACAATTGGTAAAAACTAAATTTACCGATCAAGAGGGAAGTCACGATTGGTTCCATATTGACCGCGTCAGAAAAAATGCCCTTTACATTCAGCAAAAGGAAGGTGGAGATGCGCTCATTGTAGAACTGGCCGCCTTGTTACACGACTACTCGGATCACAAATACAACGGTGGCGATTTTGACGCGGGTGCTAAGGAGGTGCAACAACTACTTCTTTCTTTAGGAGCTGATTGGGCATTTGCACTTCAAGTAGCCCAAATCGTTGGTGTCGTTTCTTACAAAGGTGCTGGTGTCGCCGATCAAGAAACGAGTTTGGAAGGGAAAATCGTTCGCGATGCCGACCGGCTAGATGCTATCGGCGCAATTGGAATTGCCAGGGCATTTTCTTACGGAGGCAGCAAGGGACGGGCTTTATACGACGCCGCAATAAACCCCACGCTCCACGACACCAAAGAAGCGTACGCCCAAGACAAAGGCCACACCATCAATCACTTTTACGAGAAGCTATTGTTGCTCAAAGACCGTATGGAAACACCTACCGCTCAGCAAATTGCCGCGCAAAGACACGCCTACATGGAAGATTTCTTAACGCAATTTATGCAGGAGTGGTATCCAAAAAATCAGGATATTTCCTGAAAAATTCAGCAGTTCGTTTTGTCATTTCTTCTTTAAGGCGCTTGGCTTCCTTGCTTTCCGGATACAGCAATTTATGGGCTTTGCTTTTTTGAAGAGTGCGCCATTCGTCAAGAATTTGAATGGTAGACGGATCTAAATATTTTTCTTGAAATTGCGCCCAAACCACACCAATCGCTTTTTGGTTCGGATGTACGGTGTCGTCTTTGAAATAAGCATAATCGCGCAATTGATCGAGCACAATTTCATAGGCCTCAAAATAGTGACAATTGGGCACCTCGCATAACGCTTCCACGAGCAAATGCAGGCGCGCTTTACTGCGCGTGTTTTCTATAAGACCATCTTTTAAATGCCGAACAGGACTTACGGTAAAAATCAGTTCTAGGCGCGGGTTGAATGCCTTGAGCTTATCTAGAAGTTGCTCCCAAGAATGTTGAAGATCATTGAGATCAGTGAGTTTCTTATCGAACTCGGACGCCGGTTGCTTATGGCAATTGGCTACAATACGTCCGTCGCTCTTGAGTGCATACACCCAGGCTGTGCCAAAAGTGAGCAGTAAATGAGACGCGTGCTGAAGATAGTGGCGTAAATTGTGGTGCAAGGCCTTTACCTTTTGATCGAAGTCTTGGGCAGAAAGCGCGTAAAATGTACCGGAAAGATCCCAACTTAAAAATATGTCGTCACGCTGTAAAATGCGCAAAGGAGCGGGTTCGTCGAGGGCCCAATGGAGTAAATTGGCAAGTGCCAATGGATGAAAAAGCGTACCGCCAGGATTGACCAAACAATCAAATCCGTTCTGTTGCAATAAGCTGCCAATTTCTTCAGAAAAGCAACTACCTAAAAGGACTTTGGGTTGCTGGTGTGCAAAGGCTTTTGGCATATTCATGCCCCTTTCAATAATGTTTTTGCATTGGCAATTGCTGCAGGGCTAATTGCTTCACCGCTGAGCAACCTCGCAATTTCATTTATGCGCGCAGCGGTGTCCAACTCAATGACGCTGGTTTGCATGCGCTCGCCTACAATATTTTTTTGCACCATCCAGTGATGCGCAGCATTTGCAGCTACTTGCGGCAGATGTGAAATGGCCATACATTGGCCCTTAGCAGACATCTCGTTGAGCAACTTACCTATTTTGAGCGCTACATCGCCAGACACGCCTGTATCAATTTCATCAAAAATGATGGTCGGAAGTGCTTTCTTTTCAGAAATCATTTTTTGAAGTGCGAGCATGAGCCTAGACAACTCCCCTCCACTTGCGGCGCGTTCTACAGGCACCAAGCTATGGCCTAAATTGGCAGAAAAAAGCAAGGCCAATTGGGTGCAACCACTGGCATTGAGTTGCTCGAGTTCTTGGAGTTCAAAGGCCAATTTAGTATGCGGCAACTTGAGCTCTTCCAAGATGCCCGCCAATTGGAGCGCAAGTTGCCCAGCGCCATTTTTTCTTTGTTGATGAAGCGCTGTTGCCGCCTCCCATAGGTCTTTTTCGAGCGCTACACACTGTTGTTGCAGTGCTTCGAGCTCGGCTTCTTGGTCTTCTAGACCTCTACACTTTTGCAGTAGCGTTTGTTGGATTTGAAGTAATTCCGATACGTCTCGGGCTCTGTGCTTGAGTAAGGCTGAATTGATTTGATCCTGAAGCGCCTCTAAAGCTTGTAAATCAGCGGGTTCTAAATCATCAAAGGAGGTGGCTGCCGCATCACGGGCAAGTTCTTTGAGCTCAATGAGTACTTGTTGTAACCGTGTGGCATAGCCACTCATATCTGGATCAATGGCCTTGACTTTGTCGAGCACCGATTTGATGGCATACAAATTTGTGTAGGGACCGTTGTCGTCTGTAAGACTAGCAAGGGCTAACCTGGCTTCTTCTAGCTGGCTGGCGCTCGCAAAGCGTTCGATTTCTTGTTCGAGTTGCTGAATTTTAGGATCGTTTAAGCGCAGTGATTGAAGTTCTTCGAGTAAGAAAGTATTGTAATCTTGCTGCAGCTGATCTTGAGCAAAGGCTTGTTGTTTGGTCAACAACTCTTTTTGAAGTAACTGCAGTTTTGCAAAACGACCTGCAAAAGCGTGTTGTTCTTGCTGCAAGCCCAAAAGAATATCCATGAGTTCCAACTGAAAGCGCTTGGACTTGAGCTCGAGTGTGTTGTACTGCGAGTGTATTTGCAATAAATTGGAAGTGAGCTGTTTGAGCACCTGTAAAGAGACCGGAATATCGTTGATAAACGCACGCGATTTGCCTTCGCTGGCAATTTCTCGTCTGATGAGGGTGTGCGGCTCAAAATCGAGGTCATTGGCTTCAAAAAAAGGAAGGTATTCTTCGGTAAGTTCAAAAATAGCCTCGACGACAGCTTTTTTAGCACCTGGCGCTATGACCTGTAAATCGGCGCGTTCGCCAAGAATGAGCTGGGTTGCTGCTAAAATAATCGATTTACCAGAACCGGTTTCACCTGTGAAGACTGTAAAACCCTGGCTGAAATCGAGCTGCACCTCTTCTATAAGGGCAAAATGCTGGATACGAAGACTGCGGAGCATTAATCTAGAATAGTTGAATAGCGCGTGGCGTTTGCAGCATCTAGTTTTTTAAGCAAATTGACGAGGTCTTGCTTTTCCTTGAGTTCAGCATCTGAATAAATGTTTTTGAGTTCGGTAGTTTTCCCGAAGAGATAACTGACTACATTGACTGTATTTGGTCTTGTAGCCATAATTGGACTCAACAAATTGAGCGCAGCCATAATGGCTTGCTTGCCTTCTTCTTTTTTGTCGTAAAGTTGATCGATGCCCAAGCGATGGTATTGATAGAGGCAAACCCTGAATGGTTCAAAAACGGGTTGCAGCATGTTGTCTACGAGGTAAAAACGGTTTCTTTTGCTGCTCTCCGAGGATTTCCAACCGGCAGCACCACCTGTTTGGGCGAGGGTTACTATTTGTTGGGCTTCCTGAAAGTAAGGCGTTCCGCCTTTCAGAGAAAAGGAGTCGTAATCCATGCCAATGATAAAATAGGCATAAAAGGCGAGAATGGAAGTGAGGTTGTCTCGGTATTGATTGGGTACATAATTCAAAACAGCACCTCTCGAAAACGAAGCCTGAAAGTTTTCGTCCTGAAAATTGAAAATCGTTGAGTTGTAATTGCTATTGAAAGCTGGGCGTACAGAAGAAACTTGGATGTCACCGCGGTAAGCACCGGTAGCGGGTATCTCGCGGATTTGAATTTGCAAATTGCAATTGATGCGCTCCTCCACCTTGAATTTATCTTTGGTCCAGGCGGTGTTGTTCATGATTTCAGTGATGCTCTGCTTCATCTGATTGATGATCTCTTGTTCGGTAGAGCTCACCTCTACCTTGTTGTCCACGACTACATTGACCTGACAATTGAGTTCTTGGGCCTGAACACCGCCCAAAGTAAATAAGGCCAGTAAAATAGAAAAGCATTTATAGGTCATGAGCTTCAAGTATTTGAATGAGTGCTGCAGCGGTGTCGGATTTACTTTGAAGGGGTAACTCCAGACGTAGCGCGGCTTTATCGAATATAGTTATTTTATTGGTATCGCTGCCAAAACCGCTCACACCATTTTGCTGTTCGTTGAGCACAATGAAGTCGAGGTTTTTGCGGCGCAATTTGCTTAACGCGTTTTCTTCAGAATTATTGGTTTCGAGTGCAAAACCTATCACCTTTTGTTGGGTTTTGTGGGCAGCCGCCCAAGCCAGTACGTCTGGATTTTTGACCAAAGACAACTGCATTTGGTCTTCTTGCTTTTTGATTTTTTCTGAAGCCACCTCCGCGACGCGGTAATCGGCAACAGCTGCGCTAAAAATGCCATAGGTTGCCCAAGCCCAATGGGCCTGTACTTCGCGCAACAAATCCGCGGCGCTCTCTATTTGAATAACTTTCAATAGCGGATGCGCAAGATGTTGGTTTGTAGGGCCCGTAATCAAAAGCACTTCATGTCCTGCTTGGAGCGCAGCTTGCGCCAGTGCATACCCCATTTTACCAGTTGAGTGATTGGAAATATAGCGAACAGGATCTATGGCTTCACGCGTGGGACCAGCGGTAATGAGCCATTTTTGCGTGGTTTTGGACTTTGGCTGGGTCTGGTTGTCAAAAAAGCGCTGAACATAAGCACAAATTTGTTCGGGCTCTTCCATGCGCCCCTGCCCCTCCAAACCACTTGCTAAAGCGCCAAAAGTGGCTGGTATTACATGGAGTTGGTCGGCAAGTAAAGTAGCTAAGTTGCGCTTGAAACTCGGGTGCTGATACATGTCAAGATCCATGGCAGGTGCAATGATGCACGGGCATTTCAAAGACAAATACGTAGCCAACAAGAGGTTGTCGCAAGCTCCGGAAGCCATTTTTGAAAGGGTGTTGGCCGTGGCTGGGGCAATGAGCATGACGTCGGCCCACAAACCAAGCTCGACGTGGTTGGTCCAGACGCCAGTTTGTTTGTTCCAGAATTCAATATGCACAGCTTCTTGCGAAAGCGTAGCAAGTACCAACGGACTTACAAAGTCTTGGGCATTAGGACTCATTACACAACGCACATGTGCGCCTTGTTTTTTGAGTAAGCGAACGAGAATAGGGATTTTATAGGCGGCTATACCTCCTGTAATACCAAGAAGGATCCGCTTGCCTTGCATGTTTATTGCAAAGACTCTGGTTTGCGCAGATAGATTTTTTCTTCTAACAACTCTTGCATAGCAATAGCTGTAGGCTTAGGCATTTTTTCGTAATGCTTGGAAATTTCTATTTGCTCACGGTTTTCAAAAACCTCTTCAAGGTTGTCTGTGTGGGTTGCAAATTCTTGCAACTTTTGAGTCAACTCTTCTTTGAGTTCTGAAGAAATTTGGTTGGCTCTTTTAGAAATAGCCACCAAAGATTCGTAGATGTTGCCTGTTTTTTCTTCCACGAGGATGGTGTCACGGGTAACTGTAGTACGTTCTGCAGCGATATTTTTGAAACTCATTTTGTCTGTATTATTGTTTTTTTTCTAGTAACGCGACGTAGCCTTCTAATTCCTTGAGGTATTTGGAGCCTGCATAGCGAAGTGCAAAGTTACGGAATCTTTCCGTTGTTTGGGCGCTTCGCTCACTTTTTTTGCTTTCGATACTGTTGATGGTCATGAAATATGAATTTTTGACCACAATGTAGTGGGCTTCTTCCATAAAGGCAGACCGGCTGTAATGTTCCATAAAAAGCTCTCCTGCGGCTACAGCTGCTTTGAAATTTTCTGTGCGGTCATAGAGTTGAACGGTTTCGAATTCTTTGCGCTCAAGTTTGAAGCGGAGCTGATCGATGATCAGGTTGCAGGAATCAACCAAGTAAGAACCGGGATAGCGGTCTACGAATTGTTGCACGTTGCTGATGGCGAGTTCGGTTTCGGTTTGATCAAGGGTGTGTTCTGGTGAGTTTTTGACCGAACACATCGCAATCATAAATAAGATTTCTTCAGATTTATCGCTGTAAGGAAAACGTTGCATGTATGAGCTGTAGTAATACTGTGCCATGTAGTAGTCCTCGATTTGAAAATAAGCTTGGGCCATTCGGTAGTAAGAGAGCTCACCCTCCCCGGACTTGGGTGCATGCTGATAAATTTGCTCGTATAGCACAATTGCTTTATCGAATTCTTTTTGATCATAAAGTGCATTCGCACTCACAAATTTCTGACTGTAGTCGGAGCCCTTTACAATTTTTGAGTAGTCTGAACATGCACTCAGCAAAACAACAAAGACGCTAAAAAGAAGAATGTTTTTCATGTTATTTTACTCTTAAACTGCGTCCTAATTGGAGAACAGTAGTAGGTTTGATGCCGTTCAGTTGGCAAATTTTAGTGACGGTGGTATTGTTTCGAGCGGCAATTTCGGTAAGGGTGTCACCTGGGCGCACCTTGTAATAACGGACTTGCGGCGTACGCACCACAACCGGCGCCTGAACAACTTCGGCTGGGTGGTCTTCGTAATAATCAGTTGGTTTGGCACCTGGTCTAAACAAGCCTTTGTGCACAAACAAATTTTCATTTTTGAGTGCGCGTTCGGAGAAATTGATGATTTCTTCCGGATTCATGGGCGCATCGTAAAATCGGATTTCAAAATGGAGGTGCGAACCATATGAATGCCCGGTGTTGCCACCGAGGCCAATTGGCTCACCTGCTACGATATCTTGATCTGGATACACCAAGAATTTGCTTAAATGGGCGTAAATTGTTTCCAGGCCATTTGGATGACGGATGATGACTAAATTACCGAAACCGCCATCGTTGTATTTGGCGTAGCGGACCTTTCCAGACCAAGTTGCGTATACGGTGTCTCCTGTTTCCAAATCGATGTCTATGCCATTGTGGTTTCTTCCATTACGAGGACCGTAGCGAGAAGTAACAATACCAGGTGCGGGCATATGGAAATTTTGATCGTATTCGTCGTTGACACAAAGCCACAGGGTGTCTTTGAGTTTAGACATGTCGTTGCGACTAGTAAAGCAGATGTCGTTGCTCCAGGGGTGGCGAAAACTAGGGTCTTGAGCAAGCATTAGGGCGTTGATCCGAGGATTCATGATGCCATCGAAGGTGCTAATTTGTAAAAAAGACCACGTTTTGTTACTGTACAAAACGACTTTGCCCAATTCTGTTTCGATGGTATCAAGTGCACGTTGGGCCGTGGACGAAAAACCAAAGAAAAAACAAAAAATATATAAAAGAGTTATCTGACGCAAAACAAAAATTTCAGTACAAATTTAGGCATTTCCTATGATATGGACCGAACGCCCACGATGTCTAACAAAAAGAAAACCGGCTCGTTGGGCGCAATTACTTGTCCATAGCCTTTGCCTCCATAGGCCTGTTCTGGCTGTAAAACAATATAATAGCGCTCTCCTTGCAAAGCATTTTTAAGGATTTTTCGCAAGCCCGGAACGGTTGTTTTTTGACCTACAACATAGCGCTGTGGAAATTTGCGGGCCATGATGGCATTGGCTTTATTTGGTGTCGAGGCTACAAACTCATATGCCACTTCCTTGACCCCACCCTCTTCAAGATTGAAGGCCTGACCATCGGCAAGTTTCCAGGCGCGTATGCCATCGGCATTGGTGCTCGGTTCAATTTTTGAAATCACTTTTACATAAAGCCAGTTGGGCGTATTTGGCGCCAACACATCTTTAATGCCTTTGTTGCCGTACGCCAGCGCCGCCGGAATCTCCACCTTGACAAAATCGCCAACGCGCAAATGCGCAAAGGCTAAATCCCAACCCTGGGTTTGCATGCTGTACCCTACTACAAATGGGATGAATGGCAAATTGATTCTGTTATTTCCGTCAATGATGCGCCCATCTGGTGTCCCTAAGCGGTAGTCTATTAAGGCCATCTCGCCAGCTTCAAAAGAAGGCCCCGTTCCACGCTCAATCCATTTGAGGACAATACCACTCGCTAATTTCTTGCGCATGCTCACCTTGCCTTTTTCAAAATTGATCAGGTTTTTTTTGGAGCCCGCAGCACTCGTATCTAAGTCGGCGAGATTTTGGGTATTGGCTTTGACCACTTTTTTGGTACCTGACTTGGGCTTGGGCGTATCGTCACAGGCTGCAAATAATAATAAAAAAGCAAGAAATGGGAGCATTCTCATTGGAGATCAATTAGTTGGATATCGATATATAAAATACTTTGCGGCGGGATTTTACTGCGGTCACCAAGGAGGCCATGCCCCAAATAACTGGGTAAAATCAGCTTGGCTTTGTCTCCTTTTCGCATGAATTGCAGCGCTTCGTGCACCCCCGATTCTTTTTCGGAATGCGCAATTGTGATGCGTTCAATTTGGTCGGGTTTGGTTTGATAACACTGGGTGCCATCTAACAAACCTATGGACAAGCGAACGAGCGCTTGCTGACCATCTTTCGCTGTTGCTTGCGTTGGTGCGCCTTTTTGGTAAATCATGTAGCGCAAGCCCGAAGGGGTTTGCTGCATTTTCAAATGCGTGTAATGGGCTAAAAACGTATTGATTTTGAGATTTTCGCGCACACTGAGTTCCCGATTGAAATCAACGGAATGCTCCGAAGACCATTTTTGCCGCGTCTGCTCTTTGGCTTCTTCTCTTCGGCAAGCCGAAAAAATGAAGCTAATGAAAAGTAATATGGCGAAGACAAAATGTTTGGGCATCAATTAGATTTGATCGATTAAAGATTCTAGTTTGGCGAGCGCATCTTTGAGGCTGCCGGCATAAAACCCACCGGCTGCATACTGATGCCCACCACCATTGAAATGAGCCTGCGCAAAAGCATTGACAAAACGCTTGCCTTTTGAGCGAAAAGAAAACTTAACACCTTCTTCGGTTTCCATCATAAAAACACCTGCATCATAACCCTCTATTGACAAAATGACATTGACCAAACCTTCGGTATCTCCTTTTTGATATGCAAAGCGCTTGAGCTCATCTTTACTCAGGCTCATGATGCCTAAGCGATGTTCGGGATGCAGCTGCAGCTTTTCTGCTATTGCATAACCGCGCAATTGCAAACGCGTTACACTATTTACATCGTAAACCGCTTCGTGAATTTCGTGCTGCGCCAAACCCAAAGACAATAAATGCGCGGTCATTTGGTGCGTGTAGGCAGAAACTGAAGGGAAACGAAAAGAGCCGGTGTCGGTCATGAGGCCAAGATACAGGCCCTTAGCCATCGCTAAATTGATTTGATCGCGTTGCCCGAGGTCTTCTAATACATGATAAATGACTTCTGTTGTAGAACAAGCAGTAGGGATAGAAATTGGAATGTGCACAAAATCGGCCGGATTCGGATGGTGATCGAGCATCACTTTGGTCAGCGTTTGTTTGTCAAACCAGTTAGACATCTCCTCCCCGACGCGTGAAGACGCGTTGTAATCTAAGGCAAAAAGTAAGTCGCCGGCGTATGCTTTATCTGCGGCAAAAACTTCCCAATTGTAGCCTTCCAAAAACGGACACAAATAGGCAGCCGGCTGATCTGGAAAAACAATCAAGTATTCTTTTTTGCACTGTAGTGCATATGCAGCCCAAGCAACAACACTGCCCACGGCGTCGCCGTCAGGTCCTTTGTGCGTGGTAATGATCCAATTGTGATGACTTTGAAGGGTCGATTGAAGGCGGTCTTGCGTCATTTAGTCTTTTTGCATGTGCTCGTCCTCTTCTGGATCAGGCGGGAATAATTTAGGTGCGTCTTTCTTGTTTTGCAGCTGATCAAGCATGTCTTCAAGTTGCGAAACAGAAAGGTTTTTGGCGATGATTTTCTTGTCTTTATCCAAAACGAAAACTTTCGGTGTTGAATAGATATCATACGTTTGTTGGTAGTTCAAACTCTGCAGCGTTGTAGGCTTGCCCTTTTCGCCTGGATAGAGCGGTACTAATTTTTCAGGTGTCGCTTTGGCAATTTCGTAGATGCTATTGGTAACAGCCACATTGATAAACGTGAGTTTGCTCTCGCGGATGTATTTTTTCCAGGCCTCAAAATCTTTACCCACACCTTTACCTACTGCAAATACTTCGATATTGCGCGCCTTCCACTTTTCAGCGTAAAGCGTTTGGATTTTTGGCGTTACTTTTTTACAATGGCCGCATTCTGGATCCCAGAAATAGAGAATGGTGTATTCAGAAGTCAGGCTGTAAAAATCGACCCATTTTGTATCTGAGGTGTCGCGCATGATGAGGTTTGGCGGCTTGATGCCCATCACGGTATTCATTTTGTTATCGAGGTTTTCGCAGAGGTCTTCGAATTTATCTTCGGCCACCCAGAAAGCTGGTGATTTTCCGCTCGCATCTTTGGTGCAGAAATAACGCTTGAGCATGTAGTAATAGACTTTGTCCATGCCCATGATATCGCTTTTTCCATAGGTGGAGGCAATCCAGCCCACGCTGTATTCGTACATACGCGACTTCGGATCTAAGGCATCGCAAAAAGCGAAAGCGTATTTAATGATGGTGTCCCAGTGTTGGATCATCATGGATTTGCCGAAATAAAACTCGAGTTTGTTGGCAAAAATAGGATTGTTTACAAGCGCATCTGTCTTGAAATCGACGTTGTCCCAATAGTGAGCGAAGTAGTATTTGTAACGGAAGTTAGAGTCTAGCAAATTGCCTTTGTCGTCTTTTGGTGGTTCTGGCACCACAATTTCGGTAGACATCTGTACAATTTTAGCAACGAGTTTACCTGGGTTGTTGGTCACTAAATTGGCCTGATACACCTCTACTTCTTTGTTGAGCGCATCGATTTGGGTTCCGAGTGTGGCGTATTCAGCATCTTCAGGCTTGAGTTTGGCACGCTGCTCAGCAAGTTTGGCAATTTCACCTTTTTTGCTGCTGATGAACTTCACGTAAGGGATGAACAATTTGTTCTCCTCGGACTTATTGACGACCATATTGGCCATGAAGTCTGGGCCTTTGGTAGAGAGCTGAATTTCTTCGTTGTTGTAAACGAATTCAAAGTAGCGCTGTCCTGGCAAAAACAAGCCAACAATACCTGGTTTTTGCTTGGCACCATCAAAGACTACCTCGCCATTTTTCATTTGAGCGGTATCGGCATAGAAGAGCTTTGACCCAAAGTATTTAATTAAGTAAACGGTTGTATCTTTTTGATCTTCAACTTTTAAGCGAATCTTTTGCGCTTGGAGTTGTTGTAGAAATAAGAACGAAAATACGAGCAATAGATGTTTCATGTGTATAGCTGTTTAGGTACGAAAATGCTTGATTTTAAGCTTCGCGCTGTCTTTTTAACATTTCTTTAACCAATTTTCACAAGCGCTGCCGCCAACAAATCATGCTCCGCTTCTGGATCTATGGCATGCATTTGCGCATAGCGCGCCAGCCAAGTGAGTTGCCGCTTGGCATAATTGCGAGTGTGCTGCTTGATTTTCTCGATGGCCTCTGCTCTACTCATATTGCCTTCAAAAAAGTCAAAAAATTCGCGGTAACCAACCGTTTGTAAGGCTTGTAAATGCATCTGATCCGGAAAAAATTGCCGCGCTTCAGCTTCAAGGCCTTCTTGTAGCATTTGGTCCACGCGCAAATTGATGCGCGCATACAATTGAGCCCGTGGCCAATCGATAAAAATGCGCGCAACGTTTGAAGGGTCTTGCCGTGGGCCTTTGCGCAGCGATAAATTGGATGCTCCGGTGAGCTCATTGATTTCTAATGCCCTCATGAGCCGCGTAGGGTTCATGACATCTATTTCTGTATAAAAATGCGGATCATTTTGCTGCAGCGCTAATTGCAAGGCCGCTAAACCTTCTGTATCAAAAACATGTTGCCATTTGGCTTGTACTGCAGGATCGTGTGGCAACGGATCTAAGCCCAAAATGAGTGCGTCGGCAAACAAAGCCGAGCCACCCACTAATACCGCAGCACCTTTCTCCTGGAGCAATCTATTTAAAATGGGCTGCGCTTGCTGCACAAAAGAATTGGCATTGAGTGGTTCGTGAATAGAACGACAAGCAATCATATGTTGCTGCACCTGCCCCAATTCTTCTATACTCGGACGGGCCACACCAATAGCGAGTTCTTCATAGAACTGCCTTGAATCAAAAGAGATAATCTCGGTCTGAAAATGCTGGGCTAAGGCAATAGCCAAGCTGGTTTTACCTGATGCAGTTGGGCCCTGAACGACAATAATTTGTTTTGCTGACATTTATTTCCAACGGGCGTAAATTGCAAGAATTTTTGCTACATACGAAGTGGCTTGCCCTCTGTAGGCTCCACAGCGCACAAGCTCTGAGCGGTAAAACTGTGGCTCATCGAGTTTATTGACCATCAGCGCTACGTTGCCATCCCACTTGTTCGGATTGAGGCCAGCGGCTTTTGCCAAGCGCTGCGCATCTTCGATATGGCTCATGCCTGCGTTGTAAGAGGCCAAAGTAAATTGCAAACGCGTTTGTTCGTCGGGAATACTTGCCCAGCGCTTGCTTACAGAATTCAAATAACGCATGCCGCCTTTGATTTGCACTTCAGGGCTTGATTCCGGGAAAACACCAAACTTAGGACCAGTGTTGGGCATAAATTGCATCAGACCATATGCACCACCAAAACCGCGGGCATTTGGATTGAAGCGAGACTCTTTAAAGGCAATAGCCGCTAGCACTTTCCAGTCCCAATTGTAGGTTTGTGCCGCTTTTTTGAAGAGCGCATCAAAAGGAGAAAGCGCACCTTTCGGAGTGAGGTAAAATTCAGTCGGTGTAGAGACAATGTAGTCGAAATAGCGTTTTTTAAGCTGGGTATATGCTTCAGAAGCAATATATGTTTGTAAAAATGAATCGAGTTTTTCTTTGAGGACCTTACTTTTTGGTCTCAAGGCAAAAGCAATGCGCTGCTCAAAAGACATACGGGTGGCGATATCTAAATTTGGATGCATGTCTTTGACGATGCGTGCTTGGTTTTCATGTGCCAGCGTGTAATGAATACTCCCATTGGCCACTTCTTCGATCAAATCTTCGGCAAGTGGTGAATTAGAACGGTAGCGGATATTTAGGTTGGCGCCAATTTCTTCTTGCAGGGCAGACAAGCGTTTTTCGTATGCAGAGTTTTTACGTACGTACACCGTTCTATTGGCCAAATGCGCTGGCTCAGAAATAATTGAATCTGATTTGCGCTGCACGAGCACTTGATAAGTTTGGTAATAAGGAATGGAATAATTGAATTGCTTTTCTTGCCCCAACTCGATAGGGAGATTTGCCGCCACAACATCGCCCTCGCCTTTACGGAGCATGCGTTGGAAATCACCGAGTTTATTCACTACTTTGACCTCCAATTTGAGGTGGTTCGCCTTACAAAAGGTATCAAGGATTTCGAATTCAAACCCCATGCGCTTGCCCTTGAATTCAAAAAAGGAAAGTGTAGAGTTTTCAGTAAGTAGCGTGATTTTGCCCGAACGCGCTATTTGCGCCCAGTCTTTGCGCATTTCGTCTTGTGGCGAACGAAATTCACAGCCTAAAAGCATAGCACCAAGGCCGATGATGAGCAAGAAAAATACATTTGTGCTTTTGCGCATAAGGCCAATGATACGAAAAGATTTTGAAAAAGTTGCATCTTGCAACAAATTGAAATTGAACTCACTACACAGCTTCTCTACCCTATTTACATTTATTATTTTTGAATAAAGCAGTAAAAAACTTCAATTTTTCTTTTGAATATTGAATTATTTCATATCTTTGCACTCGTAATCACAACGGGGGTTTAGCTCAGCTGGTTCAGAGCATCTGCCTTACAAGCAGAGGGTCGGCGGTTCGAACCCGTCAACCCCCACAACAAGCACTATCTACGGATGGTGCTTTTTTTTTGCAATAAATTTTAACTATTCCTTAATACAAAAAGCCTTGTCGTTTATCGCGGCAAGGCTTTCTTTGCAATATGAATTTGATCAACAGAGAACTTAGCTGGCTTTCTTTTAACGAACGCGTCTTGCAAGAGGCCATAGACCCGAGTGTTCCGCTTACTGAACGCATGCGCTTTTTAGGCATTTACTCCAATAACCTCGATGAATTCTTTCGGGTAAGAGTAGCCAACCTCAAAAGAACAATTGACCTGAAAAACGAAAAAGTACAGGGCTATAAAGGCACTGCAGAAGAACTTTATGTAGAAATCAGAAAGGTCGTATTGCGTCAGCAGCAACTTTTTGAAAGAGCTTACCAAGAGATCAAGGCAGAATTCCAAGCAAAAGGCATTCATTTCATCGATGAGACTGGCTGTACCGACAAAGAACTTGTCGAGTTAGACGATTTTTTCCACGACAAACTCAAGCATGCGATTTTCCCAATCATGCTCGACAAAAAACGCCCTTTACCCAAGCTCCGCGATTACGCCATTTATTTAGGCGTCAAAATGAGCAGCAACGCAAAAGTACGCTATGCCCTCATCCAGATCCCGACCGAATACAGCCGCTTTTTCATCTTGAATCGCGAAGCGCACACCAATGTTATGTTGATAGACGACATCATTAGGCTATACTTGAACGACATTTTTTCCGTCTATCGACCGCAACACATCCAAGCATTTACTTTCAAGTTTACGCGTGATGCCGAACTCGATCTAGACGACGACCTCTCGCTGTCCTTCTTTGAAAAAATTGAAAAGAGTGTCAAGCAGCGCAAGAAAGGACTCCCCGTGCGTTTTGTCTATGACGCCGCCATGCCCGACGACTTATTGACTTTTTTACTCCAACAACTCAAACTCAAGAAAGGCTTCAACACCATACCCGGTGGGCGCTACCACAACTTTAAAGACTTCATGCGCTTTCCAGATTTTGGCAATCCAGCCTATCGCTTTGCCGCACAAGCGCCCGTCAAACACCCGGCTTTTCGCAGTGGCAAGAGCCATATTGCAACGATAATCAAGCAAGATGTACTGTTGCATTTTCCGTTTCAGCAATTTGACCATGTCGTGGATCTTTTGCGCGAGGCCAGCCTCGACCCCAAGGTGAAGGATATCAAAATCAATATCTACCGCGTGGCCAAGAATTCAGAAATTATGAATGCCCTACTCGCTTGCATCTATAATGGCAAGCAAGTCACGGTTGTTTTTGAACTCCAAGCGCGTTTTGACGAAGAAAACAACCTTTGGTGGAGCAACCGCCTCAAAGACAACGGTGCAAACGTCATTTACGGCCTACAAAATCTCAAGGTGCATTCCAAGCTTATGCAAATCAGGCGTGTTTCTGAAGCCAAAACACAATACATTACCTACATCGGAACCGGCAATTTCAATGAGTCTACTGCTACTATTTATACCGATTTAGTGCTCCTCACAGCTGATAAAGAAATCTCTTTGGAAGTTAGTAGGGTATTTGGCATGCTCGAGAACAACCTCGAACGCCACACCTTTCGCCACCTGCTCGTTTCACCTTTCAACACGCGCCGCAAACTACTCGCCCTCATTGAGCGCGAAATCAAGTTTGCCAAAGCCAAAAAACCAGCACACATCCGCCTGAAATTCAATAACCTTACGGATGTCAAGATGATCGACAAACTTTACGCTGCAAGCAAAGCTGGCGTAAAAATTGAGCTGATCATTCGCGGCATTTGCTGCCTCAAACCAGGCGTCAAAGGCTTGAGTGAAAACATTACGGCCATCAGTATCGTGGACCGCTATTTAGAACACACGCGCTTCTTGATTTTTGGCAACAATGGCAATCCTGAATACTTCATTTCTAGTGCGGACTGGATGGAGCGCAACTTGGATCAGCGCGTAGAGGTGGGCACAATTATCAAAGACCCTCAAATACAAAAAGAAATCGAGCTCGTTTTTGAGTACCAATGGAAAGGAAGCGTCAAAGCGCGTAGTATTTCTGCTGACTACAAAAACGCATACTCCAAGCGCAATTTACCTCCGTTTCATGCACAGCAGGAGTTGTACCGTCATTACAAGAAGCGATCAGAAGAAGTAGCGGAGTAATCCTAACTTTTGTCTAAGTGTTTCAAACTCAACCCCTGGTTCGTAGGCAGCCCTACCCTCTTTTTGAAATGCGTTGAGAATATCAATGATGATTTGCTCTGTTTGGTCGGCAAACAAAAGCGGTACTTGCTGCTGCTGACCAAGCCAGTAGTTGATTTGTCTATGATAAATGAGGTCGAGTTCAGGAATAGTGGTGGCGCCCACATCGGCCGCACCCAGCGCATTACAGGTTTGTTCGTAATGGCCTTTCATCGGGATCACCATTGTGTTTTTACCTAAGAATAATGCTTCGGAAGGCAGTTCAAAGCCAGCTCCACAGAGCACTCCTGTTGAATTGATCAAACTTTGCTGAAAACGCAGTTGGCTAATTGGTTCAATAAAGACGTTGTCTACACGGTAGGCATACTTTGCATGCTTTGAAAACACTTCCCATTTGACATCAAATTGACGCAGAAAATGCATCAAAACATCATCGTGGTATCCCGGCAAATAGACGGTGTAATGCCCTTGGTCTGAAGGCTGTGCATTCCTGATTTCATGTCGAATAACAGGCGTAAAAACGCGCTCATCGTAAGACTTGAAATGAAAGCCATATTTCTGTCGCGACGGCGCATAATGCTGTAGTACATAACGCCCAAACGTCGATTTTTCTGAAGGCTTAGGCGCCAATGGATGCACCACCGCAGCCTGATGACTCAACTCTATACAAGGCACCCCATTGAGCAGTGCCGACCATGCTGAAACAGGTTCAAAATCACTCAGAACGAGGTCATATTTTTTGATTGGAAAAGACCTGATTTCTGCAATAAGATCTATTGGGTGGGTGTTTTTAAGCGATTTCAATATACTGATATCGCCATTTTTACCGCTTAAAAAAGTAAGACCGGTACGTTGGTAATTGATATCGAAATCGGCCTGAATCTGCGCTTGATTGCCACTAATAAGGGTGTCGACATCTACATATTTTTTCAATAATGGCACAATTTCATGTGCCCTACTGAGGTGTCCGTTTCCTGTCCCTTGTATGGCGTATAATACACGCATCTCAGTTCGTATGTAATTCGGACACAACTTCCCGTAAAAGCGACTCGTAATTGAGGGCATCACGGTGTTCTTCTTTTAATTGCAAGACATCTTCTTTGACGCTTTGGTCATGTCTGTAAAGTGACCATTCATTTTGATGGTATTCTAGCGCAGTAGAATTCTCTACCCAATCACCAGAATTCAGATAAAGCACCTCTGCCCCATCTTTGCTCTTCATTTTTCGAATTTGCGGTTGATGAATATGGCCACAAACAACATATTGGTAATTAGAAAAACAAGCGATTTCCGCTGCTGTTTCCTCAAAATTATTGACATACTTTACCACGCCTTTGACGCTATCTTTTACCTTTTGAGACAAAGAAATACGACCTCTTCCCAAACGCTCAGAAATCCAATTCATGCAGGTATTGAGCATGATGAGTAAATCATAGCCCTTTCCACCTAATTTAGCAACCCATTTAGAGTGCTTCATGGTGGTATCAAAAACATCGCCATGGAATATCCAAGCCTTTCCGGTAGGCAGATCCAAAATCAGTTTATTCTGAATTTCAAAATCCCCCATCTTGAAACCTTTGAATTTGCGCAATGTTTCGTCATGATTTCCTGTAATATAAAAGACCTTTGTTCCATGTGTCAGCATAGAGGCAATGGTTTTGAGTACTTCCATATGCGCAGCCGGAAAATAGCGCTTGCTAAACTGCCAAATATCAATGATATCGCCATTGAGCACCAATGTGTCAGGATCAATGCTTTTCAAATAAGACACCAATTCGGCTGCTCTCGACCCATAGGTCCCGAGGTGTACATCCGAAATCACTACTAAGTCAACTTTGCGCTTCATGGTTTTTTTTGGTAAAGTTCGCTGCGCTTTGTAACCATGATTTTAAGCCTAGATTAACATTCTTTAGTTCTTTCAAAATCAAATTGTTGATAACGAAAAAAGGAGCACTAGTGCGCTCCTTTATCAAATACTTGTGAGTGGCGTTTATTCGCTCTTGAGTGTTACAATTACATCCACCAAACTCGGATCTAAAAGCGTACTGGTGTCGCCTAGATTTGAGGTGTCGCCCTCTGCAATTTTGCGCAAGATGCGGCGCATGATTTTGCCACTGCGTGTTTTGGGCAGGCCAGGCACAAATAAGATTTGATCTGGTTTGGCAATTGGGCCAATAACGCGTGAAACCGTTTGGAGGATATCCTGTTTGGTGAGTTTGTCGTCGCCATGGGTGTCTTCGATAATGACATACGCAAAAATGCCCTGCCCTTTGATATCGTGCGGATAACCCACCACCGCGCTTTCAATCACACCAGCGTGCATATTGATCGCATTTTCCACTTCAGCAGTTCCGATGCGGTGGCCGCTCACATTGAGTACGTCGTCTACCCTACCCGTAATGCGGTACATGCCGTCTTCGTCTCGGAGGCAGCCGTCGCCGGTAAAATAGAGGTTTTCATAGGTCGAAAAGTAGGTCTGACGGCAGCGTTCGTGGTCGTTATAAGTGCTTCTGATGATGCCGGGCCACGGAAACTTGATACACAAATTGCCATTGACGCCATTGCCTTGAATTTCTACGCCATTTTCATCGACCAAACAAGGTTGAATTCCCGGAAGCGGCAGCGTGGCATATGAGGGCTTTGAAGGCGTTACGCCCGCCAAATTCGAAATCATGACCCCACCCGTTTCGGTTTGCCACCACGTATCGACAATTGGGCAGCGTTTCTGACCAATGTGTTCGTTGTACCAATGCCAAGCCTCTTCATTGATTGGCTCACCTACAGAACCCAACACTTTCAAGGAACTGAGGTCTTTGCCTTTGATCGGATCGAGACCAAAACTCATGAGACTACGGATGGCAGTAGGCGCCGTATACAAGATATCCACTTTATACTTTTCAACGATTTCCCAGAACCTACCTGCATCGGGCCAGGTGGGCACGCCCTCAAACATGAGTGTGGTGGCGCCAGCACTGAGCGGTCCGTAAATAATATAGCTGTGGCCGGTGATCCAGCCGATGTCTGCGGTACAAAAATGCACTTGGCCGGGTTGGTATTGAAACACATTGACAAACGTGTAGTTGGTCCAGACCATGTACCCAGCAGTTGTGTGCACCACGCCTTTTGGTTTGCCAGTTGAGCCAGAGGTGTAAAGAATAAATAAGATGTCTTCGGCATCCATCGGCACTGGCGCCACCTCGGGGTTGCCCATGGTTTCTACCTTCTTGATTTCGTCTTCCCACCAAACGTCGCGGCCTTTGAGCATAGACACCGGTGTGCGGGTGCGCGTACACACAATGACCTTTTGAATCGTTTTGTTCCCGACCAACGCGTCGTCAATGACACTTTTAAGCGGAATATCTTTGGCTCCGCGATACGCGCCGTCGCATGTCACTATAAATTCGGCACCTGCGTCGTCTAGGCGGTCTGCAATGGCTTGGGCTGAGAATCCGCCAAAGATAACGGAGTGTATGGCGCCAATGCGTGCACATGCGAGTGTTGCAATAGCGAGTTCCGGAACCATACCCATGTAGATACAAACGCGGTCGCCTTTTTGAACACCGTTGTTCAGGAGTACATTGGCAAATTGCTGCACTTTAAAATGCAATTCGTTGTAGGTCAGTACCCGATGATGCTCTTCCGGGTCATTGGACTCCCAAATAATAGCGGGTTCGTTGCCGCGTGTTGCCAAATGGCGGTCTAGGCAATTTTCTGTGATATTGAGTTGCCCCCCTTTGAACCAAGATATTTGGGGCTCCTTGAAATTCCAGTCCAGGACTTTATCCCATTTCTTTTGCCAGGTAAAATTATCGGCAATTTCGGCCCAGAAAGCTTCAGGGTCTTGCACGCTTTGTGCGTAGGCTTTTTGATATTGCTCCATGGTTCGGAGCTGATAAGGGAAATTCATCTTAGCAAGTTTGTGCTAAAATTAGTCAAAAAGGAATGCCGCAATTAGGATTTATCAATCAAACCCTACTCAGAAATCCGCATTAATTGGTCAAGGAATTGACAACTTCAAAAGCCACTTCATTTCTGCGGCCAATGAAATCCCACGGAGCATTGTAGCCCATGTAAATCAATTTATCTTGAAAAACAACACCCTCTTTCTTGAGAAGATCGCGCAATTCTTCCGCCTTTTCGGCAATTTTGACATCATTGGTATAGCCACCAAAACGCAGCACGGCGAGCGTTCGCTCCGCTTGTTTGGCAATCTTTACATTCTGGCTGTTCGGGTTCGGCAACGCATCCATACTGTATTGCTTGGGCATCACAAAAGCCACTTGGGTCTTGGCCCCCATCTCCATCACTACTGGTGAAGTCATGGCAATTTTCTCCCCCTTCTCATTCCCGCCAAAGATATATCCAGCCACCCGTCTGAAGCCCAAACTGCTGTTTTCACTGTAGGTACTCGAATCCAAATCAGTTTGTGCCAAAACCAAACTCGGGTAGCGCCTGATCTCTGCCTTTTTAGTGAGCACTCGAAGCACTTCATATTCAGGAGTTTCTATAGATGAACGCATAATGGAGAGCAGTAAAATGAATAAAAGTCCAATGACAGAAAGGACAACAAGTAGTTTTTTCAAGCGCTTTTTTTCTTTAATAACATTGCAATTGTAAAAAAGTTCTTATCTTTGCACTCGAAATCGGCCTCGTAGCTCAACTGAATAGAGCATCAGATTACGGCTCTGAAGGTTTCAGGTTTGAATCCTGACGAGGTCACTCTGACAAAATGCCTTCCGCTATGCGGAGGGCATTTTTCATTTAAAGCCGTTGCGAATTCATTCGCAAAAGGTATAAAAAATGAAAAATGTCCGTATGAGCGCAGCGAATAAAGGCGTTTTGTCCACTGCACGTACTGAGGAAGGAGCTTGAATCCTGACGAGGTCACAAGCAAAAAGCCAACATGAAAGTGTTGGGTTTTTTGTTTTTAAAGCTCTCAAAACTTGTTTTGATAAGCAAAAATATCATAACAATGAACTAAGTTCTTGTCTCCCAATAATTGTCATTATTTCGACGTAATCTTCATTTAATTTGAAGAAAATACTGTCTACACCACAAATACAGCGTCTATATCCTGGCTTAATAAAATCGACAGATTCAAAAGAAAGCGGATTTTTTGCAATCAAATCAAAATGCACAAAGAAAGCATTAAAGTATTTGTCAGCTTGATTGACTCCAAATTGTTGCACGCCATATCGATGAATTCGGATTAAATCTTCTTTGGCAACATTGCTTAATTTGTAATTAGCCATTTAGCAAACTTTTGGCTTGCTTTAGGATTTCTGATTTAGAATCAGTGGTAAAGCCTGATTTTTCAGCTCGGTCTAACTTCAATCGAATGAGATCAATTTGGTGTTGCTGATTTCTTGCCTGACGAATCAAATCATTGACCAATTCACTTTTACTTGAATACTCTTTATTGTCAATTTGACTCTTCAGCCATTCATCATTTGGTTCTGTAAAAGAGATGCTTTGTCTTCTCATATCAAAAATGTTATGGTGTAAATATACACCAATAATGCACCAAAAGCAAATTTTATACTTCATTGATTACTCCCACTCCACCACCCCCTCCAAATTCTCCTAAAAGTTAAATTTCTCGACCCTGTAGACCACAAAAAAACCCAGCACGAAAGTGCCGGGTTTCAATTTTCACAAGCAAAAGTAGCTTACTATTGCTTCACGAATTTAACTACTTGCGTGCCGACATTCAGGTAATAAACCCCATTGGCAAACGTTGAAATATCCAGATTTGTAATTGCTGCGGTGCTGCGTTCTTCCATGATCAGGTTGCCTTGTACATCATAAATGGAGAATGCAACTTTTGCATGTGGGTCATTGAGTTGAATGGTTAGTATGCCATTCGTCGGATTAGGGAAAACTTGAGCAATGTTGGCCGATGCAGGCGTATTTTCAGAAACATTTAGATTATTGAGGACTGCGCAGGAAGGCTCAATAAGTGGAGAGGTCACACTACTTTGACCATCAAGAGTTGCTCCTGTTGAGCTCGCTTTATTTGGTATCGTTATAAATGAACCGGCAATTAAATTTTCAAAATCAAAATACAAAACCAAATTTGCTTCATTTCCGATCAATGCACTATTCATGGAAAAGGACACTTGTTGTGGCGTTCTTATGTTGTTCCAAATCTTTAATTCATCAATTTTTCCATCCATGAAGTACAAAAAGTTACCATTTAATCCTTTGTAAATCCCTAATCTAAATGGCTCTGTACTTGGTGCAATATCCGAATAATTCCCTAACATAAGTGCTGTCGGAACCTCGACTCCATCTACATAAATTTTTACCATTGAACTTGAATGGGTAACCGCAAGATGATGACAATCTCCCGGATTGAAGATGATATTGGTCGTTTCCACCATTGACGCAAAATTGCAATTCCCGTTGTTATTCCAGCCCCAACGTACTTTTCCATCCACTACATTAAATGTATATGCATACTCAGAATTACCACACCATGACTTACTCAAAATGAAATTAGTGCCACTGGTTTTATCCAATTGAACCCAAGCCTCGATTGTGAAATTTGTTGTGAAATTCAGCTGGTCTGAATTGGTAATTTCGACATAATCTGCCGACCCGTTAAAAGATAGGGCATCATTTTGCGCATTTACAAGTGAACGAAAACCAAGTAAGAAAATAGCGGAAAGTAGAATTGTTTTGATCATGATTAAAGTCTTTAAATAAGTAACGATGGTAATTTTATAAACTATTCCATAATTCAAAATTATAAAAAATTCAAATTTATAAGGTCAAACAAGTTAAGAATTAGAACATATACCAATCTGAATCAAGTCCTTACACAAATCAGCATTTTAATAGAATACATTTGCGCCATACATAACTGCTCAAAATGAACACTTGAACAGGTTTTGCTGCTCATCTAAAGGAAAATGATTAATTTTCTAAGCGCATAAATCATTGACCATGAATAAAATAATCAGCTCCTGTTTGTTTTTCTATCTTCTGTTTTCGAATATTTCATTCGCACAATACTTTGGTGTAGAAGGTTCCACTTGGCACTATTCAAAAGTGAATGTCGCTGATTTTATGCCGGGAAGTCTTTATGAAAGTTACATGCAAGTCACCTCTAGCGGCGACACCACCATTCACGGTAAAGTATGTAACCGATTAGTGAACAGCAGCCCGCTCATGTGCTCCGGTGAACAAGGCACGAAATTCACCTATTACGCTAATGATTCGGTTTTTTACTACGAGCCCGCATACGATTCATTTGAACTTTTGTACGACATGAATGCTTCTCAAGGGGAGTCTTGGTATATCCGTATTCCTGACTACAACGACGAAGACACCATTTCTGTACATGTCAATTTTACAGATACCGTTACGATCAATGGGCTGCAACTCAAGCGGCTTCAAGTGTCTTACAATACACACTTTGACAACATGACTCCCTTTTCTTATGACTCTGAAATCATTGAAAGAATTGGCGACACCCACTACTTATTTAATTTGTTTCCAGAATGGAGTTACGCTTGCGATGAAGCAATTGTAACGGGTATGCGCTGTTATGAAGACCCCAACATGCCCTTGTATGCAACAGCAATAGCCAATAGCTGTACATTTCAATCTTACATTGGACTTGACGAACAACAATTTACCCAACGCATGGCTTACCCAAACCCTGCATCCAACGCAGTCCATTTATCAATCGAAAATGGGACTGATGTTACTTACGAAATCTTCGATTTATTAGGGAATTTAGTTGCAAAAGGGCAAACCTATTCTGAAATTGACATCAGCTCATTGGTCTCTGGAAGCTATATTTTGATGGTTCAGGATAAGGGGACTTTGCGAACGAGTAAGATGCAAGTTGTGAAGTAAGTTTGTTTGCAAGCTTATTATTTACCCTCACTTCTCTTCCACCCTAACCCGCACAAATACATCAAAACGTCCAGCCTGATCTGCTTTGTAATTTGTGTGCCAGTAATTATTGAAAACATATAGGTAGAGCGGGCTGATGCTTTGGTTTTGGCGCGTCCAGACCTTTGCGCCGCGTTGCTGCTGTTCGTCTATGGGAGCGCCAAGTTCAATGAGGTTGCAGTCGGGAGTAAAGACGGTTATTTTGAGATTTTTGTCTTCTAGAACCAAGTGATCTGAAACGCAAATAAACTCTTTATTGGAACCCGCTAATTGGTCTTTGGGGTAGTTCAATAAGGTTTCGTCTCCATACGTTAAAGTCGGGTTGTCGAGTTCAAAAGGCAAGCAAATGTGCAAGGCTTCTTTGTCTCGGATGGCTTTTTTGTCGATCTGAAACCGCAAGACAAATTCATTCGGCTGGGCTGACGGCTGAAATTGAACGGTGATATTCAAGTTGGGATGCACAATGGTTTGGGTGGCTTTTTTATGTTCATTTTGCTTTGGAACCAACACTTCGTTGACCTGAGGAGAAATACCCAAACTATATATACACGCACCGAGCCCTGGTGTGTTTTGCTGGAGTAATTCAATTCCATCCCATTTGAGTGATCTGATTCCCGAATAGGCATCATCCCAAAGAAAACTAAAGTTACTTACTGCGCTATTATTGCAGTACCCTTTAAATTGGGCTTGCTTTCCGATGCGCGAAAATTGCAATTGTGCAGAATCCAGAAAAGATTTTTTGATGCGCCATTGTTCGGTCGTGAAAAATACGTCGGGAGCTGAAATGCTGCACCACGCGCCCCATGTGTGTTCGTGGAACAAAATGAGGTTGCGGTGGATTTCTCGCAAAGCTGCTTGCTGCTCATTTATTTCAATTTCGTTCAACTGCCCTTCAAAATCAATGACTTCTTTAACCAAACGGCGCGCCTGGATCTCTTCGGCAGCTGTGGAGTACGCGCCGTCTTCCCAATACGGACTGATTTCTCCTGTTTGAACCGGTAAATCCTCTTTGTATTGCTTTAAAAAATCTGCAAATAAAGTATCTACATTGGAAAGCACCAACTGCGGTGAACTGTATTTCAAATTCCAAGCTGCCACAAACTCACAAAGGGTGGTGTCTACAGGGCCGTTGTCGGCGTTTTTGGTATAGCGCAACTGCACCACATCGTAGGGATACGCTGCCAACTCTTGGGTATAGGCAGAGAGGCGCTTTTCCCATTCAAAAAATTGCTGGCCTGCGGGAATATTGTGAAAATACGAATAGCCTTTGCCTGCGGTCCAGACGAAAAGTTGTTGGGCGCTATCGGTTTTAGACTGCCACATAAAAGGTTGGTCGCCAGTTTCGTGAATGACGCCACCTACTCTATCGCCATGATCGGCATGGTTGGCAACGTAATTGGGGCCCAAGGATAAATAAGGAATTTGCTGTTGTGCATAGGCCTCAAAAGCGGCATAAGTTTGCCCCGGAATGTCGGTCACCATGGCGTTGGAAATATGAAAACCGTAGCGCTGCTCTAAGTGCCGTGCGTATTCGGTGAGCCAAAGAAATTCGTCGGGGCGCATGAGGCCGGTAAGGCAATTGGCGTAGTTGGCAGAAAGCACTAAATTCCCGCTTTTGACGGCAGCCACAAACTGTGCTTCTTCGGCTGCGCTTGCTTCTTTTAAGAAATTCTCCACCGCCCATAAAGATTCAATGTGCCATATTGGCTGAACAGCGCCAATACCTCCTTTTGCAATCCAGCGCAGCGCAGACCGAATGTTTTCAGTCTGAATTTTGGCTACATCTGTCTGTAAATGCGAATAACCGATATCGTTGTGTGAGTGGTGAATGATATGAAAAGCCAGGTCTTTGATGGGCTTCACGTCGAGAACAATAAGCGAATCTATACTGATCTTGCCACGCGCATATGCTCGAAAATGCAAGGTATCAGAACCAACAAAACCCACCGGATAAGCTGGTAAGGTCAGGTAATGATAACCGGGTTCAAATTGATTTTGAAACGAAACGAAAGCTGAAACAAATGATATACTATCTATTCCTTCTGGGACAAGGCACTGCACATTAATGGGTCGCTTTTGTTCGGCACGGAGCACAAGCGCGCTTGCTTGCACTTTTACTTTTGTTTGCGCCTTGAACTGAAAAACCATCAGCCAATCGCGGCTTTGCATATCCTGACCTACAACTTTAAATACAGCATTTTGATCGAAATCTTGAAAGGGAAGTTCAATTTCAAGGTAACCAAACACATCTTTATTGATGTCTTTTTCAAGAAGGGTAAAACGGTAATTTGCCTCAGGAGCAAAATTGCGACCATGTTGAGAAAATTGTTCATTCACCCAACTTTTCTTCGTGGTAAATGTAAAGAGCGGTTTTCCATTCAAGTAAAAATCAAAATGGCGATCCGCCCCACTCGTTCCGTTCGAAAAACCAATTAAAAACTGAAACTTAACCAAACCAGCTTCTATTGTTGGCGTGCTGGCCTCCCACTCAATTGGAGAATTGCCATTACAGCGCGTCAATAAAGCAAGATCGGCAAATTCCCGAAAAGGCGAAAAATAGCTGATGTCTTCACCTGAAATTTTCTTGGAAAAGCCTGCTGGTTGGGTTTGAGCAGCTAAATAGGAATTTAGACCTAAAAAAAGTAAAATATGCCACCAATGTTTCATGCTCCTAAGGTAGTAAATTCTAATTTTGCAGCTAAACACTTCTTATGCGCTTCAACCTTTCTGAAATCAATGAGCTCATTCGCTCCCGACGTACCATCTACCCTGAGCAATTCTCGGACAGAAAGGTCCATAAAGAGCAAATTGAATTGTTGCTCAACAACGCACAATGGGCCCCTACACATGGCAACACCCAACCCTGGCGTTTTCAGGTTTTTATGGAAGACGGACGTCAAAAACTCAGTACTTTTCTAGGTCAAACCTACTTAGCACTCACGCCCTCTGAGCAACAAGACGACGCTAAACTCGCCAAAATGCTGCGCCGCCCCCTACTCGCTTCTGCCGTTGTTGCTGTTTGTATGCAGCGTCAAGAAACAGAGAAAATACCTGAAATAGAAGAAATCGAAGCGGTGGCCTGCGCCATCCAAAACTTGCATTTGAGTTGCACGGCTTATGGCTTAGGAGGCTTTTGGGCTACCCCAAAACTCATTTACACCCAACACATGAATACATTTCTGGGTTTAAATGAAAAAGACAAGTGCTTGGGCTTGTTTTATATTGGTTACCCTGCCATCGAATGGCCCGACAACCAACACCGCCGTCCGCTTGAGTACAATTGCTCCTGGATTACCGAATAAACTCCCCCTTTCGGTCAAATTTTCGTTTCTTTGCGTATGCGTCTATTGCTCTTGCTTTGTGTTGTTGCTCCGCTCTTGAGTTGGGCTCAGGCCTATAACCAGCTGGGAAAACCAAATTATTTTGGATTTCATTACCGACACATTGCACCCATGCAGCAAATGCAGTCTGGCACTCAAAAATTTGCAGACAGCATACTCCAGACCGAACTCACGCCAACAGACGGCTATACTTTCGGCGGTGTTTTGCGCTACGGCCTCACCGACCTCATTTCGCTAGAAACAGGCCTCTACTACAACCAACGCAATTTCAGCATCAATAGCACCCGCACCGACAGCGCACTCAGCGTACAACAACGCCTGCGTTTTGTGCAATTTGAAATTCCAATTCAAGGCAATATCGGCATTCAATTGAGCCGCTCTATTTATGCCAATGCAGCCCTTGGCAGCGCCATTCTCTACAAACCTTCGAGTGTGGCTACATATGTCAATCCTTCAGACAAACACGAGTTCAGACAGGTAGGATTGGTAGAAATCAATAAAAAAGTTGGGCTCGATTTCAGGGCCAGCATTGGCTTTGAATACCGCAATAAGAAATTTGGTGTGTACTATCTAGGTGCCACCGCGTTTGTTCAGCTGCAACCTGCGTTTGTTTTATTGTCCCAATACCAATACGTAAATTTCAAGCAAAGTGCCTACGGAGAAATCAATGCCTCTGGGTTTGGCCTCGACTTTAAGTATTTCATTCCTTATACCCGCGCTGGCCGCCTCATTTTTAAGCAGGGCCCTATCGAGTAACTAGCGCTGCCCGAGTTTGTAGCCAAGATACGCCATTGGGAGGTAAGCTAAAATTAAGTCTAATAATATAAACCACAGTGGTGTACCAGGCATCATGAGTACCATCATGACACCACCAGCTAAAAATGCAAAACCAATTGCCATGGCGTTGATCAAGGTACGATTCACCCGCATTTTACTCACAAAAAAAGCGCCTACAAAAGACCCGAGTGCATGCGCCAAAAATGGAAACACAAAGTGCTTAAACTCCATAAGCGGCATGGCTTTCGCTAAACCTGCTTCGGTTGAAATATCCAGACCTAATGGCGCGCTTACCATAGATGCGCCAATTTGAACAATAATGCCATTTGTTAAGGCACCTAAAATGAGTCCGAGGACAGAAAGTAAAATCGATTTCATTTATTTTTGGTTTGAGGTCGGGTTTGGTTTTGTAAAAATATCACTTTCGGTGTAAAATACAGTGTATTTGAGCTTTGCTTCTGGGCGGCTGCAGGCGTTGTAGTGCCACCATTCGGTTGGAAGCTGCCTGAAGCCTTCTGCTTGCATGGCATTGCGCAATATTTTTCGGTTTTTGACTTGTAAGGGTGAAAGTTGACCCGTTCTTAAAAATGAATCTTCGTAAATCGGATAAGCGATATGCCGTATATCATCGAAACCCGCACCCATATCCAAAACCCGCCCCTGCGCATCGAGAATGGTGAGGTCCAATGCTGCCCCCATGTTGTGCAAGCTCAGGTTTTTTGGATTGGAGACAAACTTGGCGCGCGCTGTTGGAGTGAGCGAATCGAGGGCATCCCACATTTTTTGCTGTACGGTAACTGGGCGCAAGGCGTCGTAAATCAAGAGCTTGTAACCCGGATGCGCTTGCTGCAAGGCATCTTGAACGCGCGCCAAGCGTAGGGCAACATCTTTTTGCAGATAAGCTTTGTTGATATGAGCATAAAGTTTTTCGCCTAGAAAATTATCGGAACCCGTGTATTTGAGTTCGATTTGAATTTGCGAATGGATTTGCTGGATATCGACTAAATCGGGATGTAGATCGGAGGTTTGCGCTTTGCTACCCTCTTCTTTAGTACGAACTATTGAAGACGCATGCCGAGCTGATTTTTGAGGTGCTGTATGGTGACAAGCACTCAAGAAACAAGCGAAAAGCAAATACGCAAAAACCTGGTACATCTTTATAGCCCAGACAACAAGCGCGCTGTTTCTGCTTGGATGCGACTGCGCAAGCCCTCAGACACAGGATAAAGCGGCATGCGCATGGTTTCTTGCATCAGGCCACGAGCAGCAAGCGCAACTTTTACACCGCCTGGATTGCCTTCTTCAAAGAACATTTTGGTCACATTAAATAGGTCGTAATGTGCTTCTTTGGCCAAAGCAAGCTCTCCTTTCATGGAGGCATGAACCATTTGAGAAAAGCGCTCAGGAAATGCGTTGGCCACAACAGAAATGACACCATCGGCACCTGCAGCAATGAGCGGCATGGTGAGGTTGTCATCGCCAGAAAGCACACCAAAACCCGGTTTGCGCTGACGGATGATATCCATAATTTGCTCCATATTGCCAGACGCTTCTTTTACTGCCACAACATTGTTGATTTCAGCTAACTCCAAAGTAGTTTCTACACTCATGTTTGAGCCCGTGCGGCCCGGAACATTGTAAAGAATTATGGGCAAATCGGTAAAAGAAGCTACTTGTTTGAAATGCGCTACAATACCTTTTTGAATGGGTTTGTTGTAATATGGCGAAACCGACAAAATGCCATCAACGCCACTTGGCAAATTTTTGAAAAGCCCCTCTAAACCAGCCGTATTGTTGCCGCCAATGCCGTATACAACAGGAAGCTGGCCATTATTGACCTCCAATACGGTTTCCAATACCTTGCGTTTTTCTTCCTGACTAAGTGTCGGGGACTCTCCGGTGGTGCCTTGCACGACTAAAAAGTCGGTACCTCCTTTGATCTGGAGCGCCACGAGTTGTTGCAATGCTTGAAAATCGATACTACCATCAGTTTGAAAGGGCGTAACGAGCGCTACACCTGAGCCTTTGAATGTTTTCATGATTGGATGCGTTGAAGGGTATTTTGGATAAATTCTAGCTGACCTGCGGGCGTGGTTTGCTGGGTATTGAGCAACATGTCAAACTGAGGATCAACCTCATTGATACCAAGCCACTGCTTGATATTTGTCTTTTTCAATAAGCCTTTGATCTTGGACTCAGGGGAACCAAACCACAATAAGAGATCGTATTTCTTGTGTAGTTCTGCCTCTAGCTGAACATCTTTGAGCTTGCCAAACATGGAATAATCAGCAGGCGAATTGTAGTAGATCAAGAAGTGTGGCGGAAGGGTTTTCTTGTCGAGGTCTTTGGGGACATTGACAATAATAAGGGCATGTGCAAATTTCTTTTGCGCAAGCAGCTGGTCAATGGCCTTGACGAAGTCGCGCATTTGTTGCGCGTCTTGGTAGGTCCAGACGATTGCGATTTGCTGTAGTTGCTCCCAAATGCTGCGCATAATCAAGTTGAAATCAGTTTGATGAAGTCGTTTTCTGACAACAAAGTTACACCTAAGTCTGTTGCCTTTTGCAATTTGGCCGGCCCCATATTTGCTCCGGCGATTAAAAAGTGGGTTTTGGCCGATACCGACGACCCAAGCTTACCCCCATTGAGCTCAATGAGTTCCTTGAGTTCGTCGCGGCTAAAGGTATCAAATGTACCTGAAATGACGTACGTTTTTCCTTCGAGAAGATCAGAATTTTTAGTCTTTTGCGCGGCTTCAAATTGTAAGCCAGCAGCGTTTAGACCTGCAATGAGGGCTTGATGGACTGGATTGGCAAAATAGTCAAGAACAGATTGAGCGATTTTGTCCCCAATTTCTTCTACTTCTAAAAGTTGCTCAAAGGTGGCGGTTTGAATGGCGCTGATACGCTCAAAAGCCTGCGCTAATTTTTTGGCAACTGTTTCGCCGACAAAGCGAATACCTAGACCAAATAACACGCGCTCAAAAGGAATCGTTTTGGATGCGGCAATAGATTGCAAGAGGTTATTGGCAGATTTCTCTGCCATGCGGTCCAAGGAAAGCAATTGGTCAAATGTGAGTGAATATAAATCTAAAGGATTCTTAACCAAACCTTTAGCATACATTAATTCAACTGTTTCTTCACCTAATCCATCCATATTTAGCGCCTTTCTGCTGATGAAGTGCATGATTTTTCCGGTGACTTGCGGCCTACAACTGACTTCATTCGGACAGTAGTGTTGCGCTTCTCCTTCTTGACGAACAAGTAAGGCCTGACATTCCGGGCAATTTTCAATAAAAGCAATGCGCTGCTCAGTTTGACGCAAACTGAGATTGACACCTACAATTTTTGGGATGATTTCACCTCCCTTTTCTACCTGAACGGTATCGGACAGACACAAATCAAGTTTTTGAATTTGATCGGCGTTGTGTAGCGAGGCACGCTTAACGGTAGTACCACCGAGCTGTACGGGTTTCAAATTGGCTACTGGCGTAATCGCGCCTGTGCGGCCCACTTGAAAACTCACCGACTCGAGGAGGGTTTCTACTTGTTGGGTTTTGAATTTGTAGGCAATTGCCCAACGCGGTGATTTGGCAGTGAGGCCTAATTCGGCTTGTTGGGCAAAGGAATTGACTTTGAGCACCACACCATCGATGTCGAAAGGGAGTTTGCTGCGCTGGACGTCCCAGTAGTGGATAAAATCCATGATGCCGTCAATGCTGTTCGTTTTTTCGATCATGCGCAAGGCGGGGTCTGGTACTTTAAAGCCCCAAGCTTTGGCAGCCTGCACGGCTTCAAAATGCCCTTGAGCATGGTTGTTGAGGCCATGAACGCCATATAAATAACAGTCGAGGCCGCGCTTGGCAACTTCTTTGGAATCTAGGAGCTTGAGCGTGCCAGCTGCCGTGTTGCGCGGATTGGCAAACAAGGGCTCACCTTGCGCCAAGCGCTGTTGGTTGAGTTGCTCAAAATTTTGGTGCGGCATAAAGATTTCGCCGCGGATTTCGAAGTCTGCGGGGAAATCGTTAATTAAGGCTAAAGGCACGGTTCGAATGGTGCGCACGTTGGTTGTCACCTCTTCTCCTTGCTCGCCATCGCCGCGGGTAAGTGCCTCTAAGAGCTTGCCATCTTGATAGCGCATGCCAATAGCGACGCCGTCGTATTTGAGTTCGCAAACAAACTCAGAAGCTTCTTGCAAGGATTTTTGGCAGCGTTCAGCCCATTCGATGATTTCTTGCTCAGAGTAGCTATTGGAAAGCGAAAGCATCGGAAAACGGTGCTTTTTGGTCTGAAACTTCTTGGTGAGGTCGCCGCCGACGCGTTTGGTGGGGCTATTCGGGTCAGCGAATTCAGGATATTGATTTTCCAATGCCTCTAGCTCCTTGAGAAGCATATCGAATTGGTAATCTGAGATTTGAGGATCATTGAGCACATAATACGCACGGTTGTGCGCATGCAGCGCTGTAGCCAACTGCTGCATTTGGGTCTGAATATCCTTTTGATCCATGAGTTAAAATTACGCTTTTTGTGCTAAAATCATGCGTTGTTTGCCTTGTAAATCGCGATGAATTTGCACATTTTTAAATTGTGCGCCTTCAATCAACGCTTGCGTTTCAAGGGCAAAATTTTCATGGATTTCCAGCGCAATAAAGCCTTCGGCGAGCAAACAGTTTTGTGCAATTTCAATGATCTGTTTGTAGAACACCAACGGATCGTTGTCTGGCACAAACAAAGCCATATGCGGTTCAAAATTGAGTACATTTGGCTGCATCTGCGCCTTCTCTTGGCTTGGAATATACGGCGGATTTGAAACAATCAAATCAAATGTTGCATTGGACTTCCAATGGAACACATCGGCAACTTCGAACGCAACATTGAGCTGTGTTTGAAGCGCATTTTCTTGAGCCAGCGCAATGGCATCCGAAGAGAGGTCAAGTCCCCTCACCTTTGCATTTGGGAACTCATTTTGAAGCGCCAGCGCGATGCAACCTGTACCCGTACAGAGATCCAAAATTGAGCTGAATTCTCGGTCTTGTTTTGAAATGAGTTCAATCAATTCTTCGGTTTCGGGCCGCGGAATAAGCGCGCGCTGATCTGTTTTCAGAACAAGACCTGCAAACAGCGTGTCGCCGACCACAAATTGAAAAGGCTCTTGTGCTTGCAAGCGCTTCACTGCACTTCTGAAATAGAGTAAATCGGATTCTGACACCCGGGTTTCTAATTGGAGCATTTGTTCTGCAGGGCTCCAGCCAAAGCGTTTTTCAAGTAAGACAAGCCACATTTGCTTGCATTCGCTTGGAGAAAATGCAGACGCAAGTTCATTAAAGAAATACTTTTTGGCCGTCGCCAAAAGGTTGTCGGCTACAAACATCAGTGCTTACGTAATTTGATGAACGATTTGATCTTTTCGTTTTCGATCAAGACGGTGAGGTTGTAATAGGCAATTTTCCATTGTCCATTTTCCAAAACGCAAATACCGCTGCCCCTGCAGCCTTCCATCCAGGTCGCTAAATCTTCGTCAAAATAAGCCACAGTGCCATCTGCGGCAAAATGCCAATTGCGATGACTCGGTTTGAAATCCCAGGCCTTTCCTTTGTCAAAATAAGGCTTGCAAAAAGCCATGAACTCAGGCTTTGTCCAGCGTTCTCCCGGAGCTGTACCTAAAAAGACAAAATTAGGTGTGGTGACTGAAAAGTAAGACTCAAAATTGGCTTGAGCGGCCGAAACGTGCCAGTTATCAATGAGTTGATCGAGTGGCTTGAGTTGGTCAATTGAGTTGGAAACTTGCGCGAAGCTCAATTGAAAAAACAACAAGGTGAGGCACAAAAATAAATATCTCATGGGGTAAGTTTTAGGGTTACAAGGCCTCCAATTTAAAAACACAGCGCCCTTTGATAAAAGTGCGCCACGCGTAATTTTGAACCTGACCTGCTTCGGCAGTAACGGGGTATTCAAAGATGGCAAAAGTAGCGTCTTTGCCTTTTTCTAAGGTGCCCAACCTGCTTTCCTCAAAGGAGGCAAATGCAGCGTAGATAGTCATGCCTCTGATGATTTCATCTAGGGTAAGCGCTTGTCCGAACGGACTGTTGTAAGCCGCTTGAATAGTAGCAAATGGGTTGGTTTGCTCGACGGGGAAATCTGTACCCAATGCCAGCATGCCAAACTGATTCAATAATGTTTTGTAGGCGTACGCCCCACTCATTCGGGCCTTACCAAGGCGTGCTTCGGCCCAATCGGCATCGGAAACAGCGTGTGTGGGCTGCACCGAAGGGAAGACGGCAAAATTGGCGAACTTCTGAAAATCTTTTGGATCCACAACTTGTGCGTGCTCAATGCGAAAGCGGTGGTCTGGCTTTTGCTTGAAAACCCGCTCGTAAATGGAGAGCACTAGTGCATTCGCTGAATCACCGATGCTGTGCGTATTCATTTGGTAAGCATTTTTGACACAAAACTGTGCTAGGTTTTGCATGCGTGCAATGTCGGTCAACAACAAGCCATTGCTTTGCGGGTGGTCATGATAAGGTGCTTTCAATAAGGCGCCTCTTGAACCAAGTGCGCCATCGGCAAAGCATTTGAAACTGCGGATGTAGAGGTTTCGGTAGCGGTAAGGCCCATTTTTTTGTGCAAAACTGCGGTTTTGGGGTGAATCCATTAGCATGGCGTAAAGATTCAGCTTCAACTGCCCACTCTTGATCAAAGACTTGAACCACGCAATATGCTCAAAGTCGATACCCGCTTCGTGAACGCCTGTGATGCCATATTGCAAGAGTTCATCTTGTACTTGCAAAAGTGCCTTAACGTATTCCTTTCTGGTGTAATTAGGCAGAAAGGGTTGGACGATATTGATGGCGTTGTCGATGAGTACACCCGAAGGACGGTAGGTTTGAAGAATGATTTTTTGACCAAACTTGGCATTTGTTGGTAAATTGACATTACTTGGTAAACTCAAATTACCCTCAAGAATTTGTTTTTTAAAAACAACTTCTCCGCCTTGTAGCGAAGGGATTTGATCGATGAGTTGACTCTTTTTGATTAAAAAATCATTGACCAATGCCGCATGGCCGTCGACGCGATAGAGGCAAACCGGAATGCCTGGAAAAAGCGCATTCAATTGCTCATTTGTGGGGAGTTCTTGACCGGCCCACATGGTTTGGTCCCAACCCTGCCCTACTACAAATTTGAGATTGGGATGCTTGGCTTTGTACTGCTCACAACGGTGTATGAGTTCTTGTTCGGAGCGCACCCCGCGCAAATCAATGCCGAGCAATTGCTTGGCGAACATAAGCATGTGTCCGTGGGCATCTGTAAGGCCTGGATACATTTCTTTGCCTTGGGCATCGAGGGTTTCGTCAGAACGGTATTTATTGAGAATCTGCCGCTCTGGCCCCACTTCAACAATTTTACCATTGCGAATAGCGATGGCTTCGTGAACAGTACTGGACAAATCCATGGTGTGGATTTTGGCATTGTGTACAATGAGGTCCACCTTCTCTCCTTTCATGCAAGAGGACAACAGCAATACCAATAAAATTAGCGGCGAAACAATTTTCATATTAGAAAGGATAACCAATTCCGAAGTTCAAATAATTGGGCAAAAAGGGCCTTGGCATTATGGCCTTGACTTGATCTAAGGACATATTGAAATGCTGCATACCTTCTGCATAGTAGGTTTCGCGGGTTTTGAAGTCTTGGAAAACCCAACGTGCACCATCGGCAAAGGCGGGATCAAAAATCGGGAAGCCGACATCTAGGCGCAAGATGAAGAAATCGAGGTCCATGCGCAAGCCTAAGCCAGCGGATATAGCTAATTGTGGAATAAACGTTTGCCAATTGAACTGACTACCCAAGCGGGAGATATCTTCGCGGTAGGTCCAGATGTTACCGAAATCTGTAAAAACAGCACCTTTAAAGGTAGAACTCATTTCAAAACGGTATTCGAGTGCGCCACCAAAACGGATGTCGCCAATTTGTGTGGCCAAGCGGTTGGTATCGAGGTGGTATTTGTAGGCCCCTGGACCCAAAGCGCGCGCTCTCCAACCCCGGTTGTCATTGGAGCCACCGCCAAAGAAACTGTAGTCATAAGGCATTGCCGTTTGCGAATTGCCATAAGAAAGCCCTGCTCCGGCATGCAGGCGCAAATGCAAGGTGCTCTTGTTGACCATGCGCTTGGAGGCAATGAACTGGTTATCTAGGCGGACAAACTGCGAGTAAGGCTGCTTACCTAATAAATATTGTCCATTTAGGGTGTCTTGTCGGTTGCGAAACGCATAAAGAAGGTTGCCGGCTGCATCTAACGTACTGTTGAAATAAAGCGTGCCGTTGTAGCGTTTTTTTTGCCCAGGCTTGTCGTCTTTGTCTTTGTTGGAATATTCGTAGGCGAATTTGAAGTCTTGCCAAATGAACTGGTTACTGTAAGTATTGAATAAGAAAAGATCGTTGATTTGATTGAGTTGCGCCTCAAACGCTGCAGATTTTTGAATATCGACATATTTAATGACCGATGCGCCTGGTAAACCCATCTGAAAAACCTGGGTTTTCCCCACCAAAAACCGCCATGTGTAGTTGAGCTGAAAGACGCGTCTATCAAATATATTGCGCTTTTCAAAGTTCATGGCCGTACTGATGACTGTGCGCGGTTTTTGACGCTTGCCTAAAAGCGTAACAGGCGTCGGAAACAAACCCGGCAAATCGAGTTTGAGGCTCGGACCAATTTCAAACGTGTTGAAGGTACGGCCTGCCGAAACGATTTGTGTTTCTGAATTGGCATCAAAAACGGGAGGCTGCGACTCAAAACCACCACCGAGTGAAAAAGTCAAGCGCTCCGCCCCTCCAAATAAGTTTTTGTTGGTGTAATTGAGCGATGCAGCAGCTCCAAGCAAACCAAAACTTGAGGTAAAACGAGGGTCAAAAGCCCAGGATTGTTTTTCGGCAGGTTCCAAATAATAGTGCACATTGAGCTGATTGGTGCCGGGCACTTCTTCAATGTATGGCTTTACAGAGGAAAACACCCCCAATTGAACCAAAGAGCGATAGGAACGATCTAGGTAGTATTCCTTATAGGTATTGCCCTGCTCTAAATAGTTTTGCATCTCGAGCACATCTGGCTGGATCCAAGGATTTTTACCATTGTATTTGAGGGTCATGCTGCGCCAATTGCTTTTGGTACCGTAGGGTATTTTGAGGTCTTGGGCTTGTTTTTTAGAATAGGGCAACTCGTTGTACAATAGCTGATTGGTTGTGCTCACATACTGCGGTTGCAGCGAATCATAAATGCTCAGACCAGCCTTTTCGAGCGCAGAAGCGAATGTTCCGGACACCTGTAGCGTATCGGCTAAGTGAAAAAACACCTTATTGATTTTGGTTTCGCGATACGGCACCCGCACCAAACTATCGGGGTTTTGCAGCGAGGGCACAAGTCGGTCTTCAAACTTGACTACCAAATGAACGGTCATTGTTTGGCGGTTGGTATCGGCCTGAAACTGAATACTGCTGCTGTTGAATTTATAGACGCTTTCGTCGCGCATGAATTTCGCAACTTTTTCTCTGTAGCTACTCAGGTAATCTAAATCGAAGGGTTTGCCGATGAGCGGATGCTCGTCGAGGGGGAGATATTCTTTGCGAATGAGTTTTTGGTGGAGGTCGCGTAAAAGACGTGGGCCAGTGTAAGTAACCGAATCGATGATGTACTGCCGACCTTCATTGATGTGATAAATTGCTTGTACGCTTTGCTTTTTGTCATTGAAGCTGAGTTCAGACTTGACCGTTCCGTAGTAGTAGCCTTTTTTGACGAGGTAGCGCGCGAGCTGATCTTCGTTTTTTTGGTGCAGCACGGTATCGAAAACAACGGGCTTTTGGCCGTATTTATATTTGAGCTTTTCTGCCCAGATAGCTTGTTTAAAGGTGCTGTCGGGTTGCGCTTTGTAACGGTAATCGGGTTTATTGTGGCGCAGTGCGCGCGCATTTCGCTTGGCGTTTACTTGCGCTACTTTTGTTCTTTTGTGCGCCAACTGCGCTTGAAAGCGCGCTACTTTAGCCATTTTCTTTTCGGCAACAGCCGAAGAGTCCATGGCGTTGTACAACCAGAGTTTCCAAGGTGCACCAAAAAAGCGGGCATTGGGCTGCTGGCGCAAAACTTGGGTGAGTTCGTAGCGGTCTAGGTTGGTAGTGAGCGGGTTGTCTAGTGCAATGGTGGTTTTGTGCAGCAGGTAATTGCCCTTCGGCACGTTTTTGGACAAACGGCAACTAGCCAAAAGCAGCGTAGTGACGACAAATAATTGTACTTTTGAATTCAGGCGCATTGTCTTACAAAAGTAAATAATATTCACCTTGGAAAAGCTCAGTCAGCAAAAGATCAAAGACTTCAAAAAATTGCAGCTCAAAAAGCACCGCAATGCAGAACAAATGCTTTACTTAGAAGGTGAAACACTGATCAAAGACCTCCTCGACGAATTTCCGCATCTTGTTCAGACTATCGTGACCACTGAAGACAAAGCCGCTGCATTTGAAAACTGCAACAAAGAACTGCTCATTGCGCCACTAGACGACCTCGAGAAGCTCACCCAACTCAAAACGCCCAAGAAGGTAAATGCGATTGTAAAGTATCCCAAGAACAAACCTTGGAAAGCGGGTCAAAAAGCGCTTTTACTCGATCAAATTCAAGATCCCGGCAATCTCGGCACCATCATTCGAACGGCCGATTGGTTTGGGATCCAACATATTTATTGCGCACCCGGCACCGTCGATTACCTTAGCCCAAAAGTGATCCATGCTTCTATGGCGTCTGCTTTTCGCGTTCAAATACACTACCAAGAACTCGCGCCACTCATCAAGAAATACGCCGACTCCACTTATGGCGCTTTTATGGACGGAACTGATTTTGAACAAATTGCCCCAGACAAAATGCAATTTCTAGTTTTGGGCCACGAAGGCCACGGCATCAGCGACAACCTAACCGCCCTCCTCAAACACCGCATCGGCATCCCTCAAAAAGGCGCAGCCGAATCATTGAACGTGGCCGTGGCCGCAGGAATTTTGCTCCAACATCTCAGTAAATAACACAATTCATTAGCAAGATCAGGGAAAAGGACGTACTTTTGCAAAATTCCCTTTTTCCCGATGCTAGATCTCGATTTATACGAAGCCAAAAAACTCTATCCTTTTCAAGAAAAGACCGTCAATCAGGTCCTCGATGAACTCCGAAAAAACGGTAGCAATTTCAATTTGCTGTACCAACTCCCAACCGGAGGTGGTAAAACCGTTATTTTTTCGGCTATTGCAAAGCGTTACGTGGAAGAGTCTGGTAAAAACGTCCTGATCCTCACCCACCGCATCGAGCTTTCCATCCAAACCTCTAAGCAGCTATCAGCCATTCAGGTTCCCAATAAAGTCATCAACTCAGAGGTCAAGACGCTCGAAGACCAAGGTGAGTACACCTGTTTTATCGCTATGGTCGAGACGCTCAACAACCGCCTCAACGAAAACGACCAATTTATTGAAAACGTCGGGTTGGTCATTGTCGACGAAGCACACTACAACAGCTTTCGCAAAATTTTTCAGTTTTACGAAGACGCCAACATACTCGGCGTAACCGCCACCCCACTCAGCAGCAACCGCAACTTGCCGCTCAAAGACCACTACAACAAACTTTTGGTGGGCGAATCTATCTCCAACCTCATTAGCGACGGGTATTTGTCGGACGCCGAAACCTATTCTTACGACGTCAACCTACACGGCCTTAAAATTGGCTCCAACGGCGATTTCACCGTGAGTTCCTCAGACCTGCTCTACTCCAATTACTTCATGCAAGAAAAACTCATTTTTGCCTATGAAGAAGTAGCTATCGGCGAAAAAACACTCATTTTCAACGCAGGTATTGAAACCTCGCGCCGCGTAGAAGAATCCTTCAAAAAACTCAAATACAATATCCGTCACCTCGACTCTACGTTCTCAGACAAAGACCGAAAAGACGTCATCAAGTGGTTCAAAGACACCCCAGACGCCATTCTTACTTCCGTTGGCATTCTCACCACGGGCTTCGATGAACCCACCGTTCAAACCATTATCATTAACCGCGCCACTCGTTCACTCACGCTTTATCACCAAATGATTGGCCGTGGCTCGCGCAGTATTCCCAATAAAAATCAGTTCAAAATCATCGACCTCGGCAACAACGTGCGTCGTTTTGGCTACTGGCAAGATTACATCAATTGGCAAGACGCCTTTCGCTTCCCTGACCGCTTTTTGGAATCGCGCATTTCTGAGCTCGAAGACATGGAATTCGAAGTCGAATACGAATATCCAAAGGGCTTTGAACAACTCATCAGAACACATATTCTAGAAGAATTCTCTATCAAAGAATGTTATCTTGCGGCCATAGACCGCGGTGGCAAGGGCAAAGACGCCATCGATGCCTCTATAGAAAACCACTTCGCTGCAATTGAAGCCTCAGCCACCGACCTCGACCACGCCCTAGAATTGCAAAAACTGCTTCAAGACCATATCGAGCACCGCATCAAGCACTACACCAAATGCATCTCTAAATGCACAGACAACTATTTCAAATACCTGCTCGAAACCTATAACCGTCAGCTGAGTCAGAAAATCCGTCTGAACATCGAAGATTAGCAGGCTTTTTGTAAATTTAAGGCGATGAAAAAGTTTTCCCTCCTTTTATTGCTGCTCCTCTTTAGTTTTCAGGCCAAGGTGCAGGCCCAGGCTAAAATCAAAGCCTACTTAGATACCAAGCAATTTTATGCGCCCGAAATTGGGCCCTACCTCGAAATCTACATCGAATTTGCAGGTTATACAACCCAATTCAAATCTTGCGAAGGTGGCACCAAAGCCACGGTCATTGTAGATTGCGCCATTGCCGATTCTGCGGGCAAAATAGTCTTTAAAGATTTCTACGCCCTAGACTCCCCTATTTCTACAGATTCTACCCAAAATAACTTTTTAGAAATTATCCGCGCCCCGCTCTCAAAAGGCACCTACACGCTTTCTATTCAACTCGAAGACGCCAACCGAGAAAAAAGCAACATTTCAGGTACAATTCCCTTTGAAATCACCGACAACCGCGACCAACTTCGCTTTTCATCTATAGAGCTCGTCGACCTCGCATTTGCCAGCCAAGAGCAGTCTCGCTTCACTAAATCTGATTATTATATCATTCCGCTGCTCAAAAATTATTTCAATAAGGAAATGAATAATTTGCCTTATTACACGGAGGTCTACGGCGCCAAATCGGAAATCCAAATCGAACGCAAAGTCATCAATGCAGCAACCGGACAAAATTACCCTGCACTAGGTTTCACCAAGACCTATTCCACACAAGGAGAGCCCGTTTTGGCACTAATGCAAGAAATCGACCTTTCCGATCTCACCACCGGAACCTACCAACTGCAATTGCAAGCCAAAGACCTGCAAACAGGTCAAATCAGCAGTCAATCCTTTGACTTTGAGCGCTTCAATGACATCGAGGTGGCCTTCGATATTGCTTCTATGGTCCTAGACCCCGCTTTCCAAGCGTCTATCCCCTCAGACAGCGTGGCTTACTTTCTTGAAAGCCTGATTCCTATTGCCAAACCCGGCGAAATTCGCACCCTTATCGATATTTTAAAAGCCAACGACAGCGCCCAAATGCGCCAGCATTTACAAGCGTTTTGGTACCAAACATCAGGCGCTAAAGCCTATGAGCAATGGATCAAGTACCAAATTCAAGTGCGCTCCGTAGAGAAACACTATGCCAACAATTACATGGAAGGCTTCGAGACCGACCGCGGACGCGTTTACCTCAAGTATGGTCAGCCCAATTCAGTGGTGGTTAAGGAATCTTCTCCAAGCGAATACCCTTATGAAATCTGGACCTACAACAAAATCGGCATCTATAGCAACCGCCGCTTTGTTTTCTACAATCCAGACCTCGTGAGCAACAACCACCGCTTGCTGCATTCCGACATGGTAGGCGAATTGCGCAATCCGGCATGGCAGCAGATTCTCAATAAACGCAATACCGTCAATGGCACCGTCGACGACCCCAACATGCTCAACGTGAAACATTTTGGTGGCAATTCCAACGATTATTACCGCCAATACTAAGCCAGATGACCAACGCCATTGTCATCCTCAATTACAACGGAGCACAGCACCTGCAAACTTACTTGCCAAGCGTCCTTGAAAATAGCCCCAACTGGGACATCATCATTGCCGACAACGCCAGTACAGACAACTCATTATCCTATCTGAGCACAACTTATCCGGACCTCACGGTCATCACTTTAACCGAAAATTTAGGTTTTGCAGGTGGTTACAACTTTGCATTGGATCAGTTGAAAGGAAAATACGCACTTTACTTTATTCTCAACAGCGATGTCCGTCTTAGCCCGAACTGGGACACTCCCCTGCTCGCTTACTTAGCTAACAACCCAAATACCGCTGTTGTTGGCCCAAAAGTACTTTCTGATCTAGCTCCAAATCAATTTGAACACGCAGGAGCAGCAGGTGGCTACCTAGATACCTTCTACTTCCCCTTTTGCCGCGGCCGCCTATTTGACTCCGTAGAATTAGACTCCCTACAATACGACAGCACGCAAGAAGTTTCCTGGGTTTCTGGCGCAGCTATGCTCATTCGCAGCAATGATTTTCATGACGCAGGCGGTTTTGACACCGACTTCTTTGCCCACATGGAAGAAATTGACCTGTGTTTGCGCTTGGCCAACAAAGGCAAAAAATTGTGTTGTATTCCAGCCTCAACAGTATATCACCTGGGTGGTGGCACACTCAGTTACGAGAGCCCCCGTAAGGTGTTCTTGAATTTCAGAAACAGCCTCTGGATGATCGTCAAGAACCAACCCAAATTTTTGTTCCCACTGCTTTTTGTGCGCATGGCCTTAGATGGCCTTGCCGCTATTCAATTTCTCTTCAAAGGCAAAGCCAAACTGACTTGGCAAGTATTCTTGGCACACATGGCTTTGTACCGTCATTTTGGTACTTTTTACAAAAAGCGCCCAACATTTGAAAACAAACCTTTGCGCTACCACGGCCTCATTATTTGGGACTACTTTGGCAAAGGCATTCGCGCTTTTAACGCCCTCAACAAAAGAAAATTTCACTCATGATCAGACGCTTTCTAGGCTATTCAATTTTACTAAACGCCGCATTTTCCTTCGCACAAGTTCCGGCACTTCAAAGTGCAAGCGACAAAGCACAAAACGCATTCGGCGCTACCAGAGAAACCCCCAAGCAACAAGAGCTCATCCTACCCTCAATGCTTGTCAATCCACTCATTGGAACAGGTGGCCATGGCCATACCTTCCCAGGTGTTTGTGCGCCATTTGGCATGATGCAACTGAGCCCCGATACCCGTTACGACGGCTGGGATGGCTGCGGCGGTTACCATTATTCTGACTCCATTATTTATGGCTTCAGCCATACACACCTCAGTGGTACAGGCGTTCCTGATTACGGAGATTTATTGGTTGTACCACAAAGTGGCGAAGCCAAATGGAAAGGCAAATTTGAAGATCCAAATGGCTATGGTGCGCGGTTCAGCCATCAAAATGAAGCGGCTCGCTTGGGTTTTTATGAAGTTTTGCTCGAGGACGAAAACATCCGCGTCAATTTGTCTTGTACAGAAAGAGCAGGCATACACCAATATACCTTTCTAAATGCCAACGAAAAAAAATTCATTCTGCTCGACCTCAATTACCGAGACAAACTCCTCAAAGGATCCTTTCAACTCCTTGACAAACAAAACATAAGCGGCATGCGCAGCTCAGAAGCCTGGGCCAGCGAGCAACATTTTTACTTTCATTTGACGACATCCATCCCCTACATTGCCCACGAGATCAAAGATCAAGATGGCCAAATGAAATTGTTGCTCGAATTCCCAACGGATACCAAAGAAGTACTGATCAAAGTGGGAATGTCTCATGTCGATGCGGCGGGTGCTAAACTGAATCTCGACGCAGAAATCCCTCACTTTTCCTTAGCCCAAGTTTACAATGAAAACATGCGCAAATGGGAACAAGAATTGGGTAAAATCAAGCTACAAGCTGATAGAGAAACCCAAGTTATTTTTTACAGTTCGCTTTACCATACAATGGTTGCGCCCAACCTCATGAGCGACGTCGATGGCCGCTACCGTGGCCGAGATCAAAAAATTCATCAATTGACCGATCTCAACGACAAGCAATATACCGTTTTCTCTTTATGGGATACTTACCGCGCCAACCATCCTTTATTTACACTCATTGACCAAGAGCGCAGCGCCGCGTATATCCGTACTTTCTTAAGACAATATGAAGAAGGCGGCGATCTACCTGTCTGGGAGCTTGCTGCCTGCGAAACCGAATGCATGATTGGCTACCACAGCGTAAGTGTCATTTCAGATGCCTACCTCAAAGGTATCCGTGATTTTGACGCCAATAAAGCGCTCAAGGCGATGGTCGCTACATCAAAAATGAACGAATTTGGCAAAATGGCTTATGCCAACAATGGCTTCATTAGCGCCTCCGATGAGCCGGAGTCCGTTTCGCGCACGCTTGAGTATGCCTACGATGATTTCTGTATTGCCGAAATGGCCAAAGCCCTAGGCGCCACAGACATCGCCGAAGAATATACGCAACGCAGCTACAATTTCATCAACCTCTACGACCCCAACACCAAATTCATGCGCGCACGCCGAGGCGCACAATGGTACGGCCCTTTTGACCCATCTGAAGTCAATTTCAATTACACAGAAGCCAACTCCTGGCAGTATTCTTTATACGCCCCTCAACATATTGGCGTGCTCACCCAACTGCTCGGTGGAAAAGATTCACTTGAAGTGTGGCTCGATCGCCTTTTTACCACTGACATGAAACTCAGCGGCCGCGAACAAGCCGACATCACTGGGCTCATTGGCCAATATGCCCACGGAAACGAACCTTCGCACCACATGGCTTATTTGTATAATTTCACCAATGCACCATACAAAACCCAGCTTTATGTAGACCGAATCCTCCATGAGATGTACCAAAATGCACCGGACGGACTCTCCGGCAACGAAGACTGCGGCCAAATGAGTGCCTGGTATGTTTTAAGCACTTTAGGTTTGTATCCGATTGCACCCGGCAAACCAGTGTATCAAATTGGCCGTCCCTTGATGCGCAATGCGCAGATCAAATTAGAGAACGGCAAAACCATTCAAATGGTCTGTCAAAATCAAGCCACAGACCACCCTTATATCAAACAAGTCACGTGGAATGGGCAAGCGCTCACGCAACTCGAAATCAGCCATGCACAACTCTTACAAGGCGGTGTATTGATCTTTGAAATGAGTGCCACACCCAACCCACCTTCAACAGCCATAACTAGCGTTGCATTCAAGGAAGCGACCAATTTTGCACCGGTGCCGTTTATCAAAACAGAAGAGCGTGTTTTCACAGATTCTTTGTACATTGATTTAGCGGTTGTGGCGCTGCCTCAAAATGAAACCATTCAAACCTATCAAATTTATTATCAAATAGATGAACAAAAATGGCAAGTCTATCACAAACCATTTTATATCAAACAAAACACCCACATTGCCGTCAAGGCTTCCTTTAACAAACCTTTGGCAAAAGGGAAGAAACAAGTGAATTGGAGTGCTACGGTTCATGCCAACTTCATCAAAAAAGACCCAAATGTACAACTCCAACTCAATAGCACTTATTCAAATCAATATGCCGCTTCTGGAAAAAATGCATTAATCGATGGCCTACGCGGTGGAAATGAATTCAGGACCGGCGATTTTCAAGGGTATTACAACCAAGATATTGTGGCCGTTGTTGCATTTACAGAAGCCAAAACGATTGAAGCAGTTGGTGTTTCATTTATCAGAGATCAAAAAGCTTGGATATTCGCACCACGTAAAATTACAGTAGAAGCAAGCCTAAACGGCACAGACTATTTTACAATTGCACAACAAGAGCTGCCGGAAGCAATGCCTACCGATAAAAATCCATTTAAAGATGAAGTTTTAATTGAATTAAACAATGATAAGCAATTAAAATACAAAAGCTTACGTTACACAGTTTCTAATCCAGGACTCTTGCCGAATTGGCATTTAGGTGCAGGCAACCCCACTTGGTTGTTCATCGATGAGCTGCTCTACAAGTAAGATTTACACAAAAGGCCATCTACCTTTCAACACCCAATAATAGGTGTCTTTGGCGCCAAACTTGCGGTAAAAAGCAGCAATGCTTTCTTGGTTAGAACCCACAAAATCCAACGCATTGCAGGTATCGGCAAAATTTTGAAGTACGGCATCCAATAAAAATACCAATGCGCCAACATGCTTTCCTTCGTCGTTGAGGGTGCCCTTCATGAAATACAGTTGCTCCTTAAAGCGAAAGAATAAGCCAACCGCCAAAAGTGCACTTCCATTCCAAACCCCAACACAAAAGGCTTGCTCCTTTTCTTGAGCAGCTGTATACAAAGCAGCCAAGCGCGTCCAAGCCGCAGCATTTAAATTCCCCAGCTGCTCGCCTTTTTGGGCAATAAAAAATTCTTGGAATTGAGCATAGTTGAGGGGTTGTAAATGCAATCCTTTGGACTTCTTTAGATTGCGCTTCACATTTTCTGAATATCCAGCTCTAATAGCTGCAATACCGTCGGTCCATTGTAATAATTGGTATTTACCAATTTGATCCTTCTCTAAAATGGCTGCTTGAGCATTAAAATTGAGGTGCAAAAATAATTTTGATTTCAATAAACTTAATTCGCTAATTGAACAACCATGAAGCAAAGGCAAAGAACGCAAGAACAATGGTTGCAAATAAGCCTTGAAACCGAATTTCTTGGTGTAAGGCAAGCGCACAATAGGTTCTTTGTTATGATTGAGTACATATTCCCAGTTTGGATGCAGGATATCTTGTACCCAAGTTTGCGCGAAGAAACCAAATGTAGTTTCCGAAGCAACTAATTGTTCATATTTTCGTCTTAAGTCCGGATGTTCGCTAGCGAGTTGCATTTGACACGAAGTTAAATAAAGCAGAAGAGCAAGCAAGCATTCGTGTAACTTTTTTGCGTATTTTCGTTGAACGCTAACACTTTTTATATTCTATAGATCATGAAAAAATTAAGTCTTTTTGCCCTTAGCCTCTTGCTCTCTGCAGCAGCATTTGCTCAGCAACCCACTTCCAAAGAACACGAGCCTAAAACGCCAGAACAACGCGCGCAGTTTCAGACCGAAAAAATGGCCAGCGAACTCCAACTCACCGCTGCCCAAAAAGAACAAGTGTATACCATTAATTTAGGTATTGCGCAAAAAAATGAAGGCATCCGCACCAGCAACTTTTCCGAAGAAGAAAAACGTAGCATCATCAAATCTAACCATGAGGCCCAAATTGAGATGCTCAAAAACGTACTCACTGCTGCTCAGTTTGAAAAAATGAAAGCTGAAATGAAAGACCACCCACAAGGTGGAAATCAGCACAACGAGAAGCACTAATCCCCTATTTATTTTTTTTAGTTCCAAAAAGGCTCCTACCGGAGCCTTTTTTGTTGCTGAATTATTGTCATCTTTGCGCCATGAATTTTCGCGATTTAAATTTAAAGAAGCCACTTTGGACCGCCTTGGATGAACTTGGGTACGTCACACCCACTACCATTCAGGCAGCCAGTTTCAATGTCATGATGTCTGGCAAAGACACCATTGGTATTGCACAAACCGGTACAGGTAAAACATTAGCTTATTTGCTACCCTGCTTGTGTATGTGGAAATTCTCTAAAGAACCACATCCTCAAATCCTGATTATCGTCCCGACCAGAGAGCTTGTTGCTCAAGTCGTGAGCGAAGTGGAGAAATTAACCCCGTACATGAATGTAGCTGTTGGAGGCGTCTATGGCGGCACCAACATGAGTACGCAAGCCGCAATGGTCTTACAAGGCTTAGACATCCTCGTTGGTACACCTGGGCGCATTCTAGACCTTGCTGCAAGTGGTTCTTTGCAACTCAAGCACATCAAAAAGGTAGTGATTGATGAAGTAGACGAAACCTTGAGTCTCGGATTCAGGCCTCAATTATTGCGCATTTTTGAATTTTTACCTGCCAAAAAACAACACATGGTCTTTTCGGCCACCCTTTCAGAAGAAGTTTCAACTTTCCTAGAAGATTACCTCATTGCACCAGAGCGCATAGAAGCCGCACGAGCAGGCTCACCGCTGGAAAAAATTGACCAAATTGGTTATGCCGTGCAAAACTTCTTGTCTAAAGTTGCTTTGTTGCAGTACTTACTTGACAACGCCTCTGAAAATTCAAAAATATTGGTCTTTGTTTCATCTCGTTCACTAGCCGATCGTTTGCACGAAGCACTCGAACCATTTTACGTAGAAAGCCTAGGCATCATTCACTCCAATAAAGCGCAAAATTTCCGCTTCAATACTGTACAACAATTTCAAACTGGTGAAATCAGCATTCTGATTGCAACAGACCTCATTGCACGCGGAATCGACGTCACAGATGTATCGCACGTCATCAATTTTGACCTTCCTGAGAATCCTGAAAATTACATCCACCGCATTGGTAGAACGGGCCGAGCCGATAAAAATGGTATCGCTATCACTTTTGTTGCCGATAAAGACGCACCTCAGTTAGCCAACATTGAAGCCTTAATGCAAAAAGAGGTGCCCTTTACAGAGGCTCCGGCAGATGTTGAATTTACTGAAGAGCTCTTGGAATTTGAAAAACCAAAGCTCGTTATACCAGGAAAGGCCATTAAGCTGCCTACTCGTGAAAACGTAGGGGCGTCATTTCATGAAAAGAAGGCGAAAAATAAAAAGGTCAATGTGCGCTACGACCACAAAAAAGCCATGCAAGAAAAATACGGCAAGCCTAAGAAAGCGAAAGGAAAGAAATAAGTGTTTGGACTTATCCCTAACGCATTAATTCCTGACCAACTTGAGTGTGTGCACCCCTTTTTGAGACTGCAGCTCGATGATATACATACCGCTTGACCACGCACGCGCATCTATTTGATACGTGCCATTTTGAAGTGTGGTAGCATATAGTATTTGACCACTTAAAGCCCTGATATTTAATTGAATGTTGTCTTCATGACTTTCAATGGTGAACTGATCAGCAAAAGGATTGGGATACACCTGTACCTGTAGCGCTTCATTTTCCTGAACCCCGATGTTACAATTGTTATTTGCCAAAGGTGTCGGGATGATAGTCGCAAAATCTAGGCCTGCATCTGGGCAGCGCGCATAAGAGATGTTCGGGATTTGCGGACCAAAAGCCACTTGATCGTGCACATTGAAACCATGTGAAAGGTAAACGTAGTCTCCGCCTGAACTGAGTTTGAAATTTGCATGCAAACCAACTTGATTGACGTCGTTGTCTGCCCAAACAAGCAAATATCCGTTGGCAGGAATAATGGTGCCCGCAGGAAATGCCCAAGCCATCAGATCAAGTGGGTCATCGGATAAATAAAATCCGGCTAAATCTATAGGCGTATTGGTGGTGTTGATCAGTTCGATCCAATCTTCATCTTCGCCATTTGGATCAAAAAGCAAGGAATCATTGGAGGCTAAAACTTCATTGATGAGAATAGAACCAATTGCTGGGGTTGGAAAATTCACGGCCAGGGTATGGAATTCGTGCTCTGCACGCGCTGGAGAAAACAAGCCAGCGTTGTTGTTTTCTGCATAAATGTAATACTCAAATGTAAGGCCGGACACAGGCACATCGGCACCGTAAAGGTGGTCTCCGGCTGCGCCATCGTTGTGAGCGCCGTCGTCGAACATTTGGACACGGTTAAATTTGAGTTGGTAATTGCCACGGTAACCTAAATAAACGGTCGTCTCGTTGGTGGTGGTGGCATTGATTGTGACTGTTGAACCGTAAACAAGCGGTGTAGTACTTGCGCCATGGCTCACAATGCTTGGTGCCTGCAAAATATATGCTGCATTGGTACTGAAAAACTGCGCGCGCGCATCCATGAGTGCTTTGATTCCAGGGATGCTGCTGCCCCCACCTGGTCCGCCGCCGCCCGTTACAGCTGTAGTGAGGCTGTTTAGAAATTGAGTATAGGTGTAAAATTTATACGGATCGGCCTGTATAGAAGAATCGGCAAGAGTCATGAGGTTTTGGGCCCAAGTTTCGTATTGGCCACTGGCAAACATTTCTTGCACCATGGTGCGCACATGCGCCATGTACATACGCTTGTACAACGGATTGGCCATGATTTGCTTGATCAAGGGGTGGTTGTTAGAAGTCGCGTTTGAGAATGGATCTAGGGTAGTTGGTGTGGTGGTGCCTGAGCCTGTACCACCCGGAAAACCACCAAAACTCATGTTGACATCCCAAACTGTCGGGACAAAACGACCATTGGCATCCCAGCTGAGGTAATAGTTTTGGCGAAAAGCGCCACTGTAGGAATCTAAATTGACCAATACATTATTAAAAGCGAGCATCCAGATGGCGCGGTCGATATCAAGTTTATTCTCGATGTTCTGAAAATCGTTATTGAGTGTATTGCACAGCGCAACCATGCGGTTCCAACCGAATGTTGTCTGCAACTCATAGCCGTTGAAATACGCACTGCTATCAGCACCTAAGTATTTTAAATCAGGACTAACAGAGCTTCCTGGCCCTGCCCCACCGACGGGGTTGCATTTAAAATAGGTGTCGTCTGCATAATAATGCGCTTGATTGAAATCTGCTGAAATTGATTCGTTGTTGGTATACACACCGCGATATTGGCCGTTAATGTAAACACGAGCAAAATTTGACCCAGGGCAATCCATGTATTGCTCCAAAATTTGATACGATAATATTTCACGGATCATGGAAGGGTCTTTGTAGCAATTGGAAAGCTTGAGATCGGTGATACCGTGGTAGTCTTGATTGTTCTTAATGGTGTTGAGCTCGATGTGCAGTGGATTCTTTTGATTACTTGCATTATACGAACTATTTCCTTTATAGCGGATACCACAAGAATCAAAGGAAATACCGTTAATCCGGACGGAGTCGGCGTAAATATAGGCTTCTGTAGCTTCGTTGGCATCTAGCTGTGCATCCCAATTGCTAAACGAGAAGAAAATTTCGATGACTTGGATGGTATCGCGGTTGTAAAAGTTTTGTGCGTGAAGTTGTTTTGAAAAGATGGGCGCAAAGCAGAGCGAAAGGAAAAGAAAACGAAGCATAAAATGAGTTTTGTTTAAGTCGAATTAAAGTCGGGATAAGTTGTAAAATAGTATCTTTGAAGTATGAAATTACCAATTTTAAGTGTTCTGAGCATCGGTTTGCTCTTTAATAGTTGTGCACAAGCCCCTCAAAAAGAAGTGCGTAAGCGCGAAGTCGTACAAATTCAAACGCAATTTGAATTGCAAGATTTCTTGAAAGAGAACAAAGACCTTGACGCCGCAGTAGACAAAGTTTTTGCAACCTTAGACGACACCGCAATAGTTGCCCAACTCATTATGCCCGCTGTTGGGCGCCTAGGGCAAGAAAAAACAACCATAGACCAACACATCAAAGACCGCATCATTGGCGGTGTGCTCATGCTCAATGGCACCAAAGAAGGTTTTACCTCTTGGATCGCAGATTTTGAAAAACAAAACAAAAATTTTGGCAATTTACCATTCTTATATAGCGCAGATGCTGAGCCAAGTTTGGTGAACCGCAAAATCATGGGTTCAACGGTTGTAAAGAAAGCAAACGAGCTCAAGTCTATCGAAGAGGTCCGCAGCTGTGCCCAAACCATTTCCAAAGACCTCAATGACATCGGCATCAACTATAACTTCTCCCCTGTTGTAGATATGTCGCCCAACGCCACAGTCGGCTTTAGAAGCTTTGGTGCGGTTCCGGCCAACATCATTCCTTGGTCTGGTGCTTTTATTGAAGAAACACAAGCTCAAGGCATTATTGCAACAGCCAAACACTTCCCTGGCCACGGTTTGGTATCAGGAGACACCCACAAAGCATTACAGGTCATCGACGGAGAGCTCAAAGAAATTCAAAACTATCCGCCACTCATTGCACAAGGCGTTCTTTCCATTATGGTGGCACATATTGCTGTTCAAAACAATCCAAAATACAACACCAATGGCTTGCCTTCTACTTGTTCGAAAGCAATCGTCACAGACCTACTCAAAACCGAGATGGGCTACAAAGGACTCATTGTTACCGATGCCATGAACATGGGTGGTGTGGTGGCTGTGCCAGAAGCTGCCTACAAAGCAGTTGCTGCAGGTTGCGACATCGTTCTGATGCCTGTCGATGCCAAAAAGGCACATGCAGAAATTCTAGCACATTACCGCAAAGACCCTGCCTTTAAAGCACAGGTAGATGCTGCTGCCAAGAAAATCATTCGCATGAAAATTGCAATGGGATTGCTGAATACTAAGTAGTCAGGTAAAGATCAATCAGACCTTCAGGAGCTTTGATATAGAGCTCCTTTTTTTTGCGCACTACTTTTTGGATGAGTCCGTCGAAGATAGGCACCAAGATTTCGGTACCGTTGAAATTGATTTGCAGTAAAGGATTGGCTGTCATGTCGATGACGTCTTCAACAACGCCGATGGCACCATGCTTGGCATCCATAACAGCAAAGCCAATGACTTCGTGGTCATAGAAGGAGGTTTGATCCAGTTCTGGCAAAACTTCTAAAGGCAGATAAGCTTTCTTTTTGACCAAGCGCTTGGCCGCCTCTTCGGTTTCTACACCTTCAAATTTTAAGGCTGCAAAGCCTTTGTTTTTGAGTTTGAAACCTTCGATAAAAAATGGAGTGAGTTGGCCGTTGATATCAAGATATAAGGCGTCGAGCCCTTGGTAATCGGCCGGATTGGTAACGTCTAAAAACAGCGAAACTTCACCTTTGAATCCGTGAAGTTTCGCGATAAGACCTAAATAATAGCAATCTTGAATTTGCATATGCTTATTCAGCAGCAGCTTCTTCAGATGCTTCTTCAGCTGCAGGAGCTTCCTCAGTTGCAGGAGCTTCTTCAGCAACTACTTCTTCGGTTGCAGGAGCTTCTTCAGCAACTACTTCTTCGGTTGCAGGAGCTTCTTCGGCAACTACTTCTTCAGTTGCAGGAGCTTCTTCAGCAACTACTTCTTCAGTTGCAGGAGCTTCTTCAGCAGCTACTTCTTCAGTTGCAGGGGCTTCTTCAGCTACTACTTCTTCTACTTCTGGTGTGTTTTTAGCTTGTACTTCAGCAGCCTTTGCTGCGTTAGCTGCAACCTCGGCTGCCATGCGATCAGCTTTCGCTTTCTCAGCACCTTTCACCAAACCGGTGATTTTACCTTCGATTTTAGCTTCTTTGTCAGCCAACCATTTGTTGAAACGCTCTTCTACTTGCTCAGCAGTTAGTGCACCTTTTTTCACGCCGTTAAGCAAGTGATTTTTGTACAAAACTCCTTTGTAAGATAGAATAGCACGAGCAGTTTCGGACATTTCAGCTCCTGTTTGAACCCAAGCAAGCGTTGCATCGAAATCGATGTTGATTACTGCAGGATTAGCGGTTGGATTGTATGTTCCGAGTTTTTCGATGAATTTACCATCGCGTTTTGCACGGCTATCAGCTGCTACCAAATGAAAAAATGGTTTGCCTTTTTTACCGTGTCTTTGTAGACGAATGCGTGTTGCCATTGTACTTTACAGTTTTGGGTCCGAAACCCAGGTTAATAAATAAGTGAATTAAGGGTGCAAAGATAGTCAATTTATTTGAACGCTACAAAACTTATTTGCCCTGTGCCTTAAATACAATAATGACTGTATAGAACATGATTTTGATATCGAGCGCTAAGCTCCGGTTCTTCATGTAAATGAGGTCAAATTTCATGCGCTGCAACATCTGATCCACATTTTCGGCATAACCGTATTTGACCTGCCCCCAAGAAGTAATACCTGGACGCACCCGTGTGAGGTGCATGTATTGTGGTTCAATCGCTACAATTTGATCAATATAAAACTGACGCTCCGGACGCGGCCCAACCAAAGACATTTGACCTAACAGCACATTGAAAAACTGCGGAAATTCGTCTAGGCGTGTCTTGCGCATGAAACGTCCAATTGGGGTAATGCGCGGATCGCCTTCCTTGGAGAGTTGCGGCCCTGCCTTCTCTGCATCGGTATACATGGTGCGGAACTTGATGATTTTAAAGCGCTTCCCTGCCCGACCGACGCGATCTTGTAAAAAGAAAATAGGCCCCGGAGAAGATAACTTGACCGCTACCGAAGAAAAAATAAAAAATGGAATCAAAAAGATAAGCGCAACCAATGAAATCAGGATATCCATCAGGCGCTTCACTGCTCTTTGCCAATAAGGCATGACGTCCGGATTGATCTCTATCAAAAGGGCGCCATAAATGTTGGTCATGTCGACAGAGCCCGCTAAAATACTATACATGTCGGGCAAAACGCGAATCCTGATCTTGCCGTTGTCTATCCTCGCAATGATCGACTGCAAGCGATCGTGATCAGAACTCTCAATGGCAATAATCACTTCTTCCACTTGATAGGTCTCCAAAACTTGTTCTAATTCGGGCAGTTTACCGAGGTGTGCCAGCTGAGGAGAAAGCAGGTTATCCCTACCATTGACCTGAAGAAAGCCTACAAAATGATTGATCATGTTCGGTGCCGAGAGTAGTTCTTGATAAATTTCAATGGCGCGTTCATTACCGCCAATAATGAGGGTTTTGAAGCCATGGCCAGCCGCTTTGATGTATTTGATGAGGATGGTCGTGAAAAGAACTCTTCCAAAGGAAGTGAAACTGAGGTGGATGATAAAAAGCCAAATGGTGAGTTGGTAATAATTTTGATAGCTGCGCACTTGGTCATCGAGCAACAGGGTGAAAAACAATACGATGGTCCCAAAAAAGGTAGCCGCCAAACTCAAGTTAATTACTTTCAAACGAAACAAGCGGCGGATATCCTGATAGGTGCCTTGCAATGTATAAAACAACAACCAAAACAGAGGCAACAAAAATACGCCCATCCAAAAATTAGCGTCGGTATGGAAAGATTGGCCCTCGATTTGGACTTGGCGGACGTAAAAAAACAGCCCCCAAGAACTACTAGCACTGAGTAAATCAATACAAACCAAAAACGCTATCCAAAAACGGTCTTTCATTAGAAGTACACCACTTTGATGTTATCGATTAAAATCAGGTTGTTGGCAATTGTGCTGTCGTAAAATGAACGAAAAGCCTGAATATAGTTGGTATTGTTGGGCCCGGCTGTAATTACTTCGCTTAGTAGAATATAAATTTTCTTCCAACGCAAAGAGGCCAAGGGACTTTTATTCATCGTGACCATTGTGTTTTCATTGGTGCCATTGGCATTGACAAACAAAAGATAATTGGTGAAAGGAACCGAATTACAATAATCGATTTCCAGCATTGCTTGCTTGTTCTTAGGGATGCTCAACTGCTGATCTTGGTTGGTATAAGCTACCCACATGGAGTCTTGGGCACTTAACAGTACTTTTCCGTAATAGTTGCCATTGAACCACTTGAGGGTATCGTTGGCTAAAGTGAGATGAGCTGAGGATGTATTGGGGTCGTCTGTGAGTTTGATGTTGATGTCTTCAAAATCTTCTGTCCAGATATTGACGTTGTCTTTGTAATGGGTAATTGGGGCGAGCGTGAGGGTTTGGTTCTTGACTAAAACGCCGGTAACTTCAAAAGGAACCATGTGTTCGTTGCGCATTTTGGTTGCCGCAATTCCATTGACTCTTATTGTTGGGTAAAGACGAATACTGGCAGCGCCCTCTTTGAGAATGGGAATCTTAAATGGAACCTCAAATACGCCAATGAGTTGTTCGTCTACGTAGACCCATGCGTCGGTGATATTATGCGTGAGCTGGCCATCTTCCCCGTTGAGTGTAGGGTTGGCCTCGAGCGTCCATTCTGTGACTTCGAGCCATGCCGGATCGGGGTTGTTTTTGACGCAAGCACTGAGCAGTAAACCGAGAAACAGAAGGTAGCGGTAGGCCATGAAAACGGAACGTGAGAATTGCATTTTTATTGTATGGATTGAATCGTATTTTGAGAAATATATTCCTTTGCACTGGCTTCAATTTGCAAGGCTAATTGTAGCGCTGCAATACCTGCATGGATATCAACCCTCGGAACCAATTGTTGTTCGTAGCAATGTGCAAATTCGAGCCATTGTTTTTGCATAGCATTGTGCGGCTTTACTTGAATTGAGTTTTGCTCACCTGTACTTGATTGAATTGTCATTTCTTGCTTGATCAAATCGAGGTGATAGGTTTCCTGCAAAAGAGAAAGGTCTATTGTTCTAGTTCTTTGCGCTGCAATTCTTGAGGCAAATAGCTCGGCAACCATTCCATTCGAAAAAGTGAGTTTTGCCCAAACTTCATCTGGGTGTTCGCTTTGTTGCTGTTTGGCTGTTACCTCTATATTTTCAATAGTAGCTGGAGTCAAAGCAAGTAAAAGATCGATGTCGTGGATCATTAAATCCAAAACAACGGATACCTCTGCGCCTCTTAGTTGAAAAGATGCGCAACGATTGGACTTCAAAACCTGAAATACTTTACCCTCGATTTGGGCAAAAAGCGCCAAAAGGAGCGGATTGAACCTTTCGATATGCCCAACCTGAACCAAAACCTGCTGCTGTGCTGCCAGCACCTTTAGTTGTTGTGCATCGGATAGAAGCGAACAAATTGGTTTTTCAATGAACACAGCTTTTCGGCAACGAATGGCCTGCGCTGCTAAGTCATAATGCGCTGGAGTACTTGCTATAATTGCTACAGCATCTGAATTTTGAAGGAGTTCTTGATAGGTATTGAAACGAACGAGCTCCTGCGGTGCGTTTGTCAGGTCATTGAGCGCAATAGGATTGCGATCAAACACACCCACCACCTGAAACTGCAGAGGTAAATCTTTGAGTACCGACAAATGAATGCGCCCCAAATAACCAAAACCAACTATGCCAATTCGAATCATTTCTTTATAAAAAAAGCCATTAATCGGGAGACTAATGGCTTTGAGCTGATATAGGTTTCAAACTTATTTTTTTACCGTATCGACAACCGCTTTGAAAGCTTCAGGGTGGTTCATTGCTAAATCAGCAAGTACCTTGCGATTGAGTTCAATACCACTTTTGTGTACGGCACCCATAAACTGTGAATAGCTCATGCCGTGAAGGCGAGCTCCCGCGTTGATACGGGTAATCCAGAGTGAACGGTAGTTTCTTTTCTTTTGCTTACGTCCAGAGTATGCATAAACAAGCCCTTTTTCAATGGCGTTTTTTGCAACTGTCCAAACGTTTTTACGACGACCAAAGTAACCTTTGGCCAATTTCATCAAGTTCTTTCTACGAGCTCTTGACGCGACGTGATTTACTGATCTTGGCATAATTTTAAATTTTTTGGTAGGGAGTGCTTCGAAAGAAGACTTAGGGACTCAATACCGGGTTCTACAATTTATTAACCGTTAAGGGACTATTTCATGCACAATTGCAATTTGACATTTGAGAGGTCAGCATCGTGAACCAATCCGGCATGCGTAAGATTGCGCTTACGTTTTGTAGCCTTTTTGGTAAGGATGTGACTCTTAAATGCATGCTTGCGCTTGATTTTGCCACTTCCAGTGATGGTGAATCGCTTCTTTGCACTGGATTTTGTTTTCATTTTAGGCATTTGCTTGCTTTTTTTTGAGTTAAACTTCTATATCAGCTTCTTATTTCTTTTTCGGGTTGATCATTAAGATCATTTTTTTACCTTCTAGCTTAGGTAGTTGCTCTACTGCGCCGAGGTCAGCGAGTTCTTGGGCAAATTTGAGTAATAAAATCTCGCCTCTGTCTTTGAACACGATGGTTCTTCCTTTAAAGAAAACATAGGCTTTTACCTTGCTGCCTTCTTCGAGGAATTTTTTCGCATGGGCTAATTTGAAAGCGAAATCGTGGTCGTCGGTGTTGGGACCAAAGCGGATTTCTTTCAAAATAACTTTGCTCTGTTTGGCTTTCAGTTCTTTTTGCTTGCGCTTTTGGTTGTAAATGAACTTTTTGTAGTCCATGATTTTACAAACCGGTGGCGTGGCGTTTGGAGAGATTTCCACAAGATCCATATCTTGTTCTTCAGCCAAAGCAATGCCTTTGGCAACGCTCATGACTTGTGGTTCTTCTCCTTCGATAACAAGACGGATTTCAGACGCATAAATCTTTTCATTGATGCGGTGCTGAGCAGCCTCTTCTCTTTTTACAAATGGTTTTGAGTTTCTTCTCATTCAGTGGTTAGTTCAACTTAAGCCAGTTCTGCGGAAATTACTTCCTGAATCAAATCCGCAAATTGGTTCAGGTTCATGCTGCCGTGGTCTCCGACGCCGCGTTGTCTGACAGAAATGCTGTCTGACGCTGCTTCTTTTTCACCTACGATGAGCATGAAAGGTACTTTTTTGAGTTCTGCATCGCGAATTTTCTTTCCGATTTTCTCGTTGCGGTCGTCAATAAGTCCGCGAATATCGGAATTATTTAGGAATTCTGAAACTTTTTCTGCGTACGCATTGTATTTATCGGAGATTGGCAAGACAATAAATTGTTCTGTAGACAACCAAAGTGGGAAGTCGCCAGCACAGTGCTCGAGCAATACTGCTACAAAACGCTCCATAGAACCAAACGGTGCGCGGTGGATCATGACGGGGCGGTGTTTTTGGTTATCAGCGCCAATATACTCAAGTTCAAAACGTTCGGGCAGGTTGTAGTCTACTTGGATGGTGCCCAACTGCCACTCGCGGCCTAATGCGTCTTGCACCATGAAATCTAGCTTAGGACCATAAAATGCAGCCTCGCCGTAAGCAACAACGGTTGGCAATTCTTTTTCAGCAGCCGCATCGATAATGGCTTGCTCTGCACGCTGCCAGTTTTCATCGGTACCGATATATTTGGAACGGTTTTCTTTGTCGCGCAGGGAAATTTGCGCTTTGAAGTTTTCAAACTTCAAGGTTTTGAGCACATACAAAACGATGTCAATGACGTTTTTAAATTCTTCTTTGACTTGTTCTTGTGTACAGAAAATGTGCGCGTCGTCTTGGGTAAAACCACGCACGCGGGTAAGGCCGTGAAGCTCGCCGGATTGCTCATAACGGTATACGGTACCGAACTCGGCAAAACGAGCAGGTAAATCTTTGTAAGAGCGCGGTTTGCTTTTGAATATCTCGCAGTGATGCGGACAGTTCATTGGCTTGAGATAGAACTCTTCGTTCGGATCTGGGGTGCGAATGGGCTGAAAGGAATCGGCGCCGTATTTTTCGTAGTGACCTGAAGTGACGTAAAGTTCTTTGTTGCCGATGTGTGGGGTAATGACTTGTTGGTAGCCTGCTTTTCTTTGTGCTTTCTTGAGAAAGTTCTCTAAGCGCTCGCGCAATGCCGCACCATTGGGAAGCCAAAGCGGCAAGCCCTGCCCTACTTTCTGACTGAAAGTAAAGAGCTCTAATTCTTTGCCCAACTTGCGGTGATCGCGGCGCTTGGCCTCTTCTACTCTTTCAAGGTATTCGGTAAGCTCGGCTTGCTTTGGAAAGGTGATACCGTAAATACGGGTAAGTTGCTTATTTTTTTCGTCGCCACGCCAGTAAGCACCAGCAATAGCCGTTAGCTTGACCGCTTTTAAAAAGCCGGTGTCTGGGATGTGCGGCCCACGACACAAATCGGTGAAGTTTCCTTGCGTATAAAAGGTAATGCTGCCGTCAGGGAGATCGGCAAGTAATTCGAGTTTGTAAGGATCTTGTTTTTCTTCAAAGTAAGCTAGGGCATCTGCTTTGGAGATTTCTTGGCGCACAAACGGATTTTTAAGCTTGGCCAACTCCTTCATTTTTTGCTCGATTTTTTCGAGGTCTTTTTCGGAGATGCTGTGCTCCATGAGGTCTACATCGTAGTAAAAACCGTTGGCAACGGGCGGGCCAATGGCCAATTTGATGCCAGGATAATAAAACTCAAGTGCCTCGGCCATAAGGTGCGCAGATGAGTGCCACATGGTAGATTTACCTTCGGCATCGGACCAAGTAAGCAACTGCAAAGTGCAATCTTGGGTGAGTGGCGTGCTGGCGTCTTTGACTTGGTCGTCTATGCGGGCAGCGAGCACGTTGCGCGCAAGGCCTTCTGAAATGGATTGAGCCACTTGCATGGCGGTTGTTCCGGCGTCAAACGTACGAATGTTGCCGTCCGGAAAAGTAACTTGAATGGTCATAGTGTGTAATAATGAGCTGCAAAATTACAAAAAATGCGCAGATTAACGCTATTTATTGTGGCTGCGCAGTGCGCTTTGGAGGTCGGCTTGCATGGCGCGAATTTGACTACCCAATGCGGCGTGATCTAGTTGAATATCGGGAAGCTCTTTGGAGATGTACGAAACAAAGCGCCAGACCTCCAAAACCTCTGCCACAGCAACATCGAAGGGCGCATACAATGGATTGGTGGAACTCAAGCGCAGAATTTGTTGCTCTTGGAGCAAATTTTGGACGTATTTGAAAACAATGCCGTCTTCTTTGGTCACGACCACACAGGGTGTATTGGAAGGTAAGCGCAACCAATCTTGAACAAACTCACCTACGACATAAGAACCGTGCACAACAGGAGGCATGGAGTCACCGGCGATGGGGAAAGCGCGGTATTTGCGGTCTTTGGACAAGAACGGCAAGCGCAAGGTAGGAAGTTCTTGGAGGTAATTTGGATCGGCATAGCCACTGGTATAGCCCGCACTTACTTTTTCTGAGATGAGCTCGATTTCTTCTTCGTTTTGCGCGTTGACCACCGTAGTGAGTACACGCAAGTTTTGACCGCTTGCCTCACCGCGCCAAGCACCTTGAAAGGCATCTAGTTCGGCAGCATTGAGTTGATCTAGGGGCTTGGATAAAAGCACCTCTAGCGGAATCTTTTCTGCTTGAGCGAGTTGCAAAAGCAATTCTAAACTGGGCTGGGCCACTTCGTTTTCATAACCGCTATAAGTAGAGCGATTGAGACCGAGCGCTTGGGCCATTTCTTCTTGAGATTTGCCTTTTCTTTTGCGTAAAAACTTGAGATTCTGAGCGATGTGCATGTTGCTTATTCTTTGTTCAAAAATAAGCAAAATATCAATAACTCATCAAAACATTGATTATTTTTTAATCAGTAGCGCTTTATGACAAATTATTGCGCTTCAAAACTATAGGAGATCCAGCCTGAAGCACTGCCCTCACCCGGACTGAAGCGCGATAGCTTCGCGTATTTGAGCGCTTGTTCGATCATGCAGGCGCTGGCATTTTTACTTTTGTCGGCAATGTAGTTAGCGACACTTACTTTACCTGCTGCATTGACCTCTATTTGCAAATAAACCAAACCACTGGCATCGAAGCCACAGGTGTAACCCGGGTTTCTGACATACCATGTGTTGCCTTCAAATGCAGTGCGTTTATTGACACCGAACCGAACCATAACCGCACCGGCATATTGATTGGGTTGAGCCGAACCTGTTGTATTGGTGGTATGTGGTGTTTGACCTTGTTGTTTGAGCTGCTGTATACGCTTATTGCTTTCTTGCACGATGCGCTCGCGTGCAGCGGCACCACCAGTTTGTGCAAAAACTTCGGCTTCAAAATCTCGGGCGTTTTGCTCTGGACTCCCCTGACTAGCGCCACCTGTTTGCGCAGACCAATTTTCATAAGAAGAGGGCCTTGTATCGTTGGCGTCGCGGGCAACACTGCGCAACGATGCATTCTGCTGCTGTTGTATTTGCAACTCCTGACGCAATTCTTCTTTTTCTTCTTCGGTTACCTCTTCGAGTGCCACCTCGTAAAGTGCTTCGTCAGCAAGTAATTCCTCTTTTTTAACAGTGGTAAGTTCCAAATAGACAAAAGACCCCACATACAAACTCAGCACCACGATGAGCGCTTTGAGGTAGTGTTCGGACTGAATTTGTCTTGGATTCATGGCTGGAGGCGAATTATTTTATGCTCAGTTACTAGAAAATAGAACAATCCTTCTGGTGTGGTCAGCTGAAACGTATTTGGATCAAAACGCACAATTCTTTGATAGCCGCAAGCAATTAGAGCTGTACCATTTGTGCTAAAAAGACCTAAACCGTTGTCATTTTCAACTAAAAAATAGCTCGATTCGAATTTTTTAATTGTTTTGTATTCAGGATTTAAAATCCATTTACCTGTAGTATCAATTAAACCCAACTTATTCTCTTGCTCAACTAAAAATCCATACGGTTCAAATGGCGTAATTTTCTGATATACAAATGGCAGCACCTCTTTAGCTCCAAGTGAAATGAGCCCCCACTTGCCGTTTTGCTGAACGGGCCACAAACCTGCCCAAAAAGGTTGAGCAGCATCGTACATATTTTTGATGATTACCTTTCCTTTGGTATCCATGAGGCCAAGTTTTCCTGATTTGGCAAAAACCGCATAACCTTCTTTGGTGAAGAAGGCCAACTTTTGAGCAGACAAAAACCATTCCAACCCGTTCATTTCCAAACGCTTTCCAGTGGTATCAAAATAATTGAGATTTTTACCTTGTTTGACAATAAACATCGTTGCAGCGGAAGGCACGATAATCTCGTCGTATTTAGGCGCTAGGATTGTTTTACCATTTTTATTTAGACCAAACTTGCCATTGCGCTCAGTGCGTTCATAAGGTTGTAATTCGATAGGTTCAATTGGTGCAACCTGCCAATTATAAGCACTTAGCGTTTGTTGGAGTTCTTCCCATTGAAGCGGAGTTGGTTGCAAAAACTGCCCCTTTGCATCGAGCAAGAAATAGCCAGTGCTGTCTTCCAAAACGAAGCCATCTTTATTTGGTGAGATATCGAGGTATTTGAATGCGATAATAGGCTCATTTCGCTTGTTGATCAGTCCATAGCGATTTGCTTTGGCCACAATAGCTAAACCTTCATAAAATGCGCTTGCGTCATCGTATTGCGCGTCAATCACAACCTTACCAAAGGCATCCATGTATCCGTAGGTATTGGCTTGTGTGAACGGATATAAAGACTTGAGCAAAAGCTCACCATCTTTTTCTAAATCTTCCAAGAAAGGATAACTTGGATAAGCACTTTTGAAAGCCGCTAGTTTTTCCACGCTGTAGGTCTGCATGTAGAGGCGATAGATTTGCTTCCAAGCCAAAGCTACCTGTGGAGCTGTTGGATAAGCATTGATAAAATTTGTAAAGGTTTCAAGCGACTCAACTTGGCTATACTTCTTGTAAATACGCTCCCAAGCCTCCTGCGCATATGGGCTATTGGCGTTGTTGTTTATAAAATCGATCAAATCCGCTTCGGTGTCATGTTGCGTGCGTTCTTGGTACAGCAAGAGGTCGTAGCTAGCGCTTGCTTTTTGTTGCTGTACGGCATTCGGATACATCATGATGAAAGCCTGCATGGCGGCCGAACTTTGCGCACGTACTGCGTTGTCAAAAGCAAGTGAATCGCGCAAACCCACTACTATTTCTTTGTAGTCTGGGTACTTCTGACCATAGCGCTCCATGAATTGCTCTAGTGCTGCAATTTGAGGCACGGCCATGGCCAATTGCAATTCTGCAGTGGCCAATTGATAGAAAAGATGTTGGATAGTGGTGTCTTGGAGTGCTAAATCGGTTTGTAATTTGGTCTTCTCTTTGCTGTCTAATGAAGGATAGCTGCGCTCCAATTGAGAGAGGTACGCAAAGGCGCTATCGGCTTGATAACAAAATGGCGTGAGGTAGTACACCGCCCATCCGTAACTGGCCGCAATAGGTGCTTTACTGAGGTCTTTTTGCAGAAAACCCTGCGCCAAACCAAAATTGTTTTGCTGTATGGCTACAAGTGCTTTTTGGGTGTTTTTTTGAGCAAAAATAACCGATGAAAAGAAAAAGGAAACGAGCAAAAAGACGGTGATTCTCATCGCGTTAGTAAGTCTTTGAGTTCATTGGGCACAGTGCAGACTGGGATGGCTTGCATTTTGTGCAGATTGGCCCGGTGATAGCGATTGTAAATGGCCAAGACCTCTTTTTGGCGGGCCGTCAAAGTGGTTGTGTCTCCTTGAAAACACATGGCCCATTCTAGCTCTGGATAGGTAGCGCCTATTTGATCTTCATCTGAGCGGCCGTCTTCCCATAGGCCATCGGTTGGTGCCGCATTTTGAATAGATGAAACAACAGACAGTGCTTTGGCTAAAGCAAAGACTTCTGTTTTGAAAAGATCGGCAATTGGGCTGAGGTCTACGCCGCCATCGCCGTATTTGGTGTAGAAACCCACTCCAAAATCTTCAACTTTATTGCCTGTACCGGCCACCAAACAATGATTGGCCTGCGCAACGGCATACAAAGTAGTCATGCGCAGCCGGGCACGCGTGTTGGCCATGGCCAAAGGATGTGAAATGGAATCTAGAGGTAAGGCAGCTTCTAAGGTTTCAAAAGCTGTAGTGAGGTCGATGGTTTGGGTGCTCACGTTGGCAAAGCGACGGGTAAGGTCTTGCATGTGTTCGGCCGCGCGGTCGAACTCAGCTTTGGTTTGCCGTATGGGCATCGTGAGGCAAATGGTTGGGGCGCCTGTAAGTGCACAAAGTGTAGAGGTGACCGCAGAATCTATGCCGCCTGAAATACCGATAACAAAGCCTTTCGCATTTGCTTTTTGTTGGTAGTCTTGGAGCCAATTGACGATATGTTGGGCCAACGCATGCATTTTAGAACAATAAAGTAAGCTTGAGTGTCAATTGATTCAATGTGGCTTGGTTTCTGAAATAGTTTTCAGCAAGTGTAGTTTCGTCGACTGTAAAAAGCGTGTAGTTTTGGGCTTTAGAGGTGAGATGCAGCGGCATAAATCCATAATTGTAGCCCACTTCGGCCACCAAACAAGTAGAACCCGAAAAATTCCATTCAAGACCCGCGCTGATGCCTAAATTGGCATTGTAAAAAAAGAGGTCTTTGCTCACTTTCATGCCCAAGTTATCTTGAACCGAACCATTGACACTTCCGGCAAAAGGCACCACGTACCCTTCGTCGTCAACCGTATTGGTCAATAAAAAGCGATTGCGCAGTCCAAAGCGAAAAATGCCACGGTAGTCACCAATGAAGTCGGTTCTGAAGGTAAGTCCGATTGGAAGCGCTAGATAAAGGGGCTCGTAAGTGCGTTTTTTGAGATTGAAAACCTGATCGGTAGTGACGGTTAGGCCGTCGGTTTTGATTTGCTTGTCGGTGAAGCGATAAAAAACATCTTGGTTACTGACGGTGTAGCTAATGCGGTCGATATCGAATTCTACGCCGCCATTTAGTGCGATATTTTGAGATTCTTTAGAAGCTTTGGTGAAACTCACACCAAAAGATGAAGAAAAACCAGGAGTGCTGCCCAAAAGATTGGTGCCCATCTTCGGAAAATTAAGCCCTACTGACCCAGTGACGCCGCCTTGGAGTTTCTTTTCGGAAACAGCCTGAGCTAAAGAAACAGTGTTTTGACCTAAAAAGAAGGCGCAAAATAAAAAGAGTTGAAAACGCAGTGATTTCATGTTGCCTGATTAATGTTAATTTTGAACAAAAATAACAATATTCATGATACGCAAGCTCAGTCTTCTACTCCTGCTCATCGGTCTTTATGCCTGTAAGTCTGACCCCTATCAAGTAGAATTAGACAGCGCCAAGCATCATGTCAGTTACCAAAACCTCGACTCCTCGTTTCGTTACGCAAACATCAATGAACAAAGGCGCTTGATCAAAGCATTACTTGTGTCAGATTTTGACCTCTCTCAGTTTTGCTTCCCTTACGCCTTGCAGGTATCTACGCAATCGGATAGCGCTTTTATTAACGGGCTTCAGCGCACCTATTCGCACCCCTTCAACAAGCAAGTTTGCCGCACCCTAGACAAGCGCACAAAATGGCGCAAGCAAACATTTACACAAATAGCAGCGGGCTTGAAAAGACTTTCCGTACTTGCCCCCAAAGCGCCAGTGGCCAAAAGTGTATATTTTGCCTACACCCAATTTGCAGCAAGTGCCTACGCCTCTTCCAAAGCTATTGTTTTGGGTCAAGAACGCTATTTAGGCACCAACCACCCACTGACCTCCTCCCTACCTCAGCAGCAGTTCTACGACTGGATCAAAGAAGGCATGCAGCCACAATACGCCACTTCAGACGCCTTGCTCATTTGGCTCAGCACCAACGTTTTAAAAACAACAGACGAAAATTTTGCCAGCGAAATGATCCGTTGGGGTAAACTCCTCGCCATTTTAGAAATCATCAGTCCGGAAGTTGCGCTGCACAACCATTTGCGCTACAGCGAACAAGATTATCAATGGGCGCTCAAAGCAGAACGCGGCGTTTGGGAATACCTCGTTGACCAGCAAATGCTGTTCAAAACCGACCAAGAACTCAACATGAATTTCCTCAATGAAGGCCCCTACACCATTGGCTTACCGCAAGAAAGTCCCGACCGCATGGGCCGTTTCTTGGGCTACCGCATCGTCAAACAATACATTGACGCGAATCAACCAACGATACCTGCATTGTTGGCACTACCTTATCACCAAATTCTTAAAAAATACGAAGTACCCCAATGAGTGAAATTGTCAAAACCTCCGAAATCAGCATACAAGTAGGACTCAACGAGAACCTCTTGCCCCTGCGCATGCTATGGTCTGCAAGTGATGGCCAAATTGAAAATGCAGAAGCGGCTGCGTTTCTTTTATCTATCTGGGATCCGAAGGTGAAAAACACCATGAAAATTGACCTCTGGACCAAAGACATGACAATCGAAGAAATGAAGCAATTCTTTCACCAAACATTGCTCACCATGGCAGATACCTTCGAAAAGGCTACAGGCGAACACCTCATCTCTGAAGACCTTCGCGATTACTGCTACCATTTTGCGGACAAAATGAATATCTTGCCCGAATAATGGAATTTTTGCTCCAAAAAATGAAAACGGCTCAAGACGAGCAGGTGCAGTATTGGCTTGAAGGCGACGCTGCCCCTGTCTACTTGAACGAATTGATTGGGCAGTCCATTTCATTTGAATTCACGGGTGCTATATATTGTCGAGCGTGTCAAAAAAAGATCAATAAATCTTTTGGCGAAGGCTTTTGTTTTACTTGCTTTTCCACGGCAGCAGCAGCCAGCCCTTGTATTTTGCATCCAGAACTTTGCCAAGCGCATTTAGGCTTAGGTCGCGACCCAGCATACGAGCAAAAGCACCACAACCAACCGCATTATGTGTACCTCGCCCAAACCGATCAGCTCAAGGTTGGAATCACGCGCACAACCCAAATGCCCACACGTTGGATAGATCAAGGTGCCGCTGCGGCAATTGTATTGGCCGAAGTTCCCAACCGTTATTTGTCAGGGGTGCTTGAAGTGGCGCTCAAAGCTCAGTTTGCCGACAAAACCAACTGGCAAAGCATGCTCAAAAACAACCCTTACGACGGCCCGGCACTAGACGAACAAAAATGGGAGCTAGAAGAAAGCCTTCCGGCTGACCTCACTCAATACTGGACAGACGACGAGCAGATCTGGGCCTTCAACTATCCGGTTTTGCGCTACCCCGACAAAGTGAAATCGCTATCTTTGGACCAACAAGCGCGCGTGAGCGGCACCCTAACAGGCATCAGAGGGCAATACCTTTACCTTGATCATGCGTTTGTGATCAATATCAGAAAGCACACCGGTTATCAAATCAAATGGGAAAACTAATCCGCCAGGCGCTAGACCTCTTTTATCCGTTATTTGCGCGTTTTTTTGACAAGCAAACCTATTACTATGCAGCCTGCGGAGGCAGTAACTTGGTTTCTAGTTGGTTGTTTTTCTATCTCTTTTTTCAATTTGTCTTCGAGAAGCGGATATTCAACATTGAATTTGCAGCAAATACTTACGTAGTTTCTGCATATACCCTCAGCTCCATGCTGTGTTTTGCAATTGCCTTTACGCTTGGATTTTTGCTCAATAAATATGTTGTGTTTACCGACAGCAAACTCATGGGACGCGTACAGCTTTTTCGCTACGCGGTGAGTGCCGGATTTTCTTGGCTAGGCAACTATTTGTTGCTGAAAATAATGATTGAAACCTTTGCGTTTTACCCCTCGATTGCCAATGTCTTTTCTAGTGTATTTGTAGTCTTTCTTTCCTATTTACTTCAGAAGAAGTACACCTTTAAACATTAACTCACGTCAATTTTACTGGCAAATCAGGGTATCTATCCACGGAGCGTAAGCGACCCAAACACCAAGCGCTCCGCCTTCAATATTGGTAGGGATATTCGTTGGCACCGCAAAAGGGCTACCCCCTGAGTACATTTGATTGTATTTCTTTTCGAAGTAATTGTATTCAATACCGCCAATTTTGGAGAGTTTGACTACAATGGTATCATTGAGTTTATAAAATCCTCGGTAGGCAGGGTCTTGGTTAGGATCATTGAAACTCATGGGGTTTTCATAGCCAAATTCAAAAGTTAGGCCATTGAAGAATTTGTCGTTGAAATAAGGATTGAAGGTTTTGGAAAACTGTGGATCTTGCAGATATTTCACCTCCCACAAGTAGGCATCGGCAGTATTGGCCGCATCGGAAAGTTTGGCCCAAGAAAAACCACGGTCAGTGAAGTTGCCTTCGGGTTTCCAATATAAGGAGTCTGGTGCGGTAGGATTTAAAATTTTGGAACTTGCCTGATATTGTTTTCCTTGATGTGCAATGTGTATGGTGTAGGTTTTCCCTACTTCACCAAGCATATTCATCGATACATATGCACACAAATGCAAATTCACCAAGATTTCTGCAGGGATACCAAAAATACCGGCTGCTACTTGCTCGAGACCTGGAGGAAGGTCGTCGGTGCAAATTTTGGTGAGGGTGTCGGTTTCTGTTCCGTTGGACAACACCACAATAGCGTCATCTACAAAGCTATTTAAGTAAGACTCATAGTTCGTGCTCGAATATACATTGCTGCTTTTTGACAACAAAACGATGGCTGGCTGCCCAGTTTCGATGCGGCCATCCACGACCAATTGTTCTTTGTAGCCAGGGATATCGATCTGCACTTCTTTGGTGCAACTCCATAAAGCGGCCAATACAAGACTAAAGCTGAGGTATTTTAAAATTCGAAGTTCCATGTGGCGCTGGGTATAATGGGGAATAAAGAGACTTGTTTGACACTCAAGGAGAAATTACCACTCATGAAATCGCCGTTGTTGTCGACGTATAAAAAGAACGGATTGAGGCGGTTGTACACGTTGTAAATAGAAAAAGACCAATTGCTTCGACAGGCTTTCTTGACTTGAATATCTTGACCTGTTGCGGGATCGGTTTTGGTTTTGTAGGCTTTTCCGTAACGTGTGGCACTGAGGTCTAGGCGGTGGTATGGGGCCATGCGCGTGGAATTGCGCGGACCATATTGAAACAATAAGTTCTGATCCTGAACATACCAACTAGCAGGCAAGGTAAGCGTGTTGCCGGTGGCGTAAATAAAACTTGCACTGAAGGTCCAGGTATCGTTGAGTTTGTAAGTACCAACCAATGTGAGGTCGTGGCGGCGATCGTATTTAGCAGGATACACATTGCCTTCGTTGATATCCGGAAAGCGTCTTTCAGTTTTGGCCCACGTGTAACCAATCCAACCTGTAAATGCGCCTTCTGTCTTTTTGAGAAAGAACTCAGCTCCATAAGCCCAGCCATTACCGTAGACCAATAAGTTGTCAGTGTTGTCGTTGACGTTGTCGCCGGGCAAAGCGCCTTCTTTGAATTCGATAAGGTTTTTCATGCCTTTGTAGTAGACCTCAACGGATGCTTCATAGCGGTCTTTGTTGAAATTCCTGAAGTAGCCGATGGAGGTTTGGAAACCTTGTTCCGGCTTGGCTTTATCTGTGGTTGGGAACCAGATGTCGGTAGGTAAAGATACTGCGCTGAGTGTGACTAGATGCACATATTGGTAGTTGTAAGCGTAACCGGCTTTAATAGAGCTGTTGTCTGGGAGTAAATAGCGAAAAGACAAGCGCGGCTCTAGGCCTTGATAAAAAGCTATGACGTCATTGCGGCCGTAGTGTACGACGCTATCTGGTGTAGAAATGCCATCGCCTTTGATGTAACGGTCAAACGGACCTACGTGAGCAAAGGTGCTGTAACGCAACCCCGCATTGATGCGCAAGGCTTCATTGACATCGAATTCGTCCAAGGCATATAGTGCAGTTTCATGGGAATATAAATGCTGGGCCGCACCTGTATTGAAAGTGACTGTATCGTTTTGGGCAGATAAGCTTGTAGGCGTGAAATCGTGGTAGGTATAAATACCGCCCCATTTGATGCGGTGTTTGGGATTGGGGAAGTAAGAAAAATCTACTTTGGCTGTGTAATCGCGGATACCTGATGTGAGGGCTACCCGAAATTCATCTTGTGAAGAGGCAAATTCAAAATTGTAATCGGAATAGGATAAGGTAGTATTTAAAAACAACTTACTGGTAAACAAGTGGTTCCAGCGCAAAGCTGCGATGCTATTGCCCCAAGGCATTTCTACTTTAAAACCTCCGTTGTTGTCTTTGAAAGAAAAGATGTCTTTGCCATAATAGGCGCTTAAATAAATGCGGTCTTTGTCGGTGAGTTTGTAATTAAGTTTGGCGTTGAGGTCATAAAAGTAATAGCCAGAGCCTGCAAATGGCGAGGTATCGGAGATCACGGCTTTTGCTAAGATATCGATATAGGTACGGCGGGCTGAAACCACAAAAGAACCGCGGTCTTTTTTGAGTGGCCCCTCTACGGTGAGACGCGATGAAATGACACCAATGCCACCCTTTACCTTGAATTTCTTGAGATTACCTTCGTTCATGTTGACCTCCAAAACGGAAGACAAGCGCCCGCCGTAGTTGGCTGGCATGCCCCCTTTGATGAGGTTGACACTATTGATGGCATCGGAATTGAATACGGAAAAGAAACCGAACAAATGCGCTGCATTGTAGACCACACCTTCGTCTAAGAGTACTAAGTTTTGGTCTGGACCACCTCCACGCACATAAAAACCTTGACCACCTTCTGACACCGAAGATACACCAGGTAGCAACTGAAGGGTCTTGACGACATCTACCTCACCCATAAAGGCGGGCAAAGTTTTGACTTGATCCATTTTGAGTTCCATTTGGCCGAGTTTGGCTGAGGTAACATTTTCAGAGCGCTTGCCGGTCACGCGTACATCTTGGGTCTCCTGAACCGCCATGTCGAGCTCTATGCTGATGACTTGGTCTTTTTGGAGCTCCACGCTTTTGACAACTGATGCAAAACCATCACAGCGGTATTCAATATTGTAGCTACCTAGCGGAAGGGTCAGGCTGTAAAAACCATAGTTATTGACAACCGCACCCGTTTTGAGTTCTTTGACAAAAATGCGGGCAGTGCCGAGTGCTTCGCCACTTCTGGCATCGGTCAGGTAACCACTAATAGTGGCTTTTTTTTGACCCAAAGCAAGAAAGGAGCAACAAATAAAAAGGAGAGATAATAGAGTTTTCATAAAGAGGTTGTCTTGTGGACGTAAGCGCGTTGCAAAGGTAACAGGTCTAAAACAAAAAAGTAGGGAAAAGGTTGGCTTTTGTCCGGGAATGTACGCGATGTTTGTAAATTTGAACAATGGATTCTACCTGTTTTATTTGGCAGCACCCCCAACTCGGTCTTTTACTGGGTCTTGGGCAAGAAGCAACCTATACTGATTCCAAGGTATTTGATGCCAAAGCATTTCAAGATTTCCTCACCCAAAATTCAGGTAATTACATTTTTGGATACCTTAGTTTTGATGTAAAAAATTCCTTTGAACACCTGCGTTCTGACAACCCCGATGCGCTTGTGTTTCCACTCGTCAACTTCTGGGTTCCGCAAAGTTTGTATTGCCTTACCACAAGCCCCACGCTCATTTGGGGTTCAGATAGCTTACAAAACCAAGAACAAGCAGCGGCGCTCTTTGCTGCTTTTGATAAAAAAGAAGGTGTGCTCGCTGCTCATTTTGAGCCACGCACCCCAAAAGCTGCATATTTTGAGCATTTTGAACAACTCAAAAGTGCCTTGCAACGCGGCGATATTTACGAAGTCAATTACTGCCAAGAATTTGCCGCTCAAAAATGCGACATCATCAACCCCGTTGGTTTATTTGGCAGACTCTACGCCGAAACAAAAGCACCTCACGCAGCCTACATTCAAACGGCAGAACACCTTGTGTTGTGCGCTAGTCCTGAGCGCTTTTTGCAAAAAACAGGTGCTGTCTTGCGCTCAGAGCCCATTAAAGGAACTGCGCCGCGGTCCAAAGACCCTATTGAAGACCAACGCTTGGCCACCGAACTGCAAAATAACCCCAAAGAACGCGCAGAAAATATCATGATCGTTGACCTCGTGCGCAACGATTTATCTCAAATTGCCAACAAAAACAGTGTTGGCGTGGAGGAGCTCTGTCAAATCTATAGCTTTGAGACGGTGCACCAAATGATTTCAAAAATCAGCTGTACGCTAGATGCCTCTGTGCGCTTTGTTGACATTCTCAAGGCTTGTTTTCCGATGGGCAGCATGACCGGCGCTCCTAAAATTGCCGCGCTGCAGCAAATCGAAAAACACGAAGATTTCAAAAGAGGGCTCTATTCTGGTAGCATTGGCTTAATAGAACCCAACGGCGATTTTGACTTGAATGTCGTGATCCGCAGCTTGCTCTACAACCGCAAAAACCAATATCTATCTTGTTCGGTGGGCAGCGCCCTTACCATTGGGGCAAACGCCGAAGATGAATACCAAGAATGCTTATTGAAAGCTGAAAAACTGATCCATGGCCTCAGCTAATTCCCCTGCACTTGAAGCCGTACTTGCTGCTCTCCGCATCTATTTCAAAGAAAAGCAAGCGAGTACTTATTTAGTAGCGGCAAGTGGTGGGAAAGATTCAATGTTGCTTTGCGAACTCATGCGAACCCTTGCACTCCCTTTTGAGATACTGCACATCAACTACGGACTGCGCGGCAAAGAAAGTGACGCAGACGCTGCATTCTTGAAGGCTTATTGTGAAAAGTACCAAATACCATTTCACCTCAACTGCAGCGAATTAAGTTTAGAACTGCAACAGCAGAAAAAAAACTTGCAAGCTGAGGCCAGACGCATCCGCTATGCGTTTTTTAAATCCGTACAACAAACGCGACCAAACAGCCTCATTTGTACCGCTCACCACGCAGACGACCAAATCGAGACCTTTTGGCTGCAACTATTTCGCGGCGCCGGCTTGAAAGGCTTGGCCGCGATGCAAACAGGTCAAAAAGGTGTGCTCCGCCCCCTACTCAACTTCGAGCGCAAAACACTCAAGGCAATTTCTGCTACTTTGCAACTTCAGTGGCGCGAAGACAGCAGTAACGCCACGCTCAAATACCGCCGCAACCTCTGGCGCCATGAGTTGCTACCGTTTTTAAGCGCGCAACTCCCCACAATTGACACCTCCGTCCTGCTCCTTCAAAAGCATTTTGCACAAGAAATAGAAAGTCAAGATGCACTACTGAAAAGCACCTTAAAAGCGCTTCAAACATCTGAATGCATTACATTAAATGAAATATCCCAATTATCTGCTCATCAGTTTGTTGAGTTATTCAAACTATACGGACTACCAACACACGTTATCAAAAGACTTTCCGACTTGTTCTGCGCGGAAAATGGCAAATACCTATCCTGGCAACAAGCCAATAGGCCTCAAAAATCATATGTAGTCAAACAAAATGGTCAATTGTTATTTCTGACCAAAGCTACAACGGAGTGGTCGTATAAAATCGAGGAGGTCAAACCAAATTCAAACGAACCTACCCTGCTCCCTTCAAAGCGCATCGACCTTCAACAAATAGAAGGCGAACTATTTTTCAGACAAGTACAAGCCGGCGACCGCATGCGTGTACCGGGCATGCAAGGCACAAAAAAAGTACTACAAATACTCAAAGAAGCAGGCCTACCTGCCCCGCTGCGCAAACAGCAATTTGTGCTCTGCGATCAGCAAAAAATTATTGCAGTTCCCAATTTGCAGTTGAGTGCAAGTATAGCCGCCACAGCACACACCACGCAATTTGCAGTGCTGCACTTCTCAAAAAAGCCGTAATTTTGAGAATGACTTCATTTCCGCCAGACTTCATTGCACGCATCGAGCAAGACCCATTTGTACCTGCTGGTTTGCTAGAAGCCCTGGACACAGCGCCTCCAACATCGGTCCGACTACACCCAAAACGAAAGTCAAACTTTGACGCAACTCAAGTTGTGGCCTGGAACCCAAATGGAATCTATCTAGAAGAAAGACCTGCTTTTACTTACGATCCGCTTTTTCATGCGGGCGCATATTATCCGCAAGAAGCAGGCTCCATGTATCTGCAAAAAGCCCTCGAACAGCTTGCGATACCTGAAAACCCCGTCGTATTAGACCTCAGTGCTGCTCCAGGCGGAAAAAGCACCCTCATCGCTAGTTTTTTGAACCACAAAGGTGTCTTGATCGCCAATGAAATCAATCGTTCAAGAGCCTATATCCTCAGTGAAAACCTCACCAAATGGGGTTACGCCAATGTTTTTGTCTGCAACCACAAACCCTCAGAACTCAATGTACTGGCAGGGCAAATAGATGTATTGGTCGTAGATGCGCCTTGCTCTGGCGAAGGCATGTTTCGCAAAGACCACAATGCGAGAGGTGAATGGAATTTGAGCAATGCCCAAATTTGTGCGGAACGTCAGACAGCTATCTTAGCGGAAGTGTGGCCGCTGCTCAAAGAAGGAGGCTACCTTATTTATTCGACTTGTACGTTCAATCCGGAAGAAAACGAACAGCAACTACTCGGTTTTCTAGAAGACGAAAGTGCCCAAAAGGTGCAACTTCCACATTTTGAAGGCATGCAAACAGACCGAAACGCAATCGGACATTATTTTTTTCCCAATCAAATAAAAAGTGAAGGTTTCTATATTGCTGCCTTACAGAAACTAAAGCGCACAAACAGCAAGCATAGGCCATCAAAAAACAATTTGGTAAACGGTGCACCTAAAGATCTATTGACCCTACTGAATCCCGCTACTCATTTGGCATATTGGCAAGAAGCCGACATGGTATTCGCGACAACGCCATTTGCGCTTTCCTTTTATGCGGGTATCCAAGCGCTCAAGTTTCTCAAAAAAGGAACGCATGTCGCCACCGCGCACAAAAAATCCTGGACACCTGGCTACGACCTCACCTATAGCCTTTTGTCCATCTGGGATTTACCAACCAAAGCAGTAGATGCGCCAGAAGCCTTGCGCATCTTACACGGTGAAAGCCAACAATGGGAGGCTCCAGCAGGGTTTTACCTGATCCAATACCAGGGGCAGTCTGTCGCAATGATCAAGCAAATCGGACAGCGCTTCAATAACCTTCACCCGACCGAATGGCGCATTCGACATCTTCCAAAATAATACCAATGGACGCACAACAAGCCTATCAAAAACTGTACGCATACACCAGTCAGCGCGTGAGCATCAATCAGGAAGAGTGGGAACTGATGAAAACCTATTACCATTTGCGCAAGGTGTCTAAAAAAGATTTCTTTCTCCAAGAAGGTTCTACAAATTTCAATCAGGGATTTGTTGTAGATGGCACACTTCGGGTTTTTTACACCGATGCCAAAGGTAATGAGCACGTATTGTATTTTGCCTTTGCCGATTGGTGGGTAGGTGATTTATCTGCCTTTCATTTTGATGATGCCGCCACGCTCAATGTGCAAGCATTGGAAGAAAGTTACATACTCGAAATCTCCAAAGAAGACCTCGAATATTTATTTGATAAAATACCTGCGCTTGAGCGCTTGTTTAGAGTCATGGCACAGCGCACGCTCGCCGTATTGCAAAAACGATTCTTAATGACCGTTTCGGCACATGCTGAAGAACGGTACCAAGAATTGCTACAAAGACACCCCGGAATTGAACAAATTGTAGCCCAACATCAAATTGCGTCGTACCTAGGTATTTTGCCCGAAAGTCTTAGCCGCATGAAAAAAAAGCTGCTCTCCTCGAAGTAGCGCCAATTAACGTTGCAAATTGACAGCATTCATTGTATCTTCGCCACTCAATATTCAAATCATGAAACAATTCAAACGTATTACACTCGCCCTTTTCTTGTTTGTAGGGATTTTTGTCCGTGCCGATGAAGGCATGTGGTTCTTGATGTTTATCGATCGCCTCAACCACCGCGACATGCAAAAAATGGGTCTTCAGCTTACTGCCGAAGAAATTTATAGTATCAACAACTCTTCCTTAAAAGATGCGGTTGTGCAATTTAACGGTGGCTGTACAGCAGAGCTCATCTCCAAAGATGGTTTGCTTTTGACCAACCACCACTGTGGTTACGACGCCATCGCCGAGCTCTCCACACCAGAACACGACTACCTCACCAACGGATTTTGGGCCGCAGACCGCAGCCAAGAGCTCAAGCCAAAATCACTTTACGTGCGCTTCTTTGTGCGCATGGACGACTGCACCAAGCGCATCATGTCCAAAGTTTCGGACAACATGACCGAAGCAGAACGCGACAAAATCATCCGTGATGAAATCGCACTCATTGAAAAAGAAAACAGCGAAGGCGGTAAATATGTTGTTTCTGTGCGTTCGTTCTTCCAAGGCAATGAATTTTACTTTTTCGTTTACCAAGACTACAAAGACGTTCGTTTAGTAGGAACCCCTCCAAACAGCATTGGTAAATTTGGTGGCGACACCGACAACTGGGAATGGCCGCGCCACACCGGTGACTTCAGCATGTTCCGCGTATACGCAGATGCAAACGGCAACCCTGCCGATTTCAGCACCACCAACGTGCCTTTGCATCCAAAGCACCACCTCCCTATCAACCTCAATGGCGTCAAAGAAGGTGACTTCGCCATGATCATGGGTTATCCAGGTCGTACCAACCGATGGTTGCCAGCTGGCGGCATCGATCAAAATGTCAAATACGCCTACCCTGCTTGGGTTGAAGCGTCTAAAACAGCCATGGACGCCATGAAAGTTCACATGGACAAAGATGCTAGCGTTCGCCTCAATTACGCCTCTAAATATGCGCGCACAGCCAACTACTGGAAAAACCGCCAAGGCATGATCGACGCGCTTACGAAGTTCCAGACTGCTGCTTCTAAAGCACAAAACGAAGCAAAGTTCAATGCCTGGGCCAACAAACCTGAAAACAAAGCGAAGTATGGCAATGTAGTCAGTACAATCAATGCATATTATGCAGCGACCAACGACAAATCAAGACACGACAACTACCTTTCGATTCTTGTTAGAAACTCCGAATATGCAGGCTTTACACGCGGCTTGGGCGCACAACTTATGGCTTACGCCAAAGCAGATGCTACCAAACGCGAGTCTATGAAAGGAGATTTAAAAATAGCTATCAATGAATTTTTCAAGAACACATCTATTCCAGCGGAACTCGATATCTTGATTGCTGGTTTGAACCTCTATGGTCAAAAAGCAAATTATCAACTATTTGATGGCATGCAGGCAATGTACAGCGACAAAGACGTTAATAGCGAAATCAAAGCAATGTTCACGACTTCCATTCTCACTTCACGCAATGAATTGCTTGCATTCTTAGAAGCGCCTAGCGAAGGTCAACTGAGCAACGACCCATTATACAAGTTGTCTTCAGACATGCTGGCGCACCTCACGAAGCGTTCAGATGAACTCGTCAAACTTACCGACGACTACAACCGCGCTTATCGCCTATTGGTAGCAGGTTTAAGAGAATCTGGTTTGAGCACCATTTTGTATCCAGATGCCAACAGCACTTTGCGTTTGACTTACGGAAAAGTAAGTGCGCTTCCTGCAGACAAACGCAACGATGCTAAAATCAACAACTACACTACACTTCAAGGCACTATTAACAAATACAAGCCGAACGATGAAGAATTCGATTTGCCACAGCGCCTCATCGAACTCAATGCAAAGAAAGATTTTGGTCCTTATGCAGACAAAGCGGGCTACATGCCTGTAAACTTCCTTACCAACAATGACATCACAGGTGGTAACTCAGGTTCACCAGTATTGAATGGCAAAGGAGAACTCATTGGTTTGGCATTTGACGGCAACATTGAAGCCATGGCCGGCGACGTCATCTTCGACCAAAAACTGCAAAAAACCATTAACGTGGATATCCGTTACGTCTTGTTTATCATCGATAAATATGCCGGAGCAAAACATATTGTTGATGAAATGACTATTGTCAAGTAAAGCATTGCAAGTTGGTGCTTCCAACTAGCTTGTAAGGAAAGGGCCTCTTCGGAGGCCTTTTTTTATGGGCTCTTGCAATTAATTACTTTAACTTTGCAAAAAAAAAACTAAGAAGTGACCTTTTTACAGCAGATAGAATTCAAACAAATCGCTACGGCAACCATGGTCCTTTTTGCCGTCATTGACATCATTGGCAGCATCCCTATCATTATCAATCTCAGACAAAAAGTAGGTCATATTGAATCAGAAAAAGCAAGCTTGGTGGCTTTGCTGATCATGATCATATTTCTTTTTATTGGCGATCAAATCTTGAGCCTTATTGGCATAGATGTTTACTCATTTGCCGTTGCGGGGTCGATTCTTATTTTCTTTATTGCCATAGAAATGATATTGGGCATCACGCTCTACAAAGACGAAGAACCAGAAACCGCCTCAATTGTCCCGATTGCCTTTCCTTTGATTGCAGGTGCGGGCACCATGACCACCTTGATGTCTATGCGTGCCGCCTATGCAGATATCAATATCATTATAGCCATAATTATAAATGTGGGCTTGGTCTATATCGTTTTGAAAATGTCCGGAAAAATTGGCATCTGGCTCGGCAAGGGTGGAATTGGCATCATTAGAAAGATCTTTGGTATCATATTAATGGCTATTGCTGTAAAATTATTTACAGGTAATATCCAGCATTTATTTTAAGATCTGCAAGCCAAAAGAGCTTGCTCAAATTCTTCAAATGCAAGTGGCTGGTCATAGACACAAACGCCAATTCGTGTCAGTAAACAAACGCGCACTTCTCCATTTTCATTCTTCTTATCTTGTTGCATGAGCGCCCACAGTGCTTGAGCATCATTTGGGATATGCAGTGCATAAAATTTATGGATAACAGCTTCAATTTCTATAACAAGCTCACTTGACAAACCTAATTTCATCTGAGAAAGCTTTGCTTCAATGAGCATACCTATGGCAACAGCATGGCCGTGTGCAAGTGGTGTTGCTGTGGGCAGGTAGTATGATTCAAGGGCATGACCAACCGTGTGGCCAAAATTCAGGATTTTGCGCAAGCCTTTTTCAGTGGGGTCTTGGGCAACAATTTGTGCTTTGATTTGAACCCCTTGCTGAATGGTTTCAGAACGGAGTTCTTGCTGAATGTGTTGTATTTTTGAGAGCGCTACCCATAGTGCTTGATCTGAAATGAGCGCATGTTTGAGCAGTTCGGCAAAACCGTTCGTCCATTCAGCTTCTGGTAAGGTGTGTAGAAAACCTGTGTCGATATAAGTAGCTATTGGTGTAGCAAACGTTCCGAGTTGGTTTTTAAAGCCCGCAAAATCGATTCCTGTTTTGCCACCAACTGCTGCATCGACCATTCCTAATAAACTTGTTGGAATATTGATAAACGCAAGACCCCGTTTGTAAACTGAAGCGACAAATCCGCCGAGGTCCGTAACCATGCCGCCCCCAAGATTGATCAAAAGGTCGTGGCGGTCAAAACCTGCCTCTGTTAAGGTTTCCCACACTTGAAAACATACTTCGAGCACCTTGTTTTCTTCACCAGCCGGCAACATAATGACCTCGGCTTCGGCCAATGCTTCAAAGCCGGTTATCAAAAACTCCAAGCAGTGATCGTGGGTGTTTTCATCGACAAGAATGGCTATTTTTCTATTGGCAAACTTGGATAGTTCGAAAGAAAAAGAAGCGTTGAGAAGTGGCCCCCATTCAAGCGGACTATACTGTTCAGAAAAAGAAGCCGTATGCATGGTTCAAATTTACGAAAAGAGCTTAATTTTGGAGCATGATTTCTTTCGACAACACCGAAATTGCGTTTCGCTCCAAAAACAAGCAGGACCTCCAACGCGCCTACTTGCTTTTCAAGATCATTGGCGCACCCGCCATCGTGAAACTAGGCAAGATCCTGACGCCGCTGGCACTCCAAATGCACTTGCCCATCAAAGGCCTGATCAAGAAAACCATTTTCAAGCAATTTTGCGGTGGAGAAACGATCAATGAGTGCGACCCTGCCATTGCAAGTTTACACGCTTTTGGCATAGGCACCATCTTGGATTATTCTGTAGAGGGTAAAACCAAAGAAGAAGATTTTGAGCAAACCACCCAAATCATCATTCAAACGATAGAAAAATCGGCCACCGATAATCGCATTCCATTTGCTGTTTTTAAGGTTACTGGTATTGGCCAACACCACCTATTAGAATTGGTAGCTGAACAAATCAGGGCCACCCGAAAAGGAATTGAATTCAGAAACTTCACCACCCAAGAAAACGAACAAATCCAAGCTATCATTGACCGCATTGACCGCATTTGCGCGGCGGCGGCAAAGCACCAAACGCGTTTGTTCATAGATGCCGAAGAAACCTGGATCCAAACTGCCATTGACCAATGGACCTTCGACATGATGTGCAAATACAATACAAGCCATTGCATTGTCTACAACACCATTCAAATGTACCGCCACGACCGCCTCGCTTATTTAAAAGCGGAGTTTGAACGCGCAAAAAATGCCGGCATTCAATATGGCGTCAAGTTGGTGCGCGGTGCCTACATGGAAAAAGAACGCGCCAGAGCGCAAGCAATGGGTTACCCCTCGCCTATTCAACCTGACAAAGCCAGCACGGACAAAGATTACGATGCCGCACTAGACTTTTTGGTAGCCAACAAAGCGGTCTTTTCAATTTGTGCGGGTACACACAACGAAAATAGCTCGATGTACCTTGCCACTTTGCTTCATAAAGAACAAGTTGCTCCCAATGACCCCAAATTTTATTTTGCACAGCTTTTAGGCATGTCTGACCACATCTCGTATAATTTATCAGATGCAGGTTATCAAGTTGCCAAATACGTGCCTTTTGGGCCTGTTCAAGAGGTTTTGCCGTATTTACTACGCCGTGCAGATGAAAACACATCAGTTGCAGGGCAAACGAGTAGAGAACTCGGCCTAATCATCAAAGAAAAAACGAGAAGAAAAGCTTAGTGCTTGATGAGCGGATAAGACTTTCCGTTGATTCGAACATAGTAAACGCCCTGAGGCCATTTATCTAGGGCAATGGTTTGGGCGCTTGTCAGGGTTTCTCGGTGCATTAAATTGCCCACTACATCATGTATTTCAATCAATTTGGCTTCTGAACCTTCCCAATTGAAATGCAAAACACTTGCAACAGGATTCGGAAACATCAGCACCTGGCTTCCTTCAAAGAGTGGGCTCAGACCTACAAGTTGTTGGGTCGTAAAAACGGTGTCGGTCTGGACATAAGCAGATCCGTCTCCATTGACTTTCAAGACAAACACATTGCTGCCTCCATTGAGTTGGTTCTGGCCGTCTACGATCACTGAATTCATGCCCACCGCTACAAAACCACCGTCAAGGGTTGGTTTGATGTTGCCTACATAGTCGTAACCCTCGTTGATAACCATGGTATATGGCAAACCTAACCAGTATCCAAATAAGGCATCGACAAAACCAAAATTAAGATCATAATATTCAGAAAACGTACTGTCATTTTGAACCTGAATTCCGAATATAGAAAGATCTTGCTGTGACAAATATGCAATTTGCTGACACTTATCATCCGAAAGGAAAGTACCATCCTGAGGAGCATTCTGATTAATAATCTGTCCACTCAGTGAAATAGAACCTGAAAAAACATTGTGATTTTCTGTCGTAAAAGTATGATTGCCAGCAAATTGAATTCCAAATGGTGTTTGAGTAAGGTCTGAAACTACAAAATCACCTCCGAGATGACCCAAGGTATCCATCCAAAGAACCGTTCCTTGGTCATTTATTTTCAGTACAAAACCTTTGGTTGCACTTGAATCGGCAACGTACCATTCTCCACCGATAACATAAAGGCTATCTTGTACGCGCAAAATACTATTTGCACGGTCGTCTCCGGCAGTGCCGATGGTTTTGGTCCAGAGTGTATCGCCATATTTATCTAAGCGCAGCAGCAGAACGTCTGCTGACCCTGCCAATTGTGCTTGCCGTTCACCGACCAACACAAAGCCCGTATCGGCGGTCATGACGCCGTCGTGAATGCGCTCCCAACCAGTGTGTGGAAAGGTTTTGATCCATTGTTGGTCGCCTGCAAGATCTGTAAAGATGAGCATCGGGTCGTAGTCACCACCGCTCCAAGAATTGGACATACCTGCCAGATAATAACCCATACCTGGCCGGTGAAAGACACGTTTGATTTCTTCGGTTTCTTGTGCGCCATATGCCTGACTCCAGATGTAGTTGCCTTGCTGATCGAGCTTCATGAGGAAGCCTTGTGCATTTGCTTCCCAACTGCCGCTACTGCCTGCTACTACAAATGTTGAATCTGGCAAAGCCAAGACATCTTCACCTTTGTCAAAACCAGTGCCGGAGTACAGCTTATAAAAACGCGTTTGTGCACTGAGTACTTGTACGGCGCACAAAAAGAAGAGTATAGTTAGAAATCGCATCGGTACTGAAGATAAATTGAAGCGCCATTTTGAAGGGCAATATTGTCGGAACGCAGCAGCAATTCGCTATGCTTGAAACGAAAAGCAGAATACGCTTGCATGCGCAATCCGCCAAAACCACCATAAGCCATCCCAAGACCTGTGTGCCAAGCTTGCTTCACCTTAAGTTGCGCCCCGACATAAACCAATGGCGTATAAGTTTGACGCAGCATGAATTGAGCTCCGTAGTAGGCCTCAAGACGCTGGGGGCTGTCCCAATCTAGTGTTTTAGCCAATTGAATTTGCGCGGGCAATAAAATCCAGCTCGGGCCCGTCGTTTGTTCAAAGCCCAACGAATCTAAATAGGCACTCGCCAGCGCTTGCAAATTGGTTTGTTGCCATTCAGCAAGTGTAAAGCCCGCGTAGGCCAACGATCCGTCTAAGCTGTAAGTACTTGATTGAAAACACCTTGCAAAACCTAAATTTTGAATGCTGAGCTGAAACTGTGGTTCGTTTGCCGAGGAGTCACTTGCCCCAAAACGGTAATCGATATCAATTGCTACACCGTAAGTATTTGAAGAAAAACTACTCAGATTGGCTTGTCCAATGAGGTCTAGATTGATTTGAGCTGTACTCGGATCTTGGAACCAAGTACCTTTTTGAATAGTAGCACCAAGGTGTTGTTGAACGGCAACAAAATGCACTAAAAACGAGGATTGGGTTGTTGGGTTGTACAAGCCGACGCCTAATTTCGAAAAGGTGGTTGCCTGAGCGCGCAAGTTGCTCAAATCAAGGGTGTCGCCTGTGTACGGCAAACCTCCTCGAAAAACCAAGCCAAAAAAATCCTTAGAAAACTGAAGCCCTGCATACTGGTTTACGCCTGCACCAAAAACCCAACGGTAACTAGACCCCCATTTTTTTTGATCCTTTGAGACCATCCACGGACTTTGCCATTGCGCATTGAGGCCCATTTGCAAACCAAATGTATTGCGTGCTTGAAGCTGATCTAATGATTGCTTGATTTGACTTGAATCTATCAAGCCCCCATAAAAAAAGGCGTCGGCGACCTGACGGCGTACGCCAGTGCTGTTGTAAGTACCGTAAGAATTGATCAAAAGAGATTGCTGCGCTTGGGCATACTGCATACTGAGCAACAAAAGAACAAATAGATAGCGCATTAGGGTCTGATTTGAGTTTGTAGCTGAAGTTGTAATTGCAAGGCTAAAAATGCATTTGCTTGAACTTGTTGTTGGACGGCAAGGCCTGTGCTCGGATCGGTTGTGGCAAAGGAAGCCGAGACAGCCACCTCATTCAGGTCTTGGAGGTCTGCAACCAAAGCGGGTGGCAAAACGATTTTAATTTTACTTTTCTTTTTGAGCAAGCCATCCGATGGGTCAATTTGACCAAGAAGCGCTGAGGCCAACTGTGCATCGGCAATGACGGTATGCAAAATTTGACCGTCTTTCATGAAATACAATACGAGATCACAGGCCAAAGGAAATGCGTTTGTAGCGTCAAGCACTACTGTTGCAGCCGTTACGTGCGATTTTTGAAGATTTTGGGCTAAATTGAGTTCAAAAGTATCTTGTAAAGTGAGGCCATCGGCACTTAGCGCCATGGGCATTTGAGCCGAAACCTTTAGCCGCAAGTGGCTGTGTGCAAAGGCTTCGTCGTGCCCAGCTGAGGTATTGCCCCACGGATTGGGTTGCAGTTGGTAACTGAGCTGTTGATAAGCACCGAGGTTTTCAAGATAACTTTTGATATTGCTGTTGTTTTGGTCAAAATGGAGATTGAGTGTACTGGGCTGCAACGTGTTCCAATTGCCCACTGCAGGAGAGATGTACATGCTCGGTCCAATACTCGGTGCATTCAAAGCCACAGACTGCCCTTGTGTATTGGTTGCGCTCAGTTGTTCAATTTGGGCGCGCAAGGCCATTTTGAAACCGTTTTCAATTTGTAAATCCAGGCTCAGATCGGGTAAGGAAAGTGTTCCGGAAGTGATTTTGTCGAGGTAAGGAAGCGTGAATTGTTGTTGATCGGCAATAAGAGTGGAACCAAAATAGCCTTTGGCATAATCAAAACGCAAGTTTTTAAAGGTTGCTTCGTACTTAAAGACCTGATTGTTGTATATCGTAACGGTCTGACCATTTGGGTCTGTTTTCAGGGTGAGCTTGGATTGCAACTGATTGAATTCCAAACCTTGCAGCCCCCCAAGATCGATTTCGTAACCACTTAAATCGATGTTTTCTGTAGCTGTTGTAGGGTTTTGGGCTGTGCCGGGCTGCACCGTATAATTCTGAACGAAAGCCTGTCCATTTTGGGACACGCCGGGCAATTCAATTTGATACAAAACGGCGGTATTGAGCGGATTATACACCTTGAGCTGAATTTGACCAGACTGCACGCGTACTTTTTTGAGTTGGATGTCGCCGAGATCGAGTTCATGAACCTTTACACTATTGACAAATACAAAACCGGGCGTCACGTTGTTGACCGTAAAATTGGATTGGTATTGCTGAGAAATGGAGGTGTCGGGTATCTTGACTAAATCTGTAAGGCTGAGGTCTAGTAAGGTTCGGCTGAGGTTGATATCGATTTGTGAACCGTTGATACTGAGCGTAGAGTCATTGTAGTAATGAGCCAAACTGAGGGTATCATTTAAAACGGGCAGCAACCATTCGGTTTGCCAACGCGTTGCGTCCTTTTTGCAAGAAACAAAGAAAGCCGCAATTACTACAAATCCAATCCAACGCATAAGGCTTCTTATTTAGTGAGCGACATTTTCTATAACCGCGGCATAACCTTGGCCTACGCCAATGCACATGGTAACGAGTGCATAACGTTTGTTGGTGCGCTGCAGTTGTCTTGCAGCAGTCAAGAGCAAGCGCGCGCCAGACATGCCGAGCGGATGCCCCAAAGAAATAGCGCCGCCGTTTGGATTGATGCGCGCATCGCGGTCAGAAAGACCCAGCGCGCGCGTGCAAGCCAACACTTGGGCGGCAAATGCTTCGTTGATTTCGATGAGGTCGATTTGATCTAAAGTGAGGCCGGCGCGCTCGAGCGCCTTTTGGCTTGCCGGTACCGGGCCAATGCCCATGATGCGGGGCTCCACACCTGCCACAGCTGCCGATAAAATTTTAGCCATTGGCTGCAAACCGTGTTGGCGAACGCCTTCTTCATTGGCCAACAACAAGGCTGCAGCGCCGTCGTTGAGCCCCGAAGCATTGCCCGCGGTTACACTACCGTCTTTTTTAAAGGCCGGACGCAAATTAGAGAGGGTCTCGAGTGTGGTGCTGGCACGGGCAAACTCGTCTTTTTCAAAAACGATGGCTTCTCCTCTTTTTTGAGGAATTGAAATAGGGGTTATTTCGGCTGTGTAAAAACCTGCCGCCTGCGCTGCTGCTGTTTTTTCTTGGCTCCAGCAAGCAAATGCATCTTGATCAGCTCTTGAGATCTGGTATTGGTCGGCTAAATTTTCGGCAGTCATGCCCATGCTGTCTACGCCGTAAAGTGCTTCCATTTGCGGATTGATGAAACGCCAGCCAAAACTAGAGTCGTGCATTTGGGCATCGCGGCCAAAAGCGCTTGATGTTTTTGAAATGACCCAAGGGCCGCGCGTCATGTGTTCTACGCCACCAGCTACATATACATTGCCTTCGCCATTGCGCAAGGCGCGCGTAGCGTTAACAGCTGCGGCCAAACCCGAAGCACAAAGTCTGTTCACGGTTTCGCCCGGAACCTCAATCGGATAACCGGCCAACAAAGAAGCCATGCGGGCCACATTGCGGTTGTCTTCGCCAGCCTGATTGGCGCAACCGAGTAGAACGTCTTCAATTTGAGTAGGATCTAGGTTGGGATGGCGCTCAAGCAAAGCTGCCAATACTTTTGCGGCTAAATCATCGGCGCGCAGGGTTGCTAAACTTCCGCCAAAATTACCAATAGCACTGCGGATTCCGTCAATTAAATATACTTCTTGAGACATTGTTTCGATTTTCTATTCAAAGATAAAATAAAATGTGCCGTCGACAAGAATTCACCAATTTTAGTTATGTTCGCATTCATGGAAAATACGCACTGCCCTATCTGTCATTTTTCGGATACCCAACCCATTTTTGACAACACGCTGCTCAAGTGTCAAAATTGCGGCCATGGCTGGGCCAACCTCCAACTAGACCACGCCTATTTACAGCAACTTTATGCCGAAAACTATTTTAAGGGTGAAGAATACGCTGATTACTTAGCCGATAAAGAAATCCTTCAAATGAATTTTAGCAAGCGCGCCAAGCAAATTGCACAAAGCGCACCTGCACCCAAATACTTACTCGAAATTGGTTGTGCCTATGGTTTTTTCTACGAAACCATTCAACAACAATTCAAAGACAGCCGTTACCAAGGCTACGACATCTCTTCAGACGCCATCCAATACGCCAAACAGCACTATGGCCCATACTTTTCTGCTGAAAACTATTTAGACGTGGCCAATGTGCAGAACTACGATGCTGTATTTATGTGGGATGTCATTGAACATTTAGCTGATCCAGGTGCTTTTTTGGCAAAAGCGCAAAAAGAATGTAAGCCGGGCGCCATGCTCTACCTGACCACCGGAGACTTCGGTGCGCTCTTGCCCCGCCTTCAAGGTAAAAAGTGGCGCATGATCCACCCGCCCACGCACTTGCATTATTTCACTAAAAAGTCCATGACTGCACTCCTAAAAAAGCACGGTTTCGAACCTGTCTTTTTCAAATACCCGCCTGTGTTTAGGTCTTTAGGGCTCATCTACTTTGCCTTATTTATCCTCAACAAAAAACAGCGCCGTTTTCATCAATGGCTGTACCGTAAAATTCCGAAAGCAGCTGCTATTCCTATCAATACGCGCGATATCTTTTTTGTGGGCGCCAAAAAAATCTCAGCCTAATGTTCCATACCATCAACCAACAAGACCTCGACTTTTTTGAGAACTTGCTCCAAGACCGCTGTAAATCAGACCTCGCTACGCGTGAAGCCTACAACCACGACCACACCGAAGACCTCCATTTTACACCAAGTGTCGTTTTGCTCCCGCAAAACACCCAAGAGGTGTCGCACATTTTAGCTTATTGTAACAAAAATAATATCCCAGTAACGCCTGCAGGTGCAAGAACAGGCCTGAGTGGTGGCTGTTTACCAATCCACGGCGGTGTTTTGCTGAGTTCAGAAAAACTCAATCAAATCATCGAAATCGATGAAAAAAACGCACAGGTCATTACAGAACCAGGCGTGATTACCGAAGCCTTGCAAAATGCGGTCAAAGCAAAAGGTTTATTTTATCCACCAGACCCTGCAAGCAAAGGCTCTTGTTTCATTGGAGGCAATATTGCAGAAAATTCAGGCGGTCCAAAGGCGGTCAAATATGGCGTTACCAAAGACTGGGTGCTCAACCTAGAGGTCGTATTGGCAGATGGCACAATTATGTGGACCGGCGCCAATGTAGTCAAAAATGCAACCGGCTACAACCTGACGCAATTGGTAGTTGGCTCGGAAGGCACGCTGGCTTTTGTCACCAAAATTGTACTCAGACTCATTGCTCACCCTACGCAAACCCTCCTCATGCTCGTGCCATTTTTTGATGCCGGGCAAGCTTGTGAAGCGGTCGCTGCTATTTTCAATGCGGGCATCACGCCAAGTGGGCTTGAATTCATGGAAAACAACGCCCTTAAATGGTCGCAAGCATTTTCCGAAGATTACAGTATTGAGGTAAAAGATACGCACGCCGCACACTTACTGATTGAAGTCGACGGCTTTGACACCGATCAGCTCTTCAAAGAATGCGAAGCCATTATGGGCGTGCTCGAGCAGTACCAAACAGACGAAATATTATTTGCAGAATCAGAAGCACAAAAAAACACCCTTTGGAGCTTGCGCCGCAAAGTTGGCGAGGCCGTGAAGGTGCAATCGGTTTACAAAGAAGAAGACACCGTGGTGCCGAGATATCAGCTACCTCAGCTGTTGGCAACCGTCAAGGCTATTGGCCATAAATACGGCTTTGAATCGGTTTGTTACGGCCATGCGGGCGATGGAAACCTGCACGTGAACATCATCAAAGGGAACCTCAGCGATACCTTTTGGAACGAAGCACTCACCGTGGCCATTCGCGAACTCTTTACAGAAGTGATCAAAATGGGCGGCACCATTTCTGGTGAGCACGGCATTGGACTGGTTCAAAAACCCTACATGGACTTAGCATTTAGCCCAACAGGTCTTGACTTAATGCGCGGCATCAAGCAAGTGTTTGACCCAAATGGAATTCTGAACCCGGGTAAAATATTTTAAAATGAAGCCGGTTGTTTAGTCCTGCAACCAATGCAAGTTGCGGCTGTACAAGAACACCCAAAAACCTCCGTAAAGAACGCCCACAATAGTCAGAATAACGGGGATACCTGAAATCGGATTGAAAAAGTAGGGTATCAAAACCAAACCAAGGGAATAGAGAATATAAAAATGAAAACCAAGTTTTCTGCCTTGATACATCAGCACTACACCCAATAGACCGAGTACAAGCACAAAAAATTGGATGCTATTGTAGACCTGAAAATGCTTGAACATGTTGTCGGTGATCTTTTCCATCTGGTCGACAAGATAGATATAGGCGCCTGCGCCACCTTCTTCGAGTTGCTCGCGCATGTTGGCAAATTCGAGCTTGGCACTTTTGATCATGGCTTTGTCTGGCTTTGCACCGAGCATGCCACTGAACGCGCCTAATGTTGCAACGCCAATATTGAGACTGGATAAAATAACCAAAACCAATAAGAAAACGGGTCTTTTCTTTTTTACTTCAGCGTGTGCTTCTGGCATTTCGAAATCAGTCATGAGCTAAATGTTGTTGTAAAAATTGTTGAGCTAAATGCATATCGGTGGCGAGAATGCGGTCTGCATCTAATGCAGGAACAATTGCTCTAAATTGTGCATGCAGTTCTTCTGTCCAGACGGCTGCTTGCAGTGGTCTTCTGAATTCTAAACCTTGTGCGGCATGAATGAGCTCAATTGCCAAGATTTTCTGACAGTTGTCTAGCACGCGATAAAGTTTGGTGGCTGCGTTTGCACCCATACTGACGTGGTCTTCTTGGCCGTTGCTGCTGTCTATGGTATCTACAGATGCTGGCGTGCAGAGTTGTTTGTTCTGACTCACTATAGAGGCACTGGTATAATGTGTAATCATGAGGCCTGAATTGAGCCCCGGGTTTTTCACCAAAAATGCTGGCAAACCGCGCGTTCCAGAAATCAGTTTATAGGTTCGGCGCTCTGAGATGCTCCCCATTTCGGCCATAGCGATTGCCAAGAAATCTAGGATCAGTGCAAGCGGTTGACCATGAAAATTACCGGCAGAAACAACTTGATCATCGTCTGGGAAAACCGTTGGGTTGTCGGTTACGGCGTTGATTTCTCTAGTTACAATTTGTGCAGCGTGGTCGAGGGTATCGAGTGTTGCGCCATGTACTTGTGGAATACAACGAAACGAATACGGATCTTGGACATGCGCTTTGGCTTGCTCCATGATCTGACTGCCTTCCAGTTGAGACCTGAACCAAGCAGCAACGCGAATTTGCCCCACCTGATTGCGAATTTCATTGACGTTGGCCGAAAAAGGTTCTTTGCGGGCATCGTAGGCTTCGATAGACAAAGCCGCAACCTGATTAAAGCCTTCAAACAAGCGATACGATTTGTCTACCGCATAAGATGCATAGGCGGACATAAATTGCGTTCCGTTGAGCAAAGCCAGACCTTCTTTTGACTGCAGAACAATGGGTTTTAAATTAAATCTTTTGTTTAATTCAGATGAACTAATCTTTTGATTATCAATATAAACTTCTCCTTCTCCTAACAAAGGAAGTGACAGATGTGCAAGTGGAGCGAGGTCACCAGAAGCACCTAAACTGCCTTGTTGGTAAACCACCGGGTAAATTTGATTATTGAAGAAGAAAAGCAAGCGCTCAACTGTTTCTAATTGCACACCTGAAGCGCCTTTAGACAAGCCCAATACCTTTAAAAGCAACATTCTGCGCACGATTTCTTGCGGTACTTCCTCACCTATTCCACAAGCATGAGAACACACGAGATTGCGCTGTAGCGCTTCGAGATCCGCTGGGCTAATAGCGGTATCGCACAAAGAACCAAAACCGGTATTGATGCCGTAGATAAGCTGCGCGCTATTTGCTACTTTTTGATCGAGATAGGCCCGACAAGATTGAATGCTATCCTTTAATTCTTGAGATAAAACAAGGGTTTCTTTGGTATTTAGTAGAATCTCAAATTCTTCAAGACTGAGATACTGAGAAGTAAGCTCTATTGGCATGGTGGTATCAATTATGAACGCACAAACTGTGCAAAATCTTTGGCAAAATAAGTCAGTATGCCATCTGCACCCGCACGGCGCATGCTCAAAAGCATTTCACCAACGGCGCGCTCGTAGTCGAGCCAACCGTTTTTGGCTGCGGCATACACCATAGCACATTCGCCACTGACGTTGTAGGCCGTAATAGGCAAAGGAAAATTTTCTTTGAGCAAGGCAATGACATCTAAATAACACAACGCCGGTTTCACCATCAGCATGTCGGCGCCCTCTTCAAAATCAAGTTGTGCTTCGAGTAAGGCTTCGCGCTTATTGGCCGGATTCATTTGATATGTTTTTTTATCGCCTGATTTTGGTGCGGAGTTGAGGGCATCGCGAAAAGGCCCGTAAAAGGCGCTCGCATATTTGGCGGTGTACGACATGATTGATACATCGGTAAAACCGTTTTCATCGAGGGCACTGCGCAAAAAACCTACGCGGCCATCCATCATGTCTGAAGGGCCAATGATATCTGCGCCAGCTTGCGCTTGCGCAATAGTCATTTTGGCTAAAATCGGTAAGGTTTCGTCGTTGAGGATTTGACCATTTTGCACCAAGCCGTCGTGGCCGTCAGAGGAATATGGATCCATTGCAACGTCGGTCATGATAACTACCTCCGGAAAACGCGCTTTAATTGCCGCAATAGCGTGCAAATAAAAATTGTCTGAAGCCCAGCTATAGCTGGCCATTTGATCTTTGAGTGCTTCGTCTACCGCAGGGAAAATATCAAAGGTTTTGATCCCTAAATTGAGACAGGCTTCTATCTCAGGCAAGAGCATATCCAAAGACCAACGGTAGTTGTTGGGCAAAGAAGCTACTTCGTCTTTGATACCTTTTCCGTCTTTGAGAAAAATCGGGTAAATGAGGTGCTGAACGCCTAATTGCGTTTCTTCCACCATGTGGCGGATAGCGCTATTCTTGCGGTTGCGTCTGGGGCGAATGGTGTTCATAGTTTACATGAGCATGCCGCCGCAAACATGTAGCGTTTGGCCGGTAATGTAAGCAGACAAATCAGATGCCAAGAAGACCGTTGCATTGGCAACATCTACTGGCTGGCCACCGCGCTTGAGCGGAATGCTGTTGCGCCAAGAAGCCACTACGTCTTGATCGAGTACTTCGGTCATTTCGGTTTCAATGAAGCCCGGCGCAATGGCATTGCAACGGATATTGCGCGAGCCAAGCTCAGCTGCAATCGATTTGGTGAAACCAATGAGACCTGCTTTAGAAGCTGCGTAGTTGGACTGTCCTGCGTTTCCTTTCACACCTACAACAGAACTCATATTGATGATAGAGCCTGAGCGCGCTTTGAGCATTGGCTTTTGAACCGCTTTGGTGAGGTTAAACGCAGATTTAAGATTGGTATTGATGACTTCATCCCATTGTTCTTCAGTCATGCGCATCAAAAGGGTGTCGCGGGTAATTCCGGCGTTATTGACAAGTACATCTACGGTGCCAAAAGCAGCCACAACGTCGTCTACGAGTTGTTGTGCTTGGTCAAAATTAGAAGCATCTGAGCGAAAGCCTTTCGCTATTCCGCCATTAGCAGTAAGTTCTGCCTCTAGTGCACGTGCTTTTTCTTCAGAAGATAAGTAGGTGAATGCAACAGTTGCGCCTTGTTGAACGCAAGTTTCTGCGATTGCTTTACCAATGCCGCGTGAGGCACCTGTAATTAATACCACTTTGTTGTCTAGTAATCCCATGTTATTTTTTGTTGTTATTTTGATTCAAAGATAGAAAAGTCTTGTTAGATATGATGCGCAAATCTTCGCGGCGAATGCCCTTTCTTTTAAATGTGGTGTCGCAAAGCGAACTGGCATAATGCGGGGTAACCTCCACCCTGCCCGCTTTAATGATCGGAAAGACTTCTTCAATTTTTGGCGCGCTGCAGTAGGTTGACTGGCGCTTGCGCAAGGCCACTTGAATGGTTTGCAATAGACCAGGCGATCCTTCTAGTAAGAGTCTTGAAATTTGCATGCCTTGACGTGTGAACAAATAATTGACGACTGTTTTTCGAGGGCCCTCAGACATCGGGCAATCTAGCCAAACTTCTTGGTTCATGCTGAGTACTTTGTCTGTAGCCCACAGCACTTGGTAGCGAATGTGGACATTGCGCTGCCCCACACAAAAAGCGCCTAAAGTATCTTTTTTGAGCAAGTGCTGCATTAATTTGGAGAAAGAATGGCCTCCGAAATAAGGATAGTCGATTTGAATGCTATCGCAGTTTAGTTTTACATTGAAGTGCTTGATGGGTTCTGACTTTGCACTTTGCTCGAGCAAATCAAATTGATCCATGCGGGCGTGGTTTTCTCGACCGCAAGACAGCAGCACCAAACCCAACAATAAAAAAGTTGCAACTTTCAACATCATAGTATGAGGTCCCCATAGAGATCGTAGTGATCTGCGCTGGTGATCAGTACACGCGAAAAATCGCCCAATCGAACATAGCCTGCCGATTTTTTTACCAATACTTCGTTGTCTACCTCTGGAGAATCAAATTCTGAACGGCCAATAAAGTAGTCGCCCTCAGCGCGGTCAAAAAGCACCTTGAATTCTTTTCCTACTTTGCGCTGATTGAGCTCATAAGAAATGCCACTTTGCAATTCCATAATGACATCGGCGCGCTCTTTTTTAATGGCTGCCTCGACGTCATCGGTAAATTGATACGCGTGCGTGTTTTCTTCGTGGGAGTACGTAAAGATGCCCAGGCGGTCAAAACGCGTGCGCTCGACGAAATCGTACATTTCTTGGAAATCGGCTTCGGTTTCTGAAGGATAGCCAGCGATTAACGTGGTGCGCAAGGCCAAGCCCGGCACTTTGGCACGGATGGTCGCGACCAATTCTTCGGTTTTTTCACGGGTAATGCCACGGCGCATGGCCTGTAAAATTCGGGTAGAACCGTGTTGCAATGGCATATCAAGATACTTGCAAATATTGTCGCGCTCGGCCATCACTTCAAGTACATCCATCGGAAAACCAGACGGATACGCATAGTGAAGGCGGATCCACTCCAAGCCATCAATATCGGAAAGTTGCTTCAGCAAGTCTGAAAGCGCACGTTTTTTATAGAGATCCAGACCATAATAAGTGAGGTCTTGGGCAATGAGCATGATTTCTTTTACACCTTTTGCCACCAAACCTTTGGCTTGAAAAACCAAATCTTCGATGGGCGTTGATTGGTGCCCGCCGCGCATCAGTGGAATGGCACAAAAAGAGCAAGGGCGGTCACAGCCTTCGGCAATTTTGAAATAGGCATAATGCGTGGGTGTGGTGAGGATGCGCTCGCCAACAAGTTCGTGTTTGTAGTCGGCTTTGAGCGTTTTGAGCAAACGCGGCAGTTCGCGCGTTCCAAAATAGGCATCAACCTCCGGGATTTCGAGCTCGAGTTCATCGCGGTAACGCTCAGACAAACACCCGGTGACGTATACTTTTTCTACCAAACCTTCTTGTTTGGCTTCTGCGTAGCGCAAAATGGTATCGATAGACTCTTGCTTGGCGTTGTCAATGAAGCCGCAAGTATTGATGATAACAATTTCGGAATCGTCTTGTTGGGCTTCGTGCTCGACCTCAAACTGATTGGCTTTGAGTTGGGCCATCAATACTTCAGAGTCAAAGGTGTTTTTAGAACAGCCAAGTGTGACCACATTGACTTTGTTCTTTTTAAGGGTTTTCGTCTTCATTCGGTTACAAAAATAGGACTCTTTGCGCAAATGGTATTACTTTTGAGCTTGCATTAGCACCATAGTTATGAAATATATCCTATTTACTTTAAGCCTTTTGCTTTTATGGAGCTGTAGTCTTTCTCAAAAAAGCGTCCAAACATTGAAATACCCGAGCGAACCAACCTCAAAACACCCTTTGGCAATTAGCGAAGCGCGCATTGACGACGAACGCATGTCAAATCCAATAGCCACCTTCACCATTGACTCCCTCTACTTGGAAGAAAACTACTTATGGATTCAATACCACAATTTTTCAGCTAACGGGCGCCTAGAAATGGTGGGGCGCAGTGCAATTTTAAAAACCTTTCCTCCTAATCGGTCTTGTCAAATCATCTCCAATGACCAAGTGGAAAAGAGCGAATACAACTCACCAAGTGGCTGGCTCAAAATAGATATCAGCGCGCTGAGCAACAAAAAAGTAAAAGACAATCCGATTTATCTTCAGCTCGAAGGTTGGTCAGAAAAAATCCTTTATCTGTACCCCTACTAGACCTAAACGAAGCAAAACACATGGAAGAAGAACGCATTGATAAAATAATACTGGAGCGCGGCTTGGTCAGTACCAGAGTACGCGCCGAAGAAATCATCAAAAAATACGGCGTGAAGGTCAATGGCAAGCTGTTTTCCAAGCCCGGAAAGAAAGTTCCTACCGATGCCGTTATCGAACTTTTAGCTGAAGAAATTCCTTGGGTTTCGAGAGCTGCCTTTAAATTGATTGCCGCTCTTGATTTTTGGAAAATTGAGGTCAAGGACCAAACTTTTATCGATTTAGGCGCCAGCACGGGTGGCTTTACAGAAGTACTCCTCGACCGAGGCTTGGCTAAAGCCTATTGTGTAGATGTAGGGCAAAAACAATTGCACGACAAAATCAAAGCAGACCCGCGCGTCATCAATTTAGAAAAAACGCATGCCCGCGACCTCACTGCAAAGCTGATTGCAGAACAAGTAGATGGCTTGGTGGTAGATGTCTCTTTTATTTCACTTGAAAAAGTCCTGCCCTTTACCATTCCTTTTCTCAAAGAGAAGGCAACTGTTATCCTGTTGGTCAAGCCACAATTTGAACTTGGTCCAGGTTCTTTGAACAAAGCAGGCGTGGTCAAGGACACAACTCAGTACCCTGCGCTTCTCGAAAACATCAAGCAAATGGCCCTGCGCAATCAATTGCAATGGAAAGGCTACACCAACTCCCCTATTCTCGGCGGCGATGGCAACGCAGAATTTTTGGGCTACTTTGAAAAGATTTAAGCTATTTTTGCAGCATCATGATGACGATTGAAGAATTAGAGCGTGCCTTTCTGGATTTAGCGTTTCAGGCAAACCGAATTGCCAAACTCAAGGAAATCGACCCCGATCACCTTCATAAATTCAATGAGCGTTCAGAGCAAGTGCGCAAGCAATTGTTGCAGATGGGGCTGCATCCCGATCTTCATCAGAGTCTGGAACAAAGAGCCCCCATCGATGAAAACTATCTACCTGCTTACAATTGGGGCAAAAAAATCCTGAATGTATTGCTGCTGGGCCAGCACAAAAAACGCTTTATTCCCAAAAAGCAAGAGGCATATTTTCGCAGAGAAGTTGCCGAACGCAGCCGTCTTTACACCTACGCAAAAGGACATCTGACCGTCGACTAATTAGCGCGTCAACTCAATGGACTTAAAGATTTTTCCTTGATTGGTTTGAATGGCAAGCCAATACAAACCATTGTCAAAATCATTAAGTTGCACTTGATATTCTTGAGCACTTACAGCGCTAAAATGCACGGCATTTGACTTTCCTAAAGCATCGATAAGGGCCAATTTTTCTAATTGGAGACCTTCTGAAAGTGCAATTTTAAACTGACCATTCGTCGGATTTGGGTAAACATTGATATCCAATTCAGAAAACTCCTCCAAACCAATCCCCGGTTCCGTAAAGGCACAAGCACATTTGTTTTTCACCTCGTTGGTCTGCACCACCGCAGGTGCCTCATAAATGGCTTTTACCCAACAATGCTGCCCAGCTTGGTTGGCTGTTGCGTTGCGCAGACGAATAGTAAACCAACCGCTATAAGTGGGTGTAAAAGTAAAAATACCGTTGCCCGCTTGTGTTAAAGAATCAAGAGGCGTGCAGTTTTTATCTAAAACACCAAGTGTGAGTGCCAAATTCGGCGCACTCGGATACCATTCAATTTGAACGGTCACTCCTGCCTTGGCATAAATACGCCCTACTACACGGCATTCCAAGCTGTTATTGGGTAATTTACCGCCTTGCTGCAAAGAATTGGCGTGGCGGTCGCCGAGATCGTCGTTCATTTCCCATTCTTGAACTACATTTTTTGCTGGGCGTTGGTAATTGGTGGCAATGCCTTGGGGCGCCCAAACGCAGTAACCTCTGCGGCCTAAACTAGCGCTGCCGTCGCAAGGTGGGATGGCAATATTGACTTTGCCACCACCGTAAACCGTTGCAGTAGCGCTGCCGTTTGCACCAGAATAATCGACAAGAATGGTTCCGTCGGGCCAATTGGTTTGCACACCCGTTAAGTTTTGCCATTGGGTCCAGCTATCGGTGATGCCAATTAGTGCTTTTGCACCGCGTTCAATCACGAGCGCATCTGGCGCTTGCCAACGCACAAAATATGCTCCCTCTTTGAAATGCAAGTTTTGATGGCACCACAACAAATTCTCGATATCGCTGTCCACGGGTAAAGCACTTGCATCGGTAGGCGTGTGACCAAAACGATTGCCGTTGTAGCCAATATCAAAGAGATCTTCAAAAAAGAGCTGCGGTGCGCCATCTACAGACAACGCAATGGCATGAGCGGCAGCACTACGACCGTCGTTGGGTTCGATGTGCGGGCTGAGTTCTGAGCCTGAGTTCCAGCCAGTGTAGTTACCTTGAGCGGAGAGCTGCGGTCTGAAAGTATCGTGGTTATTGACAAATGGAACGGTGCGCTGTCTGTTTTGCTGCTGCTGTGAGGGTATTTGACTGAGGTCGTAGTTGCCATTGCTACTCACCATGGAGGATAGCGCAAAACGCAAGTTGAAATCAAAAGTACCGGCGCGGTTCTGCACCGCATCGGCCCAAGCATCGAGCTGGGCAGTACTCCCCACCCATTCGCCCACGGCAAAAAGTTCTGGACCACCACTTGCCCACATGGCACCATATTGCAGGTTCCAAAGCACATCTTCTGAAACATATGCCGGAAAATGCTTGACAGCGTCAAAACGCAGGCCGTCGAATCCGACTTGTTTTTTGTACCAAATGAGCCAATTGCGCATGCCAGCACGCATGTAATCGGCACTTTGCAAAGGATTATATAAAGCATTAGATGAGGTGCCAAAAGCATTGCTTTCAAAGGAGACATCAGGGCCCCAATAAGGCGAATTGATATCGTTGGTACAGCACAAATTGTTGTTATTGGGGTAAAAGTTTTGCCAGTTTTTACTAAAACGCCCTTCTCTTGCCAAATAATTGGCTGCGCTTTCAGCTGTAGCTGGGGTCTTGAAACTGACGTACCTAAAATTTTTGTAACGGTTGTTTTGGCCATCGTCCATAGCTGCGGGGTCTTGACCTCCAGAACCGTTGGCGCTTCCGGCGTTGCTCACATGATTGAGCACCACATCTTGGATCACATCGATGCCATTGGCATGCAATACAGCGACCATGCGCAAGAGTTCGTCTTTGTCGCCCATGCGGGTTTTGGTGCTGTTCTTCTGAAATTTATCGCCGAGGTCGTAGTGATCAAAAGGCGAGTAACCCACGCTATTGGTCCCCGCATTCTTGATTGTTGGTGGAATCCAGACGGCATCTACGCCTAACTCCGCCAAACGCGGCGCAAGTTCGGTAAGGTAATTGGCCCAGCCGTTGGGAAAGTTGCTGTTCCAGTAATCCCACCAATAGGCTTGCAAGACCACCTGACGGTTTGTCGGATTGACCTGCGCAGACACATTTTGGAAGCCCGAAAGCACCAAAATACAGAACAATAATTTCTTCATCACAACCTGAATTACTTCAGTGCTGCTTCATGCTGGGCTCCTGCCTCAATTTGAATGGTAGTACCCGCTAATTCACATGATATCAGCGCCGAACCTAAATTAGTAATCGTTACTTTTTGTTGAGTGATCGCTATGTCTAGGGGTTGATTCTGATAGCGAATTTGAAATGCATAGCTTTTCCAAGGACTTGGGATCTGCGGGTCGATAGACAAGCTGTCTTCGTAAACGCGCACACCCGCCAATCCTTCTACAACGGACATCCAGGTTCCGGCCATCGAGGTAATGTGCAAGCCTTCGTCTGCTTCGTGGTTGTAATCATCTAAATCGAGACGGCTTGTGCGCAAATACAATTCAAGGGCTTTGTCTAAACGCTTGATTTTGGCCGCCAAAATTACGTGCACACATGGAGACAATGAAGATTCATGAACCGTTTTAGGCTCATAGAAATCAAAGTTCTCGCGGATGATGTCTTCATTGAAATGATCCTCAAACAAATAAAGTCCTTGCAATACATCAGCCTGCTTGATAAATATAGAACGCAAAATGCGGTCCCAAGACCAGTGCTGATTGATCGGACGCTCTGCAACCGGAATATCAGCGGCACTCAACTGTTCTTTGTCCATGAAACCATCTTGTTGTAAGAAGATGGAAGTTCCTTCTAATGTTGGAAAGTAGACGTTGTCTGCGATGTGTTGAAACTTTTCGATTTCCTTGACGGTCAACTTTTGAGGAAGGTCCGATTTGACCTTCGCATTGACCTCCAAGCAATAAGCGATGCACCAACGTGCGATGTAATTGGTGTACCAGTTGTTGTTGACGTTGTTTTCGTATTCGTTAGGCCCTGTAACGCCGAGCATCACATATGCTTGCTTGGCTGCTGACCAATTGAAGCGCTGCGCCCAAAAGCGCGCAATTCCTGCTAATACAGGCAAGCCGTAGGTATCTAGGTAAGCGTGATCACCGGTATGGCGCACATAATTGTAAATACCAAATGCTATGGCACCATTTCGGTGGATTTCTTCAAAAGTAATTTCCCATTCGTTGTGACACTCTTCTCCGTTCATGGTCACCATCGGATACAGTGCTGCACCGTCTTTAAAACCTAGCTTTTCAGCGTTTTCAATAGCTCGGTCTAAATGGTTGTAACGGTAAACCAAAAGCTGACGCGCCACTTTCGGGTCGGCTGTTTTCAAATAGAAAGGCAAGCAATACGCTTCGGTGTCCCAATAGGTAGCGCCGCCGTATTTTTCTCCAGTAAAACCTTTTGGACCAATGTTGAGCTTGGCGTTTTTACCCGTGTAGGTTTGGTATAAATGAAAGATATTGAAGCGAATGCCTTGCTGAGAAGCAACATCGCCTTCAATAGAAATATCGGCACTTTTCCAAATATCCGCCCAAGCGGCTTCGTGTTCGGCGCGCAAGGTATCAAAACCTGTGGTGTAGGCATCGCGCACGCGTTTGATGGCTTTGGCTGCTAATTCAAATTCAGAATGGTTGATTGTGGAGGTAACCGCCACGTATTTTTTGAGCGTAAAGCGCACGCCTTGCTCTAGGTAGTGTTCAAAATTGTTTTCTACGTAGAAATCGCGCTGCGCTACATTTGGATGAATCGTTAGGAGTTCTTGCTCGCGCCAAAAGCTAAAACGCATGGCGGTGGCCACACAGAAGTCAGTTTTTTTGGTGCGGGTACACAAGATACCCTTCTGTAAATCAACTTTTCGGGAGTCTTCGATCCAAAAGAATTCGTCGTAGTTGGCATCGTGGTTGCTGACATTTCCGTCTATGTAGGGCGTAAATTTAACATTGCCACTGAAGTTCAAGGGCGTCACTGCATAACTAATAGCAGCGATTTCTTCGCGGGCCATAGAACAAAAGCGAATGCTCTCGATTTCGAGTTCTTTACCGCTGCCAAAGACAACGCGAACCGTTCTTTTAAGCAAACCATTTTGCATGTCTAACTCGCGGTGAAAATACTTCACTTGCTGCACGTTGAGGTCGAGTTGTTCGCCGTCGATGCTGATGTCTATACCAATCCAGTTGGTGGAGTTGACAACTTTGGCGAAATATTCTGGATAGCCATTTTTCCACCAACCCACACGCGTTTTGTCTGGGTAGTAGACGCCTCCAATGTAACTTCCTTGCAAAGAGGAACCTGTATATTTTTCTTCAAAATTGGCGCGTTGGCCAAAAGAGCCATTGCCTATGCTGAAAATACTTTCTGCTTGTTGTTGTTTACTCGGGTCAAATTTGCTTTCGATGATCTTCCAAGGATCAATTTCAAATAAATTACGCATATTGCTCTACACTAAATTCGGTCAAATCGTTCAAATAAATATCTGCTACTGCTGCAATATGAGGGTTGCCTACCCCTACAGCGATGAAACCACCTGCTTTGGCTGCCGCGATGCCAGATGCTGCATCTTCAAAAACCATACATTCGGCTGGATCAAGCCCAAGCGCTTTTGCGCCATTGAGAAAGACCTCAGGATGCGGCTTAGGGTCCTGGACACCATTTCCGTCTATCACTACTTCAAAAAAGGAACTGATGCTGAGTTTGTCCAAAATAAAATTGGCATTCTTGCTAGAAGAACCGACGCCCAAGTGGATACCTTTTTCTTTTGCCTTTTGGAGCAAATTCAAGACGCCAGGCAACAAGTTTGCTTGATTCAAATCTTGGATAGACTCCAAATAAAAATCATTCTTACTTTTTAAAAAAGCCTCAAATTCAGCACTCGGAATCGTTTTTGAACCCAATTCAAGGATTTTTTTGAGGGAATCAACCCTACTCACCCCTTTTAAAAGTTCATTTTCTTTCTCAGTAAAAGCAATTCCTAAGGAATGTGCACAGCGCTGCCATGCTAAAAAATGGTTGTGTTCGGTACTGACCAAGACGCCGTCGAGGTCGAATAGAAAAGCGGAGATTTTAGACATTTTCTTCTTGAATGCGCAAGGTTAGAAAGCCAGCAACAATCAGTAAAAGCCCGCCGATAGTAACCGCTGCAATGCGCGAGTTATCTAACCAAGCGGACATGATGTCGCCGAAAAATAAAGAGGCAATGATTTCGGGAAGAACGATGAAGAAATTGAAAATACCCATGTACACGCCAATTTGGTGCGGCGGTAAACTCGGCACGAGCATCGCGTAAGGCATAGAGAGAATGCTACTCCAAGCAATTCCTACAAGCGCCATGATCAAGAAAAGCATCCATGCACTATTCGCATCGACAAAATTGATCAACATCAGACCGCAGCCTCCAATCAATAAACTGGTAAAATGCGTCCATTTTTGACCGATTTTTGCTGCCAGAAAGGGAAGAATCAAAGCGAATAAAAAGGTAATTACGTTTTCAAATGAATAAGCCAAACCTGCGAGGTCAGCACCTTTGCCGTAAGCCACTGATCCGGGTTCACCTTTGAAAATTTCTGATGCAACTGCTGTTGTAAAGAAAAACCACATCAAAAATAAGCCTGGCCAAGTCAAGAATTGAACAAGAGCGAGCTGACGCATGCGCTTGGGCATGTGGGTAATGGCATCGTAAATTTCTTTGACACCATTTGCCAAGCCTTTGTTTTGCTTTTGCTCGGCAAGTTGTTCGGCCGATGGCGGATATTCTTTTGTGGTGAATACAGTATAAAGTACTGCTCCTAGAAATGCCAATGCACCAATATAAAAACTCCATTGCACATTAGCAGCAATCTGACCAGGAGCAGCGGTGCCGTCCATATCAAACCAATTCGTAAAAATCCAAGGCAAAGCACTGGCAATGGTGGCGCCTACTCCGATAAAGAAACTTTGCATGGAAAAACCTCGGGTACGCTGCGCTGCAGGAAGTTGATCTGCCACAAAAGCCCTAAATGGTTCCATACTGATATTGATGGAGGAATCGAGTACCCAAAGCAAGCCTGCTGCCATCCAAAGTGTAGCAGACGACGGCATCAAAAACAAGCACAATGAACTAAGAATGGCGCCAATGAGAAAGAAAGGCCTGCGGCGGCCCCATGTTGGATGCCAAGTGCGGTCACTCATGTAGCCAATAATCGGCTGAACCAATAAACCTGTGAGCGGAGCTGCTAACCAAAGACCAGGTATTTGTTCAGGCTCAGCGCCAAGGCTTTCATAAATAGAACTCATATTGGCCATTTGAAGGCCCCATCCAAATTGGATACCCATGAAGCCAAAGCTCATGTTCCAAATTTGCCAAAACGAAAGTGTAGGTTTAGTTTGCATGGCTCAAAAGGTTGTTAAGTATTAACGCACGTATACCGCGTAGCCCCAAGGTGCAAGCGTGAGCGCCTGTTTGTCTTTTAGCGTCTCTTTCTTGTCTGTAAAGAGGTTCTTGTAAGTGCCCGCAGCAGCGGCATTCAGGGTTACTTTTTGCGCATTGGCGCTCAGGTTGATTACCACCAAAACTTTCGCATCACCTTGCTCACGGGTATAGATGAGCAGGTCTTTTTGTGCTTTTGTGCTCAAGAACTTAGGCGCGGTTTGCTGAAGGCCAACAGCAAGCGCTGGATTGGTTTGATGGAGGTGCAGTAAACGGGTATAGAAATCGACTAGGTCCATTTTGTCCCAGTTGATGCTGTCTTTGTCAAAGAATTTCAAGCGGCGATCTAGGGAAGTTTCTTGGCCATTGTATACTAAAGGCATGCCTTGAATGGTTGCAGCCATCACGGCCATTGCAAAGCGGGCATCGCCCATGCGCTCCATTTCAGTGCCATTCCAGGAGTTTTCATCGTGATTGGAGGTGAAATTCATGTGGAAAGCTCCTGCTGGAAGATCCATGCGCTCAAAATAGGTCTGGACATCAGTAGCATTTTTCTTTCCTTTTGCGACATCGTTCAGGATGTGGTGAAACTCCCAACCGTAAGTCATTTCAAAGGCAGAATATAGTTCTTTGCCTTCCGCCTCTGCCAACATAAAGACGGGCTTGATTTGGTCTAGTGCGGCGCGTGCAGTGTTCCAAAAGTCCATTGGGACCCAGCCAGCAACATCACAGCGATAGCCATCAATATTGAAGTCGCGCACCCAGTATTCCATGCAGGAAATCATTTCTTTGCGCATTTCGGGATTCTCGTAGTTGAGGTCAGCGACATCCCACCAATCTGTGCCAATTGTGGGTTGCACTCTGCCAAGAGAATCTAAAGTGTACCAATCTAATTTCTTTTGCTCAATCCAGAGTGCATCTGGTGAGGTATGGTTGGCTACCCAATCAATAATGACTTTCATGCCCAAGTTATGGGCTGCTTCAACTAAATGATGAAAGTCGTCGTGGGTGCCAAACTCAGGATTGATACCGCGGTAATCTCGAACCGCATAGTAACTACCTAAACTGCCTTTTCTATTGAGTTCGCCGATCGGATGAATTGGCATCAGCCATAAGATATCAACGCCCATTGCTTTGAGGCGCGGCAATTCTTTTTCAAAAGCAGCAAAAGTACCTTCAGGAGTAAATTGGCGTACATTGACCTCGTAAATAGTCGCGTTTTGAACCCACTCAGGAGTTTTGAGCTGAGCTAAAGAAAGGAAAGAAAGGCATCCAAATAGGATAGAAAGCATTATTTTTTTCATGACTGAACAGTTTCTGTTTTGAGAATATACTTAAGGTGGTAATCGACAAGCCCAACTACAGGCTTCTGAATAATAGAGGCTATTTGGATGTTGAGTTCAGCTGCCGCTTGGAACAATTCTTTTTCGAAAATTTTGGAAAGCGAACCTACAAAATGTACTTCCGTGTTTTGGTAGTCGTCGTAGCAACAAACATGCACCTTCATAAAGTGCTTGAAACCATTGAATACCATTTCTGAAAAGAAAGGATGTGCTTTGTGTTTGGCTATGAACGGCATAAATGAGGCAATGAAAACATTGGCGTTGGGTTCGCGGTACACGCGGTCGACAATGAGGTCTTTGTCCAATTGGTATGTCGAGATGAAGTCTGCTTCAATTTCGGCAGGTAGATGATGATATAAAAAAGAAGAAAGCAATTGCTTGCCAAAGTAGCTGCCACTGCCTTCGTCGCCGAGAACGTATCCTAAAGCAGGAACTTCTTCTGATAAATGCACACCGTCGAAATGACATGAATTACTACCCGTTCCGATGATGCAAGAAATACCGGGCTTTCCGGTGTAGGTAGCATAGGCACAAGCCAAGAGGTCGTGCTCGACTAAAATAGAAGCTTGAGGAAAAATACGGCGCAAACCTTCCTCTACAATTTGATTGAGTTCAGGACTTGAACAGCCAGCGCCATAAAAGTAAATGCCTTTGATGCTGGAGGCAAGCTGCATGATTTCGGTGTTTTTCTTCAACTCAGCTTCAATGATGTCCGCTGAATGAAAATATGGATTGAAGCCCATTGTTGAAAAAAAACTTTGGTTATTTTTGTTGTCTACTAATACCCAGTCGCTTTTGGTAGAACCACTTTCAATAATGAAATACATAGTTTGTTATAGAGTGAATGATAGCTTTGTGTCAAATTTACACTATCCAAATATATAGATAATACTTCATACGTGCAGCACAATCAAAAAAAAATCAATTCAGAACTCAATCCAAACGTATCTGTCGACTGCGTTATCTTCGGATTTGACCTCGAACAACTTACCGTGTTGCTTATCGACCGCGGCGAAATATCCTCTGCTTTTGGGCCGCGCATGGCCCTTCCTGGCAACCTTATCTACGACAACGAAAACCTCGACATGGCAGCCAACCGCGTTCTAGACGAACTCACTGGGCTCAACAATATTTACTTAGAACAAGTTGGTGCCTTCGGCGACCCAGACCGCATTCACAAAGAGTCTGACCGCGAATGGCTCAAGAGCATTCGTGCAGAGCCAGAGGCACGTGTAATTACCGTAGCCTACTTTACGTTGGTACCGATGTCCAACTACAAACCACAAGCTTCGTCTTTTGCAAAAAATGCCGATTGGGTGCCGGTCAATGAAATCAAAGAACTCGCCTTTGACCACTTTGAAATCTTACAAGCAGCCAAAGATAAACTCAAGCAAAAAATCAAGATCCAGCCTATCGGCTTCAATTTATTGCCTGAGAAATTCACCCTGAGTCAGCTACACCGTCTTTACGAGTCTATCCTAGACAAGCCCCTAGACAAACGCAATTTCCGACGCAAAATTCAAAAACTAGACATCCTGTCTAGCCTCAGAGAAAAACAACGTGGCGTACCTCACAAACCATCTCTTTTGTATGAGTTCAACGAAGAAAAATACCAAGAACTCACCCAAACTGGCTTTGACAACTTCGGTTTCTAAGCGCTTTCTTTTTTATCCCAACTAAAAATCGTAATTTTCTAAGGTAATTGTTACCCTGTTGTAACTTTTGCGACCAACAAATTGTTCTATTGCCGGACACAATTTTGAACCGCTCTGACTACAATACCTGTGTAGACCTGCACAGCGATGCGCTGTATAGGTTTTGTTTGCATTTCTTGCGAGATGTCGAACCAGCACGTGACACCGTACAAGACTGTTTTGAAAAATTGTGGATCAATAAGAATAGCGTAACAACAGACAAGGCAAAATCTTGGTTGTTTACCTGTGCCAATCACCTGATGCTCAATCACGTGAAACGGAACAAGGTCAAACAACAGCATTTGGATTCGCTCGGTTGGAGCAGTACCAATAGCTCAGACAAGCTCTTTGAAACCCAACAACTCATCGAATTGTTGGTCAAAGATTTGCCACCGCTGCAAAAAAGCATCTTATTGCTCCGAGACCTCGAAGGCTATGCTTACCAAGAAATTGGTGAAATGCTCGCGCTCACCGAAGCCCAAGTGAAAGTATACCTTTTTAGAGCGAGGCTCAAAGTCAAAAAACGCGCTAACGGACAATTTGTATTGGCTTCATGAAACCCACATTAGACAACATCGATCAATGGCTCTTTGATGCCCTCGAAGGCAACTTAAGCCCAAGTCAAGAGCAAGCGCTCGAGGACTTCATTGCCCAAAACCCAGGTTTTGAGCTCGAACAAGAAGCGTGGCAAAAAACCACCTATGCTGCCAACCCAATCACTTTTGAGCCCAAAGCTGCCCTTTACCGCAAAAAACGATTTGGCTACAAACCTGTTGCCGCGGCGGCTATCCTGCTCTTGCTCCTCGCAGTCAAAGCATTTATCTCCAATCAAGCGGCTCCTTCGCTTTCAAATAAGCAAACGGTTGCTTCAACTCCGCGTCCAACCAAAACTACTGCTACTCAAGCAGCGGCTACTCATTCTCGCTTATCCACTCCTTCTCTTTTAACTTCACCTTCTTCATCTCTCTCATCCGCTCCAGCTCCTTTCCTATCATCTACACCCTCTTCATCTCTCTCATCCACTCAAACTACATTCCTTTCATCTTCTCCTTCACTTTCAACTACAACCACAACTTCGTCATACACGCAACGTTTGGATGTAGAACAAGCACTTGTCTTGGATCAGGCAGCCAATTATTTGACACCTGAACTTGTTGCTGCGCCTGTTTCCTCCACTTTTTCTGATGCGCTATATACCTTGCGCACATTGCCCACTGAGGCCATCACAGGTTACCGCACCGATTTGCGTTTTGAGTCATTGGCAGGTGTTGAAACCGATCTTGAATTCAAGAATTCTTTGCATTGGCCGGCACTACAGCGCGCAAGTCAGTTTGCACAAAAAGAACTTGGCCTCAGCAACAACCAATCTTACGACCTGCTATTACCTGGTAAAAGCAATATCGATGCGAATATCAGTAGTGTTGGCACGCTTTCTCAGCTGCGTTTTCAGAGCACTTCTTTAGCGCGCACCGGCACTACCATGGCGCAAGAACTTACAGGTCAACAATTTAGCCTAGATGGCTATTCGCGCAGTTTGCGCACAGGCCTTGGCATTCAAGGCAACTACAAGCAACATGCGGGCGCAGCCGTCTCGGACTACGAAATCGGGCTTATCGCCGCTCCAAAAATTGCCATCAACCGATTTGTCATCATTGAGCCTGCCGCACGCTTGCGCCTCGGCGCACGATATGCAGACGCGGCCAAATTAAACGCACTTTCTTTTATTGAATTTGAAAACGCAGACCTCCGATCTATTCAAATAGACAGTACTCAAAAAGTTGGCCGCCGCCTCTTTTACAAAGAACTCGACTTCAGCCTTGCCATCCAGACCCCTGTTCTATTTGTGAGTGCCCAACTCGAAAACACCTTCCGTCATTATGACTACGCCATGGGCAACGAGCAAAATCCGAACAACAGCCGCGCAACCCAACAAGTCACTGTTTCACTTGGTACACAATACGCCTCTCGCAATGAAAAAATGCGCATTGCACCTTATGTCCAATACCGCTCCAATCGCATGCAGACACAATATCATATAGGCGTCCAAATGAATATCAACAGATGGCAGCTCGGCTTGAATGCGGCTAGCCAGCAACAATACCAAATTGCACTAGGTTATTTCGGCAAGCACAGCGCCATTCTATTGCAGAGTTGCCAGCAACAACTCCTGTCACTGAATACACCAAGTTATTTCCATCAAGTCACCTTCCGCATTTACTCACAACCTAGCCGCAAGGCACGCAGATACATCACTTTATAATTATGAAAAAGTTCACCTTATCCCTGCTATTCTTGCTTGTAACAAGCAACCTATTGGCACAAGACCCGACCTTTACGCAATTTTATTCCAACCCGGTTTATCTCAATCCTGCGCTTTCTGGCTCAAGTGGCTGTCCGCGCGTTGCAATCAATTACCGTAACCAATGGCCGCAATTGACCGGCAATTATGTTACCTATGCCGCGGCTTACGACAGCTATTTTAAAAATATTTCCGGAGGAGTTGGCCTAGTTGCCATGCACGATGTGCAAGGCCAAGGAACCATCCAGACTTCCATGATTGGGGCGAGTTATTCCTACTATCTAAAAGTGAATCGCAAATTTAGACTCATGTTTGGCACGCAAGCCGCCTACTACCAAAAATACCTGGACTGGAGTCAGCTCACTTTTGGTGACCAAATCGACCCGCGTCGTGGCTTCATTTACCAAACCGGCGATGTGCCGCGTGGCAATGGCCATCGTGGCTTCTTTGATGTATCTGCAGGTCTTGTCGGATTCAGCAAGAATTTCTACTTCGGAGCGGCATTTCACCACCTGAACAGACCAGACGAATCCATGATCCTTGGTCAATCTAGACTTCCTATTAAAATCACTGGGCACATCGGTGCCAACATCAAGTTAGGGCAACGCGGCCGTTATTCTAGCACCACGTTCTTGTCTCCGAACATCATCTATCAATATCAAAACGGATTTCAACAACTCAATGTAGGTGCATACCTCAAGTATGAAAGCTTTACCATAGGGGCTTGGTACCGCAACAAAGATGCGTTTATCCTTACTGTAGGCATCAATACGGACAAATACAGAATTGGCTACAGCTATGACCTCACTGTGTCTCAACTTGGCAATGGTATTAGCGGTGGCTCTCATGAAGTTTCGTTGGGCATCAACCTCAAATGTAAAAAACCAGCCCGCGACTTCAGACGCATCAGCTGTCCATCTTTCTAGACTTTTGAGCAGCTAAATTGCAATTTGTAATTTAGCGCCATGAAACAACTCTTCTTCCTATTGTTACTTGGCGGGGCGCTCAGCATTCAAGCACAACAAAATTGGTTGGGCAACACCTCCCCTACTTATGACGAACTCATAGCGCACCTTCAGCAACTCGATCGTGCGCATAAAGAAATTCACCTTTACAACATGGGGCCTTCAGATTATGGGCAACCCATCTATTTATGCGTTGTAAATGGGCAGAAAGATTCACTCAGCACTTTTGAAAAAGCGCGAACCCACACCACTATTCTTATTAACAATGCCATTCATCCGGGTGAACCCGACGGCATCAACGCCTGCCTCATATGGCTCGATCAATGGATCCGCGCGGGCAAGCCCCTGAAGGGTCGAGATGGCGCTGATTTACCTGTAATTGCGTTTATTCCGGCATACAATGTAGGTGGCATGTACAACCGTTCTGGTACGAGCCGCGCCAATCAAAATGGCCCAGAGGAATATGGTTTCAGGGGCTCAACCAAAAACCTCGACCTCAACAGAGACTTCACCAAGATGGATGCCGTCAATACGCTCACGTTTGTCCAGATTTTTCAAGCACTCGACCCAGATATCTTCATAGACAACCATGTGTCTAATGGTGCCGACTACCCATACACACTGACGTATATCAGCTCGTTAAAAGAACGACTTGCGCCAAGCATGCGCTCCTTGACCTATGACCACTGCATACCCACCCTCAAAGATTATTGCCAAATAGGAAACTTTGAATTGTTCCCGTATGTCGAATTAAACGGGGAAACACCTGAACAAGGAATCGTCGCCTTTAATGACCTGCCACGCTATGCAATGGGGTATGCCAGCTTGTTTCATTCCCTTTCTTTTACGGTCGAGACCCATATGCTCAAACCATTCCCAGAGCGCGTTCAGGCCACATTGCAATTTATGAATGCCACCATTGCTTATGCCATTGAAAATACAGAACGCATCGAAAAAGCACGTAAAGAGGCCATCCAATGGAGCCGAGATCAGACCTATTTTCGTTTCAATTATCAAATGAACGAACAAGAAAAAGACAGCATACGCTTCAAGGGCTACAAGGCTGTGTATCCGATTCATCCTGTCACTGGGCTTGCACAATTAGAATACGACCGCCAGCAACCTTATGAAAAATACATTCCCTTTTACAATCGATATAAGGCTTTGGACTCAGTCAAATGCCCGAGCGCTTATTTGATCGGTGGGCAAGAAACGAAAGTACTTGCTTATTTAAAAGCAAATGGAATTACCTATCACGTCGTTGATTCATTTTACAACAAGCAGGTGAGTTGTTTTGTCGTGAAGGATTTCAAAGCCCCTAACCGCCCCTATGAAGGGCATTTCAAACTCTCCTCCATTCAAATGGCTAGCAGCACAAAACAAATTTTAGTCAAACCAGGGGATGTAATTGTGCCCGCGCAGCAAGACCGCGCTTTATTTATTCATTCGGTATTGCAACCCAATGCAGAAGACAGCTACCTCACCTGGAATTTCTTTGACAGCTACCTTCAGCAAAAAGAATACTTCTCAGCCTATGTTTTCAAGGCACAAATTGAAAGTATTCTTCAAAATGATCCTTCATTGAAAAAAGCATATGAAGAAAAAAAAGCACTCGATATCAAATTTGCACAAAGCGAATGGGATCAGCTTTTTTATATTTATCAGCGCAGTCCTTATTTTGAGCAGACATTTATGCGCCTGCCTATATACGAATTATACGATTAACGTACTATCAATTTACCCGCACAGCTCACACCCTCAATTTGCCACAAATAAAGACCGCTCGGCATTGAGTTGAGCGAAATTGTTAAAGTCTTCGAGTTGAGGTCTTCTACTTGCATGATTTTTCCGTCAATGGCATAGATCGTTATTTTTCCGTAGACCGGTTTGGAAAAACAAAACGTCGCGAAATTTTGAGCAGGATTGGGATAAACAATTGTAGATAATGTATTTTCAAATAATCCTGCATCTGTGTTGCCACAAGAACTTGAAAAATAACTTTGCGTTTCATATCTACTTTGTGCCGGAATTAGATATGAAATTACGGGTTGTTCTCCTATTTTCAACCACATGGATTGCGCTACAAAATCAGGGCAAGTTACATAGGCAAATGAGGTGTCTGTTTGCAATATTGTTCCTGCAGGCACAATCGTACCCTTGTTATTGTTGGCAAATTCATAATGACCCGTACCTTGCAAATTGTAATTCACCAAACTATATGGGAAAGCAGTGTTGGTGACTTCATTGCCTATAAAAAGCTGATTTGGCGAACTTTGATCGCTAAAAAAGATACCATACAAACGAGCTCTATTGCGGTAAAACAAATTATCAGGACCGTTTGATCCATGCGAATTATCGATCACAATATTATTAATGACATTTTGCTCAAACAAGTTTGCATAAACATAATTGCCGTGTAAAACCAAATCACCTGCACTATTAGCACCCAGCAGCGGGCTTGAATTCGTCCAATAGGCTTCTGTTGAGAAATTGAAAGCAGCCACATTTCCATTAGCCCCTGATTGAACCAAAATGGCATGACGCAAGTGTTTAAAAATATTATCTTCGATGCGGCACTCACCCGTGCTCGCTTGCAAAACAACACCATAGGCGCGACCTCCTTCTCCATAATCAAAAGCGTCAGTTAGGTAACTTTTACTAACTAATATATTCGAGCAACTATTCAAAGCAACATGCGCAAAAGTACAGTAGCGAGAATAGAGCGAACTGATTTGTGAATTGACAACAAAATTGAATTCAATTGAACTACTTTGCTCAGGTGCAGTATCATCGCTGCGCTCAATGGAAAAACACCTCAATTTAATATGCTCCTTCGGAGTAAATCTTTGCACCACACAAGGCAGTTCATTCAAATAAGATCTTCTAATTTTTGCATTCAAATAAAGCGTGTCTCCTGCGATTGACTCAATCTGAAGCAATTGCCCCACCGTGCCAAGAGCCCATGAAGAAGTTACCAAAGCCGCATCTTGACACCTCAAATAGAGCCAATCTTTAGACTGAAAATTATGTCCTGAGCAAATAAGAAAGAGGTCATTTTGAAGCGGTGGCAAAACTTCTTGTTGAATTGAAGAGAGTAAACCATTGGCCTGAATAGCACTTTGTGACCCACCCAAACTAAAACGAAAATGAGTGAGATCAGGCCCTTCGCCCTCGATGATGAGCAGCGACTTCAATTGCAAGGGTTGCGTAAATAAAAAAGTACCTGCAGGAAAGTGAAGTCTTACCGTATCGTCAGGAAATTGTTGTAAAAGGGCATTGATTGGAGCCGAACAGTCTTGCTGTCCGGAGGCATCTAAATTGAGCGTTGCTAGATCAAGAATTTGATACAAGGAATCGGCAAGCAGTGTGGCATTCACACTTTGCCAATCTGAAAATCGTTCGTAAGGAAAATTCGTTTGCGCCTTAATGGATTTTAGAACGAGGCAAACAAAAACAAGCAAGAACCAACGCATGTTCAAAGGTATAAAAAAAGCCCCGAGCACTGCTCGGGGCTTTTGCTTGGCACAAGGCCTAAACTTAGTTTTTAACGATGCGGATCGCTTCGGCTGCTTCGGCTACTTTAAGGAAGTAGATGCCGCGTGCAACTTGTTCGATGTCGATTGTAGTTGACGTACCGTTGAGCGTACCCGTAGCTACAACCTTACCTTGTGCATCTTGGATCACGTAGTTGCTAAACAACGCTTCTGAAGCTTTCAAGGTAAAGATAGCATCTGTCGGGTTAGGCTGTACTGAGAAACTCACAAAACCATTTTCATCCAAACCAACTGTTAAGGTAAGGTTCAAGGTAATGGTAGAATCACATCCCGCAGCATTGAGCAACACTTGCGTGTAAGTACCAGACTGCGTATAAATGATTTCATTCAATACGTAGTTTTGAAGTGCAGTGACGTTCAAGGTACTTGAAGTCGCTTGAGCAGCTGTTACAACAATTTGCTCAGCGTTGGTTGTACAACCATTTGCGCTTGTCAAGATACAGCTATATGTTCCTGGAGTCGTTACACTGATCTCTTGTGCTGAAGCACCTGTAGTCCAGTTGTACGTGTTTCCTGGTTGTGCAGAGATGGTAAGGGTTTCACCCGGACACAAGCTTGTGTTACCATCTAAGATCAAATCGGCAGCAGGTGCTTCATTGACAACAACTGTTACTTCAGCAAGATCAGGACAGCCGTTTGCAGAATAACCTGTCACGACGTATGTTCCTGGAGTTGTGATTGTTTGGGTTGTTGTAGTTGAGTTATTTGCCCAAACGTAAGAGTTGGCACCACCTGCAGTCAAAGTAACTGAACCACCTTCACAGAAAGTCAACGGACCTGATGCAGTGATGGTTGTTGTCGGAACTGGTAGTACTGTAACGTTGATTGGAGCAGATGTACCCGAACAACCAAGGCTGTTGGTTACTGTAACTGTAATCGGGCCGTTTGTACCAACGTTTACACCTTGCGTCGTTTGTCCGTTAGACCAAACATACGATGCACCTGGTGATGCAACAAGCGTTGCGTAAGCACCAGCACAAACTGTAGTAGTAGATGCAGCTGTAATTGTCGGAACAAATGATGTTTGCGCATTCACGCTAATTTCATTTGAAACTGCACTACAACCCGCAGCGTTGGTAACGGTTACGAAGTATAAACCTGAGTTATTGACCGTAATACTAGGAGCGGTAGAACCGTTACTCCATGCAAAGGTAGATCCGTTGGTATTGGTATTCAATACAACGCTTTGACCTTGACAGAAGGTTGTTGGACCCGCAGCAGCGATAGACACACTCGGCAATGCACTTACTGCAATTGCAAGTGGTGCAGAAGTTGCAGAACAACCATTGGCATCAGTTACGGTAACAGCGTAATTACCTGCGCTTGTTACGTTGATAGTAGGTGTTGTTGCACCGTTGCTCCAAGCATATGCTGCAGCTGGCGTTGCGCTAAGGGTTGCAGCAGTACCCTGACAAATAGCCACGTTATTTGTGGTTACAATTGGCGTAGGCAATGCGTTCACCACAACTGCTACAGGAGCAGAAGTAGCAGAACAACCTGCTGTTGTAATAGCCACATCATATGTACCACTTGTCGATACAGTGATGCTTTGTGTCGTTGCATTGTTAGACCAAACATAGCTATCTGCGGTTGGTGCAGTGATGGTTACACTGTTACCTGAACAGAATGTTGTTGGGCCGTTGATGCTGGTTACAGCAACCGGTACAACGTTAACCGCAATTGGTTTGGTAACTACCGTTGTACATCCTGTAGCATTCGTGTAAGTGTAAGAAATTGTAGCAGCACCTGCGCTGTTACCACTTACCTCACCTGCTGTAGATACAGAAGCAACAGCAGCGTTGCTTGTTGACCAAACACCACCTGTGGTTGCATTGCTAAGTGGCGTTGTTGAGCCTACACATACCGCATTGTTACCTGCAATAGATCCAAGAACAGGATAAGCTACTACATCAATTGTAACTGGTGCAGCGATGGAAGCACAACCCTGTCCGTTTGTGACAGATACGCCGTAAGTTCCACTTTGGGTAACGGTGATAGATTGAGAAGTTGCTGAGTTAGTCCAGGCAAAACCGTTTCCTGCAGCAGCCGTCAAGACGACAGAACCACCTGCACAGAATGTAGTAGGACCTGAAATTGAAATTGAAGTAACTGGTGCAGTTTGAACCGAGATATTCTTGGTTTGTGTTGTTGAACAACCGTTGTTGGTTACGGTGTAAGCTATTGTAGCGTTACCACCTGTTAAACCGCTGATGGAACCTGCTGCATCTACAGCAGCAACAGCTGCGTTAGACGAACTCCAAGTACCGCCAGTTGTCGGGTTGGTAAACAAGGTGTTTGTACCTTGACAAACGCTGTTCGCACCGGAAATTGCAGCTACTACTGGTAGTGGGGTTACACTTACAACTGTAGGAGTAGTTGTAGTTGTACAACCATTTGCACCCGTAACAGTATAGGTGAATGAACCACTGTTGTTGACAGCAATAGAAGATGCTGTTGAACCATTACTCCAAGCATATGTTCCAGCGCCGTTAGCAGAAAGAACAACATTAGAGCCCTCACAGAATGAAGTTGGACCGTTTGCTGTAATGCTTGCCGCAGGAGCTGGCAATACATTTACTGTTACCGGTGAACTCACAGTAGAACATCCTGCTGCGTTGGTAACAGTTGCAGTATAAGTTCCTGAAGTATTGATCGTATTGGTAGCACCACTTACGCTGTTGTTCCAGCTATATGCTGTACCTCCAGAGGCTGTGAGCACAACTGAACCACCTTGACAGAAGGTTGCCGGGCCATTGAGCGCTACGTTGGCAACTGGCGGTTGATTCACTGTTAGTGCTGTAGGTGCAGACGGATTCGAAACACAACCAGCAGCACTTGTAATGATAACAGAGTAGTTACCACCTGCAGTAACAGAAATGCTTTGTGTAGTTGCACCGTTGTTCCAAGCATATGAAGCAGCAGCTGGTGCCGTCAAGGTAGTTGCAGAACCCTGACAAATAGACGTGCCATTTGAAGAGGTAATAGTTGCAACAGGTAAAGCTTGAACAGCGATGTTAGCCGTTGTTGTAGTGGTACAGCCATTTACAGCTGTAGTAGTATAAGAAACAGTTCCAGTTCCTGAACTCACACCAACGATATCGCCGGTTGCAGGGTTCAAGCTCAATATACCAGGTGTAGTAGTTGCCCAAGTTCCGTTTGGAACAGGGTTAGAAACCAAACCGTTGTTGCCAACACATAAAGTTCCCGGAGCTACTACTGGTGCATTTGCAGGAGATGGGTTCACGTTCACAACAACTTGATCCGACCCAACACAACCGTTGGTACCAGTTGCACTGACGGTATATGTTGTTGTAGTTGTTGGCGTAGCTACAGGATTGAGGATACCCGCATTCGATAAACTTGCTGACGGTGTCCAAACTGGAGTGATTGAAGGACAACCAGAAGCTGTACCGTTCCAAGTACCTGAAGAGCCAGGATACCAGTTGGTAACGAGGTTTACACCGGCACCATTCGTGATGGTGTAGTATGGCTCATAAATCCAAGAACCAGCACCAAATGTCACTTGAATTGGCGCGCCATTAGAGGCAGTAAATGTATATGCGAGTGGACCTAAACCTGAAGGTAAAGTAATGTTTGTAAGCACTGGAACACCACCAACTGATACTGTTACAGTACAACCATTCCAACCGTCACCATATGAATCCCACATCGTGATTGTATGCGAACAAGAAGTATTGAAGTTCACGGTAGCATTCATGTTGCTAGATTGGCTGCTACAAATTGTAACATCATTGCCAGCATTTACGATTGGTGAAGGAAGAACCGTTACCGTGCGTGTAGCTGTAGATGGCGGACACCATGTAGTTGGGTTGGTAATCGTGTAGGTCATGGTAGCTGTACCTGCGGCAACACCTGTAACAACACCCGTGTTCGGGTTAATTGTAGCGACAGCATTGTTGCTTGAAGACCAAGTACCACCTGTACTCGTTGTAGAGAAGTTGACTGTTGCACCTGCACAAACGGTTTGCGTACCAGCTAATGGTGCAATTTGAGCAGTTGCTTGAACAGTGATGGTATTCGACACTGGACCTGTTGATGTACAACCAGATGCATTCAAATAATTGAGAGAAACAACTTGTGATCCGGCAGTAAGATACTGAACAGTAGCCGTGTTTGAAGTTGATGTACCACCAGAAATAAGGTTGTAGTTGACTCCTGCCGTACCTGGGAAGCCCCAAGTGTATGACTGCATACCAGCTTGTGTCGTATACGTGTAATCAGTAAATGTACAAGCTTGGTTACCTGGCGCAACTGTATAGCTTGGTGTAAAAGGAACCGCTGCAATGATATTGACATTGTAATCTTCGGTTTCACCATAGTAGTAAGTTGCACAAGGATCAATAGAAGCACCCGGGGTGTAGTAAACACCTCTTACACGCATGCGGTGCAAGCCAAGTGGCGGTGTACAAGCAAGGTTGATATTGAAAGATACCGTTTGGAATCCGGTAGTTGTGTAAGCAGTCGAGAAACCAACTTTTTCAGAAGCTTCAAAAGTAAAGTTGTCGTTGTAGTCAATCCAAACCGCAAATGCTTGGTAAGCATAAGAACCACAAGTAACTTGAACCTGATAGCTAGTTGCTGCTTGCATGACTGCAGCTGGCAAGTTGCTATAATAAGTATAGTATGGGCCACCGGCAGCAGTACCTGAGTTGTTATTAAGTGTTGTTCCGGTAATGGCCACGTTAGAAATGAGGTCACCATAAAGTGTTCCTGAGATGTAAACAGGGTTACAATAAGGGTTGTAGTTGACCAAAACTGGTGTAGAGGTACCTGAGCTTGCAGAGTTTGTACATGTTACAATACAACGGTACCAAGTGGTTGCTGTTGGTGTTGCTGTATAGGTAAATGAAGTAGCTCCTGTGATGTTAGACCAAGGACCAGTAGCAGTTGATCCAGATTGCCATTGGTAAGTTACACCTGTTCCTGATGTGTTGTTTTGCAAAGTCAACACGGTTGTTTGACCAGCAAAAACTGAGTTAGGTGTTGCAATTGTGTTACCTGGTGTTGGTGTTCCTGCACATGGTGGTGGCAAAGTTACCGTAAAGCAGTAATCTTCTGTTTCACCGTAGTAGTAAAGGTTGTGTGCATAGTTGGTCGTGGTTGCAGTTGTTTCGGCATTGACAACGCGCATGCGTGTTGTTCCGAGTGTTGCACCTGAAGGCACCAAGAAAGAACCTGTTACCGTTTGGTTGCCATAGGCTGCAGTAGGTTGGTTATATACAAATTCACCTGCATCTAGGAAATCACCATCTTGATTGAAGTCAACAAAGATTTGGAAGATGTTGTTATACGCCCCACCACAAGATGTCTGTGTCAAACTGAAGTTGACTACATCGCCTTGGTTTACAGATGGGCCTGTAACAAAACCTGTATAATTTGAATAACGTTGGTTAATCGACCCTGTTCCTGGAGCAGTTGTTGCACATGTAGAAGCGTTAGTCATGGTGCCAACCGTTACGTTGGTAATCTCTTCGTCATAAGTCGTGCTAGAATAGTTGGCAGGGTAAGAACCACACTGACACTGACCACCTGCAGGTGTAAAGGAAACAACATTTGAGTTGTTGCTACTTGCTGAATACAAACAAGCAGTGACCATGCGGTAAAAAGTAGTTGCTGCAGTAGCGGTGGTGTAAGATAAAGATGTTGCTCCAGTGATGTTTGACCATGGCCCAGTTGCAGATGGTGCACTTTGCCATTGGTAAGAAATACCGTTTCCGATAGACAAACCACTTGCGGTCATGGTAATGCTCTGGTTCGGACAGCCTGTTGCAGCCGTAATGGTTGCTGTACCCGCGTTCGGTGTTCCAGAGCAGTTTGGTGCCGGTATTATGGTGATTCGGAAATCTTTAGTTTCACCGTACGTAAGAGTTGTACAAGCAGAACTTGAACTGAGCGTGTAGCCCGCATATTCTGTTCTGATACGCATTGCGATTTCACCATTAAAGGCATTGTTTGGTACGGTTACTGCTACTGTACCAGACCACATAGTCCAAGAGGTATTGGTACCAAAAGAAACGTATTCTGTTGTTTCAAAGACCGCATTGTTGTTCCAGTCAAACCAAGCGCCAGCAGCGTTGTAATAACCCGTATTGAGCGTAAGGTTGTAGGTTACGCCTGCCATTACAGTAGTTGTGGTTGCAGATGCAGGGTATGCAGCGTAGTAAGGACTTGCTAAAGCACCTGTACCCGTGTGTGAGAGGGTATTGAAATTGACCGAGTTGATCATACCATAATAACCAAAACCGGCACCATAATAAGAGGTGGAGATACACGGACCCGTTACGATTTGCAATGGTGTTGAGATGCCCGTGTTGGTTCCACAAACCAATACACAGCGATACCAAGTTGGCGTTGAATAAGTGAGTACATATGTAGAGTTGGTTGCACCAGCAATATTCGTCCAAGGGCCGGTTGATGAAGTACCAGATTGCCATTGGTAAGATGCCAATGGATAAGTGCTTTGTACAGATAGAACTGTAGTACCTCCTACAGGCACAGCAGTATAAGTAGCGTTAGTTGCACCTGGTGTAGGCGTTCCGGTACAGGCTGGCATTGCAGAGGTACAACCATTTGTAATGGACTGCGATGCCGGAGGGGTAGCATATTGAGTACTACCGAAAATTTGCGTGCCACCCGCATTAGCTGCGTTATAAACGCGGTAGTAATTTTCAGAAGACCAAGAACCCGCTGTGTAGTTGACAGTGATTGCTTGCCCTTGATATACTGTAAAGTTGAAAACGGCTGGCCCGAGACCACTCGCTAAAGTAGAGCCGGTCAATACGTTGGTGCCACCAACGTTAACAGTTACCGATCCACCATTCCATCCATCACCGTAGGTATCCCATAAAGCAATTGAATACGTACAACCCGATGGCGGCGGTGGCGGCGAACATGTTGAGCTATATGTCATGGCTGTCGCTGAAGAGAGTGCGTTACATGAATAATTAGTCAACAATACAGAGTAAGTGCCGCTAGTAGTACAAGTCCATGTAAATGAAGATTGTGCGCCACAGTTGTCATCGGCTGTCACGAGCACTGTACCTCCTGTACCAGTAGAGTACAAACGCAAATACGTATCTGCCGTACTATTGCCACAAGTTGCAAAAGTGTAACCACAACCTGCTGTAGCAGCAAAGTTGAACGCACGCGCACCACTATTATATGATGGTGTGGTTTGCACTGTTGTTGAAGGAATAATCGCATCGTTGGTTGTAGGCGCCAAACAGTATTGGGCGGCTACTTGGTTTTGCTGAAGCATCACGATTAGCGCTGTGAAGAGCAAAACCGTAAATTTCACTAACAACCGAGTCGATGCTGGTTTGAAAAGTAAGGATTTTTTCATAGTTTATAGTTTGTTACAATTTTAGCTGAAACATGCAATATGTTTACTACTAGCGGACTAAATTTATTCACAAACTTTCGGAATCCATTTTTAGTTGAGCAAATGTCTTGATTTAATGAATATTTAACATGTTTTATCGATTATTCATATTTCCTGATTGAATATTTAACAAACTGAATGGAATTAAAAAAGCGTATTTTTGTTGATAACTATGAAACGCATCGGCTTACTCTCTGATACCCACGGTTTTTTGGACCCCAAAATCTGGAAATACTTTGCAGATTGCGATGAAATTTGGCATGCCGGAGACATCGGCGATATGGCTACACTAGAAACCCTTGAAAAGTTCAAGCCTTTGCGGGTTGTTTTTGGCAACATAGACAACCATGTCATTCGGAGTGCAACAAAAGAGTTCCTGCGATTCAAAGTAGAAGATGTCGAGGTGCTCATGACCCATATCGCAGGCAGACCGGGGAAATATGCCCGCCCCGCTCTTGAAGAACTGCAAGCAAATGGCGCCCCACAACTTTTTGTCTGTGGGCATTCTCATATCGCGCTCGCCCAATTTGACCAGCGCTACAATATGCTATGGCTCAATCCAGGGGCCTGCGGATACAAGGGTTTCCATCAGGTCAAAACGATTTTTCGCTTCGCTATTACAGGCGACAAAATCCATGATTTAGCGTGTATTGAACTCGGGCCACGCATCGGTAATATTACCGAACAAGACGCATAATCACTTGCTTTTCAGTATTTTTACTGAAAGATCTGCTGCATTTCAGGGGTAATTTCGTTTTCAAAAAATTAGAAAATGAAAAAAACATTTACCCTACTCTTTCTTTTGATTTGCTACTGCATTCAAGCTCAAAATTGCACCATTGATTTTACTCAAAACCAAGTGGGCATTTACCCAAATGTGCTGCCCAATGGAACGGTCGGCCAAGTTTACAATCAAGACATCACGTTTGTGATGCCCACGGACACCCTCGGTTATGATTTCACAAATTTCCATATTGTTTCCGTTGGCCTTCCTGTGGGCCTGAACTGGGTATGTAACAATTCAGCAGTCAATTGCAATTACAATCCGCAGGTATCGCCATTCGGCTGCGTGAATATCCACGGCACTCCCCTACTTGCCGGTTCTTATACCATTGACATTACCGTTTTGGCTGACCTTACCTTTTTGACCGGATACCCCTTTGTATTTCAACAAACCTTAGAAATCCTACCTGCGCCAAATAGTTTTGCCAATTACGGCTTTTCCTGTACTGGCGCACCAGCATGTGCACCTGCGCTTGTGAGTTTTACAAACAATAATCCAGGATTGATGCAATACGCTTGGGATTTTGGCAATGGCAATTTCTCTAATCAAGAAAATCCCACAACTCAATATTACCCAAACCCAGGCACATACATCGTCAGTTATCAAGCTTATGCCAACCTAGACACCACAACAATATTTACGCTACAAAACATCCAAATTAGCTCCATGAGCAACTACGGTGGCGGCTTCCCTTCCTATGACAACGCGGACAGTTATTTTAAAATTCTACAGAACGGTGCAGTCATCTACCAATCTGGCATTATTGGCGACCAAAACCCGCCCGTACAATGGGCGCTCAATTTGAACCTCAATGCCAATAACACATATGTTCTTGAAATCTGGGAAGCCGATGACAGTTATTTGGAGCCCTATTTTGGCAATGACGACTATATCGGCAGTCATGTCCTTCAACTCAATGGCTGCGCTAGCTGTGTGGCAGGAAATTCGGTTGTCCATTACACGATAGCAACACAACAAATTTTACCAACTCCACAACTCACCTCCATAGACACCCTATATATTTATGCCCCACCTCCTACACCTCTCATTTCTTATGATTCTCTTACACATACGCTCAGTACGCCTGCTTTAGGTTTGGCATATCAATGGTATTTCAATGGATCGCCAATAGCTGGTGCCAACGCCGCTTCACAATCTATATACCAGAGTGGAAACTACACATTGGTAGCGCTAAACGCTAGTGGTTGTGTTGCTTTTTCGGACACACTTAGTGCGGTCTATTGTGCGCCTTTTCTGCAACCCGTTATATCTGAAAACAACGGCAGTTTGTTGGTGAGCAACGTGGCACAGAACGCCACATTTTCTTGGTTTCTAGACGGGCAGTTGCTCAGCAACACAACGAACAACATTTTGAATTACAACCAAAATGGCCATTACCAATGTATCGTCACAGACGTGTTTGGCTGTTCAGACAGCACGCAAATCCTCCTCATTGATGCAGGTCTGGCTGCTAATAAATCAGCACAACCCTGCATCTATCCCAATCCTGCAAAAGATATTATTAACATAGCGCTTCCAACCCATTGGTTGGGGTCGCTGATAGAATTGATCGATTTAAATGGCAAAGTACTTTACAGTGAAAAAGCCAACGCAAAAGCGCAAGTACTCCATCTTTCTTCCATTCCATCCGGCTTATACGTATTGAGCTGTACCAACCAAATAGATCAATTTCGCCAATTGATCTTTGTATCTACCTCAGACTAACCCATAAATTAACTGTAATTTTACCCCGTGAAAGATAACAAAAGCCCGCTCAGCAAATACCAATGGTTGGTAGTTGCCATTTTAGCCCTTACCCAATTTACGGTAGTTCTAGACTTTATGGTGATGTCGCCCTTAGGAGACCTCCTTATGAAAGACCTGCAAGTGAAACCCTATCAATTCGGAATCGTGGTCTCTAGCTACGCCCTCGCTGCTGGCTTATCAGGTTTTTTAACAGCCGGTTTTGCAGATCGCTTTGACCGCAAACGCCTATTGCTCTTCTTTTACACCGGTTTTATCATCGGTACGCTGTTTTGTGGTTTAGCGCAATCCTATGAGCAGTTGGTCTTGGCGCGGATTTTCACTGGTGTATTTGGTGGTGTGATGTCTTCAATTGCCATGGCTATTGTAGCAGATATATTTAGCTTACAGCAACGTGGCCGCGTCATGGGCTTCATGCAAATGGGTTTTGGCCTGAGTCAAATTTTAGGTATTCCAATTAGCTTATACATTGCGGCAAAATCAAACTGGCAAACACCTTTTTATATGATTGTCTGCTTGTCAATTATCATGCTGCTCTTTATTCTATTTGGCATGAAGCCAGTACGAGCCCACCTAGATAAGCAAACAGACCATTCAGCTTTTCACCACTTGTTGGCTACCATCAAAAACCGCAATTACCGCATTGGCTTTATGGCCACCGCATTTATGTCGCTTGGTGGTTACTTCATGATGCCTTGGGGCAGTGCTTTTGCAGTCAACAATGTAGGCATCTCTCAAAAAGAACTCCCACTTTTATTTATGATCGTCGGGGTTTCTACCTTTATGATCATGCCGCTCATTGGCTTGCTCGCCGATAAAATCAATAAATTTCAACTTTTTATGTGGGCTTCCATTACCATGATATTTTCCGTTTTGGTATATGTACACCTTGGTGAAACAAGTCTTTTTATCTTAATTGTTGTCAATATTTTCATGATGGGCGGCATCATGGCGCGCATGGTGCCTTCTCAGGCCCTCACGAGCTCCGTACCAGCAGCACATGACCGCGGAGCATTCATGAGTATCAATTCTTCTTTGCAGCAAATTGCAGGTGGTATTGCTGCAATTATTGGCGGTAAAATCGTATGGCAAGCGAGCCCGAGTGCTCCACTCATGAATTTTGACCTATTAGGTTATGTTGTTGTAGCCGTTATCATTGTCAATATCTACCTCACGCGTCGCGTTTATCAGTACGTTGCCTCCAAAAACAAAGAGGCGGCCTAAGCCACCTCTTTTTACATTTCTAATTTAGCTCAACGCTTACTCTTCAGTAAGTTTGGCCAAGCGCTTGAACTTGATTTTATCCTTAATGCGGTCCACGGTATAATACATCATGGGCACTACAATAATAGTCAAGAACATCGAGCTGGTCAAGCCGCCAATGAGTACCCAAGCAAGGCCGTTTTTCCATTCTGCACCAGATCCAGTAGCCGTAGCAATTGGCACCATACCGATCACCATTGCAATTGTGGTCATGAGAATCGGACGCATCCTTTCTCTGACAGATTCTAACAAGGCACTATAGGTGGTCATTCCTTTTTCTTTGAGGTGATTGGTAAAGTCGACAATCAAGATGGCATTCTTGGCCACCAGCCCCAAGAGCATCAGCATACCGAGCATGGTGAAGATACCCATGTTAGAAGAACTAAGTGCCAATGCCAATATAGCGCCAACCAAAGAAACTAAAATCGAGAACAAAACCACAAACGGATATACAAAGTTATCGTAGAGCGCTACCATGATCAGGTAAACCAGAATAACTCCAATACCCATGGCGGTGCCGAGCGCTCCAAAAGATTCTTTCTGACGCTTGATTTCGCCACCCCAAGTAAGACGTACATTAGGATCTAGCGGATTTTTCTTGAGGTATTTTTCAATATCAGCTGCAACGGTTCCAGGAGCAGTACCCAATACATAACAACGCAAAGTGGTGTTGGAGATCCTGTTTTTGCGCTCGAGTGTACCTGCGGCGTTGTCTACAGAGATTTCCGCAAACTCGCTCAATTGTACTTGCTTGCCTTCGTTGTTTGCAAAAGTCATGTTTTGGATGTCTTCTACGTCTTTTCTGTTGGCAGCGTCTAGCATCACACGGATATCATATTCAGAGCCATCTAGGTCAATTTGGCTGTCGTGGTTGCCCGAAAGCGAGCCTTGCAATTGCATACCCACTGCAGCAACATTTACGCCTAATTGCCCCATTTTTTCACGATTGAGGGCAATTTTAACCTCTGGTGTCACATCTTCAGTACTCAGACTAGGGTCTTTGGCTCCATGCATGGATTTGATTGCATTTTTGAGCCTGCGCGCCTCTTTCACCATCAACTCCTTATCGTTGCTTGATATAAAAATTTCAATTGGCGCTTGTTCTGAATCGACCAATCCCATATTGAGCGCCTTGACTTCAACGCCAGGATACTCATTTTCAATTTTAGTTCGGATCAGGTTCATGTATTCAACAGTCGGCATTTCTTTTTGCTTGTCTTTTTTGAGCATGACGGTGATTTCAGAACGGTTTTCGGAACCAAAAGCAGATGCACCTAGGCCAGAGCTTGGCCCACCAACATTTGAAAAAACAATTTTGACCATATCTTTTTGAGCCAATAACAATTGCTCTATTTTCATGGTGGTGAGGTTGTTTTCGGCAAAAGTGGCGCTCTTCTCATATTTGAGTTTGAGCATAAATTTACCTTGGTCACCTTGAGACACAAACTCTTGCCCCACGATGCCGAGGCCCATAGTGGCAAAAGACGCAACAAATATGGCAATGACAATGAGGGCCATAGAAATTTTATGGCGGAGCGCCCAAGCTACAATTTTCACATAAGAGTTTGTAAAAATGGTGATGCGGCGTTCAAACCATAGCAAAATTGCCTGGAAAGGTTTTTTGGGATCTAGTTTGACTTCTTTGGCAAAGCGCGAAGCCAACCAAGGAGTTAAAGTAAAACAGACAAAGAGAGACATCAGGGTAGAAACCACCACAACTATAGAGAATTGGTGAAGGATATCCGAAATAGTTCCTTCGATAAAGACGACTGGCGAAAACACCACGACATCCACTAGCGTAATAGCCAAAGCGGTAAAGCCAATCTCGTTTCGGCCATCTAAAGCAGCCTGGCGGCGTTTTTTACCCATTTGAAGGTGTCTGTAGATGTTTTCGAGCACCACAATGGAGTCATCGACCAAAATCCCAATCACCAACGACATCGCCAAAAGCGTCATGAGGTTGAGCGTGTAGCCCAACAAGTACATGGCAACAAACGTTGAGATCAAAGAGGCTGGAATAGAAACCAATACGATAAATGCATTGCGGATGGTATGCAAAAACAAGAGCATCACGAGTGCCACTAAGAAAACCGCTAATTCAAGATCGTGTAAAACGGCGTCTACGGATTCGATCGTCGGCAAAGAGGTGTCGGTTGCAACTGTAAAGCGCAGACCTTCCTTGTTGAATTTGTCTTCTAAGTCTTTGAATTTAGCTTTGGTGGCATTCGCAACGTCAACTGCATTGGCGTCAGATTGTTTTTTGATGCGCAAACCAATACCATTTACGCCGTTCAAACGTGAAATCGTAATTTGGTCTTCGGAGGCATCGACTACTTCGGCTACATCGCGCAAGCGAATGGTACTGGTTCCTTTGGCCATCAGGACCAAATCCTGAAGGTCTTCTAGGTTTTTGTACTTGCCCGTAAGGCGTACAGTAATTTGCTCGCTGCTACTTTTGATTTTACCCGTTGGGAAATCAAGATTTGAAAGGGCAATCGCCTGATTGATTTGCGCCATAGACAAGCCCATTTTGCGCATTTTGTCTTTGTCCACATTGACGCGAAACGAACGGCGTTCTCCACCAATCACCTGTACTTCGGCCACACCTTTTACTTGCTTGATAGCCGGTAAAAGTTGGTCGTCCATGAGGCGCATGAGTTCGGCATCTGACAAGTTTTTGGCAACCGCACTCAACTGTAAGACTGGTGTGGCGTTGGGTTCAATTTTGGCCACCATCGGATTTTGGGCGTCGTCTGGCAACCTACTGAGATTGTTGTTGATCTTGCGCTGTGCATCTTCTAAGGCGTCGTCTATATTGGCTGAGGCCTTGAATTCAAGCAACACGAAAGAAGCGTTGTCAAAAGAAAAGGAAGTCACTTCATCGACGTTTTCCATACCGCTCAAAACATCTTCTAAAGGTTTAGATACCTGACTTTCTACCGTAGATGGAGAAGCGCCAGGATAAGCCGTAGTGATTGTAAGGAGAGGTGCCGAAAAATCGGGCATAAGTTCATAAGAGAGCTGCTTGTAGCTCAAGAGGCCGCCACCCACCAAAACGGTAAAGATGACGATGATAAATGAGGGCCGTTTAATGGCTAATTCCGTGAGTGTCATGTGCTTATTTATTGCGTTTGATATTCATACCATCTTCCAAGTTCACTTGGCCTTTCACAACGATTTCATCTGCAGCACTTAAGCCCGAAACCACCTCTAAATAATTGCCATCAGCAGTTCCTGAGCTAAACGGCGTCAAGACCGCTTTGCCATTCGAGACCACATAAATCTGTGGGTTTTTAGTAGAGCCAATGAGCGCCTTGCGCGGCACCGCCAATGCTTTTACGCTTTCGTTATTGGATAGCGTAACATTTCCGTACATGCCCGCAAGAATTTTCTGTGCACCCGCATTGCTCACCAATACCTGTACTTTGAAATTATGCAAGCCATCTGCTTGCACAGAAATACTGTAAATACTTCCTAAAACTTCTTTGTCGTGTGCATCTACAGCCACATTTACTTTTTGTCCTTTTCTGAATTTAAGGACGTCGCGCTCTGGCACTGAAATAGTAAGTTTAAGTTGAGAGATATCGGTCAGTTCAACAATTGGCGTACCGGGCATCACCATAGAGCCGAGGTCTGCCATTTTTTTGGTCACGACACCTGAGAATGGTGCGAGCACTTTGGTGCCGCGCAATTGCTTTTGCAACTGCTTGAGTTGCACTTCGGCAGACTTGAGCGCAAGTTCCATTTTTTCGGCTTCCATTGAAGAAACCGCTTGTTCTTTTCTCAAGTTAGCAAAACGCGCGTTGTCGTTTTTGAGCTGTGCAATATTGAGTTTGGCGTTTTCGATTTGTAGCGAAATGAGTTCGTCGTCTAGTTTGGCAATCACCTGTCCTTTGCTGACTTGATCGCCTTCTTTGACCAATAAATCGATGAGTTTACCAGATCCTTCTGAAGCCACATTGTTTTGGTGCATGGCTTCAAATACACCTAGATAGGAATAGGCACTTTCAAAAGTATGCATTTGGGGCTTGTCTGTATCGACCAAAACCGCCGCTTCCATGTTGTGGATATAGATTTTCTTTTTGGCTTTCTCTGAATTTGAAAGAAGTTTGAAAATGATGAGCCCCAATAGAGCTACAACCGCTAGAGAGATAAAAATGATGCGTTTCATGAGTAGTTATTTGATATTTCCGTTTGATTTTAAGTATTCGAGTTCTGCTTGGCGCAAAGCAACATACGCTGCCACCACGCCAGTTTGCGCTTGTTCTAGGCCTGTTTGCGCTTGAAGCAAATCGTTGGTACCGATGAGCCCTTCTGCAAACTTGAGGCTCGCATGCTGGTGCACTGCTTCAGCCAATTTCAATTGTTCTTTAGAAATGTCGAGGGCATTTGCCTTGACCTCCATTAGGCGTTTGTTTTGATCAATTTGCAATTGCAATTGTTGTTGCACGAGTGCTGTCTTTGTCTCGAGTTGCTCTTGCTTGAGCGCATTGACCGCTGCTTTGTGGTGTTTGTCTAGGCCGTCAAAAAGATTCCAATCGACGCGCAAGCCAACAAAAGCACCATCGATACCTGTTCTAAAATCGGTCTCGGGGTTCATGTTGACATTGTATTGATAGATGCCATACAAATTGACATTTGGCAAGTAACCCATCTTGATGCCTTTTGCCTCTTCTTGGGCCATTAGTTTTTGCTGTTCGAGCAGTTGTAGCGCAAACAAATTGCTTGCATTTTGATCTACTAAAATCGATTTTTGAACCATTTGATCCGTTTGCAAACTGATTTTGGATTTAGGATCTACCCCTATCAGGATTTTAAGCAAATCTTCGAGCTGGCTTTGCGTAGCAATCAAGTTGGCTTGGGTGTTTTCTAAATTCAAGCGATTGATGCGGATTTTGTCAGCTTCTGTTTGCACGAGCATTCCCTGCTCCACCATCAAATCCATGTTTTTGAGGATGCGATTGGCATAAGAAATATTGCTGTCGATGAACTGAAGTTGCTGATAAAGACCTTGTAAAATAAAGAAGGTATTGGCGACTTGGTACTTGACATCTTGAATGGTCATGTCTCTTTGGATCTTGACGATTTCACTATTGATGCGCAAAGCGGCCAAGCCGTAGTTGACTTGCGAGTTGAACAAAATTTGGTTGAGCTGAACCGTATTGCTCAAAACAATAGGCACGCCAAACTTCACCTCGGCGAACGTTCCGGCTGGGCCGCCAAAAAACTGTGCAGGCACTACCTGACCTGGGATAATGGCGTTGTATTTGTAGTCACCTACAAAATTCAATGAAGGCAAGCGCGTGGAGAGATACGCGGCGCGTTGGCTTTCATTGATTGCAACATCGAGTTGCGCACTGCGGATTTGCGCATTGGCGGTTTCTGCAGAACGCAAGCAAGCCGCCAAATCAAATGTTTGGGCGTGAGCCGAAAAGCCAAATATTAGGCTCAGCAGTCCACTGGAGAACAGGGTTTTCATTTTCATGCTTTTGGGTTTGATATAAATAGATAATTGGTAATGAGTTCTTTGACGATTTCTTTATGCTTTTTGAGGTCTTCTTCGAATTGATCAGTACTGATACCGTGGAATTGTTTGGTCAGGTTTTTTGACATAAAAGGATAATGCACATTTGACATCAGGAGCATGGTCACGTTTCTGATGCTCACATCTCTGATTTCGCCATTAGCTTTGGCTTGTTCAAATTGTTCAAAAATGCCTGTATTTGCAATGGGTTCCAAAAATTGACTCGGCATGGGCGCGTTTGTCTTGTTTTGATGTAAGGACTGCAAGATAAACATGGGCAATTCTGGGTGCTCCATAAAGAAAGAGAATTCTTTATCGATAAGTTGTTCTACTTTTTCTTTAAGACTAAGATCTGAACTAAAAACGGCAATCATGGACTGCAGAAAATCGCTCATGGCGCCTTCAAAGATGAGTTCAAAAAGTTTTTCTTTGGAGCGGAAGTAGTAATTGAGCAGCGCCACATTGCTGCCTACTTCTTTAGCGATATCACGTACAGAACAGCCGTCAAAACCTTTGGTCATGAAGACTTTCTTGGCCGCTGCCTTGATTTTTTCTTCTGTACTTTGGTCTCTTTTCATGTATTTGTTTTGAGCATGCGCGCCGCAAAGTTAAACACTCTTTTTAAACAAATGTTTAAGAATCTTGGAAAAATTAAACAAATGTTTAAATTTTGGCAAATTGGAGGCGTTTTTGTTACTTTGAGAGATGAAGTTTTCCTTGATTCTAGCCTGCTTTCTTTCGACCTTCTCTTTCTCACAACAAACCGAATGGTTTGCCGATGCCAAACTCGGTGTTTTCATCCATTGGGGCATGTATGCCGTAGACGGAACCTCAGAAAGCTGGGCCTTTCACAACAGAACGGTGCCCTACAAGCAGTACATGAGCCAAATGAACGGATTTGCCGCCGAAAATTACAACCCAACTGCTTGGGCCCAACTGATCAAAGAAAGTGGGGCAAACTATTGCGTCATTACCACCAAGCACCACGATGGCTTAGCACTCTACAACACCAAACTAAAAACACCGCAAGACCCCAAACAAAAAAACTGGAATCCTAAATACCCGCTCAGTAGCGTCCATCAAACCCCTGCACAAAAAGATTTAATTGCACCGTTATTTACTGCCCTAGAAAAAGAAGGCATCAAAAAAGGTGCTTATTATTCATTGCTTGATTGGTCTTCAACTGATTACCCAGGTTTTTATAAAGATTCTAGCCGCTATCAAATAGCAAACGACTCAGTACGTTGGCAGCACTTCTTGTATTTTATGCATGGTCAAATAGAAGAAATCAATACGCAGTTCAAACCCGATTTATTTTGGTTTGACGGCGACTGGGAACACTCCGAAGCAGAATGGCAGGCTGCAAAAATTGATTCGCTCATTCACCAAAGCAATCCGAACGCTATCCTTAATGGCAGACTGAAATCTTACGGCGACTACGACACCCCCGAACAAAACATGCCAATTATACACCCAGATCGCAATACCTGGGAACTCTGCCTCACCACCAACGACAACTGGGGTTACCGCCCCAAAGACCACAACTTCAAAAGCCATTTTGAATTACTCAGCATTTTCACCGAATGCCTAGGCATGGGCGGCAACCTCTTATTAGATATCGGCCCTAAAGCCGATGGCAGCATCCCAGACGAACAGATTGCGATTCTCAAAGCATTCGGCCGCTGGACCCAAAAGCACAGCTCCGCCATTTACGGCACCATTGCAGGCCTCCCCTACGGTCATTACCACGGCAACTCTACACTCAGCAAGGATTCAACCGTTTTAAATCTGTTTGTTCCGAGCCCTCAGGGTGTGCACACCGACATGAGTACCCTAATGATTCCCGTTTATATCAAAGGCTTGAAAAGCATTCCAAAATCAATTGTGCTCCTCGGATCTGACGCACAAATTGAAAGCCATGAAGTCGGTAAAATTACATGGAGCAGCGTGCCTGGCACCTTATTCTTAGCAATTCCTTATTCAGAAATGGACCCCATGATCAGTGTGGTGCAAATCAAATTTGATCAACCCATCCAACTTTACCGCGGCAAAGGCGGATTTCATTAACAAGTATGCGCAACATTATTCTTATCCTGCTGTTCAGCCCTCTCTTATTATGGGCCCAACAAGAAGTATCCTACCCAAGTTTACAATCAACGTTTGATTTTTATCTCAGACAAACAGGACTCACAAACCACAACTTCGCGCTGCGTTTATTTACGCCTGATGCGCAGTTATTTCCTGGCAATCAAAATTGGGGTTCTGATGGCTTCGGTGTTGTAACCAATCAAAAACAAATTTTCATTTACGGCAACACAGAACAAGCCCTCCAAAATGGCCTTTACGATGTATTGCAGCGCAAATTTGGTTTTGAATACTATCAGTCGAGCGCCGTTCAAATTCCGGCCCAAGTGCCCAAAAATTTTGCTTTTGACAAATATGAATCCGTTCCTGCGTTTAGCTACCGCGAAGTTTTTTATGGAGAAACGCGCAGAAGTGGCTTTGCCAACTGGCACAAACTCACGAGCGGAGAATCTTCATTTACATTTGAAAACCACCCTGGTTGGGGCTTGTGGGTGCATACACTCCACCGTCTTTTACCACCCGAACAATATTTTGATGCACATCCTGAATACTACGCGTTGCGCAATGGCGTCAGGCTCAAAGACCAAGTTTGCCTGAGTAATCCTGAGGTACTCGATATCGTTTGCAATAATCTCGCTAAAGAAATCGCCAAGAACCCCAAAGCAAAATATTGGTCGGTGAGTCAAATGGACAACTACAATTACTGCCAATGCAGCGACTGCCACCACACCGATTCACTTGAAAAAAGTCAGGCTGGCACCATGCTGCGTTTTGTCAATGAAGTAGCCAAGCGTTTTCCGGAGCAAACCATCTCTACGCTGGCCTATCAATACACCCGCTCAGCACCTGTTCGCACCAAACCTGAAGCCAACGTCAACATCATGCTCTGCACCATTGAAGAAGATCGGGCCAAAAGCTTGCGCGGCACCAGCTTTGAAAAAGACTTGAAAAATTGGGCTGCGCTCACCCACAACATCCTGATTTGGGATTACGTCATCAACTTTTCACATATGGTGATGCCTTTTCCAAATTGGCCGACCTTGCAAGAAAACATGCTCATGTTCAAAGATTATGGCGTGCAAATGCTTTTTGAGCAAGGGTATAACGCTCCTTCTTCAGAAATGCAGCCCCTGCGCGCTTATTTGCTTTCCAAATGGTCCTGGGACCCAACGCTAGACGCCAATTTGCTGCTCAAAAATTTCACCGACTACTTCTACGGGCCTGCTGGCGCTATTGTACGCGAGATCCTTCAAACCCAAGTTAAGGAACTCCAAATGAGCGGTAAAGCACTCACACTTTACGAGCCGCCCATCACACATATCGGAGGCTACCTCAATCCGGCGTCTTTGAAATGGGCCTTACAAATGTACGAGCGCGCAAAAAATCTCCCGGGCATTACCACTGCGCAAATTGAGCGGCTAGACATGGCGGCGCAAAGCATCCGTTACGCATTACTAGAAATCGGGAAGTCTCCGCTCGCCGGCCCCGATTGGTATTTCAATGGCAACCAAGACATCTATCAAAAAATGCTCAAAGATTTTGTCTGGACAGCCAACGAAAACGGACCAAAACTACTCCATGAAACCAGACTCAGCCCAGCAGATTACTACGCTAACACGCTCAAGTTTTGGAAAGAAGCAAAAGTAGCGCACTTGGCCAAAGGCCAACCAATCAAATACCTCACCTTGCCTGCAAACAATTACAATGATGGTTTAGCCTTAAAAGACACCACCTCCTGGACACGACAATCCTCCTTAAACGACGGCCTGCGCTCCACACAAGAATACCAGCGCGGTTGGCAGGGTTGGCAGGGCCAAGATGCCAAATTTACCATCCAACTTGAACAAGCTTTCGTCATCGACTCCGTGCGCATTCATTACCTGGCCAACAACCAATCTTGGATCATGGGGCCCAGTTACTTTGAGGCAAATGGAAAAAACGTTTCAAACCAAGTATTTCAAATCCGCACAACTAATCCTTTTGTAAACCTCGCTCAAATGAACGGAGCCTACCCCTTAACGCTCAAGGAATTTCCGAACACACCTATTCAAACCTTAGATCTTACAATTGGCAACCCAGGCCCGCTTCCTAAGTGGCGGGGAGTGGCTGGCGACGGTTGGTTATTTATCGATGAAATTGAAGTTTATGGACATGACTAAATCTCTCCTTTTTTGCTTTATGGCACTCTTCCTTCCATTTTTAGGGAGCGCCCAACACCACGAGCAACAGTATTTCCCACCTACTGATCCTTTGGTGCAAGAAAAACTAGCAACCTGGCAAGACTACAAATTTGGTTTGCTCATGCACTGGGGCGCCTACAGCCAATGGGGCGTAGTCGAAAGCTGGAGCATTTGCCCCGAAGACGAAGACTGGTGCACGCGCCGCGGGCCCTACGCGGCAAATTATTTTGAATATGTCAAGGCGTATCAAAACCTGCAAACCACCTTCAACCCTACTCAATTTGACCCCACGCGTTGGGCCAAAGCCGCCAAAAATGCAGGCATGAAATACATGGTGTTTACCACCAAGCACCACGACGGTTTTTGTATGTTCGATTCCAAACTCACCAATTACACGGTTGCCAACCCCGCTTGCCCCAACAGCCAAAGCAGCCACCCCGACCTCACCAAAAGCATTTTTGACGCATTCAGGGCCGAAGGCCTCTGGATTGGTGCCTATTTCTCCAAACCAGACTGGCACCACCCCGACTACTGGGACCCCAAATTCCCGCCCTACGACCGCAACCCCAACTACGACCTTCAGAAGAAACCAGAAAAATGGGAAAGCTTTGTCAATTTCACCCACAACCAGATCAATGAGCTCATGGCCAACTACGGTAAAATCGACATCCTGTGGCTCGACGGCGGTTGGGTGCAACCCTACACCGCCACATCGCCCAAATGGGGCTACAAACCTGTTGATCAAAATATTTTCATGAACGAAATTGCCGCCCAAGCACGCTCGCTACAACCCGGTTTAATTGTCGTGGACCGCGCCGTAGAAGGCCCCAACCAAAACTACCTCACACCGGAGCAAAGCATCCCGGAAAAGCCCTTACCCTACCCTTGGGAAACCTGCATGACCATGGCCAACAGCTGGAGCTACGTCCCGAACGACCAATACAAAAGCACGGCCACACTGCTCAAAAACCTCTGCCTCATTGTCTCGCGTGGCGGCAATTTCTTACTCAATATTGCCCCCGACCCACAAGGGCGCTTTGACAGCATTGCATACACGCGCCTAGAAGAAATTGGCGCCTGGATGCATATCAATGGGCAAGCCATCTACAACTCCAAACCAGTGGCTCCTTACGAAATCAAAAATGGCGACGCCGGAACATGGGTGTTTACGCAAGTAGAAAAAGTCATTTACGCAATTTGGATTCCGGGAGAAAACAACACCCAACCAGCTGCATTAAACGTTTCATGTTTTGGAAAAACCCACGTTCAATCTTTAAACCCGAACAACAAATCAAAGCTTAAAAACAACATATTGTCCGTAGAAATACGCAATAACCCTTTAAATACACCACAAGTATTTCGATTGAATTAGCGCCTTCGTTGTTTTTATGTGAAATTCGGGGAACAGCACAACCTATTTTTGTTTTGATTCGACTTAGAGAAAAAACAAAATATGCGTCTCTCCTTATTGTGCTTATTCATCCTTTCCAACGCCTTATTATATGCTCAAATCACCAAAGAATGGGTCTATACCTTTAATGGACACGGTGATTTCAATGACCAGTTCACCTGTTCGGCAACTGATTTGAATGGTAATATTATTGTTGCCGGTTCAAGCGTCAACCCAAATTCCGATAGAGATTACCTTGTTTGCAAATACAATTCAAACGGCACGTTAATCTGGAAAAACACACTCAACGGACTCGGTTCCGGAACAGACGAAATTACAGCCATCGCAACAGATGCACAAAATAACATTTACGTTACCGGATTCTCCAAAGGTTACAATACCAGCACAGACTTTTTAACAGTTAAATACAACTCAAATGGCGATACAATTTGGACACGAGCCTATGACTTTGTTTTAGAATACGATCAAGCAAATTCAATTGCCATTGACAACGCAGGTAATATCTTCGTAACGGGCCAAAGCGATTCAGACCCGAGCGCCAACATCAACGACGACTACCTTACGCTGAAATACGATCCGAGCGGTTCACTATTATGGTCTAAAAGATTTAACGGTATCGGTAACGCTATAGACCGTGCTGTTAAAATTGTCGTGGATAATGCCGCAAACTGCTACATTACAGGCAGAAGCAATAACGGCACCGACGACGACTTCGTTACGATAAAATATACCTCAGCAGGTGTGCAATCATGGATTAAATACGATGACCGCGGAGGTTGGGATAGAGCAAGTGCAATGGCCATAGACGCAGCCAACAATATTTACATTACTGGGAAAAGTCAAAACAATGCGAATTATGACTTTTGGACTTTGAAATACAATAGTAATGGTAGTCTTATTTACCAACAAGCGTTTGATTTCGTCGATGATGATAACCCAAACGCCATTACCGTAGACAATAACGGAAATTGTTATGTTACAGGAGCGAGTGACTCCGACCCTACAGCGTTGCAAAATTTTGATTTTCTAACCATTGCGTACAATACTACCGGCGCACTCACATGGCAAAAACGCTATAATGGAACGGCCAACAATGACGATGTGGCCTATTCAATTATCGTAAATTCAAATGCTGTCATTGTTTGTGGCAACACCGATAAAGACTTAACGAGCGCAACCAGCAACAACGGCATCAGCATTGCTTATGCGCTCACAAATGGTTCACAAAACTGGTCAAATGAATTTACCGGTAATAACAATGATGCACTAACTTTCGCCCTAAATAGTCTCAATACAACAATCGTAGTTGGGTATGCTGAAGATGTCAACTTGAATAAAAATGCCATTGTTGCGGTGTATAATAATACCGGAACACCAACGTGGAACACCTCATTTAACGGTCTCGGCGACAACAATGACAACCTCAGAGGAATTACCGTTGACAATACGGGCTACATTCATTTGTGTGGCTACACCGTTCAAAAAGGTGCAAACAGAAATCTCAACTATCTAAATGTAACGCCTGGTGGTCAACTATCTTGTCAATTTGACCTCGATGGAACTGCAACGGGGAGTTCCGACGATGCACATGGTATTGTTGTTGACAACAATGGCAAGGCAATTATTGGCGGATTCCTTCGAAACAAATCGAGTTCCAACGACATCGAATTGCTAAGCATGAATCCACAGCTTTGCGATACAAACTGGACAATCACTATTGACGGAATTGGCCTCGGATCAGATAAAATTTACGACATCCAAAAAGACAACAGTGGCTTTATCTATGCAACCGGACGACAAGATGTGGACAACACTAATAATGCCAACGATAATGCATACACTGCTAAACTCAACGCAAATGGCACCCTTGTTTGGCAAAAGCTGTACAACAGCTCGGGAACAAATGAAGACCGCGGTGAACATCTTAAAATATCACAGCAAGGAAATATTTACACATTAGGAAAAAGTTGGAACGGTGTTAATTACGATGTTTTTTTACTTAAGTATGATCAAAACGGAAATCAAATTTGGGTGCAAACTTTTAATAGTGGCAAAAATGATCTTCCTCAAGATTTGGCAATTGATGCCAATGAAAACATCTATGTAGTTTCCAATAAAATCATTGATACAATTGGCGTCTCTGACATTACATTATTGCGTTACAATGCCAACGGGCAACTTATCTGGAACATAAGCTATGACGGTGGAAACGACGACAAAGCTGTTCGATTATCTGAAGTTGTTAGCGATAAAATCACTTTAATTGGGACCACAGATAGCGACACAAGTCTGCAATCGATTAACTACGATATCCTAATTATCTGTTATGATTTAAATGGGAACCAATTATGGAATTACAAATATGATGGCGTTGTACATGCAGACGACATTGGAGATGACATCGCATTTTCAGACTTTGGAAATGTCTATTTCACTGGCCATACGAATAAATCAACCACAATAATACCTAACTACGATATCATTACACAAATTTTAGATCCAAATGGTGTAGAAATTTGGCAAGATGTGCACAATGGAAGCTCTGACAGCAGTGACATTCCAAATATTCTATACCTCAATGGAGCCAGCTTCTATATAGCAGGCTCATCTGTAGAAGCCAACGAAATGAAAAACGCCTTACTGATTAAATATAGCGGAACTGTCGGTATTTCAGACATGAAAATTGGTCAGGAATTCTTTCATATCTACCCTAACCCAACAACTGACATCCTCTACATTCAAAATGATGTGAATCCAAATGAGCTATTCGAGATTCAAATCACGGATCTCGAAGGACATTCTATTCTTTCAGATCAGACAACAAGCCCGCTTACTACAATACAATTCAATTCATATAAGCCTGGTCTTTATTTTATTCATCTCACCAATGCCTCGGGGCAAAAACAAGTCCAAAAAGTTATAAAAGTTAATTAATTCAAAAAGTACTTTATATGCAGTTAAAGAAAACCATCGTATCGAGATTCATCGAAGATTATGATTTCAACTATGAAATCATTCATTCCCATCAAATGCAATCCGGCGACCTCGCCTTATTTGAAGTGCTCACTATTGGCAAACACGAATCGGCTCAAATGGTCGATGGTCGCAATAGAAGTATTTTCCCTGGTGATCATATCGTTGCTACTTTTGCAGATCGCTACGCCACCTCTCAATTTGAAGGCTATGTTCCAACGAGTCCACAAGAAGAATATGACATTTTGGGTGCCGGAGGTGTCATCGGAATCGTTAAAAGTAAGAATGCTGCTTTTAAAGACATCGAGCCAACCAAAGTTAAACTCATTGCTTATTGCTGTGACAAAACTGGCCAAGTCATCAACACTAAATTCAATACCCAGTACCGATCTTCGTTTACCGGTAAGGTAAAGCCGAAAGTAATCTTGTCGATCGGATCTACCATGGACAGCGGAAAAACGACTACAGCCGCTTTCGTAACAAGAGGGCTTATGATGGGTGACCACAAAGTCGGCTTTATCAAACTCACCGGTACCTGCTACACCAAAGACCGAGAATTTGTCTACGATTGTGGTGCTCATGTAGTCAAAGATTTCAGTGACCTTGGCTTTCCTTCCACATTTATGTGCAGCAAAAATGAAATTCTAGATATCTATCAATCGCTAATTGACAGCTTAGAATCGGAAAATCTTGAGTACATTGTAATGGAAATTGCAGATGGCCTCATGCAGCGTGAAACCAATTTCTTACTGAACGATTCCTCATTTATGCAAACCATAAATAAGATAGTGTTCAGCTGTGGAGATAGTCTAAGTGCATTCTATGGCGTGCAATTACTCAAAGATTGGGGAATTCATACTACGGCAATTAGTGGACGCTTTACAATGAGCCCACTTCTGATCGAAGAAGTACAACAAGTCATAGATACGCCAATTTTCAAAATTGAGGATGTCATGACTGGTCAATTAAATTACCTTTTTGGCGCGCGAGTTCCTTCAATTGAAAAATGATCGAAATGAAAAATGATAAATAAACATCAAATTGAACCACATCAGCTAATCGTTGAGTTCTGCAAGCAGAACTATGGCTTCATTTTGATGAATATTATGCTCAAAACACTGAGCAGCATTTTTCATATATTAATTCCATTGAGCCTTGGTTGGTTCTACGAAATTATTTTCCGCAAAGGTGGGACCAAACTTCATATACTCGATCAACTCCTTGAAAACCCCTTTAGTTTAGAGGCATTTTTCATCGCGTTTGCAATATTATTAAGTTGTTATACGCTGTGCTCCTATTACAGTGAATATTTCGCTCGAAAACTCAATGAAAAATTTACATTTACACTTAGAAATAGACTAGTTGAGGCCCAATTGAACCATACAATAGCCACAAACAGACAAAAATCTTTCGGTAAATACTTATTAAGATTCAGTGGAGACCTCAGTAACGTTCAAAATATTCCGCGCTTTGCGATTGTGAACCCGGTTGCTGATGCCTTATTCTTGATGTTTCTATTCGGTTTAGCCCTCAGCTTTTCAGTTACACTTTTGTATTTTGAATTAATTATTTGTTTCATCTTCTTTTTGTCATTAATACTTCTGAATTCAAGAATCAAAACGATTACACAAGCTAGAAGAGACCAACTCTCGATCAACCTCAATTGGATTACAAATCGCTTGGCCAATTTTGACACAGTTCAACTCTTCAATCGCTCACGACTTGAAAACAAAAGGTTTATAAAGAAAAGTACGCAGCTCTATAAGCGCGGTTTAGCCTATGCAGGTTCAATTTCACTTATGAAAACACTACCTAAGCTGTTCTTTAATCTTCAATTAATTGGCCTTCTACTTTTGATAAGTTATATGAATCGCGATCAGCAGGTCATTGAGGCAAGAAATGCCATTGCATTTATTTTGATTGCTTTTTATACCCGAAGCCCTTTGAATCGTATGTATATGCTAAAAGCCAAATGGGAAATCGCGATTGTTTCCTTGTATAAAATTTCAGGAATTATCAATCAACCAAAAGAGGCATATGTATTGAGCCCATTTAATTTCAACAATTCGGTTATCGAATTTAAAAATCTCAGTTTTGACTACCCGCTAACAAACGTATTCCGCAGTTTAAATCTGGTTATCAATCCAAAATCGATAACACTTATTTCTGGTGCTTTTCTCACCGGAAAAACAACACTTATCAAGCTCCTCACCCAACAACTCAATCCCAATCATGGTCATATTTTAATTGATGGCAAGGATTTGAGCAGTTTACAAGTGGCAACATGGCGTAAGCAGTTTACGCTAATAGCTGATGGCTATGACTTTATTGGCACAACACTGTTTGAGGCACTTTCTTACTCAAAGACCTCAAAAAAACAAATGAAAGCCATCGAACTGATCCATAGATTTGGATTAGATCAAAAGCAGAGCGGCCAGGATCTCCTAGATCTCAAATTAGAACAATTTAATTCACAGTCTTCTAATCAGGAAAAAATACTTTTTAAATTTATCCGTTCTTTTTTATCCGATAAACCACTTGTCATTATCGATGACCTCTTTCATCAACTTGATCCGAAGTATCAAGAAAAAATAGGTCAATTTTTGCAGGAGTTAAAATCTAAAAAAACCGTTATCATCACGAGCAACCAAGAAATTAAAAGTCTTCATCATGACCATCAATACACACTACCCTCCATCTCAAGTCATTAAAATCCTGCTTTGCATCTTTTTAATAGGCAGCAGTTATTCATGTAAAAAACCCGGCATCGGTGGCGAAGCAAAAATTACTGGTTTTGTGAACGTCAAAAAGTACAATGCTACTTTTACGCAATACATAGGCGAATTCCCTGGTAAGGATTTGTATGTTTATATTGTTTTTGGAAACCACAGTGGCTATGATAAACGCATCAAAACCGATTACCAAGGGCGTTTTGAATTTGCCAACCTATATAAAGGCGACTACACGGTATACTTGTACAGCCGCGACAGCACCCTGACCGACCTAAGCGGAATCGTCCCCGTTACACATCAAGTAATTTTAGAAAAATATAAATCAGTAGTTGATTTAGATACCATAACCGTATTTCAATGAAAATCAAGTTCCTTTTCTTTACCATAGCATTTTTATTTTTCTATCATTCAGGTTGGAGCCAATCCAAAAATCAGATAAAGGATCGTAAAATAAAGTCGACTCAAACTCATATATCTGACTACCGAAAAGAGAATTCAAATAGGGTCATCTTCACCAAATATGACAAAGCGGGCAACCCAATAGAGGTAAAAGAATACAAACAAGACAGCACATTTATCCGTTGGGAAAAAACAACTTTCAACTCAAATTCAGACGTGCTCATTTCAATATCACTAGGAAAGGATGGCCAGACCCTTGAAAAAACGGAAATTAGCTATAACTCGTTTGAACAACCAATAGAGCAAAAGGTGACAAATGGCGAAGATCAACTCGTAGAAATGATCAAATTTGAATACAATCAATTCGGCCACAAAACTATTGAGCGTCAATACAATAAAGATGAAAAACTTGTAAGCTACAGCAAGTATGTTTACGATCAAAAAGACATGCTAGTTAGAAAAGAAATCTACAATGCCAAGGATGAGCTGCTGTATATCAAAGAAGTCAAATATACTTACTAAGATGAAATTTGTAGTTGCCTTTCTCCTCCTTTTTTCTGGCTCCACATATGCTCAAAATCAAATTGATTTTCGAGGCATGCCACAAACCCTACTTGATTATAGAGTCAATCAAAAAACTTCACTGACCTTTATTGGCAATACACTTTTCACCAATGATTTCCACAAACTTGGTTTTGCTTTTTTCGATTTTGGCTATAAGTACAGAATCAATCGCACATTAGGACTCAACCTCAACTATCGGTCATTGGCCAAACAATTATTAGATGATCAATTTCTATGGAGGAATTTATTTTACTTCGATGTCGATTTTTCAAAATCAATGAATAGATTCATTTTGGGTGGTACGCTTCGTTTTCAACATCAACTCCTGCCTGGTCAGATGCCTATCTTGTACAACCGATCCAAAATCAACCTCAAATACCGCTACTCCTATTATTTGCAGCCATTTACAGAATTTGAACTCTTCACACCGCTTATCCACCCAACGCGCAATTCACCAGATCAGTTTCGACTTTCGCTTGGAATCAATTATAATTTCAATGAAAAATGCAAAATAGAATCTTATTATCAAGTCAGGAAACTAAGCGGGCGGGCAGCCAATAATACATATCATGTTTTTTCACTCAACTTCATATATAAGTTCTAATGACGAAATCCATTATATTTAGTCTCTCTATCTTAACCTATTTTTCATTGCAAGGTCAACCATTCAAGAAAAATCACCCTGCACCAATAGCACTTGCCGTGCATGGTGGCGCTAGCAATATTAAAAATTTAAATCTTAGCCCCGAACAAGAATTGGCCTACACTCAAGCCATTGATAGTGCGCTAAGTATTGGTTACCAAATTTTAACCACAGGTGGAACAGCGATAGACGCTGTATCAAAGATGGTGGTTTACCTTGAAGACAACCCGCTTTTCAATGCTGGGCGTGGATCCGTCTTCGCTGCAGATTCAAGTATTCAAATGGATGCGGCAATCATGGATGGGAATTCACTTAAATGTGGTGCGGTTTCTGGCGTACAAACGACCAAGAACCCAATCTTGGTGGCAAGAACGATTCTTGAGAAGTCCAATTATATTTTTCTTTACGGTAAAGGCGCTGAGCATTTTGCGAGCGCTAATGGACTTGAAATAGTTGACCCAAGTTATTTTCGCACGCCATATCGATGGAGTCAGTTTCAAAAAGTAGTGAACACAGACACAGTTAAACTCGACAACGATTCTAGAGGAAGCGCAGACCCCATTGACGATTCAAAGTTTGAGAAATTTGGTACTGTAGGAGCAGTTGCCAGAGATCAATACGGAAATTTGGCAGCCGCAACCTCAACAGGTGGCCTCTTGAACAAAAAATACAACCGCATTGGCGATAGCCCAATCATTGGGGCGGGCACCTACGCTAACAATGAAACTTGTGCAATCAGTTGCACAGGAAAAGGAGAAGATTTTCTTAGGCTCGTCGTCGGACATGAAATATCGGCGCGTATGCGTTATAAACATGAATCTCTCGAAACAGCTGTCAATGAAGTCATTCAAAACGATTTAAAAGCCATAAACGGAAGAGGTGGTTGCATTGCCATCGATAAAAAAGGAAATATCTCCATCTCATTCACCACATCTGGAATGTTTCATGGCTATATCGATAAAAAAGGCCATCGAACTGTGGCAATATACGCGAATGCTAAATAAGCTGATAATTCTCCCTACCTTTGCACAAACGTTCTTTGGGGTCGACATTGGATTTGACAGCGATAGCGGTAGTCAGGTGTCAGCATGCAGAGGCTTGTAGTGTTCCTCTTAAATCAAATGCTACGAACAATAAATGACAACACGTCATACGCACTTGCTGCTTAATTAACTGAATGTTAGTTGGCTTAATCCGGCTGAAGTATAGTAGGCCAGACAAGTACTTCTGATGAACTGCCACCCTTTCGGTTCATCGCTCAGAAGTTCATCCCATAGGGTTAGTGTTGCCGATGGTTTTACCGCAACATGAAACTAAAAACCTAAGTATGCGCGTTGGGTGTTCTTGTCCGGCCGCATATCGAAAACCAACCAACGAACTAAGCATGTAGAAAGCTTGAAAACTCGTCGTTTGGACGAGGGTTCGAACCCCTCCGACTCCACTCTGATCAAAAAGCTACTCCATTGGAGTGGCTTTTTTCATTTAGATTAAACACTCAACAAAAATTCTCTTAAAAAACCAGAGTCTCAATCAGACCTTTTATATTAAACTTCCATTTAAGTTAAAATCAGTTTGTTTCAAATTTTTCATTTAGAGAATGGAGGGTGATAATTACACCTTTGTTATACCTACTTTTTTAAGCGAACAATTTGATTTTTCACATGGTCTATCGTACTCAAATTATTATCTATTTGAATGATAGCTAACTTAATAAATTTTGAATGTGTCTCACAGAAAAATTGATGATTTAGATCGTCCTTTTTTTCTGCAGTGTGATTATTTAATTGCATCAGGTAATTTCCGTAAATCATAGGCGGACTATTTTCCTTAAGAAATATGAACGAGTGATAAACATCAAAAAGGATTTCAATGTCTTTTTTGAAGATCTTGTAAAGTTCAACTTTTGAGACACTTTCAAAAACATCCTTGTGTAAATCATGAAATACATCTCCAGTATAAGATTCTATTTCACGGTTTTCAAAAAGAATTTTTAATTCCATAAGTTTTTCTTTCATTCTAGTCAGGATAGCGCTTTGGTTATCCAAATCATTATGAATTAACTTCTTTTTATTGAACAAGTCAATCTTTATCTTTATCCAACCAACAAATAAAATACTCAACTGGCCTATCACTGCGCCAATTACCGCAGCAACGAATGTATTTAAATATGTAAGACTTTTGGAAGTTTCTTGTATCATTTTTATTGCAATAACTTATTAATTCACAAAACCATTGTTCGCAAGTAAAATCATTTTTATTTGTACTTATTAGGCTTTTGTATCTTCCCTTAATTTACAAATAATCCAAACACGTAATGTTCATAAGAAAAGGGCATTCATTTTAAAAGAAAGCAAAAGAAATGCTGAATTGGTTATTAACAAAAGGAATAAGTGCGTTTTGGATTCTTTGATTTGTTGAAAAAATAGTACAAATACCTATAAAATGAGTATTTGTACTATTTTTCGATGTAGGTTGAAATGGATGAATTCAACAATGAATTATTTTCTTCTCGTCCACTGCTTCAAAATTGAAATCTAATTCAACTTCCTTCTATACTTTCCACGTATTTGATAATAATATCGTGAACGATTCTGATTTCTGATCGCATGCTTATTTGTACTCACCCTCTTTCTAACATATCCTTTTCTAAATTTACCAGTTCGGGTAATTGTTGGCTTAACGTAAGTGCCTCCTGCTGAGTCAGATTCTTTTAAATCGCATGAAGGAATTGATAAACTGAAAAATCCAATTGAAAACACAAGAATTAGTTGTACCAGACAACCTCTTGAGGTTTTGTTATAGATCTTATTGTAAGCCGCTTTCTTTGGATCTGTAATCCATCCCAATCCTTTGGGGGCTTTTAAACCTAAACGATGACGCACTACTCTTTTCAAGGATGTGCGTGCAGCAATTCGTTTGGTAAGTGATGGTATGCGGAAACCGAATTTCATGTTAGTAAAGTTAATGATTAGATTTTCTTTTGGTAAAATTTTCTTGTTTGTAGCGAAGCAGTAGAAATTCTTTAAAATCCACTTTGAGAAGTGAATCCGATAAGTCACGGTTGTTGCCTTTTTATTATCCGAAATCCTTTTTTAGTTCCAACTCTACGTATGATTTTAAGATTTGTTGATGCTTTTGTATAGCAGATTCTACAATCTTTCGACTATTTCTTTACTTGATATTTTATTATTTTGAAGTATTAAGTCCAACACTTCTCTTTGTCTCTCTGTAATAATCTGCTTGTCTTCTAAACCCCTCGAATTCGAGGGGTTTAAATTTGGATTGTATTCTACTTCGATACTTAGCGCAGAACGGACGCTTCCCATTTTAAAAATGTTTCTTAGCGCTTATTTTGTTAATGCGCAAAGATGTATTTCACATCCCCGCCACCTAATGGCGATCTGCTTGCTTTATTTTGTAAAAAAAGTATGATGCGTAATCAAGGAAACCTAGGAACAACCGTTTATTCATTTGATCAATTAATTGAACAACAAGAGGAGCATATAGAATTTTTAGAGCGTCAAACCAAGCAAATTTTTAGTATTGAGGGAGCGCTTGAGAAAAAAATGTACGGGATTGGGACTGGAGAATTAGTTGTTGTCGCTGCACCACCCGCAATGGGAAAGCGCGCATTTGCGTTGTATTTAATTTCGAAGCTATCTCCACCAACTTCAGAATCAGCCATAGGTATAAGGTATTTTAGTTTAGAGCATTCGGCTGCAGATTTATTCAGACTTATACTGAGTAATCATACTGGATACAATAGGTCCAAGCTTGCAAAAATGATGACTGATCCAACAGAAAATGAACGGTTGAATACAATTTATACCAATTTGAAGAGCAAACACCATTTTGTCATTGATGAAGACAGATTTGCTGATTTTTTAGACTTAGCCCTTCGTATGAAACATGATCAATTCATGCATCAAAATAAAATCGTCATAATTGACTACCTCCAATTGCTTGGTCAGTGTAGGAACTCGATTTTAGAAACAAATTTATGCTTAAAACAATTGAAATTGATCGCTGAGGAATTTCAAATTATCATCATTTTACTTTCCGAAATTTCTCGTTCTATCGAAACAAAAAAGGACAGAATTCCAGTATTAACAAATCTCCTAGAACTTGGGCAATTCGATCAATATGCTGATAAAATCTTTATGTTACATAGGCCAGGATACTATGGTTTTGGGAAAACTGACGATGAACTTTTTTCACCACAATTGATGAAAGTTTTCGGTTTCAACAAAACGAATCACACCAACTTTAGTGTGAAAATGCATTACGAATGGTTGGTCAATCGGGTTGTTGATTTGTAGCTCAAGTTTGGCTTTCATTCAATAGATATACTCTTGATGAAATTGAAACTGTATCATCTTGCTTAATTAGCAGCTTGCTCCCTTTGTAATCAATCGAAGATATAAAAGAAAGGTCTTGCATTGAACAGAGCTCAAAACACAAATCTTCCATTTCAAGGCGCTCATCATTCACCTTCAACTTGGCAATCAGTCCTTTTTCTATTTGAAGTAAGATCAATTGCTGTTTTTGCTCCTGCTTTAGGAGCTTAATTAATGAACTTGAAGTCTGATACAGCGGAAAAAGTGCAGATTGGTTCAGTAAATCGCTTGCGAAAAATTTGGAAAGAAATTTACTGCCCTTTTTGATTTCAATTTTGTTTTGTGCCGTAATTAGAAAGCCCATTTGAGCAGGAAGAATTGCCAATTCATTCCAATGCTGATATCCAAAATGTTGTAAAAAATCGAAATCAAAAAGAAGGTCAACCCAATCCACATGATGCTTTATTCTGATTTGCTCCATTTCCTTGAATTGTGCAATTGGCAATTCACAAATCCAATATCTGATTCCACTACCTAAAAAATTGATGACATAACTCATGGAACAAGGTGGAGATGAATAGAAAATACAAAGAAATTAAATTTGAACGCCACTTTGTGTCGGTGTGAATAAGTAGTTTTGACAAAAAAATAATAAATGGCACATTTCAAATCGGTCGAAAGACTATCGTTGATTCTTTCGTATGTCAATGCACATAGCTACCCAAGTAAGGAAGCCATCATGGCCTACTTGGAAGATAAGGATTTTTTCCCGACCGAGCGTACTTTTCAACGCGATTTAAAAACATTCAGAGATTTGTGCTTCATAGTGGTCAAATACAACAGACTGCACAATGGATATTATATCGATGAAGATAGCCAACACGACTTCGAAAATTGGATGCATGTTTTTGAGCTCTTCAACACCGCCCGCTTGATCAACGAAACATTAGTGAAGAGCAGCTCAAATATAGACTACATTGATTTTGATCGTGTCCGACTGAACATCGATACCAACCTGATGAAAAACTTGCTGCAGGCCATTCTCAACCGGAATGTCATTCAGTTCAAGCACCAAAGTTTCTGGAATGGTAAAAACCGACCAATGGAAATTATGCCGCATTTATTAAAGCAATACCAAAACAGATGGTATGTATTTGGTTGTTTTGAAGATGGCACCTTCCGAAGTTTTGGAATTGACCGCATGACAGACCTGGTTGTACTGGAGCAGTCTTTTAAACCAAAAATGATGAATCCAAAGTCTCAGTTCGACAACCTCATTGGCCTTGTTTATGAAAACGAAATAGTCGAAGAAGTCATCTTGTCTTATGATCCCTTTCAGGGAAATTATATCAAAACCTTACCCCTTCATAGCAGTCAGAAAATCCTGATCGATAACGATCAAGAATTGCGCATTGCTATCCGTGTAATTCCTAACTACGAACTCGAGGAACAAATATTAAAACAAGGTGAACGAGTCACGGTTCTCGAACCACTATGGCTGCGCGAGCAAATTCAAGAACGCATTCAAAAGGCTTTTACCAATTATCAATAGTGCAAATCGAATTTAATGTTCGTTTCGAATAGGCCATCACATCAAAAACCAAAGAATATTGTTCCCTAATCCAACGCTTAAAGATCAACTTACCATTCATGAAAAGATAAAGTTCGTTGTCTGTTCTGATTTTATAGATTGCCATATTATTACTCATTTTTCTGCTATCTCAAAAGTTTTGTCAATCATTTGGCTGACCTCTGACTCACTTTTTTGCAGTGTTTGTCGTAAACCTTTAACCAATTTCCTTCTTTAACTATAAAATGCTGCCCAGCAGCACCACAAACAACGATGCTTGATGCTCCCATTTGAGAAATTTTTCGACAATTTTCATCATACGTCTTGATCCGAGAACCTTGTACCACCACAAAAAAATCAGCTGCAATCCCAACAACAATTATCCCCTGACTTCCCATCTGAGAAATCTTTCGACTCTTTTCATCATAAACCTTTATCCAACTCCCTTCTTCTCTAACTGTCACTATCATTTTCTTTAATGTTTAGTTTAACATTTTCTAGGAATTATTCTAAACTCCAATTAAACAAAAATAGAAGTCAACCCCGCCAAAAGGTGACGCAGGGTGATTGTTGAAGTGATAATATTTATTAATGCAAATCTTCAAAAGACCATTTAATGAATTAGAATAAATACTAGAAAAGAAGGTGTTTGTACTAACATTTAATATTATGCTGATTAATGTAATTTTTTAACATTATTTTTAAATTGAAAAAAGAGATTTAAATAATTTACGATGTTTGGGGTCGTGTTTGAAAATATTTTGAAAACAAAAAATATGATTTTAAAAGAGGTTAAAGTAATTGAAATTGAATGGGATGGGCCTTTTCACATGGATGAAATTCAAAAAATGAATAGTGAATGTGACTACGGATTATATATGGCTTTTGGACATCATCGAGTTTACGGAGAAAATGTACTATTATATGTAGGAAAAGCAGAAAAGCAAACTTTTAGTAAACGAATTCTCGATCATTTCTTAAAAGAGGATTGGTATGGAACTGAAAAAATTTATTTAGGACGACTTGGAGGTAAAAGTGATGATATTATTTCATTTTCTGAGTGGAATGAATATATTGATTATTCTGAATCAAAATTCATTCAGTTTTGTCAGCCTGCATGGAATTCAAGCAAACTAAGCAGTAATAAACCACCAAGTTTTGGCGACGCGATAATTTTCAATAGTGGCAAACAACTCTCAGCAATTCCAAGAGTATTGTCTGACATATTATTTTTACATTCTTCCTTTCATAAAAGAATATGGGAACCTTATTCGAATAAAAAAGCAATAAATTCATAAGGAAATCCAAAATAACTACGAAATTGAAGTTGATTCATTTTTACCTCTGTAGTGATTTATATAACGCACATAATTTATTTAAATCTTCAATAAATTGGTTCGACATAATGTTTGTGGACTCCACAAGATTAAAGCGTAATTACTTTTTTATAAAGTGGTTACGCTTTTTTTTTTCATACATGGTTTTATTTTATAAACGAACAAAATCCTTACAAATACTTTGGATAATGCGTGGAGGCAAATTCAATTGCTGCGCTTGGTCTATCCAGTAGCTTTTAGAATCTTGAATTTCTTGAACTACATTTTTCGCGTTTTTAATGGTATATGAATCGGCAATGGTAAGTAGATCTGCTAGCGTAATATCGATGCGCTTGCCATTTATCGACAAGGCCCTGCTGGTTCTGGTGTAGTTCAACAAAGGATTTAATGAATAGGTGATATCATACGCTGGAGAAATACGCCAACTGTCTTGATTCTTATGGTAAATAAAGGAATGATTTTTCAAATGATCGTCCGAATTAAAAAAGACTACATTAAAAACCATGCGTTTAAAGAGTTCTTCTAGGTCTCGATGAGGTACTTTTAGAAACAACGCCAGTTCGAATAGATTCTCGTAGCTCGAATTTCTTGGGCTTTGGTAATCCCAACCTGTTAATCCTGTTGCAGTCAAAACATGTTGCTTTTCGCCATTTTGACGGTCGAAACGGAGTGTGGCAAAGTGTTTTTGCTCAATCAATTTAGATGGCATCATGTTGATTCCGATGTGTTTGGCCGTAAGGTAGTAGCAGAATTCAACAACTTCCCTGCTATATCCTAATTCATCATCCAAATGCAGCTTGATTAAATAGTGATTGAATTCGGAAGAATAGGTCAAATCACCTGGGATAATTTCACCTGAAGTTTTGTGTTCAGAAATAAGAATTTTAGGTCTTGCTCCACCTGCTGAAGAACCAATTTTGAAAATATTCAACAAGGACTCATGGTTTAGCTTTGTTTCTTGCTGCTCATCTTTTGCTTGCAGCACTTCTTTCAAAACTGCAATAATTTCTGTCAGGTCAATCGATGAAGATTGAGGCAGTTCCTTGCTTGGTCTATATTCTAGCGCACCCATACCTCGATCTGCAACATAGGCCAATTGCTCAATGATAGAAATTTGACTGAATTCCTTGTTTGCTGCTTCCATCCACTTTTTGAAAATAATATTTCCAAATACATCGGGCAAAGAATCAGCAATCATTGGTGGGAGCCCCCGAAATGTTTCTGAATTAAATTGACTAAACACCTGAACATGTGGCGTTCGTTTAAAGATGCCTGTTGACGGAAACAAGTTGTGAAAATGCTCACTTTGCAGAAATTCAGGGTTGTATTGAAAAAATGATTTCTGTTGATTTTCATCAAATCCTAATCTCCCAATTTCTTGATCGAAACAAAATACACTGATGATGTCATTTTTTGCCATGGCACTAATATAATGAAGTCAATTGTTCGTTTTCTTTGCGTTTATCAATCAAAAATTGATTGAACTCGACCAACACATCAAAGTGGTTTAAAACCTTGAGTAAGGTATCAATGGTAAAATTTTTACCTGATTCCAAATTCTGAATCGTAATTCTTGAAAGTTCGAGTTCTTCAGCCAAGTCTTGTTGCGAAAGCTTTTGCTGTTTGCGATAAGACTTCACCAACTGTCCAATTTCAGATTTAACGTCCTTAATTTTGAGGTTTCCAGTAAACATATTGCATAATATAATATTCAAATTTATGATATTTTAACATATTTGCATAATATAATATACTTTATTTTGAAAGATTAATGATCGAGAAATGTTTGCGAAGAATTTTGAATGAACTTAACTATACTCATTCATTGATTTGTAGAGCAGGTTTAATTGATTCAAATAATCAATAAATTGGTTCGAAAAAATGTCTATAGACTCCACAAAAGCCCTTCAATGAAGGGCTTTTTTTTTGTAACTTTCTATTCCTATTGCATTCATGGAGCATGAAAAAATTTAGATCATTATATTTCGGCATTTCCTCAATCTTATTGTTTTTTGCCTGCGGATACACCTCAGGAAAAGAAGCAGTCAGTTTGATCAAACAGGTTGATGTCAAGCCGAACCAAAAAATCTTGATTCAAGAAGATGGCATGACCATCAAAACCCGCTTTGAGACGCCAGAAGGGTTCAGTAGAGTACACACTACAACCAATTCTTGGGCCGCTTACCTTCAAAATTTACCTTTAAAACCTCACGGCACCAAGGTGCAACTTTTTGATGGTACACTTAAAGCAAATACAGCTGCATACTGTGCCGTTGTAGCCCTTTCTTTACATGGCAATCAAAATCACCAATGTGCCGATGCGATCATGCGCTTGCGTGCTGAATATTTGTTTGAACAAAAGCGCTATTCAGAAATTACTTTCTTGTTTGTGAGTGGTAAAAACTTTGTCTATACGGACTATCTAGCTGGCAAAACACCAACATCAGCCAATTTGTGGTCTTACCTCGAGAAGGTTTTTGCATATGCCAGTACGCTTTCTTTAGACAAACAATTAAAATCCAAAGAAGTAAAAGATTTACAAATTGGCGATGTTTTCATTAAGGGCGGGTCACCCGGTCATGCGGTAATAGTTGTTGACAAATGTACGGATCCGAATGGTGCAGTAAAATTCATGCTCGCGCAGAGTTATATGCCAGCTCAAGATATTCAAATATTAGTTGGAGACGACGGCAAATCACCATGGTACGACCTCGATTTTGGTGACTACCTATATAGTGCTGAATATACCTTTTCTAAAAATGAATTAAAACA
>CALJTX010000038.1 GCA_937975705.1 uncultured Flavobacteriia bacterium | reverse complement strand
TCCGCACGCTGTTGCTCGCGCCACATGAAAATTTCATCTCTGGTAACAAAGGTCTGCATGGCTTCGTCTTTTCTACAGTTTCAAGCGGACAAAGCTATTGCTTTTTAGGATAGTTCATGTTTATTTCGTAATTTTGCTAGCATATTTATATAAATGGAAAAGAAGAAAATACTATTTATTTCTCAAGAAATCTTTCCTTTTTTACCCAAATCTGAAATTTCTGGAAGCGCACGACGCATTTCTCAAGCAGTTCAAGATGCTGGTAAAGAAATTCGTGTTTTTACACCCCGTTTTGGGGCGATCAATGAAAGACGCCACCAACTCCATGAAGTTATCCGTTTGTCGGGCCTCAACATCTCTATCGATGACCACGACCACCCGCTCATCATCAAAGTTGCTTCTATTTCGGCAGCCAGAATGCAGGTGTATTTCATAGACAACGACGACTACTTCAAACGCAAAACTTGCCTTCAAGAAGAAGACGGCAAATACCACCCAGACAACGACGAGCGCGCTATGTTCTTTTGTCGTGGCGTCTTAGAAACCGTCAAAAAACTCGGCTGGCAGCCAGATGTCATTCACTGTCATGGTTGGCTCACCGGCATCATGGCTTTGTATATCAAATTCATCTTTAGCAAAGACCCACACTTCAAAGAAACAAAAGTTGTCTATAGCCTTTACAACGAAACCTTTGACCAACCTTGGGATCCTCGTTTTGCTGAAAAGCTCGCTTTTGATGGCTTCCCTCAAGACCTCACCGACGCACTCAAAGATACCAGCTGCGAGAACCTCACCAAAGTGATTTTATCGCACTGCGACGGCGTCAATATTGCCAGTGAAACTTTAGCGCCTAATTTACAAGCGCTTTACGATGAAGCAAATATTCTTAAACTACCTTATTTTGCCGAAGAGCATCAAGGTAAAGAGTTGGCTGCCTTCTTTGATAAAGTAATCGACGCTAACGTCTTAGCCTAAGCTCATGAAATCCTTAAGCGCACTTCTGCTTTTGCTGTTGGTTGCCACGGCATGCACCAAAAAAGACAACGGTTTAGGTAAAGAAATCATCGATCCAAATGCCATACTCAACGGCATCACTACCGATACTTTTGAGCTCTACACCTATTCTATTCTAGAAGATTCAACCGAAACCAAAAACGCTTCAAATGTCTTATTAGGTTCTTACATAGACCCCAAATTTGGCAAAGTGGAAGCATCTTTTTACACCGAACTGCGTTTGCCCGGCCTGAATCCTAATTTTGGCAATGCTTCACAAATTGTAGTCGATTCCTTTGTTTTGGCACTCGAATATGTCGGCTATTACGGCGACCTCAGCCCGCAAACATTTGAGGTGTATCCGCTCACAGACTCTTTGCAAAATGCAGCATCTGTCAAATACTACCAATTTTCTACCTTGTCTGCAGCCAGTACCAATTGGGTGGCCGCGGGTCAAGGCACCATTACACCAGACCCCATCAATGACGCCACGGTTGCAGGCGCTAAGGTTGATCCACAATTGCGCATTCACCTCGACACCAACCGCGCTTGGGATTTCATCAACGAGTCTACAAACAACCCAGCAACATTTGCAACCAACGCGGCCTTCCAAGATTATTTCAAAGGCCTCAAAATAGCCGTCAACAATCCGAACCAAAGCAGTGGTCAGGGAGCCATTCTCTATTTGGATGTCAACAACAATCCGGCCTCCAAAATGACCATCTACTTCAGACTAGACGGCGTCAAGAAAACCTACGACTTCAACATCAACTCTAATTGTGCCGACTTCACGCACATTGATCACGAGCAAGCGAATACGCCAGTTGCAGCAATACTTGCCGACACTACATTGGGTCAGAAAGCTTTTTATGCCCAAGCAAATAAAGTGCGCGCAATGGTCAAAATCCCTGGCCTAGACCAACTGCCCGACAACATCATTATTCACCGTGCCGACCTCAGTTTGCCAGTTCAATTTCAGACCGGATACCGCTACAAACCAGGATCGCGCGTTACAGCAGCAAGCAAATTGTCTGCTACAGATGTCTTTTACACGTCGCTAGGTATTGCAGGTTTATATTCTGATACCAAAAAGCAATATGATTTAGACATTCGGGCCTACCTCCAATCTTTGGTCAACGGCAAACTTGAAAACACCGGAATTGTTGTATCTCCTCTATTTTTCAGGAATTCTGCGGAGCGCATTGTCTTCAATGGTGTTGAAACCAACAACAAGAAAAAGCCCAAACTCGTCGTTACCTATACAAGCTACTAAATTATGTGTGGAATCGTTGCGTACATAGGCAAAAATGATGCCTACCCGATTGTCATCAAGGGTCTCAAAAGATTAGAATACCGAGGTTACGACAGCTCTGGAATCGCCTTGCAACACAATGGCGCGCTTCATGTTTATAAACGAGTTGGTAAAGTAAGTAACCTCGAAGATTTTGCCGCCACCCAAGACCGCAGCGGTCATGCGGCAATTGGCCATACACGTTGGGCTACCCACGGCGAACCCTCCGATGTGAATTCGCATCCACATACCTCAATGGATGGCAAAATCGCACTCATCCACAACGGCATCATCGAAAACTACGATGTACTGAAGCAAGAATTGGTCAAGAACGGCTACATCTTTAAAAGTGCAACGGATACAGAAGTAGTGGTTCATTTAATAGACTACATTCAGAAGAAAGAAAACGTATGGTTTGGCGAAGCTTTGCGCTTGGCACTCAATCACGTAGTTGGCGCTTATGCTATTGTAGCGATGTCATCTGATTACCCAAATCGTTTGGTAGCAGCGCGCAAAAGTAGCCCGCTTGTAGTTGGTATTGGCAGCGACGGCGCTTATTATTGTGCCTCTGATGCCACACCAATTGTAGAATACACCAAAAAAGTAGTTTACCTCAACGACGAAGAAGTAGCAGTTATTGACCTAGAAAAAGGCCTCAAACTCTACGATATCGCCGACCAACAAAAAACACCATTTTTCCAAGAACTTGAGCTCGAACTCGAGGCCTTAGAAAAAGGGGGATACGAGCACTTCATGCTCAAAGAAATCCACGAACAACCGCGCTCAATTCAAGATTGCTTCCGCGGTCGCCTCAATTCAGAGGAGGCATGGGTTGCCCTAGGCGGCATCCGTGAATACGAGCAAAAAATGATTTCTGCCAACCGCCTCATTATTGTAGCCTGCGGCACCTCTTGGCACGCTGGATTGGTAGGCGAGTACCTCATCGAAGACCTCGCGCGCATCAATGTAGAAGTAGAATACGCGAGCGAATTCCGTTACCGCAATCCAATACTTAGCGAAAACGACGTCGTTATTGCTATTTCTCAATCTGGTGAAACTGCAGATACACTAGCTGCACTTGAATTAGCCAAATCTAAAGGCGCCACTATTTTGGGCATTTGCAATGTGGTAGGTTCATCTATTGCGCGCATTACCGACGCAGGATCTTATACACACGCCGGCCCTGAAATTGGTGTGGCTTCCACCAAAGCCTTTACCGCACAAGTAACGGTTCTTACACTCATGGCACTTTCTTTGGCACACAAAAAAGGCACCATTTCAGAATCTAAATTCCGCCAGTTATTGGCCGAACTAGAAGCAATTCCAGAAAAGGTAAAACGCGTCTTGCAAACAGATGCCGCCATTGAGAAAATTTCTGCCATTTACAAAGACGCAGCAAACGCCCTTTATTTGGGACGTGGAAGTTCATTCCCTGTTGCACTAGAAGGTGCACTCAAACTCAAAGAAATTTCTTACATCCACGCTGAGGGTTATCCTGCAGCAGAAATGAAGCACGGCCCAATTGCTTTGATCGACGAAAACATGCCAATTATCGTTATTGCCACTCAAGGCAACTCCTACGAGAAGGTTGTTTCAAACATCCAAGAAGTCAAAGCCCGCAAAGGAAAAGTCATTGCTATTGTTACTGAAGGAGACGAGCAAGTCCGCAACATGGCAGATCACGTCATCGAAATCCCTGAAGTAGATGAATTCTTGGTGCCACTTCTAGCAACCATCCCGCTACAGCTTCTTTCTTACCACATCGCCGTCATGCGCGGCTGCAACGTAGACCAACCTCGCAACTTAGCGAAGTCGGTAACGGTGGAGTAAGCTACTCGAAAGAAACTTTATTCAAGAAAAGAACGGTGCGCTTGCGCTTCACGTCGTCGTCTACCTTGTTTTTGATCGACTGAACGCCGTAAGACAAGAAGTATTTGTCGTACCAGAAAGAAATATTGCTGTATGTTCCTTTCACCTTGTCATTTTCGTTGGTGGTATTGATCGGGTTTGATGTCTTTTCGTTGAGGATTTCACCGTCAAAAGAAAACGACTTAGAGTAAATATTGCGCCCATCGGCATAAACCAACTGAATGCTATTTTGCTCCTGAGCAGCTATGCGGATAAATGATTTGGCCACCATAGGTTTGTACCACAAGTACATCTTGAATACTTGGCTCCAGAGTAATTCACCTTGCGCATTGAATTTGGCAATCATGGCGTGCGTGTACTGGTAACCGTCAAAGACTTGAACAGTGGTGGTGGTAGGTCTGCCGTTAACATATGTAGTGCGCGTTTCTGTTCGATAGGTAGGGTAATATGCTTCTGTGATGAATAAAAAGTCGTTGTCAACAGGGATGAGGTCATGCAAAACAAGTAGTTGATTTGCTTCAAGTTCTTTGCCTCGTTTTGCTTTGCGTTCTTTTTTATTTTCAATGCGTTGTTGGCTCCTTTCAGGTAGAAAAGAGATGTAATTGGGGATGTCTAAGAATTTATAGGTGGTGATGTTCTGGATATTTCCGTCTGTGGAACTCCCGAAATAGATACCGTTATTCTGCCCTACTACAGTATTGCCATAGGTTCCGGCAATGGCAATGTCATCAGCACCAACCGCTCCAACGGTGATTGACTTAATGAATTTCTCTCCACCCTCATCTATCATTTGTGGGCTTGTCATTTTACCTTCTAAGTCTATGCTTAACAAATAAGCAAAGGATGCCACCCTGGATTTAAAAATCCTAAGTGAAAGGTAAAATTTGTTGGCATCTTCTAGATACTGCAGATTAATTGGTGCTGTACGGCGTTGTTTATAGCCCTCTACAACGATTGGTGTCGCAGTAGCGGTCTGGGATTCTAAATTAAAAAATAGTAAAGACGCACCATTTTTACCTTGTCCAATTGCTACCGCCTTTTGTCCTACGACATAAAAAGAATGGATACTGTAAAAACCGCTTTTACCTTCGAGTTCAATATCTAAACGCTTAATTGTTTTGTTTTTGACATCAAATTGATAGATGTAAATGGGCAAATTGCGTTTATAGGCCACGTGATAAATACTTTCTTCTCCTTCAAAAGTTGCTACAATAGGGTGAGTTGGATCGAAGTCGATAGGTTCTGTTTCGTATAACTCTAAATCGGAATTATAGATATCGTGATGAAGGTACATATTACCTCTTAAGCCACCTTCTTTACTTAGGCTTTTGACCACAACACCGTTTTTACCCATGGTGTATACCGTTTCGTCATAACGGCCATCCTTAAGGTCAATCTCGACGCGTTTTTCAGTGGTTTTGAGTTGTTGAGAAAAGGAGATGGTGGTCAGCAAGACCAAAGCGAGGAGAAGTGTAGATTTCATTTAATGTGTTATTTGGATAAAGGTACAAAACTTTTCTTTGGCTCTTTTGTTACCTTTGCTCATGCAAGAAAAGAAAGGCATTGCCATACTAGGTTCTACGGGTTCTATTGGTACGCAAGCACTCGAGGTGTTGGCGGCTTACCCAGACTACTTTGATTTACAGGTTTTAACGGCGGGTAAAAATGCAGATTTACTCATTGAGCAAGCGCTGAAGTTTCAGCCCAATTCGGTTGTCATTACTGATGAAAGCCAATATCAAAAGGTGAAAGATGCACTTTGGTCTGCGGATATACACGTATATGCAGGTCAGGAAGCGCTTTGCCAGGTAGTGGAATCGAATGAGGTGCATACGGTGCTCACTGCTTTGGTGGGTTATGCGGGTCTCAAACCAACTATTCATGCCATAGAAGCAGGTAAAACAATTGCACTTGCCAACAAAGAAACTTTAGTGGTGGCAGGCGAACTCATTACCAAATTGGCCCGAGAAAAAGCCGTTAATATTTATCCAGTAGATTCTGAGCACTCAGCTATTTTTCAGTGCTTGGTGGGCGAGTTCCACAATCCAATTGAAAAAATATACCTGACTGCATCAGGCGGTCCATTTAGAGGTTTTACGCGCGAACAACTGGAGAAAGTGACCCTCGAGCAAGCCCTCAAGCATCCGAACTGGAGCATGGGTGCCAAAATTACCATCGATTCAGCGAGCCTTATGAACAAAGGCCTAGAGGTTATTGAAGCCAAGTGGCTTTTTGGTTTGCAGCCCGAACAAATTGATGTCATTGTGCATCCGCAATCTATTGTGCACAGTTTGGTGCAGTTTGAAGACGGCAGCATGAAGGCACAAATGGGTTTACCTGATATGAAATTGCCTATTCAGTATGCACTGACCTATCCCGCGCGTTTCAAAACTGACTTCCCGCGCTTCAATTTCATGGATTATCCGCAACTCACTTTTGAGCAGCCAGACCGCAAGGTGTTCAAAAATTTAGATTTGGCTTATCAAGCAATGGCCGCGCAAGGAACAGCAGCTTGCGCACTCAATGCAGCCAATGAAGAGGCTGTAGCAGCTTACCTAGACCGCAAAATCTCCTTTTTAGAAATCGGCCAACTCAACGAATATTGCATGCAAAATGTAGCCAATATCTTGAACCCACACTACGAAGATTACGTGGCCACCGACGCAAAAGCGCGGGCTTTTGTGCAGCAACAGTTCCACAAATAAAGCACGTTTAGAAATAGGCGCGTAGCTCCATACCTCCCGTATGTACTGCCGTCTGTCCTTGCATGAGGCGCCCGCCATAATTGAGACTCAGCTGCAAATTTTTGCCAACAATTTTCTGAAAACTCAGGCTCCAGGTCCAGTTAGTTCCTGGCCGCAGTCCTTCTAGCATTTCATAACCGACGGCAGAAAGCGCCGTGCCATTGAAATCAAAATAGACGTATTTGAGGGAGCCATTGAGGGAGCCTTTTTCGCTCCGATTGATTTTCCAAGTTGTTTCAAGGGCTTTGGATTTGGCCGTTTCACCACCGTAAAGCAGACTATTGGTCTTGTTTCCTAGACTACCGATCAAGCTGAGGCGCAGTTGCGAACCATCTTGATAAATGAGTTGTGGCTTGAGTTCTTGCTGTGTGATCTGAAAATTACGCCCGGTGGTGTAATCGGCAAGCGCTGCATTTTGCCCTTGCAAAAGGGTCGTTTCTATAGCCAACTGACTGTTCACGTTCAGGCGCAGATTGAGTTGGTTCTTGGTTTGGCTGCGCGCATCGTAGCCGCTGGCCAAAAGCATTTTGTTTTCTTGTTTTAGCCAGCTGTATTCTGCGCTAAATACTTTGGCATTTCTATTGAAAAACAAAGAGTTAGAGAATTGTGCGTTCGCAGATTGCAGGGCCAATTCAGCGATGTCTGAGGCCAAAGGATTGAGCCATTGTAAAGTAGTGCCATCTTGTAATTTGCGCTGCACCCGAATGCGTGTTTGATTGGAGAATTTTGCTAAAACCCCTAAGGCCCCTTCGCGCTTGCGCCACAGCAATTCTGGGCGCCAAAGCACGCTCTGATTCCATTCGTTGGAGAATACAGCTGCATAACTTGCACTCGGTACAAATACGCGGATGTAATTGGCTTGATCGACATAGATCGCTTGTTCAAATTCATTGAGGTCTTTGATGCCATCGGCATTGTAGTCTATCCAAGCATAAATTCCTTGTCCGTCATTGACCCGGACATATTGAAAACGTCGTTTTTGCTCCAAACCAGAACCGATTTCATAAAAAGTAGTAAGGGTAAGTGCATTTTTAAAAAAGCGCGCATTGTAATCAAAACGAGCTACTAAACTCTTTTCTGCTTTTTGGTCAATGAGCGTAGAATCGAGTATAGCCAATTGCCGCGCACCCAAAAGTACCTGCAAGTTTTGGCTCGAACTCGGATCCCATTTGAGTTCTAGACCTGTTGTTTTGGCTTTGGCCGCAAGCTGTAATAAGCTGTCTGCACGCCAATCATAACGTTCGCGATAGAATAGTTTTAGGTCGAGTTTGCGCGTAGTTTGCAACTGAATAAAGGCTTGTGCGTCGTAAAATTGATAAGAGTTGGGCAGCAGACTGCCACTGAATTGATTCCATTCGTGGTCGTCTATATAACCGATTTTAAAGAGGCCGAGTTGCTTGTCTAGCTTGAGGCGGTGCCGCACAAAATAATTTTGCGCAGTGGTTGTTTGAGCGCGCAAGGCAGAGGCGTCCCATTTTGCCGACCAACCCTTTTGCTTCCAATTGCCGTCGGTAAAAAGGCGCTGTCCTGAAAACAAACTATCGATGTCTAGATGCTGCGCTACAATGTTGATTTGTCCAAATTGGTTGTGTGCAATCCGCTGTTTTAACTCCAGCTGACGCTGTGTGCCCGTGTAATTTTGATTGCGGATGTTCCAATCGCGATCAAACTCTACTGCCCGAAATTGTTCTATAGGTTCAAAGCGCGCGTTCAAATAAAGATATTCTAACGAAGTCTCCACGACACTTCTACTGCTGTCTTGGCTGAGTGCTTTATGAAAGCGAAGCCCTCCTTTGGACGCAAAGCCAAGGTTGTTTTGATCATCCAATGAGGAGTATAAATTGAGGTCGTTTTCGCTGAGTGCATTTTCTGAAAACAAAGACCAATTCGGATGCAAATCATAAGAGATACCTGCACTTGCCATTTGTTTGCGCTTAGGAGTCTGCACGCGTCTGATGGGGGCAAAATTTCCTTGTGAACTGCCGTTGATAGGTGCAATCCATTTGTAGTAATTTCCCGAAGCACTGACGCCAGCCAAAATGTAGTCGCCCTGACCAGTTCCAACGTCTGTGAAGGTGCTGCGGTAATGGGCCAATTGAGCATCTACGCTAAAGACGAGCACATCTTGATAACCAAGGGTGTCAACGAGCCGATACATATTGGTGTTTTCGAGATAAGCGCTTGAATCAAAGCCTTGCACATTGGCTGCTGCAAGATTGTCGCCAATCTGACTCAATTGTTGGAGTTGTTCGGCGGTGAGTATTTGCTGCAAGGCCTGGTTTTTAAGGTCTTGTTCTTGGTAGACCGCCACCCAAGTTTTGAGCTGTTTGGTTTGGTATCGAGTGGTGTGTTGGAGTAAGCTTCTGGCAAAATTTTGATCGGCATATTGGAACTCAGCGACAATTCTGCTGTCTTTGGTGATGAGGTGCCTAGATGTAAAAGTGAGTTCGGCACTGGCGTAATCAATGATATAATCGAATTCTTGCCCCCTTTGCAGCAATTGCCCATCGATGTAAATGCGCTCGGTTCCGGCCAAAATTAAGATGTAAGGCTCGTTGTTGCTGCCAACAAGTCGGTACGGGCCCTGGACGGCCTCGAGCCCTTGAATAATTTGTCTTTGAAACTTTCCTTTTGACAAACCTAAACTGCTTTGCGTGTAAAGTTTGGCACCATTTGCCAGCTGCCAATTGTATTGTCCAGTGATGCCTTGTGCACGTTTGCGGTAAGTCAAAAATTGACCATCGGGTTTGTCTAGCCAGAAATCGCCGGCGGTTACTTTGAGTTGTTCGTTATGGACTTGAATAAATACTTGATCAAATTCCCGGAGCTGATTGGTTGTCCCGGAAGCTTGAAAAGGGATATTGGCGTCTGAAAGCGAGGCAGTGAGCATCAGACCAGGTGAAATTTGTCCGTTGAGTTGGAGGTTGAGGGCAGAGTTGAGACCTAGACTTTGGTTATTGCCAAAGCCAATTCCACGGGCCAAACTGCCGCTTTTATGAATGGCATTGCCGCCAAAAAGATCTTGTGGCCCACGTGTGGTGATCTGAAATTTTTCGCGCTCTTTTTCGAGTAGATTTTGTGGTGAAATGGGTGTGAAAGGGTAATGCAGAACAGTTTGGCGCTGCGCAAATGGAAAGACCAAAAAACGCAAGTAAATGGAGTCTTTTGGATTGTCTTTCCATTGAAATGTATTGTTTTTAGGATCAAATGAATAAGCGTTTTCTAAGATAGCAATGGTATCTGAATGATTGGCAAAGCGCGAAAAGTGAAACGAAGGGGTATAGATGGCATTGCTGTCCAGTACTTGCACTAGGGTATCTGGCGTTAGGGCCACACTGCGGAGATTTTGCTGCGCGAAAGTAAGCAGCCCGAAAAGGTTGCACAATGTAAATAAAAGCAGACGCAAAATAGAGGAGCGCTTCATGGGCAGAGACTGCTTATTAACGTCGAATTTGCCCAGACATTGCGCTACTCGATGACCGAAAAACCAGTATAAGCTTGTAGCGCCTTTGGAATTTGGATGCCGTTAGCTGTTTGGTGGTTTTCGAGTAAAGAAGCGAGGATACGTGGCAGGGCCAAAGCAGAGCCGTTAAGGGTGTGGCAAAGCGTGGTTTTTTTGTCGTCTTTGAAACGCAATTTCAAGCGATTCGACTGGAAAGTATCAAATCTGGAGACAGAGCTCACTTCTAGCCATTTTTCTTGGGCGGCAGAGTATACTTCAAAATCGTAGGTCATGGCGGAGGCAAAGCCCATGTCGCCACCACACAAACGCAAGATGCGGTATGGCAATTCTAATTTGTCGAGTAAGTTCTTGACGTGGTCAATCATTTCGTCTAGCGCTTTGGCGCTGTTGTCTGGGTGCTCTACTCTGACAATTTCTACTTTGTCAAATTGGTGCAGGCGATTGAGGCCGCGTACATCTTTGCCGTAAGAGCCAGCTTCACGTCTAAAACAAGGCGTGTATCCACACATTTTGATCGAGAAATTGGCGTCGGGCAAAATGACATCGCGGTAGATGTTGGTCAGTGGCACTTCTGCAGTAGGGATGAGATAGAAGTCGTCTTCTTTGACATAATACATTTGACCTTCTTTGTCTGGAAGTTGACCTGTGCCGTAGCCGCTGGCTTCATTGACCATATGTGGAGAGATGAATTCTTCATATCCCGCTGCAATGGCTTCGTCTAGGAAAAATTGGATGAGGGCGCGTTGTAGTCTTGCGCCTTTGCCGCGATAGAATGGAAAACCGGCACCGGTAACTTTTACGCCAAGTTCAAAATCGATGAGCTTGAATTTTTTGGCGAGATCCCAGTGTGGTTGGGCTGCAAAATCGAATTGGGGAATGCTGCCCGCTTCAAAAACGTTTTGGTTATCTTCGGCATCACGTCCTTGCACCACCGCTTCGTTGGGAACGTTAGGCAAGGTGTAAAGGAGTTGTTGAAGTTGTTGCTCTAGTGTACTAACTTGTTCTTTAAGTTCGGCCTCTTGGGTTTTGAGGACACTTGTTTTTTCTTTCAGAGCGGTCGCTTCTGACTGCTGACCCGACTTGAAGAGCTCACCAATGGAGCGCGCAAGTTGGTTCATTTCGGCAGCAACTTGATCGAGTTGTGTTTTGGCCGTTCTCCAGTTTTGATCTGTTTCAAGGATGGCGTCTAGGGTTGGGCTTGCATCTATATTTCTTTTGGCCAAGGCTGCAAGGATGGCTTCTTTTTCTTGACGGATGCGTTGAATTTCTAACATAACTACTCGATTGTAGCACAAAAGTAAGCAAATACGCTTAAAATGACCGATGTTGTCCATACTAAGCTGTTGATTATTCCTTTCATTAGCGCGCATTTGAGTGTAGAATTGCGCTAATTTTGGAAGATGAGTTTGCACGAAGTAAAAATTGTCAGCAAGAGCCACCATGAAGTCCCGGCCTATCAAACGGCTGGAGCGTCTGGAATGGACGTGCGCGCAATGCTAGAAGCCCCACTCACATTGGCTCCAATGCAACGCGCTTTGATACCAACAGGACTATTTCTAGAAATGGACCAAAGCCTCGAATGCCAAGTTCGGCCGCGCAGTGGCCTGGCACTCAAAAAAGGCCTCACGGTCTTGAATACACCCGGCACCATAGACGCAGATTACCGCGGCGAAATTGGCGTGATTCTTGTCAATCTATCGGCGGATACAGTCACCCTAACCGATGGTGAACGCATCGCACAACTCGTTTTTTGTAAAGTAGAAAAGGTAAACCTGGTTCAAGTCCAAGAGCTGAGCTCATCTGAGCGCGGCGAAGGCGGATTCGGGAGCACCGGCACAAAATAATTAGCACATGAAAGTAATTGTCCCGATGGCGGGTCGTGGTAGCCGCCTCCGTCCACACACGCTCACCATTCCCAAACCACTTGTTCCGGTAGGAGGGAAGCCAATTGTACACCGCTTGGTGGCCGATATTGCCCGTGTTTGTGCAGAACCCATTGAAGAAATTGCTTTTGTTGTGGGTGAATTCGGCGAAGCTGTTGAAAACGAATTATTGGCGGTAGCGGCAAGTTTGGGCGCCAAAGGCAGCATTCACTACCAATTACAAGCCCTCGGCACAGCGCATGCTGTTTTGTGCGCAGCGGAAGCACTCGATGGCCCGGTGGTAGTTGCTTTTGCCGACACGCTTTTTAAGGCTGATTTTAAAATTTCTCACGAAGACGAAGGCATCTTGTGGGTCAAACAAATTGAGGACCCAAGTGCATTTGGTGTCGTCAAGCTGAATGTCAATGGTGAAATCATCGATTTTGTCGAGAAACCACAAACGTTTGTTTCGGATTTAGCCATGATCGGCATTTACTATTTCAAAGACGGCGCGCGCCTCAAGCAAGAACTTCAGTATCTCATAGACCACAACGTGGTCAAAGGAGGCGAATACCAATTGCCTGACGCCTTGCGTCGCCTCACAGAAGCAGGTGTCGCTTTTAAACCGGGTACCGTAGACGAATGGCTCGATTGCGGCAATAAGGAAGTTACGGTTGAAACCAACCAACGCGTGCTCGAACACGACGCCGAAGCGGGCCGTTTGGTCAATTTATCTAGTCATATTTCAGATAGTGTAGTCATCCAACCTTGTTATATCGGTCCAAATGTACGCATCGAAAGATCAGTTGTGGGGCCGCATGTTTCTATTGGGGAAGGCACAGTAATTAGCGACACACAGATCAAAAATTGCATCATAGGCCAACAGACAAAACTATCAAAAGTCAACCTTAGTGGTGCCATGATCGGGTCTCATGCACAATATAACGGCCGCGCAAAAGACCTTAGCCTCGGCGATTTCAGTACGGTCAATGAATAAATTTCTTTACGTCCTCGCGCTCGTCGCATTGGCTTCGTGTAAGTTCCACGAGCCTGTAGCAGTTCCACAAGACCCGGCATATATTCGGCAATTTCATACTGGGGTGCGCAACATGCTCAACGCGCAACATGAAGAAGCTATTCAAGCCTTTAAGGCGTGTTTGCAAAAACAACCCAAAGACGCCGCCGTACATTATGCACTTTTTCAGACTTACCTTAAGCTCGAGCGTTATGAAGAAGCGGCTTATCATACCGAACAAGCTGCGCAACTTGACCCCAAGAATTTGCATTACAAGCGCGAGTTGGCATTTATGTACCTACAACTCGGGCGCAACAAAGAAGCGGCAACTGTTTTTGAAGGCTTGTTAAAAGCTGATCCAAAAAACATTGATTACTATAGTGGCGCGCTAAAGTGTTATGATGCACTTCAAAAACCAAGCAAGTCGCTGGCCCTTATCGAGAAAATGGAACAGCAACTCGGTGAAAACCCCAGTACGGTTCTTGAAAAGTTCCGTTTATTGCAACAAATGGGCAAGGCAAAAGAAGGCGTTGCTTTACTTGAAGCGGCTAGGCTGCGTTTTCCTACGGAACCAAGCATTCTTGCCAATTTAGTCGATCACTATTTCAGAGCTCAAAATTATACAGCGGGTTTTGGTTTGCTCAAAGACCTCGTAGAGGCCGACCCTCAAAATGGTGTTGCATTATTGATGTACGGCGAAATGCTCTACCGTTCGGGCAAAGTGGACGAAGGAAAGAAATACTTGCATGCGGGCATCCTTGCACAGGGCGCAAGTCTCGATCAAAAAATGAATATTTTGATCATGTTGGTCAATGAAAAGAAACAAACAGCCATTGACCCTACATTGGAGCCACTTGTACAACACATGACCCAAACGTATCCAAACGAGGCCAAAGCACATTCCATTGCCGGCGATTACTATTACGTAGCTGGCCAAATCAAAGCAGCTATTTCTAGCTATCAGCAAACACTGCGTTGCGATCCCAATTTAGCTCCTGTCTGGAACCAATTAATGATTTTAGAATACGAGCAAGAATCGTGGTCCGACCTCCTCAAAGACGCTTCAAGTTGCGCTGAGTTGTTTCCAAGCCAGCCGCTACCGTTCTTTTTCAAAGCCATGATGCTCAATAGAAATGGTGCTTATGCTGAAGCGTTAGAGAATTTAACGCTTGCTAAAGGTGTGCTGATCAATGACAATGCGCTTTTAGGAGAAATCTCTTTGCAAGAAGGAAGCGCTTTCTTAGGATTACAAAAACAGGCGGAAGGTATTGCGGCGTTGAAGGAGGGCCTCAGCATAAGTTCGAATGACCTCGAATTGAAATACTTGCACATTTTAGCAGCCCATAAAATGGAGCTCACAAAAACGCTGCAGCGCTTACAAGAATTGTCGGCAAAAGCTGGTGCAAAGCCTGAACTAGTTTTTGAAATCGCCTTTGCTGCTTTTCAGTCAGGTACGCACCAAATGGCCTTGCAAGAAATGCAAAAAATAACAGCTCCCAAGCTCCTTCAGACAGCGGCATATCAGGAGCTCCTCGGCGATATCTATTTTCATTTAGGCCAAGTTCAAGAAGCCAACAATTGCTGGCAGCAGGCACTTACTTTTGGAGAGGGCAGCGTCGTTCTTTCCGAGAAAATTTCTAAAAAAACATATGTTCCAGTTCCATAAATTAGCTTATATCTGCTTTTTGTTTTTAGGCCTTACCGCCTGTAAAACGCAAGAGCTCGTCGCGGAGCAAAGCGATCTTGCCAAACTTCCAAAAATCAAGGACAAAGAGTTAATAGACCGCATCGATAGCCTTTCTCATATTGAGCCGCAGACATTTTATAGCAAACTTTCAGTGAGCTACAAAGATTTAAGTAAACCTGAAGAGGAGAGTGAAATCTCACTCAAAACGTCTATAAAAATTGTCAGCGACAGCGCGGTATCTGCCATTATTACCTATGCCCGTATTCCGGTGGTTACGGCACTTGTAACCCAAGACACCTTAAGCGTTGTCAACAAACGGGACCGCTGTTACACCGTGGCTTCCTTAGATTATTTAAAAGAATTATTTGGCGTGGATTTCTCGTATGAAAACATTGAAGAAATCATCTACGGCAAGCCTTTAGATTATCAAATTACACAAAAGTATTTTGTCGACAACGACCCTTTCCAATACAGCGTTTCTACCCATAAAAAGCACGACCGCAAAAAACCAGACCGCAAACAACGCGACGACCTGATGATTCAATACCGTCTTAGCGATGATGCTAAAGCCCTCAAGCAAACGCGCATATGGAGCTTAGAAGACGCAACAGAAGTAAGTGTGGTTTATTTAGAGAGGCAGCAGCTCAATGGCTATGATTTACCGCTCAAAGTGGAAATCAATATCAGAACACCTAAAAAAGCGTTGTTGCTCACTTTAACATACGAACGCATAGAAGTCAATGAACCTCAAGAATTAATTATCGTCATACCAGAAAGCTATGAAAAATGTGATTAGCATCGTCTTGCTATTGTGTATGGCTCACCAGACCTACGCACAGCAAGACCAAAACCAGCTCAAGCGCGAACAACAAAAATTAGAGAAACGCATCTCTAATACCAAGAAGCTATTGAATAAAGTCAAGAACAACAGCCAGGCTTCGCTCAATGAAATCCGCTTGATAGAAAATCAAATCCGCAGTCGTGAAGCCTTGGTGAATCTTTTTGACAATCAAGTGCGCACTGCCGAAATGAAAATCGTCCAAAAAAAAATGGAGATCAAGCGCTTGCGTACCAAACTCACTCAACTCAAGCAGCAGTACCGCAAGATGTTTTTGTATGCCTACAAACACCGCGGTAATTACAATAAAGTCATGTACTTATTGGCCTCTTCAGACTACAATGAAGCATTGAGACGCAACCGCTATCTCAAAAAAGTAGCTGCTGTTCAACAAAAACAAGCTGCGCTGATCAAGCAGCACCAACAACTCATTTTCAAAGAAATCAATCAAATTGATTCCGAAAAGCTCATCAAGCAGCAGGCCTTAGAGGAGAAAAAACAAGAGCGCCAATTGATAGAAAACGACAAATCAAAGAAGGAAAAGTCCTATCAAAAGTTTAAAAAGGAGGAACAAGCGTTAATTGTCCAACTCAAGGAAGACGAGCGCAAGAAAATCCAGCTCAAAAAGCAGATCGATGCAGCTATTCGTGCCGATATCGCCAAAGAACAAGCGCGAGAAGCCGCTCGTCAGGCAGAATTAGCCAAAGCAGCTCCCAAGACAACAACTAAACCTTCCGGCAAAACACCAGCTACCACTACAACCACAACTACTAGTAGCCCAAAGACAACCACAACAGCAGCAGCTCCAAAAGTAGTAGCCACGCCAATTTCCACGGAAGGAGCGGCTATTGGCAGAAGCTTTGAAACCAACCGCGGGCGTTTGCCATGGCCTGTAGACAACGGTAGCGTTACTGAAAGATTTGGCCGCAATTACCATCCAACCCTCAGTGGAGTGGAGTGGAACAACAACGGGATTGATATTACTTGTAATCGAGGTTCTAAGGTACGTGCCGTATTTGAAGGAGAAGTGACAACTGTTTTTTCTGTACCTGGTGCAGGAAAGGTTGTGATCATTAAGCACGGGGCCTACCGCACGGTGTATGGCAACTTAGCTGAAACTTTTGTGAGTGTGGGGTCTAAGGTTTCTACCAAACAGGCCATTGGTACCTTGCTCAATGACAACGGAGTGTCGGTGTGTCATTTTGAAGTACATCAGGTGGTCGGCGCCAGCCCAGTTACGCTCAATCCGTCGCTTTGGATTGGCCGCTAGAACTGAGTTCTCTTTCGTAAACCAACCACATCGCGCAAATTCCCCAGATTGGGACGGCCGCTTTATCGGTATCCAAGTAATTATTCAAAAAGGCATGGATAAAATAAGTGCTGAGTGCCATAATTGTACTGAGTACAATAATTCGATCTTCTTTATTTTCTTTAGGCAAGCGATGATACAGCGTAATACCCGTGTAAAACAACGCAAAGACCACTGCAATTAAACTAAGCATTCCGATCAGGCCAGTTTCGGCAAGTGCACCTAGGTATTCGCTATGTGCATTGCCCATGTCGCCAAAATTGGTCGAAATAATGGTCAGGTTTTCAGGTCGCTGAAAAGGAGCGTATTCAAAGGCATAAGTACCGGGTCCGTAACCCATAATTGGCCTTTGCTTGAACATTTCAATAGCGCAACTCCAACGGTTGATGCGCTCTAAGTTTGATGCATCAGTGGAAATATTGGCCGCACTCTGGAGGCGTTCGTCAAAAGCTTCTGTGGTATGCTCGTATTTGTTGCGTTCGAGTTCCATTTGAATGCGGTCCCATTGGAGCAAAATAACGACTACGCCGATACCCGCCAAAACGGCAATAGGCTTCCAGGAAACCTTGTAGTACAACACCATGGCAATAGCGATACTGCCCAAAACACTGAGCCATGCGGCACGGGTATAAGATAAAACGAGTCCTACTAAAATAATGACGATTAAACCAATCAAGGTGACTTGAACCAATGGATTTTGTTTTTTATAAAGGTAAAGTCCGACAGCGAGCGGAAGCACGAGTGCCACGATCGCGCCATAAATGGTGTGGTCTTTAAAGAATGGCGACATCACCCAGTGTCCTTCTTTTTCGCCAAATCCATAGAAGGAATGATGAATGAGTGTGTAGATGATCACTAGTACGGTGGCTACAATAAACAGCCAAATGAATGTAATGCGGTTGCTGCGCTTTTGAAAAAAGTAAGTGCCAAAAAACAAGACAGGAACAATGAACCAAAGTCTGGCAAGAATAAACTTAAGAGATACAATCGGATGGCTACTTGTTATGGCCGACAGCAGTAGCCATAATAAATAAATGATGATGGTCCAGATAAGTGGACTGCGCCAAACCTGAATGGGCATAAACCCTTTTTTGAGTTGAAATGCGCTCAGTAAAATCATCAAGCCAAAAAGCAGTGGTTCTGTTGGGATAAACAAACCAAAACTGCTCGAGTATTCTTCAATATTGAAAGAAAGCGGCGTGAGAAATGCCAAACTCAGAAAGAGTTTATCAGTCTGAAAAATAGCAAAATAGATGGCGAGTAGGCCAACAGGAATAAGAGAATAAAGTATTGGGTCGTTCATTTGAACTTTATGCAGCGGTCTGTTGGAGTTCTTTGATGCGTTGACGGATCAATAAGAAAAACAGTCCGAAAAGAAACCCACCTATGGTTGCAACCAGCACGATGATCATGCGTTTAGGCTTTTCTTTGCGGTCAGCTACAACGGCGCGTTCTACCACGAATTTGTGGTTAAAGTTGGCGTTTGCATCGGATTCAGCTTGCTCGTAAGAAACTTTGAAGTCTTCAATTTTGACGATTTTTTCGTTGCGTTGGTATTCCAACCCATCGTAAACAGAACCGTATTTGCTATTGGCTTCAATTTTTCTGCGAAGCTCTTCTTTCTCTTGTGGGTTTTTGGCATCTACCAAGGCCTGATAAAGCGTTGCACGCGTATCGTTGGGCAAGACACCCAATTTAGCGAGGTCTTCTAGGCATTGTAGGATGGAGTCGCGCTCCTTTTCCATTTGTTGTTTTTTGCGCAAGTTGATTTGAAAGGCAGGTATGGTACGCTCGCGGATCATTTCGTTTTTAATTGTATCGATGAGGTCTACGATATCGTTGGCCATAGCGGCCGCTTGTTTCGGGTTTTCGTCGAGCACATCGATTTGAATTGAACCATAACGGGTGCGGCTGAAGGTAAAATGTTCGTTATATGCCTTGTTGAGTTTGTAATATTTGTTTGGGTCGGTTTTGGAAATCTCGTAGTCGGACAGGAGGTCGTATTTCTGAACAATGCGGTCTCTGATGCGCGACGAAGATAAAATTTGAACCAATTGCTCTGCTTGTTCTTCTTCTCCGAAGTCCATTGCTGCTGCTTTCACGTTGCGCTGTTCTGAGAACGATACGTTACTGGAGGCAGCGGCAAAAACAATGGCGGTAGATAAATAGAGTGGGGTGATGATAAACGCGACGATGATCGAAACGACCGCGGCAGCACCTGTAAATAGGAGCAACGGCTTACGTTGGTTCCAGAGAAATATGAGTAGAGCGTTGCGTTGGTCTGTGAGGTTGTTGTTTTCCATATTACTTGCTTGCGGCCAATTTTTTTTCAAAGCTATGACAATAACTCCAAAAATCCATATTTATTGCGTTTTACTGCGTGTTTGAACAAGCGAAATCAGCTCCTTGACATCTATGAATTTAAAAGCGAAAAGAAAGAATACAGTCACCAAAATATCAAATAACAGGATCCAGTCACCATATAGATAACCTATGGGCGTCCAATCAACACCAACAAACCAAAACATCAAGGCAAAAACGAGCAAGGGATATCTATATAAATGGCGATCAACAAGAGGCAAAGCAAACAAGCGTTTACAATAGATTGCTTGCACCATTGCAACGAGAACCTGAGTAAGTGCCGCCACCCCTGCAGCAATAACTGCTCCGCCATTGAGGACTTTGGGAATTAAAATCAAATTCAAGCAGATATTGACTAAAAAACCGCCAAATGAAATGATATTCAACACCTTTAACGAACCATTTGCCGTGAGTAAGGAGCCATAAATAAGGTTGGATGCCATTCCAAAAAAAGCGATGCTCAAAAGAAACAATATGCCACCGCTGTCTACAGATGTATCGCTGTATATTTGATCGATCAAAAGACCACCACGCAATAGGCTAAAAACAATAAAAGCTAAACTGGACCCAAGAAGTAGTTTACTTGCTTGGCTTACTAAAGGGGCAATTGCCGATGGATTTTCTTTGAGCATTTTGGCAAACATCGGAAAGAGGAGTCCGGCAAAAACCATTGCAAACATATATAGCGCATCAATCAAGCGAAAAGCTTGCGCATAATAGGCAGCTTCTTGTTGACCGTTTACAGAAAAGTGTAGGAGCAAGAGTGCATCTAAGCGGGAATAAAGCATCATCAGGACGATGAGCAGTGCAAAAGGAAGTGATTTTTTCACGACAGGTAAAAGCTCACTTAGGCGCGGCCATTCTAACTTGGGTCTAATGTAGTAGATCGCTAAACTTCCGGCAACGATAAAGCTCAGTGCATAGCACATGAATTGATAAATACTATAAGATTCAATATCAATCAGCTTGAAACCATCAGGATAAACGTAAATGATGTAGCCCACAGAAATGATGAGCAGTAGCCGATCGAGCACACTCAAAAAGGCATCTATTCGAAAACGCTGAAGACCTGCAAAGTAGCTTCGAAAAAAGGAGATGTTTGCAATTAAAAATTGGTTGAGACCTAGCAAGAGAATGAGCCTGTATTCGGTCCAAGAGAGTGTAATAAAGACTTTGAGTAGACCAATTCCTGCAAGATAACCGAGCATTAATAAAAACCGCAGGCCAAGGATTGTCGAAAATAACTTTTTGGCTTCTGGTAAGTTTTGGGCACTGAGCCGGGTACTGTAGTTGTTGACACCAAAATCAAATACGATTGAAATGATGAGGCTAAAGTTGAAAAACGCGAAGTAAATACCGTATTGCTGCCCCACAATATTTTGCACAGCGGCGTCGATTGCAAAAATAGAGATGGGCTTCACAAGGAGGTTTAGCCCCAGTGAAAAGAAAAGATTAGAATAAAAACTGCGTTCTTTCATGTGCCCGAGTAGGTCAGGCCAAAGTTAGGGTTTTCTGAAAACTAACGCAGCAAATTCACATGACCCGTGAGCACCTTGCGTTCGTCGAGATCGGGGTTCTTGTACAAAATGCGGTAAGTGTACATACCTGTTGGTGCGGCAAGCGCATCTGGCCCGTAAGTACCATCCCAACCTACTAAAGCGTTATGGCTTTCAAACACGACCTCTCCCCAGCGGTTGTAGACCGTGAATTCATAATTTTGTGGGTCATAGCCAGAAAAGAAAACAGGGCAAAAAACTTGGTTGTTTTGATCGCCGTCTGGTGTGAAGCTATTTGGAATGTACAGTAGCTCGTTGTATTGGTAACCAATACTTACAGAGGTGGCGTCAGCGCATTGTAAATCAGTAAGAGCGGTAAGTGTTATCGTATAGCCGTTCATGGTGTTTTGGAAAACATGGGAAGGCTCGAATTCTGAAGCAAATTGTCCGTCGCCAAAATCCCAGACGTAGTTGGTTGCACCCATAGACAAATTGCTGAACATGACATATTGTGCTTCTTGGGTGAATACACTAATCGGTGATTCAAAATCTGCAACAGGGAGGTCTTCTACGTAGATATAAGCTAATTCGGTGTGGGTGTCGTAGCAGCCAAAAGAGGTTGTTGCAGCTAAACTCACATCAAAGGTACCGCCGTTGCCAAACACAATTGTTGGTGCGTTACCAGATGCTGATAAGCCGTTACTAGTTGACCAACTATAGGTGGTATTTGTGGCATCGTCTGCGGTGAAGCTTACGGCGAGCGGTGCACAGCCTTCAATTGGCGTAGCGCTAAATGTAACGATCGGAAGTGGGTGAACAGTGACGGTGCCGGTGGCTGGTAGACTAGGGCAATTGTTTAGGGTGTAGATAACGCTCAGGGTGGTATCTTGGAGTGGCGTAAACGTTTGGTTAGGCCCACCTGCAATTCCATTTGGCCCCCAAGCATAAGTGCCCCCAAGTAAGTTAGGTGTTGCAGTGAGGGTAACCGGGTCTGCTTCACAAATGGTTGCGCTAGTAAGCGTTACCACAGGAATCGGATGCACCGTTACTTGCGCTGTAGCTGCTGGGCTTGTACAGTTGTTCAGGGTATATGTGACCGTATAACTCGAAGTACTGCTCGGGCTAATTGAAATGGTGTCGTTCGTTTCGTTGGTCGACCATAAATAAGAGCCTCCCGGTAAGTTCGCTGTGGCAATAAGGTTGATGACATCTCCAAAACACATCACTGCATTGGACGTTTGCGCAACCGGGATAGGGTTCACTAACACTGTTGCTGTTGCGGTATCCTGACAGGCCAATAAGTTATAAATAACGGTATAGGTCGTGGTTGCTGTTGGGCTGACAGTAATACTAGAACTATTGGCTGCTAGGGGCGCCCAGGTGTAGGTACCTCCGGGAAGGTCTACGTTGGTGTTGAGCGTTGTTGAACTTCCAATACAAATGGTATCGTTTGTAGTTGTGATCACTGGATAAGGTTTCACAACGATAGTTCCACTCACGCTTGGTGCTACGCAGCCATTGGCACTTGTAAATACAACGCTGTAGTTGGTGGTTGCCACAGGGCTTGCTGTTAGCGTGGCAGTTGTGGCGCCAGTGCTCCAAAGGTAGGTTCCACCTGCACTCACATTATTGACAAAAAGCGATCCGGCTGAACCCACACAGACAGAATCTACACTAACTGTAGGTTGTGGTGTCGGTTCAACGGTAACGGTGACATTACTTGTGCCAACACAGCCTGCTGCTGCATATTCTACAGCGTAGGTGGTGGTGGTACTTGGCGACACAGAGATGCTCGCCCCAGTGCCAATTTGTGTACCATTTAAAAACCAAGTATAAGTACCTCCGGGTGTTGTTGAACTTGCAGTTAGGGTACCACTGGCCCCCGAACAAATGGTGAGTGGAGCGGCGGTTACGGTTGGGCCCGGGTTGACGGTTACGGTAGTTGTTGCATTGACCGTGCCGCAGTTCGGAACAGTAAGTGTGACGGTGTAGGTGCCTGCAGCCAATAAAGTAGGGCTGGCAATGGTAGGGTTTTGCTGTGTGGAGGTATAGCCATTTGGCCCAGCCCAAGCCCATGAATAGTTGGTTGCGGTGGGGTTGGGAACTGCTCCTAGTGAAAATGGTTGCCCTGCACATATTGGGCTCGTATTAGAAGCGGTCAGTGTAGGCGTTTGGCAGCAGTTGATGTACATTGAAATGCGGCCGATATTGTAATTGACCTCTGACCAAATATTGGCCATTGGCGCACCCGTACCAGCGGGGCAAGATTGCATGCCACTGCGTTGTAGGGTCGTGTTGAAGCCGTTGATGCTCGTTACAAAATTGGCAGGTCCGTAGCTGTTGACGCAATTAGCGCCTCTGGCGCCATATACCCCGATAATGTCACCTGCAGCAACTGGAATGTTACAGGCTACAACTTGTGTTGCGGGTGCATTGGTAACGGTAAATAATTGAACAAAGCTATTGGTTGTGCCGGCAAATGCAGGAGGCGGACCAGCTGTAAATTTAACAACGCGAATGGTTTGGGTACCTGTAGGGGCTGCATCTGGCGGAATATACAGACCACAAATTGTGAAACTAGTTGGTGCAGTGAAGTGATAGCCTCGAATCATACTTGTGAAGGTAGTTGTCTGTGTACCAACACTAATTGCTGTACCCTGGGCAAAAGAAATCCCAAAGACAGAAAAAAGTAAGATGCTTAGGAGTAAAAGTTTTTTCATTTATCGAATCAAATTTAAGTGACCTGTAATGGTCTTGCGTTCGTCTACTGAAGGCAGTTTGACGGTAATCATGTAAGTATACGTCCCAACGGGGCACTGGATACCCTGTTGTCCAAAGGTTCCGTCCCAACCAAATTCAGGGTTTAATGATTCAAAAATCACTTCACCCCAGCGGTTGTAGATGAGCAATTGGTAATTGTAAGGATCAATTCCGGATGTAAAGATAGGTAGAAAGGTTTGATTGCATTGGTCCGCGTCTGGTGTAAATGAGTTGGGGATGTAATAAACCAGGCCTGGGGCAAAGCCAAAGTAAAAAGAAGTTGAGTCTGAACAACCCAAACTCGAAAATGCGTAGAGTACGACATCAACACCCTCATTTTCTACCTGAAAAACATGGCTCGGACCTACTTCGGTTGAGCTTGAACCATCGCCAAAATCCCAAATGTAACTGCTTGACCCAACTGAAGTGTTTAAGAAGAATAGTTCTTGATTTGGTTCAGTTAATACTGCAGAAGAGGGTTCAAATGCAGCAATAGGATAGTTTTCAACGGTGATGAGGTTTGCAATTGATGTTGTACTCGAACAACCATTTAAGGTGGTGGTCAGAGAAACAGAATAATTGCCATTGGCATTAAAAATAAGATTAGCTTGCTCGCCGCTGGCTGTTAATTGGTTGCTCGTTTGCCAAGAATAAGAAGTGTTATTGCTGACGTCTGCACTCAGATTCACAAGTAGTGGAACACAACCCTCAGTGACATCAGCGCTAAACGTACTAATTGGTAATGGTAAAACAGTGACAGTAGCTTGAAGCGTATCTGATGAACAGCCATTGAGTATATTGAATACTTGAAGGGTGGTATCTTGCTGTGGTGTGAAAGAATTTGTTGAGCTACCCTGTGCACTATTTGGCCCCCAATAAAACGTACCAGAAGGATTTGCATTAGCAATTAGCGTGACACTATTTCCTGCGCAAATTGTTTGGTTACTAACTGTAATGTTCGGCACTGGAAGTACAGTAATTGTGGCGTTTGCAGGAAGCGAACTACAGCCATTGACGGTATAGACTAAAATATAGTTTGTTGTTGAAGTTGGACTCAAGGTTTGGAAGCTAGAAGTACTGCCGTTAGACCAAATATAGGTGCCATTTGGTAAATCAACAAAAGCGCCGATAGTTGCAATTTCACCACTACAAATGATGTCATTTTGGGTAAGAACTTGAGGCACTGGCTTCACTATAATACTTGCTGTAGCGGTGTCTGCACAACCCAAAACATTATAAATGACTTGGAAAGCATTTGTTGCATTGAGGGTTTGGCTCAAGCTTGCTTGGTTATTGCTCGTTGCCGCCCAATTGTAGCTACCTCCGGGAATAGAAACCTGTGTGGTTATCGTTCCAATATTTCCCGCACAGATGGTGTCATTTTGGGCAATGATAACCGGGTTGGGATTGACAACAACCGTTAGTGTCACAGGATTAGCACATAAGCCTGGAGTCGGTGTAAATGTGTATGTCGTTGTGGAATTAAAGTTAGGTGCAGGATTCCAAGAGCCTGTTACAGCATTAGTTGATGTTGTTGGCAGCACAAATGGCGTTCCCACACAAATTGGTCCGATGGCATTAAAAGTCGGGGTGGTATTTGCTTGCTGACTAATTGTAATGGTTTCTGTATCTGTACAGCCATTTGCAGCTGTAGCCGTAACGGTATAGATGCCTGGCGCATTGACAGTCAAATTACTGGCACTTCCGAGAACTGTAGTACCATTAGACCAAGCATATGTATTGCCACCACTGCCAATTAGTGTAATTGACGGCGTATTACAGGTCAATACTTGCGTATTTGGGTTCGTTAAAATCACAGCTGTAGGGATTGTATTATCCTGTAAAATGGAAATGCTCGTGTTGGCGGTACAACCATTTTGGTCAAGAACAGCGAGTGAATACGTTCCGGGTGAACTTACGGAGATAGAAGATCCGGTTGAAATAGGATTGACACCATTGGCCCAAGTAAAAGAACCGCTTCCTACGGCACTAAGGTTTATAGCAGTTTGAGTACAGTTTAAGACAGTTGTATTTGAAGCATTGGCAATGCTGACAGCAGGCAATGAATTAACGACAATTGTAGTAGTTGCAGGAAGCGTACAAAGACCTGAGGTTGGTGTAAATGTGTACGATGTAGTTTGTAAGTTATTTGGCAATGGAGCCCATGTCCCTGTGATACCTTCTATGGATGTTGTTGGGAGTGTAGGAAAGACACCACCTGAACAAATAGCGGGAATTGCAGAAAAATTGGGTGTAATATTTGGACTGACAACCAGGACGCCATTTACATTAGTGGTGCCATTCCAGAAACCTCCGCCTGTTGAATTGTAGCCACCGTATACAGTACAACCATTATAAGTGTATTTAAATGCATAATAGTAAGTCCCTGCTGTTAGGTTGCTTAATGTTGCTTGGTATTCGTCGTTGTTTGGATTCACTAGTGAAGCAGGGTTGTAAGTTGCACTGCTCCATGCACTCGGCGGCCATGTGGACGGATCTGAATCTATTGTACTGATTCCGTATTGAACGCTTATCCCTGCGCCTTGCCCTGCGCCCTGTGTGAGTCCGGGTTCAAACACCTGCCCATAAATGACAACGTTATTTCCTTCACAAATAGAACTGGTTCCGGGAGCTTGAATGTTTGCAAAATCAAGTCCATTAATTTGTGAGGCAGTAATGGTACTATTTGCGCTACATCCAGCAATTGAATATTGAACGTTGTAAGTAGTTGTTGCGGTGGGGCTGACTGTAATTGTATTGGAAGTTTGCCCGCCGGGAGTCCAAAGATAAGTACCACCGCTAGGCGTTCCGTTGGCACTGAGCGTTACCGAAGAACCCGGACAAAATGTTTGAGCAGCACCAGAAACGGTAGGTGTTGGGTTGACATTTACAACTACTTGATCTTGACTTGTACAATTTCCTTGCGTTGCAGTGAGGGTATACGTTGTGGTTGCAGTAGGGCTTGCAATTGGATTGAGAATATTTGTAGCGCTTAGACCGGTAGCTGGCGTCCAATTGTAGCTTACTCCACTTGGCGGTCCGGTACCTAAGCAATTAGCAATAGACAAAGTTGTTGTTAAACCAGGACTCAACGTTCCTGATGTAACCACTGAGCCATTACAAGAAATGACATAAGTAGCATAGTTATTCAACACAGCACCCTGCGTTTCTAAGAAAAATGTATAGGGTCCAGGTCCTGGAACAGTAATATTGATAAGATTATTTGATGAAAAGCTATATGGTCCTCCTGCGCCAATTTGAAGTCCTTGGGCATTTGTCAAATTCCAACTTGTATAGTCAAGAAAACTCCCGCTATTTATTAAAACCGTTAAATAACCATTGGTACCACCTGTACCGCCACTACCTGGGGTAATATTTCCTGTCAGTTGTGTAGAATTACCAGCACAAATATTTACGTCGGGCCCTGCATTCACTACAGGATTACTACATGGAGTATTGCCGCAACTTGAATAATAAGCAACACGTGTGGAACCGTTAAGTGGGGAGCAAAAGAACCTAGAAAGATGAAGGTAATAGGTTCCGGTTGTTGGGCAAAACCATGTAAAACTAGATTGAAAACCACATTGGTCATCCCAATCTCCGATAAGTACAAAGCTCGAATTATGTAAGCGTAAATAAGTATCAATTGAACTTTGCCCACAAGTGGAAAAAAAATAGGTGCAACCAGCGGTGCCAGTAAATGAAAAGACCGGTACACCCGTTGAATAATAGGGGGTGTATTGCGTGGTTGTGGTCGGGGTAATTGGAAGTGTACTCGTTGCAGGTGTACAGAATTGGGCCAAGGTTAATTGACTGAACAAGAGTAAAAAGAAGGCAAACACCCGCCAATTAAGCATGATTAAGTTCTTTTTAGGTTTAGCGTGATAAATTTAGCAAAAGCGTAACGAACTTAAATCAAAAGAGTTGCTTTTGTTGCAAGAAAAAAGGCTTCCTAAGAAGCCTTTTTCATTTATCGAATCAAATTTAAGTGACCTGTAATGGTCTTGCGTTCGTCTACTGAAGGCAGTTTGACGGTAATCATGTAAGTATACGTCCCAACGGGGCACTGGATACCCTGTTGTCCAAAGGTTCCGTCCCAACCAAATTCAGGGTTTAATGATTCAAAAATCACTTCACCCCAGCGGTTGTAGATGAGCAATTGGTAATTGTAAGGATCAATTCCGGATGTAAAGATAGGTAGAAAGGTTTGATTGAATTGGTCCGCATCTGGTGTAAAAGAGTTCGGGATGTAATAAACCAAGCCTGGGTCAAAGCCGATAAAGAAGCTCGCTGTATCCGAACAACCTAAGTTTGAATAGGCATATAGTAAAACAGTTGTGCCTTCATTCTCAATGTTAAATATATGTGTTGGCGCTTCTTCGCTTGAAGAACCTCCTTCACCAAAGTTCCATTGGTACGTAGTTGCTCCGACAGAACTATTCCAGAAGGATAGCGACTGACTTGGTTCCGTAAATACTTGAGATGATGGTTCAAAGGCAGCAATTGGGTAGTTGTCAACTTCGATCATGTTCGCAATGGTAGTAGTGCTGCTACATCCATTTAAAGTGGCACTCAAGGTGACGGAGAAAACACCATTCACTTGAAAATCTAGTGTTGTTTGGGCACCGCTTGCATTGAGCTGATTGCTAGTTTGCCATGTATATGAAGTATTGTTACTTACATCGGCACTGAAATTCACACTTAACGGTACGCAACCTTGAAGGACATTCGCACTAAATGTACTAATTGGCAACGGCAAAACGGTTATTGTCGCTTGAATGGTATCTGATGAACAGCCATTGAGCACATTAAAGACTTCAATAATGGAATCTTGAGTTGGTGTAAATGTGTTGCTTGCAATTCCTTGAACGGCATTTGCTCCCCAATAATAGGTTCCTGCAGGGGTGGCATTGGCAACCATTGTAACCGGGTCCCCAGCACAAATAGTTTGGTTGTTCATGCTGATTGCTGGCACAGGATTCACGGTAAGTGTGGCTGTTGCGGAAGACGAAGTACAACCGTTTAGCGTGTAGGTGACGTTTTGAGAAGTGGTGCTGTTAGGACTCAAGGAAATGGTGTCGTTGTTGCTACCGTTCGTCCATACAAACTGCCCGTTGGGCAAGTTCGCACTGGCCACTAAAATACCGGTTTGTCCGGCACAGATTGTTGTGCTCTGAACCTGAACTACAGGCACCAGATTGACCACAATTTGGGCAGTTGCAGTATCGGCACAACCCGCTAAGGTATACACAACATTGTAATTTGTGGTGTTGCTTGGCGAAGCACTAAATGTTGCCAAGCTTCCGCTAATTGGTGACCACGCATAGGAACCTCCAGCGAGGTTTACTTGGGTGGTGATGGTTCCGGTAGAACCATTGCAAATAGTGTCATTTTGTGCTGTGATACTTGGGTATTGATTGACGACAATAGTCATGGTTGCCGTATTGGCACAAAGACCAGTAGCAGGTGTAAAGGTATAAGTTGTGGTGGCGTTGTTGTTTGGCGCCGGACTCCAACTTCCGTTCACACCATTGTTAGAAGTTGCCGGTAAGTTGATGGTTCCGCCTGTACAAATCGCTGCAATTTGAGTAAAAGTAGGATTGGTATTGGCCTGACTTGTAATGGTGATGACTTCTGTGTCTGTACAGCCATTTGCAGCTGTAGCAGTAACGGTGTAAGTTCCGGCTGTCGTGATTTGAAGTTGAGCTGCAGCGCCAACTGCACTCGTTCCGTTAGACCACGAATAGGAAACACCACCACTTGCCGTAAGCGAAATGCTTGTGGTGTTGCAATCTAGCACTGTGGTGCTACCGCCATTTGCAATTGCGGCCGTTGGCGCCGTAATATTTTGGGTAAAGGTGATTACCTCGGTATCAGTACAGCCATTTGCAGCCGTGGCCGTAACGGTGTAGGTGCCTGGTGCGGTAATCGTTAATGCAGCGGCGTTCCCAACGTTTGCCGTGCCATTTGACCAAGAATAAGTAGCACCTCCATTTGCATTAATGGAAATACTTGTTTGAGAACAAGTTAGAACGGTCGTATTTGTCGAGTTATAGATTCCCGCTACTGGCGTAGTGATGTTTTGGGTGATGGTGCTACTGCCAGTTGCCGTACAGCCATTAGCGCCAGTTACTGTTACGGTGTATGTGCCCGGATTAGTAACAGCTAAAGTTGCTGCTGAACCGACTATCGATGTTCCGTTGGACCAACTGTAAGAAACACCACCGGTAGCAGTTAAGTTGATGCTTGTGTTGGTGCAGTTGAGCACAGTGGTATTTGGCGCGTTTGTGATATTCACTGTTGGTGCGGCGATATTTTGCGTAACAGTGCTGCTAGCTGTTGCGGTACAACCGTTTGCGCCTGTTACAGTAACAGTATAGGTGCCAGTCGCGTTGACGGAAATAGCTGCTTGTGTTCCAAGGTTTGTTGTTCCCGAAGCCCAAGAATAGGTGCCTCCGCCTGTGGCTGTTAAAGTAAGATTGGTAGTGGCGCAAGTAAGTACTGCTGGGTTAGGTAAACTTGTGATGCCAGCTGGTGGTGGGGTAATGTTTTGAGTAATAACTGTTGCATTTGTGCTCGTACATCCGTTGGTGCTTGAAGTAACGGTCACGGTATATGTTCCAGGTGTAGTGACTGTTAAGTTGGCTGCGGTTCCAACTACTGAGGTGCCGTTGGACCACGAATAAGTACCACCACCTGTTGCAGTAAGTGAAATGCTTGTAAGTGAGCAGGTCAACTGTGTGGCGCTGGTATTATTGGTAACAGAAGCGGTTGGTGCGGTAGTATTTTGGGTGATGATGATTTGTTCGGTGTCGATACAACCGTTTGCTGCTGTAGCGGTTACTGTATAAGTACCCGGCAAACTTGGGCTAAAACTAGCTGTGCTTCCTACAACATTGGTCCCGTTGCTCCATGAATAGGTAGTGCCACCTGTTGCGATTAAAGCGATGCTGGTTTGCGCACAAGTCAGCACTGTTGTGTTTGCATTATTAGTGATTGAGGCAACAGGTGCCGTGGTATTCTGAGTAACGGTATAAGTAGTGGATCCTAAACAGCCGTTTGCGGTCAATACATTTAATGTATAGGTTCCGGGGTTCGTGACAACAAGGTTGGCAACGTTTCCTGCGCCTGAAATAGGACCGGTACTCAATACAGTAGATCCGTTTAGCCAAGTTGCAGTGCCTGTTCCGGTAGAAGATGTGCCCGTAAGTGTAATACCTGTATTTGTACATGTAAGCACACCATTTGAAGTGGCTGAAATACTGACTGAAGGCGCTTGGTTGTTTTGAGTAATTGTTGTGGACGTAGTTGCGGTACAGCCGTTTGTTCCAGTTGCGACTAATGTATAGGTGCCTGGAGTTGAGATGTTGATGGTGGCGTTTGTCCCGAGAGAGGTGCTGCCGCTACTCCAAGCATAACTAATGCCGCCTGTTGCGGTAAGTGAGATGGCGCTGTTGGTGCAAGACAACATGGTTGTATTCGGGTTTGCAGTAATACCCGCAGTTGGCGCAGTAATGTTTTGCGTGATAGTTGCTGCTGCTGTGGTACTGCATCCATTTGCACCAGTTACTGTAACTGTGTATGTGCCAGGATTGGTGACATTCAAAGTTGCGGCTGAACCGAGAATGGTGGTTCCGTTAGACCAAGAGTATGTTCCACCTCCAGAAGCTGTTAAGGCAATGGAAGTAAGGCTACAATTAAGCTCGCTTGCATTTGGGGCATTAGAAATGGCAGCAATAGGCGCTGCAATAGTTTGTGTAATTGTAACACTTGAGGTTGCTGTACAGCCATTTGCTCCGGTAATTATGGCAGTATAAGTTCCTGGATTTGTAACAAAAAGTGCTGCACCATTCCCCAAGGATGTTGTTCCGTTGGACCAAGAACAAATGCTTGCACCGTTTGCTGTCAATATCAGTGAGGTAGTGGAACAGTTTAATATGCTTGAGCCCGCACTATTTGTAATGCTTATAGTTGGGGCAGTTATGTTTTGGGTGATGGTGCTACTTGAAGTTGCTGTACATCCATTTGAACCCGTAACCGTTACTGTGTAAACACCAGGGCTCGTGACGTTCAAAGTTGCAGCTGAACCGACTATCGATGACCCGTTAGACCACGAGTATGTTCCACCACCACTAGCGGTTAAGGTAATGCTGGTGGTCGTACATGTAAGTATATTGGTATTTGGATTTGTGCTTATTGCTGCAGTTGGATTTTGAATATTTTGCGTGATTACAATTGAGCTTGTTGCCGTACAGCCGTTAGGGGAAGTTACCAGAACAGAGTAAGTGCCTGGTGTATTGATGGTAATGGCTGCATTAGCGCCCAAATTGGTACTGCCTTGGCTCCAGTTATAGGTGCCTCCACCACTTGCGGTGAGTAAAATACTGGTTGTTGTGCAAGTCAATTGATTGCTCGCTACACTCGATGTAATATTAACGCTTGGCGCCGCATTATTTGAAAGGACAGTAAAACTAGCCGTATTGGTGCAGCCATTTGCGCCCGTAACCGTTGCAGTGTAAACGCCTTGTGCATTGACGACAAGTGCAGCTGCACTGCCAATAATACTTCCATTACTTTCCCATTCATAAGCCACGCCGCCAGTTGCGGTGAGGGTAGTCGATGGGACCAAACAAGTGAGTGTAGCTCCGTTGGATGAATTGATATTGACAGTTGGTGAAGTAATATCTTCTGTAATGACAACCGTGCTTGTTGAGCTGCAGCCATTGAGACCTACAGCACTGAGTGTATAGGTGCCTGGAAGACCAACAGACAATAAGGCGCTTGAGCTGACGACAGATGATCCATTACTCCAAGAGTAAGTATTTGCACCTGAACCAGTTAAGGTAATCGCAGTAGTTGTACAGTTTAAGACCGTTGTATTAGGTGTATTTGCTATTTGCAGTGTTGGTGTTGTCGTATTTTGGGTGATGATTTGCGCAGCAGTAGCAGTACAACCGTTAGCGCTTGTTACGGTTACGGTATAGTTACCTGGAGTAGTTACATTGAGCGCCGCATTCGTTCCTACCACGCTTGTTCCGTTGCTCCATGAATAGCTTCCTCCACCGGTTGCAGTGAGTGTAACCGATGTGGTGGCGCAAGTTAAAACACTCGAAGAACTTGTAATATTTGTACTTGGTGGCGTAATATTTTGCGTGATGTTGATGTTGCTCGTTGCTGAACACCCCGATGAATTGGTTACGGTCAAGATATAAGTTCCGGGACTTGTAATGGTTTGGGTTGCAACACCACCAATGATTGCGGTACCATTGCTCCAAGAATACGCACCACCACCAGTTCCTGTTAAGGAGATATTGGCTTGTGCACAAGTGAGTTGAGTGGTATTCGAATTATTGGTGATACCTGGGGTTGGTAAGGCGTTAACACTAACAGTTAGGTTGGCCGTTGTGGCACAAACGCCGGTGTTAGGCGTAAAGGTGTAGGTAGTGGTTTGTGTGTTGTTGAGTGCCGGACTCCACGTTCCACTGATGCCATTTGTTGAGGTAAGCGGAAGCGGTGAAAGGGCCGCTCCTGCGCAAATTGCTGCTACAGGATTAAAGGTTGGTGTAGGGTTTGGAGATACTGTAACTACACCATTGACATTGGTTGTGCCATTCCAAAAACCACCTCCGTTTGGATTGTAGCCACCATAAACGGTACAGCCGTTGTAAGTGTAACTAAAAGCATAATAATAAGTGCCGGCAGCAAGGCCATTGAGTGTCCCCATATATTCGTCGTTGTTGGGGTTGACAGCCGACAGCGGATTGTAGGTAGCATTAGACCACGCACTTGCCGGCCATGTTGCTGGATTCGTATTGGTGGTAGAAATCCCGTAAGAAACCGTTATTCCAGCAGCTTGCCCAGTGGGGTTGGTTAGACCGGATTCAAAAACTTGACCGTAGATATTCAAAGATTGTCCTTGACAGATAGTAGTTGTGCCCGGTGACTGGATATTTGCCCAGTCTAGTACGTTTGCCAAGGTTGCCGTTCCGGTGGCTGTTACTGAGGGGCAACCAGTAAGCGCATAACTCACTGTATAGTTGGTCGTACTTGTCGGATTAACGGTAATGCTGTTTGTTGTTTGGCCTGCCGGGTTCCAGGTGTAGGTTCCGCCGGAAGGACTTGCACTTGCCGTTAAGGTGACGGCAGTGCCTGGGCAAAAAGTGACCGGAGCAATGCTTACAGTTGGGCTTGGCGCAACTGTTACACTTGCTGAAGCACTCAAAGACGAACAGCCGTTGAGCGTATATACAACGCTGTAGTTGCTGTTTGACGTCGGACTCACACTGATTGAATTCGTTGTTTGCCCTCCAGGACTCCAAAGGAAGGTGCCGCCGGCAGTACTTGGTGTAGCAGTGAGGGTGGCGGCTTGGCCAGAACAAATGGTGGCGCTATTGACAGTTACAGTTGGTGGGGTTCCGATAGTAACCGTAACTTGATCTTGATTGGTACAACCATTTGCTGAAGCGCTTAATGTATAGGTTGTAGTGGTAGTTGGGCTTGCTGTTGTGGTGAGTGTGTTGGTGCTTGATAACGTAGCTCCTGGGCTCCAGGTAACGGTTGGTGTTACGGTGCCTGCACATCCCGCAATGGGCACGGCAATTGTTTGGCCGCCTGTTAATATCGCAATTCCACCGCTGACAGACGTTCCGGTAAGCCCTCCGCACAGGATGTTGTAGCCTGCTACATTGGAATTGGAAGGCCCTTGGGTTTCTAAGTTGAAAGTAAAAGGCGGGTTTGTGGGATTGCTGATCGTAATGGTGTTGTTAGAGCCCGCGGCATAAGGACCGCCAGAAGCGAGCACTGTACCGACGGAATTGGTCATGGTCCAGGTGGTTTCATCTAGGTTGCTTCCACTGAAAAGATTCACGGTAATATCTCCAGTGAAGCCGCCAGTGGCACTGGCCGTTCCGTTGAGCACGGTAGAGGTTTGCGCGCCACACATGGTAACATCTGGCCCGGCGTCTACTGTTGGCAGCGGATTGACATAAACTGTGACTTGGTCTTGAGCCGAACAAGCACCCTGCGTAGCAGTTAGTGTATAAGTGGTGGTGGTGGTTGGGCTTGCAGTTGGATTCAAGATAGTGGTTGAACTCAATGCCGTTGCCGGGCTCCATGAGTAGGTGATTGGCAAAGTACTTGTGCCACCCGTGGAGCCGCAGTTTGCTACAGAAATAGTGGTTGAGTTGCAGGGGCCAACAGAGCCAGTTGCCACGCTGGTACCATTGCAAGAAATCGTGTAATTGGCGGTGTTGTCACAGATGGTGCCGAGTGTTTCAAGATAGAAACTGTAGGGCCCAGTCCCGGGAGTAGCTATTGTAACTGTATTGGTAGATCCAGAAGCATATGGGCCACCTGAACCTACTTGTGTGCCGCTTGCATTGGTAAGCGTCCAGGAAACCATATCAAGCCAAGTTGGCCCGCTAATGGTTACAACTAAAACGCCTCCACTTCCACCACTACTGCCTGTTCCGGCGGTAGCAGCGCCAGATAATTGGCCAGTTGCTCCAGCGCAAATGATGACGTCGTTACCTGCATTCACAACAGGATTGCTACACGGTGGAGTTGGGCAGCTTACAGAATAAGACATTGAGGCCGAACCCGCTAACGGGCCACAGACGTACTGAGAAAGTTGGATGCTATAGGCTGCAGTAGCAGGGCAGGTCCAGACGGCATTGGTTTGCAAGCCGCATTGGTCGTCCCAACCTTGTACAAGGGCAATTGAGGAATTGTAAATGCGCAGATAAGTATCTACCGAACTAAGTCCACAGGTGGTAAAAGTATACGTACAACCAGCAGTGCCCGTAAATGTAAATACAGGTGCGGTTCCGGCTGGATAAGTAGCGGTAGTTTGAGCTGTGCTTGATGGTGAAATGGCGGTTGTACTCGTGGCAGTAGTACAGTACTGCGCACGCGAATTAAAAACCAAGGCAAGCAAAAGCCCAACAAAGGCGATGTAGCGCATTTTTGAGTAGTAGTGTTTCGTTAGTTTAGTTTTAGCTTGCTAAATTTAGCAATATCAAAACGAACTACCAACGAATGCGTTGCCTTTTAATCAAATAAAAAAGGCTTCCGAAGAAGCCTTAATTTAAAATTCAAAAGTATCCATAAACTTCGTGGTAAAATTACCCGCATTGAAGTCGGGGTTTTCCATGAGTTTTTGATGGAAAGGAATGGTTGTTTTGACTCCTCCAATGACGTATTCGCTCAGGGCGCGCTTCATTTTAAGAATGGCTTCTTCACGTGTTTGGGCCACTACAATTAGCTTTGAAATCATTGAATCGTAATACGGCGGAATCGAATAGCCGGCGTAAACGTGAGCATCTATGCGCACGCCATGACCACCTGGGCAGTGGTAATCAGTGATTTTTCCTGGGCTCGGACGAAAGTCGGCATAGGGGTCTTCGGCGTTGATGCGGCACTGTATAGCGTGCATTGTTGGGTAATAATTTTTACCAGAGATCTTTTCGCCAGCTGCAATTTTGATTTGTTCTTTGATGAGGTCAAAATTGATAACTTCTTCAGTAATGGTATGTTCTACTTGGATGCGCGTATTCATTTCCATGAAGTAGAAGTCGCGGTTTTTGTCTACCAAAAACTCAACGGTTCCAACACCTTCGTAGCGAACAGCTTTAGCTGCTTTAATTGCGGCCTCACCCATTCTTTCGCGAAGCTCGTCTGTCATGAATGGAGATGGTGTTTCTTCCACCAATTTTTGGTGGCGTCGTTGAATAGAGCAGTCGCGTTCTGATAGGTGGCACGCGTTGCCGTATTGGTCACCAGCAATTTGGATTTCGATATGGCGCGGTTCTTCGATGAATTTCTCCATGTAGATACCATCGTTGCCAAATGCGGCACCCGCTTCCTGACGTGCGGAGTCCCAGGCTGCTTCCATTTCGTCTTTTTTCCAGACGATGCGCATGCCTTTTCCACCACCACCGGCAGTTGCTTTCAAAATCACGGGGTATTTCACTACTTCGGCCGTTGCAAAGGCATCGTCTAGATCTTTTAAAAGACCAGTAGAACCTGGTATGCAAGGCACGCCTGCTGCAATCATTGTGGCTTTAGCAGTGGCTTTGTCACCCATTCCGGCAATTTGCTCAGGCAAGGCACCAATGAATTTAATGCCGTGTTCCTGACAAACTTTTGAGAATTTTTCATTTTCTGACAGGAATCCATAACCCGGATGAATGGCATCGGCGTTGGTGATTTCTGCTGCAGCAATGATGTTGGGAATGCTCAAATAAGACAGGGCGCTTGTTGGCGGGCCAATACAAACTGCTTCGTCTGCGAAACGAACGGGCAGGCTGTCTTTGTCGGCAGTTGAATAAACAGCCACCGTCTTGATGCCCATTTCTTTACAGGTGCGAATCACGCGCAGCGCAATTTCGCCGCGATTGGCAATCAATATTTTTTTAAACATGTTTTGGTTTTTATGCTGGATCAACCAAGAATAACGGTTGGTCGTAGTCTACAGGACTAGCGTTGTCTACGAGTACTTTAACAATTTTACCAGAGATTTCTGCTTCAATTTCATTGAAAGTTTTCATGGCTTCAATGATACAAACTTTGTCTCCAATTTGGATGGTGTCGCCTACATTAACAAATGCGTCTTTGTCTGGACCTGGCGTACGGTAAAACGTACCAATCATTGGAGATTTAACTGTGATATACTTGCTGTCGTCTGAGCTGCTGGTTTCAGTAGCAACAGGTGCAGCACTTGCAGCAACAGGAGCTGGTGCAGCGGCAACGGGTGCAGCTACCATTGGTGCAGCTTGGTACATAATTGGCTCAGACTGACTTCCTTTGATGGAAATACGAAAACCTTCTCTTTCGATTTCAACCTTGCCGAGTCCGGATTTGGACACCAATTTGATGAGGTCTTTGATTTCTTCTAAATTCATGGTATAATTTTTTTCAAAGTTAATTTAATTATGAATTGTAGGCCCACTTGAGGTAAATTGCTCCCCAGGTAAAGCCGCCGCCAAATGCAGAGAGGATGAGGACGTCACCTTTTTTAAGTTGACTTTCGTAATCCCATAAACAAAGCGGTAAGGTACCTGCGGTGGTGTTGCCATAGCGCTGAATGTTGATCATAACTTTCTCTTTGGTCAGCCCCATGCGGTTTGCAGTGGCATCAATGATGCGCAAGTTTGCTTGGTGCGGAACCAACCAACTGACGTCGTCGCTAGTCAGGTTATTGCGCTCCATAATTTCAGCAGAGACATCGGCCATATTGGTTACTGCAAACTTGAAAACAGCTTGACCTTCTTGCTTGACATAATGCAAACGGTTTTCGACTGTTTCTATAGATGCAGGCATTGCGGAACCTCCGGCAGGTTGTTGTAAGTACTGACGGCCAGCGCCATCGCTGCGCAAGATAAAGTCCATGACACCATTGCCTTCTTCATTTGGCTCGAGTAACACGGCTCCGGCACCGTCGCCAAAAATAACGCAGGTAGTGCGGTCTTGGTAGTCAATAATGGATGTCATTTTGTCGACACCGATAACCAATACTTTTTTGTGTTTTCCAGATTCAATGAATTGTGAACCTGTAGATAAGGCATATAAAAATCCAGAGCAAGCAGCATTGACGTCAAAGCTCCAAGCGTTTTTCATTCCAACTTTATCACAAACGATATTGGCTGTACTTGGAAAAGGGTGGTCAGGGGTTACCGTACCCACAATAACCAACTCAATTTCTAGTGGATCAATGCCTTTTTTCTCGAGCAAGGCTTTGACTGCAGCAGCAGCCATATCAGAACTCGCACCGTCTTTCATGATGCGGCGTTCTTTGATTCCGGTTCTGGAGGTAATCCATTCGTCTGAAGTATCTACCAACTTGGCTAAATCTTCATTTGATAAGATATGTTCTGGCACATAGCCCTGAACAGCGGTAATAGCAGCGGTAATTTTACCCATGTTAGTTAAATGCTTCGTTAATTTTTTCTGTAAGATTTGAACTCACAACATCATGTGCATGGAGCAACATGTTTTTTACGGCGATATCATTGGAAATACCATGACCAATAATTGCGTTTCCTTTGACGCCAAGTACTGGAGTACCTCCGTAGTTTTCGTAATTGAAGCGGTCAAAGTATTCATCTTGGATACCGCGTTTTTTCATTAAAGTAAAGATGCCTTCCGCTTCTTTGAGTACGATGTTGCCTGTAAAGCCGTCGCAAACAATGACATCCGCCACACCCGTAAAGATGTCGCGGCCTTCAATGTTCCCTGTAAAATTGAGCTCGTCCGATTCTGCTAATAATTTGTATGTAGCAATAGAAAGCAGGTTTCCTTTGGAGTCTTCCTCGCCAATATTGAGCAAGGCCACTTTTGGATTTGCTATGCCGAGCACATTTGCAGCGTAAACAGAACCGAGTACGGCAAATTGGTACAGCACGTCAGACTTACAATCTGCGTTTGAACCAACGTCTAGTAATAGCGATTTGCCACCTGTTATTGTAGGTAGCGTGGAGGTGATACAAGGACGAATAACCCCTGGAACGGTATTGAGTTTGTACATAGAACCCACGAGCATAGCGCCTGTGTTACCGTTGCTGGCAAAAACATCAATAAGACCCTTAGCAAGCATTTCAAAGCCCACAGCGATGGAGCTGTTGGGTTTCTTTGGAAGCGCTCTAGTAGGATGATCGTGATAGGTGATTACTTCTGGGGCATGTACAATTTCGAACAACTCCGCACTTTTGGCGCGACTTGCCAATTCTTTTTGAATCACAAGCTCGTCACCAAACAATACAATAGTGACATCATTACCCAAAACTTCTTTGGCTAATAATGCACCATCAATTGTCGCTTGCGGAGCGAAATCGCCACCGGAGACATCAAGCCCAATCTTCATGGGAGAAAATTAGAGCTTACTGAACCTCCTCTACGGAGTCAGTTGTTTTCTCAGCTACAACTTTTCCTTTGTAGTAAAGTTTGCCTTCATGCCAGTGTGCATGGTGAAACAAGTGTGGTTGTCCTGTTGTAGGGCAAGTAGCTACGTTGCTTGCAGTCGCTTTCTTGTGCGTTCTACGTTTGTCACGACGTGTGGTCGATATTCTGCGTTTAGGATGCGCCATTTTTGTTAATTTATATCTATTTAATTTAAATTCTTAAGTGCAGACCACCGTGGGTCTATGTCGTCTTCATCGGGTTTTGAATCGGAAGAAGGTTGTTGGTATTTGTTGATCAATTCCACCATTTCTTCATTGCATTCGCCTTCTTCGTGTACCATTTTGGCAGGCAAAGAAAGCGTGATAAGCTCATACAAAGGCTGAGTGAGATCGATTTGATAGCTTTCAGGCGCAATTACAATTAGGTTTTCGTCTTCGGATTCTTCCTCTCCAAACGTGTAGTAGAGGGTGAATTCTCCGTCGATTTCTTCTGTAAGTGGCTCTGTACAGCGGTCACAATCGGTAAAAATAAAACCAACAACGCCTAAATTGGCGATGAGCATGGTTTCCTTTTTTTCTAACTCGAGGTAGGCAGTAAGCCGACCGTTTTCGATGAGCGAATAAGGCAATGATTCAAAGAACGATTTGTCAATGTCAAATTCAAACTCGTGGAGCCCTAGCTTTAAGCCTACAAAGGGAATAGCAAATGGACTTTTCATGCTGAATAATTCACTGACGAAAACGAAAGGGCAAAATTAAGGATTTATTTTGGATTTTTAAAATGAGACGCTGTGTTCTTATTCCTTCTTTGTTTTTTCATCCTTTGAAATGGCCAACGGATTGGCGTGTATTTCTTTGAATTCCTTTCTTTTTCGGTAGACGTCAACTGCTAAAAAGATGGCGCTGCGCAGGCTTTGTTCGTCGGCGAGCATTTTGCCAGCAATGTCAAAAGCAGTTCCGTGGTCGGGGCTCGTGCGCACAATGGGTAAGCCAGCTGTAAAGTTGACACCGTCGTCAAAGCACAATGCTTTAAACGCAGCTAAACCTTGGTCGTGGTACATGGCGAGTACGCCGTCAAATTGTTGTCTGAGCGGTGAGCCAAAGAAACCATCTGCTGGGTAAGGTCCGAAAGCCAAAATTCCTTTTTGTTTTGCCGCTTGAATAGCCGGAATAATGGTTTGTTGCTCTTCTTCACCAATTTTTCCGTTTTCACCGGCATGCGGATTGAGTCCGAATACAGCAATGCGTGGTCTGATGAGTCCGAAATCTTTTTTGAGACTTTGCTCGAAGGCTTCAATTTTTGAAACGATCAGGTCTTTTTGTAGTTGGCTTGAAATGTCTTTGACCGGTATATGTGTAGTCACGAGGGCTACGCGCAAATTGCCAGACACGAGCACCATGAGTGCTTCTTTGGCGCCAGACATTTCGGCGAGGTATTCGGTGTGGCCAGGAAAGTTGAAGCCTGCTTTGGCCACATTTTCTTTGGAGAAGGGCGCGGTCACGAGCACATCAATTTTACCCTCCGCAAGATCTTTGGTTGCCGCCTCTAGAGATAAAAGTGCGTATTTACCGCCATCGGCATTAGACACCCCAGGCTCAATCTGAACTTCGTCTTGCCAAACATTGATGATATTTACCTTTTTAGGATTGATTTCAGCAGCGCTCTTACAAGTGGCATAACTGAACTCGTGCAAATTGAGTTGTTTTTTGTAGTGCGAAATGACTTTATTTGAGCCGTAAACCACAGGGATGATATCGGTCAGGATGCGGTTATCATGCAAGGCTTTAACGATGATTTCAGGGCCAACGCCATTGAGATCACCTAGGGTAATACCGACTTTGATAAGGGCTTTGTTGGACTGTTCTTTGTCCTTTACCTCTTTTTCTTTGGTTTCTTTTTCCATTAAATGTTGTTCGTTTTAAGAAAGTGGTAAAGTAAACGAATGCCAGCACCTGTTCCGCCTTCGCCTTTATAGTTTTCTGGTGCATCGAGCCAAGCTGGCCCCGCGATATCCATATGGATGTATGGCGCTTCTACAAAGTGCTCTAGGAATTTGCCGGCTGAAATCATGCCAGCGTTGGGGCCGCCAATGTTTTTCAGGTCTGCAATTTTGGATTTCATGTGTTTTTTGTAGTCGTCCCAGAAAGGGAAGCGCACCACGCGCTCATGTACTGCATTGGCACTTTTTTCGAGGTTTTCGAAAATGCTGTCTGCTGCGTTGCCCATAATGATACTCGCTTCTGTGCCAATTGCACGCAATGCGGCGCCGGTGAGCGTAGCGGCGTCAATGACAAGAGCAGGTTTGTATTTTTTGGAATATGCCAAGGCGTCTGCGAGGATCATGCGGCCCTCGGCGTCGGTATTGAGTACTTCAACTGTGGTGCCGTCAAACATGGTAATGACGTCGCCAGGCGCATAGGCATTGCCACCCGGACGGTTGTCGGTGGCGGGTAAAAGCGCAATGATATGAACCGGTAATTTTTGCAAAGCGGCTAAATAAACAACTGCAGCCATGGTTGCCGCGCCAGCCATATCGCCTTTCATGGTGTCCATGCTGCCAGGAGTAGGCTTCAAGCTCAAGCCGCCGGTGTCGTAAACCACGCCTTTTCCGACTAATACGATAGGTTGTTTGTTCTTGGCATTTTTTGGTTTGTACTCGGCAATTGTGAAGGTTGGTGGGTCAATTGAGCCTTTGTTTACGGCCAGCAAACCACCCATCTTGAGGGTTTCTATTTGTGTTTCTTCGAGTACTTTGACTTCAAAGTCAGCTTCTTTACCCATTTCAACAACGGCTTGCGCAAGTTGCTCGGCGTTGAGGTGCGATACGGGCGTATTGACTAAATCGCGGGCTTTGAATACCGCTTTGGCCATGTGCTGCAGTTCGGTAATTTGGGCGGCGCTCACATCTGCTTTGATCACTACTTCAGTGAATTTGGCGGTCTCAGGCTTGCTGAAATGTTGTGTGAACCGGTAGCTAGAAAGCAAAAGTCCTTCGAGTAAAGCATAAGCTTCTTCTGGCGAACCGTTCTCCAGCAATAAGGATGGTTGTGCGGCGTGTAAATGTTTTTCAATAGTATTTCCGTGAATGCGGATTTCTTCAAGTGCTTGACCTTCTTTGATTTCGAATTCAAAACCGTCTTTGGTTTTGAAATAATCAAAATCTTTGGCTTGCTCGGTTTGGGCTACAAATCGGACAACAGCACTTGGTGCATTTTTTGATTTTTTAGTCAGAACTAACATCTTGTTGATTTTGTACAAAGTTAAAAAGAATGAAGCTGCATGCTCTTAAAATAATTCGCTACTATTTGCATTTAAAAATTTATCAATCAAGCGCGGTATCGGATGGTCTTCGAGCGCTTTTAAATCGAGCATCAAATACTTTGTTTTTTCACTTTCATTTGTTGCTGCTTTGATAAAATACGCTTCTATTTTTTGATGCGTCAGAAGGTGTTGAAATTTGGCGCCAACGACAGTTTTACCTTCCAAATAGGCGAGCATATCCTCTTGTTTATCAAATTCTTGCAGCGGAAATTCGTACAAGCCTTCCCAAATATCTTTAGGACCTCTTTTCGAGAAAGCCAATTGTTGTTGCTTATTGGCCATGAGGTGATAAACAAAATATCTTTTTCTGACTTTTACCTTTTTTATTTTGAGGGGCAGTTGCGCCACTTGTGCGGTTTGCTGCGCCACGCAAGTCGTCAGGACCGGGCAGTTGGCACAATTAGGTGAAACCGGCTTGCATTGTAAAGCGCCAAATTCCATGATGGCTTGGTTGTGCAGCGCCGGATTTTTTTGGTCAAGTAACTCCTGTGCGAGTGCGTCAAAAAGCTTTTTGCCTTCGTTTGAATTGATTGCTGTTTCGATACCAAAGTACCGACTCAATACCCGAAACACATTGCCATCCACAACCGCATAGGGTAAATTGTAGGCAAAAGAAGCAATTGCCGCAGCCGTGTAGGGGCCAACACCTTTTAGCTTCAATAATCCTGGATATGACGCAGGAAACACCCCATTAAAGTCAGAGGCAATTTGCTGAGCCGTAGCATGTAAATTGCGCCCGCGGCTGTAGTAACCTAGGCCTTGCCACAAGTTGAGTACTTCTTGTTGAGATGCGCCCGCCAATTCTTGAACCGTAGGGTAAGCATTCGTAAATTTATAGTAATAAGGCAGGCCTTGATCAACGCGGGTTTGCTGCAAAATAATCTCGCTCAACCAGATCAAATAGGGGTCTTGAGTGTGTCGCCAAGGCAAGTCTCGCTGCTGCGCTTTATACCACTCTTGAAGTGCTTGCCGAAGTACGTTCATAATTTATTTTAGAAATTTTGTCCGAAAATTACGCATATATACTTTCTGTGGAGTATTTTTGCCCCCGCAATTAATCACATAAACAATTAACTCAGAGATATGACAAAAGCGGATATCGTTGCAAATATTGCAGAAGAAACCGGATTGGAAAGAGCAGAAGCACTTCGTGCAGTAGAAGCTTTTATGAACAACATTAAAGCTTCTATGGCAGACGGAAAAAACGTGTACCTACGTGGGTTTGGTAGTTTTGTGGTCAAGGAGCGCGCTCAAAAAACAGGACGCAACATCTCTAAGAACACCACCATTATCATTCCAGCACACAACATCCCATCTTTCAAGCCTTCTAAAACCTTCGTAGACGAAGTGAAGAACAAGGTTAAAGTAAAATAAGTTTTCTTTTTTTCTGAAATTTGTATTACCTTTGCACTCCCTTAACGGGGGTGCATTTTTATTTGTAACAAAGTACTAAACATATAACCTTCTCATTATGCCAAGCGGTAAAAAAAGAAAAAGACATAAAATGGCGACGCACAAGCGTAAAAAAAGACTTAGAAAAAATCGCCACAAGAAGAAGAAATAATCCTTCTTTCTTTCATGTAAACGCATAGAGAGCTCATTGATTTTTCTTTGAGCTTTCATTGTTTCACCTATAAACAATTTCAAGTGAATTTAGAACTCGTTGTAGACGCCCGTTCAAACGGCGTCTGGATAGCATTGCTACGCGACGGGAAGTTAATTGAGTTGCACGAAGATCGCGGCAACACAGACTTCTCTGTAGGCGACATCTATCTCGGACGGGTACGTCGTGTTGCCAATGGCCTCAACGCGGCTTTTGTTGATGTCGGATATGAAAAAGATGCTTTTTTGCATTACCACGACCTCGGCCCACAATACGTATCTTTTTCAAAATACGTAAAAGACAGCATCAACGGAAAGCAAAATGTTGCCGACCTCCAATACTTCAAACTAGAAAAAGAAATCTCAAAAGAAGGTAAAGTATCCAATACCTTATCCTCTTCACAAGCCATCCTTGTTCAGGTGGCCAAAGAACCCATTTCTCAAAAAGGCCCACGCTTGAGCTCCGAAGTGACGCTCGCTGGCCGCTATCTAGTACTCGTACCCTTTTCAGAGAAAATTTCTGTGAGTCAAAAAATCAAAGACAGCGCCGAAAAGGAGCGTCTTAAAGAACTCATGGACCGCATCAAGCCCAAGAATTTTGGTGTCATTATTCGCACCGTTGCCGAAAACAAATCGACCGCAGACCTCGAGGCCGATCTCAGCAACTTGCTAGAAAAATGGCGCACCCTCCACGCCAACCTCAAAGGTGCTCAGCCACCAAGACGCGTACTCGGAGAACTCAACACTACCAATTCCATTTTGCGCGATTTGCTCAATGGTAACTTCACCAATATACACGTCAACGACGAAACCATGGCCCTTCAAATGAAGGACTACATTTCGGAAATTGCCCCTGGCCGCGAAAAAATTGTGCGTCACTATGACAACCGCATCGGTATTTTCGAGCGCTTCGGAATCAACAAGCAAATCAAAACGTTATTTGGTAAAAAAGTTCCGTTGCCAAGTGGAGGTTACCTCATTATTGAGCACACCGAAGCCATGCACGTTATCGACGTCAATAGCGGCAACCGCAAAGGTGCCGATGGTCAAGAATCCAATGCGCTTTCTACCAACATAGAAGCAGCTGAAGAAGTTGCGCGCGTCTTGCAGCTCCGAGACATGGGCGGCATCATTTGCGTCGACTTCATCGACATGCACGAGCGCGAAAACAACAAGATCCTCTTTGACAAAATGAAGGAATTCATGAAATCAGACCGTGCCAAGCACAACATGATTCCTCCTTCTAAATTTGGCATCATCGAGATCACGCGTCAGCGCGTGCGCCCCGAAACCGACATCCAAACGCACGAAACCTGCCCAACTTGTAACGGTAGCGGCGAGGTTCAGGCAAGCATCCTTTTTGCTGAAGAAATCGAAAACAACCTGGCTTACTTGCTCAATGATCGCGGCATGCGCGGCATCACTTTGCTCGTACATCCTTACTTAGAGGCCTTTTTCAAGAACGGTCTTTGGAGTCGCCAGTTGCAATGGTTCTTTAAATACAAAACCTGGATTCCCGTGCGCGGCGTAACGGCCCATCACTTATTGCAGTACACGTTCGTCGACAAAGAGAACAACGAAATACCACTCTAAATGTCGGCGCCCCGTGCCTATGACCTTACACAAATGCTTCAGAAATCTGAGGCATTTTGTGCTTATCAGGAGCGCTGTAGTGCGGAAGTCATCGAAAAACTCAAGCGCATGGGCGCTGAAGATGGCGAAATATTGCAGGTGCTCACCTCACTCCTTGACAACAAGTTTCTAGACGATGAACGCTTTGCAACGGCTTATGCTGTAGGGAAACTACGCATCAAGCATTGGGGTGTCAATAAAATCAAGCAGGGCTTGAAACTCAAAAAATTGGATGCCGCCTTAATTCAAAAAGCAATTGAGGAATTGTATAAAGAAGATTACGAGGGTATTCTACAAGAAGTAGCCACCAGAAAATGGCAAGAATTGGCTAAAGAAAAAGACCCCTGGATACGCAAGCAAAAGCTGTTTCGCTTCTTGGCATCCAGGGGTTTTAATTACGACGAATTTTCAGATCTGAAATTCGCTTAAGTTGGGCGTTATTATTTTGATTTAATGAGCGTTCCGGCTCCGGTAATCCAGTTGGTTGGGCCGCCAGCTTCATAGCCTTTAGATCCAATTTGAACTAAATTGACTTTACCATCACTGAGTTTTTCAGGCTTTACAAACCAACAAGTAGGATAGCCACGTACAGCAAATTGTTGTTGAAGCGCTCTGTTTTGTGTTTTGATGGCTTCTGTTTGCGGTTTAGAACGTGGGAAGTCGAGCTCAACGAGCACTACATTTTCTTTGGCCCATGCTTCAAATTCAGGTGTTTTAAACACTTCGTTTTGAAGGCGATGACACCATCCGCACCAATCTGAACCAGTAAAGAACAACATCATTGGTTTGTTTTCTTTCTTAGCGATAGCCGTAGCTTCGTTCATGTCGGTGTACCAAGTAAGGGTTGCTTTTTGCGCAAAACTCAATTGAGCCACAACAAGCATCGTAAATAGAGCAATTGTTTTCATGTAATTTTTTTTCTAAAGTTAATGATAAACCGCCAATAGACAAAAACCGTGCAAAACTTATCTGCACATTTATTTGGTCAAAAATTTTTATATTCGTTTTCAAATTGCTAACCATGAAACTACCTTTACTAGTCCTTTTTTCTTTGATCAACCTTTTGATTTTTGCGCAGTTACCTACTCAAACCGTACGTGGTACTGTGTTTGACAGCGAAACAAATTTCCCCTTAACAGGTGCAAAAGTCCTCATCGAAGTAGCTGGCCAGAAATACATGGCAGCGGCAGGCGCCGATGGTACTTTTTCTATTGCGAAAGTACCTGTGGGCAAGCACCAACTGACTGCATCTGCTCCTTTTTATGACCTCAGAACACTAACTGTAGAGGTCAGCTCGGGTAGAGAACTCATCGTTCAAATTCCACTTCAAGAAAAAGTTTCACAGCAACAAGACGTCCGCGTTGTAGGTCGCAAGCAAGGAGAAGTGCTCAACGAAATGGCCGTGCTTTCTGCGCAACAATTCAGTGTAGAAGAAACCAACCGTTATCCGGGTTCGCGCATGGACCCTGCGCGCATGGCTTCTAATTTTGCTGGTGTAAACGGTGCCGACGATTCTCGCAATGATATCGTGGTGCGTGGCAACTCGCCACTTGGCGTCATCTACCGTGTAGAAGGTATCGATATTCCAAACCCGAATCACTTTGCCATTTCAGGTACCTCAGGCGGCCCTGTTTCGCTCTTGAACAACAAAATCTTGGGCAACTCAGACTTCTTTATGAGTGCGTTCCCGGCTGAATACGGCAACAGTTTGTCTGGTGTATTTGACCTAAAACTTAGAAGTGGTAACAACAAACAACATGAATTTACAGGTCAGTTTGGCTTACTCGGCACCGAGTTCTTAGCTGAAGGCCCATTGAGCAAAGACAGCAAGTCGAGTTATTTGGTCATGGGGCGCTACTCCACACTGACTATTTTCCAAAAGTTAAATATCAATTTAGGTACGGATGCCATTCCGAAATATTTCGATGGTGCGTTTAAATTCAACTGGATGCTTAAAAATGGTGGGCAGTTGGCTTTATTTGGCATGGGCGGTAGCTCCGATATCGCGATAGAAATTTCTGGTTTCAAAGAATATACAGAAGACCTCTACGGTGAAGGTGACCGCGATCAATATTTTGGCACAAGCATGATCACATCTGGTCTGAACTACAAAAAGAGTCTCAATGAAAAGACTTTCATCTCTTCTACTTTGGCTTATAGTAAAGAATTCCAAAGAACCAATCACAATTACCTCAGAGACCGCAAGTTGGATACTTTATTGAATGAGATTGTATTTGATACCATTTACCCAATGATGGCCTACAAATTTCAAGTTCAAAAAATCAGTGGCTATACGGCCCTCAATCACAAGTTCAGCAAGCAACATTTATTGAAAGCGGGTTTGAGCTTTGACTTGATATCAATGAATTTCCACGACTCCTGTTTATATGACCTCAATGTACCTGACAACTACGAAATCCGCTGGAACTACCAAGGAACGGCTGCCCTTATTCAGCCTTTTGTGCAATGGAAATGGCGCATTTCGGACCAAATGGATTTCACGGCAGGTGTGCATGCACAGTATTTCACACTTACCAATAGCATTAGCCCGTTTGAGCCGCGTGTAGGTTGGAAATACCGCATGGGTAACGGCCAGTCTATTTCTGCAGGAGGTGGTCTGCACAGTATGATTCAGCCCTATTATACGTATGCTTACAAAGTACTTCCTGGTAGCTCAAATCCGAATAGCAATATGAATATGGATTTTTCACGCAGTGCCCACACGGGAATTGGTTATGAAAAGTCTTTCAATAAGGGCTTCAACATCAAAACGGAGGCATACTATCAATACCTCTACAATATTCCAGTGACAATGGCTCCGTCTTCATTTTCAATGATCAATGTAGGTAGTGGCTTCTCGCGCTTGTTTATGGACCAACTTCAAAATACAGGCGATGGCTACAACTACGGTTTAGAGTTAACCGTTCAAAAATATTTTGATAAAACATTCTTCTTTTTGTTCTCTGGTACGGTATACAACTCTCAATACCGCGGCAGCGATATGGTTTGGAGAAACACCTCATACAACGGAAATTATGTAGTGAACCTACTCGGAGGAAAAGAATTCAAAGTAGGGGAGCGCAGTGTTATCGGTATTGGCGGTAAGGTAACGGCAGCCGGCGGTAAGCGCTATGGCTTTGTGGATATTGCAGCTACCAATGCAGCAAAAGAAATCATCTTTATGGATTCCATGTTCAATGACCGACAATTCAGAGATTACTTCCGCGCCGACCTCAAAATTTCTTGGCGCAAAAACGCCGACCGTGTCACACATGAATTTGGTTTAGATTTGGTCAATATTTTGGGCACTAAAAACCTTTTAACTTTAGCTTACAAACCTGCCTTAACGCCTCAGGAACTCAACAATCCAAACTTTGAGCCGTTTGCTGAGAAAACCCAATTGGGCTTCTTCCCTATTTTCTATTATAAAATTGACTTTAGGGCTCGCACTAAATAACTGCGTTTAAATTCCTGCTAACTTTGTATTTCAATACAGGTTATGAAAGGAATTTTGAGTTATCAATTAGTAGATCCGCAGCTGCCAAACAGCGAAGAAGGATGGTTTATTGAAGCGGAAAATGGCGCTTATAAGGTGAGCGATCTATCGATCAAAAAGATCGTAAGTGGTCGCTATGCGGTCAGTGAAGGATCTGAGGTTATTTTTGAGCTTGAACCCAATTGCAAGGTCAGCGACCAAACCAAAATTCAGCATGCGGTTGTGGCAAAGCTTCATTTGGAAGAAGAAAACCCTACCAAAATTTTCCTCATCGATATCGACGGCACCATCTGCGACGACATCAAAAATGAAGAGAGTCATTTGTATCCAGGGGCACAAGTTTTTCCTAATTCGAGGGAAGTCATCAATAAGTGGTATGACGAAGGCAATATCATTACTTTCTTTACTGCCCGAGAAGCTAAAGATCGTGAGGTTACCGAAATTTGGCTCAAAGACAATGGCTTCAAGTACCACGGCTTGGTCATGGACAAACCACGCATCAAAGATGGCCAAGAATACGTCTGGATAGACAACCGCAAAGTGCGCGCTGTTACTTACATGGGCACTTGGTCAGAACTCACTGAAGTAGACGCCAAAATCAAGGTTTTCGCCTAAGACCCAAGTCATCATTGAAAACAAAAGAACTCGGAATCCTCATCGATAAGCAAGCCTATTCGGAGAGCAGTATGGTCTTGCACTTTTACACGCTCGAGCGCGGTTTTCAATCTTTTATTTTCAAGGGGGCGTTGAAAAAACGCAAGGCGCTCAATCAGCTGGGTTTGTATGAGCTCAGTTATTTCAAGCGCCCAGAATCTGACCTCGGCATCATCAATCAACTCGACTTCGCCTGGACACCCCAAGCGCTGTTTGAGCGCCCGCAAAAGGTGTTGTTGGTCTTTTTCATGACCGATGTTTTGCAGCAAACCTTGCGCTATCAAGGCACTGATCAGCAGCTGTTTTATTTTATCCGCGATCAGTTAGTGCACTTAGAAACGACCGAAACCGAAAGAAATTTTCCGACACATTTTTTGGCGCAATACCTGATGCTCTTGGGCTACGCACCGCTGGTGGAGGAAGCGCAAAGTGCAATTTTTGACCTGCAGAAAGGGAGTTTTTGTCATGTCTCGCAGGGCGGGGCAAGTTGTATACAAGACCCCGCGCTTGTCGCTTTTTTAAAGGCGCAATTTTGGCCAAGTGCGGCTGTTCAATTCTCAGGAGCACTGCATAAAGAGGGTTTGCGTGCACTCATTCAATACGCCGCAATTCACCTGGCAAATTTCAATTTGGATAAAACCATGGAAATTCTCCACGATACCCTCTACGACTAAGCGGCCTTAATGGCCTAGCGTTTTTTAGCAAAAAAATCTTTGAGTAACTGACTGCACGCTGCCTCCATCACACCATTCTCCACGAGCGTGGCCGGGTGATACAAGCTGGTGCCCGTTGCACTCGCCCCGCGTTTGGCATCACGCGCAGCAAACACGACTTTATCTATCTGTGACCAATACAGTGCACCTGCACACATACAGCAGGGCTCTAGCGTGACGTACAAAGTGCATTCTTTGAGGTATTTGGCACCTAAATATTGAGCAGCAGCGGTAATGGCTTGAATTTCTGCATGCGCCGTGACGTCGGTGAGTTGCTCCGTTAAATTATGCCCGCGGGCAATCACTTGATTTTTGCAAACAATGACAGCCCCAACAGGTACTTCATCGGCCTCAAAGGCCTTTAAAGCCTCCTGATAGGCTTGTTTCATGAAATATTCGTCGTTGAAAGGGCTCAGCATAGCACAAGATTACAAACTTTCTCTTAATTTTCGGCCATGAATCTTTTTGACCTCTTTCTTTTTGCTCCTTTAGCTTATGGCGCCTACAAAGGCTACAAACGCGGCCTGATCATGTCTTTGTTCATGCTATTAGCCATCGTCGTTGGACTTTACGCCGCTTTTCAGCTCACCGATGTCGTTGTTGAATGGGGGGTCAAGAACCTTCACTGGGAGAAAACAACCCTTATGCCACTCAGTTTTGTGTTGTTGTTTTTGGGCATTGGCGCCGCCATTTATTTTGGAGGCAAACTGCTCGAAACAGCGCTTAAAGTGGTCAAGTTGTCTATACTCAACAACCTGGCCGGCGCCCTCTTGGGTATTTTGCAATGGATGTATTTGGTCGGGACACTTTTATTGTTTGTCTTGGCAAACGATAGCAAGCAAAACCTCATCTCTACACAAACCCGTAACCAATCCATCGCCATTCCATTCTATACCAATATGCTGCAAAATACGCTGCCCAAAATCAGTGAAGGCGTGGTGTTTGATGCGTATTTAGAGCAAGCAAAAGAACAAATGACCGATGAAAAATAGCAACAGCCTTCTCGTTTTATATGGATTTTTATTTGTGTTTCTTTCGGGTACGCTTTTCGCCAATCCCGATTCGTTATTTTATCCTAAACAAAGAACACTAAAGTCTGGTTCTTATTTTGGCCTGCAAAGTGGCCGTTTCTATGCACTTGAATACGGGTGGGAATTACAGTACAAAAACAAGAAGGGCTTTTTAAATTCAAATACAACGGCTTTGCATCATGGCTTCAATGCCACTTTTGATTTCACTCGGATCAATCCAGTCTTGGGTTATGATATCGGTTTATGGCGCCGCACTGGCAATTTTGACCTTACTTACGGGCTCAGCGCCGCAGTGCGTACTGATTTGAAGCAGTTGCGTTTTGGGGTTTGCCCGAGTGTAGGTGTCAAAGTTTGGCAGCTGCATGTACAAACGGGCATGTATATACTCGCTCCGTTTTATGCGCTAGACAATACCTCTTGCAATTCAAACACCTTTTTTATCTCAGCCCGTTTTCTGTTGGTCAAGAACAAAACAAAAAAAGGGGACCATTAGCCCCCTTTTGATTGTGTCATTTGTTTCTTATAAATCGAACTTGATGCCTTGTGCAAGTGGCAAGGAATCAGAATAATTGATGGTATTGGTTTGGCGACGCATGTAAACTTTCCAAGCATCTGAGCCAGACTCGCGGCCACCACCAGTTTCTTTTTCACCACCAAATGCACCACCGATTTCAGCACCTGAAGTACCGATGTTCACATTGGCGATACCGCAGTCAGAACCAGCTGCGCTTAAGAAAGCTTCAGATTCTTTGAGTTCGTTGGTCATGATGGCAGAAGAAAGGCCTTGAGGTACGCCATTTTGCATAGCAATTGCTTCATGGACGTCGCCGGTGTATTTCATGACGTAAAGAATTGGGGCAAATGTTTCGTGCTGTACAATCGCGAAATGATTTTCTGCTTCGATGATACAAGGTTTAACATAACAGCCAGACTCATAACCAGGACCCGTCAATACGCCTCCTTCTACCAAAACTTTTCCGCCTTCTTTTTGGGCGGCTTCAATGGCGTGGAGGTAATTATTGACTGCGTCTTGATCGATCAGTGGACCAACGTGGTTGTTTTGATCGAGTGGGTTGCCGATGCTCAATTGCTTGTAGGCAGAAGTAAGCGCTTCGGTCACTTTGTCGTAGATAGACGCATGGATGATGAGGCGGCGCGTAGATGTACAACGCTGCCCTGCAGTACCAACAGCACCAAATACAGCGCCTGGCACCACCATTTTAAGATCAGCACTTGGTGTAATGATGATGGCGTTGTTGCCGCCTAACTCTAATAAAGAGCGACCCAAACGTTGCCCAACTGCTGCCCCAACTGATTTACCCATGCGGGTAGAACCTGTTGCAGAAACTAAAGGAACGCGCGTGTCGTTGGCCATAAGTTTACCGATTTCGCCGTCGCCGATAACGAGGCCAGAAACACCTTCTGGAACGCCATTGGCAGCAAATACTTCTTCTGTGATGCGCTGACACGCAATGGCAGTAAGTGGTGTTTTTTCAGATGGTTTCCAAACACAAACGTCGCCACAAACCCAAGCAAGGGCGGTGTTCCAGTTCCAAACAGCAACCGGGAAGTTGAACGCAGAGATGATACCGACAATTCCGAGCGGATGATACTGCTCATACATGCGGTGACCCGGGCGCTCAGAGTGCATGGTGAGGCCGTAAAGCTGACGCGAAAGCCCAACTGCGAAATCGCAGATGTCGATCATTTCTTGTACTTCACCTAAACCTTCTTGTAAAGACTTACCCATTTCGTAAGAAACGAGTTTGCCTAGTGGCTCTTTGTAAAAGCGAATGCGCTCAGCCAACTGACGCACGATTTCGCCGCGTTTTGGAGCGGGAACTTTGCGCCATTCTACAAAAGCTGCTTGCGCTTTGTCGATGACTTGATGGTACTCAGCTGGCGTAGCCATAGTGACGTTCGCAATAACTTGCGCGTCTACTGGCGACACAGATGCGATGCTGGCACCAGAAGTTTGTATCCATTGCGTACCTGTAGAGGCGCCGCTATTGTTTTCTTGGATGCCAAATTGGCCCAAGATGTCTTTGATTTCTGCTTGGAGTGACATAATGTGTTGATTTTAGGGCAAAGGTAGGGAATTTTTATTGTGTAACTTTGCAACATGAATGACCTTTCTCACGATCCTATTTGTGCGCTCGCAACAGCCAATGGCACTGGCGCAATTGCTGTTATCCGCGTGTCGGGTACTGGCGCAAAAGCACTCGTTTCAAAGGCTTTTTCTAAAGATTTGCAGGCACTGCCAAGCCACACCGTTCATTTGGGCTGGATGCGCAGTGCAAGCGGCGAGCGCCTAGATGAAGTACTCGCCACGCTCTTCGACAACGGCAAGAGTTTTACAGGTGAAGAAAGCGTGGAGCTCGCCTGCCATGGCTCGCCCTATATTCAGCAGTTGCTTTTGCAGCGCTTGGTGGAGGTTGGTTGCCGTTTGGCCGAGCCTGGCGAATTCACGAAGCGGGCCTTTTTATATGGCCGCCTCGACCTTTCGCAGGCTGAAGCTGTGGCAGACCTGATTGCCGCGCAGTCTAAGCAGGCCCACCAAGTGGCCCTGCAACAATTGCGCGGCCGTTTTTCTTCAGAACTCCAACAACTCCGCGAGCAACTCATCAACTTTGCGGCCCTCATCGAACTCGAACTCGATTTTGCCGAAGAAGACGTCGAGTTTGCAGACCGCAGCTCCCTCAAACAATTAGTAGCTTCCGTTTTGCAAATGGTGCGCCGTTTGGCCGCCTCTTTTGAACTCGGCAATGCCATCAAACAGGGCGTCCCGGTAGCCATTGTAGGCGCGCCCAACACCGGTAAAAGTACTTTACTCAATCAGCTCCTTGGCGAAGAACGCGCCATTGTTTCTAACATTGCCGGCACCACCCGCGACGTCATCGAAGAAGTCCTCAACATCGAAGGCATCCAGTTTCGCCTTATAGACACCGCCGGCATCCGCCAAACCACCGAAACCATAGAAGCACTCGGCATCGAGCGCTCCCAGCAAAAAATCGAACAAGCCAAAATTGTCCTTTGCCTTTCAGATGCAAGCGATGTTTCCAACTTCACTGAAACATCCTCTTGGGTAGCTTCCTTGAAAGGCCTGCACCCAGACAAACATATATTGTTGGTTCAGAACAAAGCCGATTTAACTACTGCTCCAAATCTAAATCCGCAAGAAGAAGTACTGCAAATCAGTGCCCTCACAGGCAACGGCATTTCCGCTCTTAAAGACAAATTGGTCAAACTCGTGCTCGGCGACTTCAGCATCCAAGATGAAACGATTGTCTCCAACGCCCGCCACCACGCTGCCTTAGAACTCACCGCTGCCGCCCTCGACCGCGCCCAAGCAGGCCTCGATGGCCAAACCACCGCCGACTTCATCGCCATGGACATCCGCGAAGCCATGCGCCAACTCGGACACATCACCGGCCACATCGATGTAGATACAGATATCTTAGGTACTATTTTCTCTAAGTTTTGTATCGGCAAATAAACGCCGATAAACAACGATAACAATCCATAACAAAAGATAACTGAAACCCTTGCTAGTCAAGGGTTTTTTGCGTTTTTAGCTCAACTGCCATTTTTCGTCTTTTGGGGCGTTTTGCACCCATTTTGTTGCTTATATGTCTCTGAAAAATAGAAGAAATTACTTATTGGTAATGAAAGTATTTTGTGTATAGAAAAATCAAAAAAATATACATTAAGTCAATCATATGTATAGAAAAATGAAGTTTCTTTACATAAATCAATATATTATAACTTGTCATAAAACGGATAAAATACTTTATATTTGTCCTATATAAGACAAGTTAAATGAAAACAGCACCCGCTATATTGCCTAAGAACTTAAAGATTTTAAAAGATCTCGGTGAGCACATTCAATTGGCTCGTTTGCGCAGAAAATTGAGCGCTGAGCAAATTGCTGAGCGTACAGGCCTTGGTAGAAAAACCATTTACAATATCGAGCAAGGTAGCCCAACTGTTGCCATAGGGAGTTATTTGCAAGTGCTTTTTGTATTAGGATTGGAGAAAGATTTAACCATGGTTGCAGCAGCAGATCCATTAGGTAGAAAATTGCAAGATGCTGGAATCGTGACTAATAAACGCGCACCCAAACAAACGAAAAAATCATGAAGCAAAATCAAACTAAGATATGGGTTTATGCAGATTGGGAATTCTTGGAAGAAGCTCAAATAATGGGTTGGTTGACTTCACAACGTGTACGTGGAAAAGAAATATTCTCATTTGAATACACAGAGTCTTGGGTGAAGCATCAAAATCCAATTTTATTTTTGGATCCACATTTAGGGTTTTACAAGGGAAAACAATATTTACTTGAAGAGAAAAACAACTTTGGTATCTTCCTTGACTCATCGCCCGACCGTTGGGGTAGACTATTGATGCGAAGAAGAGAAGCCTGGCAAGCAAAAGAAGAACGTCGAGACGAAAGAACACTTTTTGAAAGTGATTTTCTATTGGGCGTTTTTGACGGACATCGAATGGGTGGAGTGCGTTTTAAATTGAGCGAAGATGGGCCTTTCATGAATGACCAGAAGAAAATGGCAACGCCGCCTTGGACCTCACTTCGTGAACTAGAACATGCGAGTTTGAAACTTGAACGCGATGATGCCATAAATGACCCCGAGTATGCGCAATGGTTAAGTGTGTTGATTGACCCAGGATCGTCATTAGGCGGTGCAAGACCCAAAGCGAGTGTAATTGACGACAACGGGCATTTATGGATTGCCAAATTTCCAAGTTCAAGAGATGACAAAAATGCTGGTGCTTGGGAAATGGTATTGCACGATTTAGCCAAAGCTTGTGGCATTCATGTTCCGGAAGCGCGATTACAAAAATTCTCAGGCAAACATCATACTTTTTTGTCCAAACGATTCGATAGAACAGATGAGCAAAAACGCATTCACTTCGCATCGGCAATGACTTTGTTGGGACTGCAAGATGGAGCGGATCATGTGGAAGGAGTTGGTTACCTGGATTTGGTTGGTTTTATTATGCAACGTAGTCCGGAATCAAAAGAAGATTTGGAGCAGTTGTGGCGAAGAATGGCATTTAATATTTTGGTGTCGAACACCGATGATCATTTGCGAAACCATGGATTTATGCTCACTCCACTGGGATGGCGATTATCTCCTGCGTACGATATGAACCCTAATGAAATGGGCAATGGGCTAACCTTGAATATTTCTGAAAATAGTAATGAATTAGATCTCTCTTTGGCCTTAGAAACCGCTCATTTGTATCAATTGAAAAGTAATAAAGCACAAAGTATCTTAAAGGAAATGATTGATGAAATTTCTAACTGGCGTGCGGTTGCCAAGAAATTTGGAATCAGCAATAGCGAGATAGAACAAACGAAACGAGCGTTTCGATTGGTGGAATTCGAGAAAAATCGATAACAAAATACAACTATTCAAAATTTAATTTATCTTCGTTTTATAGTTCTTTTTTGTTGCTCATTTGTAGCTCAACAATGTCGAAATCTGATGAGTAGTTGCTCATTTGTTGCTCGCGAAAATTTCGAAAAACCGCTCTGGTAAAGGGATACAGGTTTTATCTTTTGTTATCAATTCATGTATCGGGAAGTAGTCCGTACTACGCTCTCATTTTCCTTATCCAAAGTCCCATGATAATGAGTAGGCTAATGCCGAATAGGCCAAGCAAAACCCCTTTATAATCGCTATAAAATGCTGGATAACTGGCCCCTAAATAGAGGTAAATTGCGGCAATACAAATTTTGAAAGGGATAAACTCTGTGTTTGTCCAGGTCATTTTTTTGTTCATGAATCCCATAATCTTTAGATTTAAAGTTGATATAAAATTAAGCCAAGTCGTACCAAGTAAATATGATTTTGATTAGGATTTTATACGATAGTTCCTTTGGCCTACCTCACCACCAACTTCTTCACCCACCGCTTTCCACCCTGCGTAACATACGCAAAGTAAACCCCCGAAGCTTGATTACTTAAGTCAAACGAATTGTCAGAAGAAAGCGCATTGAGTTCAAATTGGGCTACTTGCTTGCCTTGTTGGTCAAGTACTGTAATTTGCATGGGTTCTGAGTTTTCGCCTGACACTTGAAAAATACCGTTTGATGGATTGGGAATGATGTCTATTTCTTCGAGAGGAATATTTGAAGTTATTCCAAGCCAACCAGGGCTATTGGCTGTTAGTAAGGTATGGATGTAAAGATTGTCTGCCACCCAAAGGTTACCTAGTGTATCTATCTCCAAGCCGAGGAATTCAGAGAAGTTGATTGGCGCATTAGAGGCATCAATTCTATTTGTCCAATTGTTTGCTTCTAACTTGGCAATGGCAAAAGGTACATCGGCTGCATCACCAAAAACGGCCCAAAGTTGATCAAGATGGTCAAACTCAAGTTCTAGTACATTCGAACTCGGCATGTTTGACGTATTGTTGGGCGTAATCGTATCGAGAATGTCGTAGTTGTAGGCATACATGATCCCTTTTGTTGTCCCGACATAGAGTGAATCCGTATTTCTTTGAAATTTTTTATCGTTGATACTGGCAAGAAGGTACTCCAGATCGTTCAGAAGGGTATTAATTGTAAATCCTATTTGTTGCCCAAGCAAACCATTGTCTAAGTATAGAAAAGTGTTTTTTACAACTATGTTAGAACCTGGAACATAGGAATCAAAGCCCACACCGTTTGTGTATTTTATAATTGTTCCACCACGTCGAATATATACCGTATCTAAATTTGCAGTAATTGAAGAAATACTAGGTTCCGAATATACAAGCGTATTCGACCCATTCGCAAACTGAAATAGACCAAATGTACTTTTCATAAAAAAGACCTCATTTGGGGTAAATGCAAATCTTAAACTGGACCCATTATATAACACACCTAGATGAGTTTGATTCAGCAACTCTATTGCACCATCATTTTTAATGACAGCCGCCTTATTGTCATTAACCAACCAAATATCATTGGTGTAAGGGTTAATGACAAACTGCTTCCATGCTACGGTATTGCCCGTCTGACTTTTGTGAATAGATTGCCAGGTTTGTGCCTTCAATCCATTGGGGAGGAAAAGTTGTGTAATACCAATAAAAATAAGCGCGTAGAATAATCTCATATCTGAAAACAATACTGTACAACAGAATGGTAACGTATTTGATGTATAAAACGAGTAGTATGAAGTTATATCTATCTCACCCTTTCAATAAAGCATCCATCAGTTTCGTATTGATGTAGTAATTTGATTGTCCGACCTTGTGTTTGATTAATACTTTGTCCTCTGCTAACTGATTCAAATAGTTTGCGGCTGTGATCCGGCCTACACCTAATTCATTTTGCAGAAATTCAATTTTGGTATAAGGTTGCTTGAATAGGTGATTTAATAGTTCATGCGAATAGAACTTATAATTACCTCTCAGGACAACTTTCATTTCCTGCATTTCCTTTTTGATCACATTGACTTGACGAAGGGTTTCATATGATGTTTCTTCAATGGCATATAACATGTACAAGATCCATTCTTCCCACTTACCTTGATCACGAACTCCTTGCAGTAGAGCATAATATTGGGCTTTGTTACGGATGATATAACGGCTGAGATAAAGAATGGGAATATCTAGAAGTTCATTCAAGACAAGGTAAAGGATGTTGATAATACGACCGGTTCTTCCATTGCCATCATAAAAAGGGTGAATGCTTTCGAACTGAAAATGAATGATGGCCATTTTAACAATTGGGTCAAGATCAGACAGAGCGTTGTCGTTCATGAATATTTCCAGATTAGACATTAAATCTCGAACCTGGAGATAGTCTTGCGGTGGTTCATATACGGTTTCACCCGTTTGCTGATTTTTCAACATGGTGCCGGGTACTTTTCGCAAACCCGCGTTGTTTTTTTCAAGTACTTGCTGAATTTCAAGAATGTTATTCGTCGTAAGAACCTTCTGTTTTTTAACAAGATCAAAACCTCGCTTTAATGCGGATATATAATTCTGGACTTCCTTAGTTGCTGGAGACACTAGTTTGTCAAATCCCAATGACACTTTAAATAATTCGTCGTGGGTAGTCACAATATTCTCCACTTCCGAGCTATCCTTCGCCTCCTGAAGGGTGAGTGTGTTGATCAAAATTTCTTGTCTTGGAATCGTAAGAGCAACACCTTTTAATTCGGCAAGCGCGCGGTGCGCACTCGCCAGTTTTTTGAGTACTGCTTTGGTCTCGTACTCCACATTATAAGGTAAATCAGTCGGCTTCCAACTCATGTCAATCAATTTAGTGCCCCGTTAATTTGAAATCAGCTTATGTATAAAAATTACAAAAAACTATATCCTCTCACTAAATATACGCTTTATATGTATAGAAAATCTAATTATTTATACATAAGTATAATGATGTGTATAGAAAAACGGATTTTCTATACATAAAACAAGTAGATGACTCCCTACATCTTCACCACTTTCCCAACCCAATTTCTCGCCTTGCCCGTAACCTTTACCTGGTATTGCCCTGCAAGTACGGAGGGAATAGCAAACTGATACCCATCATAAGTCGAAACTTGAGAATAGAAAGCAACCCGGCGCCCGGCAAGATCCATCAGTTCGATATCGAGCAGTTCATTTGTTGGTAATTGGATGATGAACGTTGAGCTAGCTGGATTTGGATAAATTGTCAAGTTTAGATTTGTATCTAATTGGCAACTTTGATTTGGCTCATTTGCGCCATAACAATTGGTCTTGACCAAAAAATGATCGTAGCCAAACGGAGGGCTCCAACGAAACTTGCTCCCGCCTGTAAGGATTCCGCCGTCTCTGGTAATGATACCACCCGACCATAAATCTGAACTATTCTCATACCCATAAGTGTGTTCCCATTCTAACTCGCCAGCTTTATTCAATTTTGCAACAAGTAATTCAAGTTGCGAATTGGTACCAAAATTCGTGTTGTCCAATCCAAAAACATATAGCTCGTCGTCTTGGTTAATGGCTAAATCATATAGGTCGACATCTCTATTTGCTAATTTAGGAACTGCATTTAGTAATTCTCCATTTTGATCATAATAGGCCAGGATCAATTGCTCGCTTATACCAAATTTATTTTCAGAACAATAAATGGCTATTACTTCATTTTCAGAGTTTGAAGAAATTCCGGCTAGCACATTTTCAGTGTCAGGAATATCCAATGCACCAAAAGAAATATCTGTTGTTTGTTTTCTCCATATTTCCGACCCATTCAAATCAATTTTGATGATGTACCACTTCACCATTTCTGGATTGGGTAAGAACGGAATTGGGTCATAGGAGCTTTTCATGATGAGTATAGTTCCATCCTTCGATGGAGCAGCCTTTACAAACACATCATTGTATAATACATTTTGCTCATGGGTAAACCATTTTTCCCACAAGAGATGACCTTCTAAATCAAATTTGGTAACACTTGCTTGCGTACCAAACGTCTGATCAAAAGCTGAAGATGCAACCAAAATACCATTCTGAGTTGAGCACAACTTAGGAGATTCGTTGTCATGAAGTATCGTTGCAGGCTCCCCAAAAGGTTCTTCCCAAATCAGCTTACCTTGTTTGTCAAATTTCCATAAACACTTCTGATTAGTTTCTCCAACTTCGCTGACTAAGCCCGCAACGTAAATAAAGTCCTGCAAACTTATAATTGAAGTAAAGCATACCGAAGCATGGTTATCAATCAAAATGCGATCTTTCAACTCACCTGATTTACTCACAAAAGTCAACACACCTCGGTCCGGATTATCAGCCGTTCTGTCTACGCCAGCAGACACAAAACCCGTACTTAACTCAGCACTACCACTCATGAAAATATTATTTTCAGAGAAATATTGATTAAAAAATGTCGCTTGTGCCGAAGCGTAGAGACTGATGAAAATAAAAATCGTTGCAAGGAATCTATTCATATTTTTACGATTTTGTCTTGTCTACTTAAAAACATGAAAGAACCCTTTTAACTCATGAGTTTTTTCGTACATATCTTTTACTTCCATCCTGTAGAAATAAACTCCCTCAGTAACCGTCTTGCCCTCATTTAATTTTGCATCCCACAAATCAAGCGTTATTGGATTTGCTGAAATTTGAGTAGCATATTCAAATACTGAGTTGCCCCAACGGTTAACAATAGCACACTTAACCTCTTTTGCGCCATTTATAGTTACTGAAAATATATCATTAATGCCATCATCATTTGGGGTAAGTACATTTGGAATTTGAATCATTAATGAATCAAATACGCTTATTTGTAATGAAAAAGTGTCGGCACATTGAGGGCTGTTATTATAAGCAATCAGACCTACTGAATAGGTTCCTGCATTTGTAAAATATTGACTTTCATTTATATCATTCGAGAGATAATTACTATCTACATGCCAGATATAATGATTCGCACCAATTGAAAGGTTTGTAAATTCAACAAGTAATGGCTTTGGACCTGATTGCGGATTTGCTGAGAAGGATGCATTGACTTGAATGGTCTCAGGTACAAAGAGGTTTGTATCAGAAGTACATCCGTTGTTGTCTTTAAGAGTTAGGGTATAATTTCCAGAAGAAAGGTTTAAAAAATGATTCATATTCTGAAAACCACTTCCGATTGAATATTGTAATGGGTTGACTCCACTTGCGAAAATAGTAACCTCACCATTATCATTCCCACAAACGGATGCAACTATCGAAATATCTGTTATTTTCGGATTATCATTAACTTTTACAAATACTTTTTCAGTACGAGAACACCCATCTGCATTTTCTATACGAACTACGTAAAGCTTTGAACTAACAGGTGACGCAATGGGGTTAGCGATGTTTGGATTATTTAAAGATGTTTGATCGTGCCAGTTGTAATGAAGCCCTCCACTCGCAGAAAGTTGTATGCTCTCTCCTTTGCAAATGACCGTATCCGCAATAATACTCGTCGAAAAGGTATCGCAAGGGGTTGAATAAGCATTGATGAAAAAAAGATTAAATTGAGGTTGGTTAGGATTGGGATTGGGATTAGTATGTGTTAGGTTGAGTGTATATTCAGTTGATCCACTGGAGATAATTGAGGAAATATCTGCTAATGCATCAGCACCACTCATAGACAAATTGGATGTATCATCGTCTAGGCCGAACAAAGAATCGTTTTGATAATAGAAATGACCTTTCGATCCTGCACAACCATTTAGAGGATTAACAGCATCGGCAACTCCAATTGTACCGAGCGTATTCTGATTTACATTAACAATTGTACCGTCATTTGAATCATTACAGGCTCTATCTAACATTAATGACAAACCCACAGGGTTGCTAGTATTTATTGGATTCATACCCAAAATTGAATAATTCTCTTTTCCCATATAGTCCTGATTATTTATCCAGACAGATGTTGCTATTTGAGAAAGCGTGGGATTTTTATATTCAATATACAAAAAGGCTGTCCACCACCCCCAATTAGTTGGAAGGCCTGGCTGAAATGGAATAACAATATCAAATGTATTCGCAGGGGAAAGCACTAAATCTTCCGTTATTTCAAGAAAATATAGTTTAATTGGATTTGCCCACGGATTGGTATGCTGAACGGACATAATGCAGTTCAGTGTATCAAATAAATAAGGATGATTATTGACCGTAATGGGAACCGTAGGAGGAAAACCAACTCGATATGAAAATAAATATGCTTTTCTAATTGTACTTCCTGGTTCAATGTAAAGATCAAAAGTACCTGAACCACTACCTTGTCCAGTAGAGAATCCACCAGTAGTTACCCCACCATAGAAAATATCTTGATGAAATAAGGTTTGTGCCTTCAATCCAAAGGAAAAGAAAAACAGAATTATGAATAATGATAACGTTTTTCCCATCATTTTCTAAAAATGAAAACTCAAGCCTACTTTTAATGATAAATCAAAGCGGTTTGGATAGTTTGGATGAAATTGTGGGTATTCATCAAGTTCTTTGTGGTTGACATAATAGAGAACTGATCGCAAATCAAACTTATAAAAGGCGCTCAATCGATTGGTAAGCTGATGTTCTAATCCGACAAAAGCATTGAGTGCCAAGTTGCGTTCATTATATGAATGAGTATATTGCCAACTTGAGGTAAAAAGATACGTTTCGCCATATCTGAAGCTGATACCTGTCCCATAGATTAATGATGTTTTCTTAAAAATTCTATTCCCTCGTTGGTATTTAAGGTAAAGGGTGCGTAAATCTCTCGAACAAACATCTCCCATACGATGGTCAGCCCATATTTCTTTATAATTATTGACAAGTCTTGTATACTCGACAGCAACACTGTTTTTTGGATTTATTTGATAGGCATAATCAACGCCAACCGAACCTAAATGAACACCATGAAAAATACCTTCATCTTTTGATGTGTAATTGAAATTGAATAGCGGTGTCTTGTCGAAGTAAGAGTGAAATAGACCAGATTGAATCGAGATTGTGTGTCGAGATTGTGCGCTTGCGAGCTGTGTGATGCTAAGAAAAAGTAGTGTGTAAATTAATTTCATGTCTGTAAGTTAGGATACTATAAAAGAAAGGTAACGTAATTTTTATATAACACGTGTAGTGACTGGCAGGTCCGCCCTACCTCACTACCAACTTCTTCATCCATTGCTGCTCACCTTGCGAAATGTGCGCAAAGTAAACCCCCGGAGCTTGATCACTTAAGTCAAATGAATTATCAGAAGAAAGTTCATTGAGATCAAATTGAGCAACTTGCTTCCCTTGTTGGTCTAGCATGGTAATTCTCATGGGCTCAGTGCTAATGCTTGAAACCTGAAAAATGCCGTCAGAGGGGTTGGGGAAAATGCCGATTTCTGTGGAACTTGTGGTTACCTCTTCCAAACCTAGGTACTGTCCATCTTCATGATAACCATCTGGGCCGGTGCGGTAGGTGAAAAAGTAGCGAACACCATTGTTATTCTGTCCTTCACCGGCAAATAGCAAATCCCCATCTTGCAAATGCTTCAAGGAATATATTACGCCTCTGTCAATTGTGAAGTATTTGAAGAAAACCAACGTGCCGTTTTTTCTATATTTTGCTAAAAATGATTTACCGCTATTATTTGGTTGATCGTAAACCAATCCTGTAACATAGATGTAGTTGGAGTCTTTAACAAATTTTAAATCATGAATGTGGTAAAACCATGGCTCGGGCCAAGAGCCGAATTTGTGTTGCCATGAAATATTGAGATTGGAATCTAAAAAAGAAATATATGAGGCTACATCACCGTTTGACTCTTGAACTCCTTGATGCGCCAAAACAAATTCATTATTTTTTCCATCAACAGACACTAAAAACTGCTCACAATAGTTATCTGCTGGCTCGTTGTAACCTGAGAACAATTCTCTAGAATAAATGAGCGTATCATTTTTCCAGTGCCAAATTGAAGGGCAATGAGAATAACTGGATGGGTAATTTGTTGAAATTGATCTTAATAGGTGTCCGAATGAAATATATTCATTCCTATATTTAAAAGTTTTCATTGCAGTTGATCCATAAATAATCAAATTTGGTGCAATCGTTGGTGTAGATAGAATTTCATTATCTAGAATATTACCAAAATCATCAAAAGTCATCACTGACGCTAAAGCGGTACTATTATATTCTGAATGTCCCGTCGCCATATTAATATTCGACTCCAGTCTACTGTAATTGTGAATTTTGAATAGTGTATCAGACTTAAATGTGTTTGTAGAATAGCTTCCATCTGGATTTATTGATACAAATTTTACTGAATCATTAGACGCAAAATTATCAAAGGCCATTAGTACATTATTATCTGAGGTTATTCCAAGACCTTCAGATTGTGATTCTGCATCGTTTAAGAAGTCCCACTCAATTGTACTTGTTTCCTTGTTAATACTTAGGGTAGTTGATTTGAATTGGATAAAGAAATAAGTAAAACCTGATAAAATGTAATGGTCATTCAATTCTTCAATGTATTCAGGTCTAAAACAAGTTAATCCAGGTCCAAAAGTTCCTACACTTGGCGTCGAATAATAATATCTCACCCCTCTCAAATCGTTGGTTGTTTGAGCAAAGAGATGTTTCAGGACAAAGAGCTGCAGAATCATTAAAAGAATGAGCTTTTTCATAGGACAGTTTTTGATTAATTACGAAAGGGTATGGAGAGAGGGGGGCTTACCTCACCACCAACTTCTTCACCCATTGCTGCTCACCCTGCGAAATGTGCGCAAAGTAAACTCCAGGGGTTTGATTCGAGAGATCAATTGATTGTTTTCCGTTTCCTGCTAATGTTGCTTGGAACACAACTTGCCCGAGTTCATTATACACTAAAAGCTTTGCATTTCCTGTTTGGATGCCAGAAACATCGAAAATACCATTTGTAGAGGGGTTGGGAGAAATTTGAATAGAGCTGCTCGCATTGTCATTAAATCCACCGACATTTTGTAGTGGTTGAGTGACATAATTTGTTGTGATGCCGCCTGCGTTTGTAGTTTTGAGCAACTTGATCATACCTGAATCTTGGTTCACTGCCAAAGCGTAGGCGATATCGTTATCAATGAATTCAATTCGTGTAAAATAAAGTAAAGAATCAGAAGGTAATGTGCATTCTTGTCTGAAAAAACTTTGACCACCATCAATGCTTCGCAATGGTCTTTGGCTAACCGCGTATATTCCGCTTGCATTGAGGGCCACATCTGAAATGCCTTCATCTAAAAAGTGAAGAACTGTTGTGCTACCTCCAAGTTCAGAAATGGTTAGTGCGCGTAATGTGTTTCCCCATCCATCATTACAATTGTTTGTTCGTATCAAGGTATCTCCGTAGGAACTTGTAAATCCAACGCCTCCAATCCCATAACAATCGAGCGTGTTTGTTTGAGAAGCAAGAGAGGAGGTATTCGTTAAATACACGTCATTGTTGTAAAAAGTAGCTATTTGTGAACCTAAATGAACCGGGAATTGTCCGGAGGTGGCGTTTAATAAAGTCCAACTCGTACCGTAGTCATTTGTAAAATACATTCCTGCATAACAACTGACAAATCCAGTGCTATCATTCGTGAACACCATGCAATTTCTGTCTAGAAGACCTAAAGTATTTAATATTTCATGTTGAGTCCAAGACTGACCAGCGTTTAAAGAGCGATAAATTTGTTTGCTTTGATACGCATTTGGTGTACCAAGATTGATGTCCACATTACCGGCAGCATAAATAATTGAATCCGTTACCATAACGACACTTTTGAAGAATCCCTCTACCGTGGTAGTAGAATCCCAGGTCGAGCCACCATTTGTAGTCCGGTAAAAAGTGCTTTTGTTGTTATTGTATGAAATAAGAAATCCTTTTTGCTCACTTAAAAAATCGAAATCCGTAATAGCTTGAATAGGCGATGAAGAATAAAATGTTTTCACGGGACTCCATTGAGCGAAAGCTGTGTGGCATAACAACAGCATAGTGAGTAAATGTAGTTTCATAAGGAGTGTTTGAAGAGTTTAACGTAATTGCAGACGCAAGGAGTAGTTGAAGCAAGCGCACTCTACCAAATTTACAGAGATGGCAAGTGATTTTAATTAGAACATGTTCTAAAAGTGGAACAAGTAACTATGAATTCAAATTGCGGAGGCGTTGTAGGCGTCTTTCTAACTTATCTTTTTCGGATTCATCTTTTTCAGCCTGAATTTCTTCGTTTGTTCTGGGGGTATAGAAACCGTCAAGAATACTCAGGCGCATCAGTTCATTTGCTGTTTTTACTTGGTAAGCTTTGAGCAGGTGCGTCCGGATGAGGTCAACGGTTTTTTTGGAGGTATTGATTCTTTCTCCGATTTCTTTACTAGTCATGCCATCGCACAAATACTGCAGGACCTTTAAATCTCGATCTGAAAACCCACGAAATATTTGGTTTTGTTGTCGTTTGTGATGTTGGTATTTTTCGTTTTCAAACGAATTTTCTGTGAATTCACTGAGGTAAGCCCCATTTACATGAACTTGCTCAATAGCTAAAATCATTTCGTCAAGTGAACATTCTTTTAGTAAATACGAGGCAGCGCCTGTTTTTAAGCAATCAATCGCAATCTCTGGATCGTTGTGCATAGAGAGCATAATAGCTTTTACTTCGGGATGCTCGTTGCTCAGTTGTTGTAGCGTCTGAATACCATTTAAAACTGGCATTTCGATATCCAATAAAACAATATCCACTGTTGTGTTTTGCAATTGGTCGAGGAATTCTTGTCCATTAGCTGCAATAATTTCCAATTTGATTTGCGGGTATGCCATTAGCATGCTCGCCAAACCTTGACGGACTATCGCATGGTCATCTACTAATGCAAGGCGTATAGGCGTTGAAGGAGTCATTTAGGGCAGTTGAAGGTTGGTACTCAGTTGGATCTCGCCCTGATTTATAAGGCGTTTGAAAGATAGTTTAGCTGAAATTTGCTTGCAGCGAAAATTGATGTTTTCTAAACCGAGCCCGCCACCTTTGTTTTGCAATTGAGCGAAATCACTATTTGTTAAGGCATGGCCATCATGACGAATGGTCAATTGAATTTGCGGTACCTTGAAGTCTAAATACATCCCTACATTTTTTGGTTGACTATGCTTCATGAGGTTGGTCATTAATTCGCTAGCTATATAGAAGAAATGAGTCATGACCTCTTCATCGATTTCAAGTTTTTGCGGAAGCTTGGATTCAAAATAGAATCCTTCAGATAAAATATTTGTTTTTTGTTGACCCATCCTTTCAAGACCTTTTTCAAGTCCAAATTTCTGCAAATAAAAAGGCATGAGGTCTCTGCTGATTTGCCTTAGCTCCGTAATACTTTGTTGGATCAAAGAAGAGGCATTGCCTAGCGTTAAGGCCTGATGAGAAGTTAGGGCAGTATCTTTATGGAGTAGCTGCAAGTTTTTTTGCGCCATCGACAACAATGCTCCAAGTTCATCGTGGAGTTTGCGTGCAATTTTACTGCGTTCTGCCTCTTGGGTTGTAACCGTTAAAGCGAGCTTATCGTTTTCTTGACGTTCAATTTCTTCTTCAAGAAGTTGTTCTCCAAGTGCTTTAATTTGACGGTTTTTGTCGGCAAGAAAGATCATGCCGAAGCCCATAACAAGGGAAAAAATCATGCACAAATTGATCAGTATGGCTAATTCTACCGGATTTCTCATCTTTTCTTGGGGCTAGCACTAAAATTAGGAATCGTCAAAGCATACTTTGCATGGCTGCTCGCCTGTAGCACTCCCCAAGTCAAGGCAATACTAAAGGCAAAATTAACCAATGCAAAAAGTGGAAATACGAGTTCAAAAACTTCAGAAATGGTCAAGGACAAATTTGAACCGAAGGCATATATGGTACAAACGACAAAATAAATAAAGAGTGTTTTTACAAAAAAGGTTTCTTTCCCCTCTGGTTTTAACTTCATAATCAACTCAAAAGATAGCACGGCATTGGCAGAGAAATAAACAATAGCGCTAAAGACAGAATTTTGAGTAAATGATGAGGTCCAGAAGAGATCCATTAGAAAAGGCAGGCATCCTAAAAACATGAAAAGTTGTACACGCTTTATCGGATGAATGGCGTGAAAGAAATAAAGCAGAATAAAAAATTCGATAAAAATAGAAATGTGTGAAGCGGGTTCAGCATCAGAAATGAGTTGACAGGATAAAATTTGTGTAAGATGGTGCAATACACAATAGATAATATAGACCAACAAACCAATCCGAACCTTCCGTTTCAATTGATCAAGTGGCTTTGGAACCAAAGCCAAAGCAAGTAGCGGCAATAAACTGCTTGCCACTGTTGTGTAATAAATTATATCTATCCAGAACATGGGTTTTGATTAATTTTAGATTTGCTGCACTTGAATCAATTTCCGATTCAAATTAAGCACACCCCAGGTCAGGGCTAAATAAAATATGAAATTGATAAGTACAAAGAAAGGAAATACGATGTGCCAAACGGTTTTGTCTGAAATGATAAAATTGTAAAACACCGCGTATATCAAACAACTAATGAAATACAGGAAAAAAGTGACAGTAAAAAAATTTTCTATGCGCTGAAAACCCATTTGGTAAATGGTTTTGTACGAAAAGTAAATATGTAAAGAATAGTACAAAGCCGAACTAACAATGCTATTCTTAAAAAGTGCTGAAGTCCAGAAGAGGTCTAGTATAAATGGCATGATGCCAAGAATTGCGATAGAGATGAAATGTTTAAACGGCCGAATACTATTGAAATAAAATAAAAGAATATAAAACTCAATAAGGACTGAAAAATGGCCAACTGGCGATGAATTGCGAAACTGTAATGACGTGTAAATACAGGCCAAATGATGAAAAACTCCATAGGTGAAATAGGAAATCAAGCTGATCCGAACTACTTTGTTCAAATGCGACAATGCTTTTGGTTGAAATGCTAGCACCAATAGCGGCAGAGCGCTTGAAGCTATCATCAGGTAATATATAATTCTAACATAGAGTTGCATGCCGTTGGGTTTTATTGATGCGGTTGTTTGAATATAGCAGTTTAAAGATGGTATATGTAATGGTAAGATTGAAAATGAATGTAAGCGTCAATACCATAGGCTGCAGGTACACAAATAAATTCAAATTACTTCGAATCATATTTTCAAATATAAAGTAACAATACAGCGCTGTATAGTAAGAGAAAACAGCAATTACAAATACTTTTTGACTATAAATTAGCGGTGCTTCCGATTTAAAAAATAACGAAAAATAGATGATTATCACGATTAAATAGGTGAAAACAGTTGCATACCAATTATTGATAAAAAGGCTTTGGGTCATCCAAATTTCCATTGCAGCAATTCCAACAATACCTACTTGCATCAATTGTAAATAGCGGGTTGGAATAGAGGAAAGCGATCTGGCAAGCGCTATGTAAAAGAGCCCGTCTAACACCACGGTTAAATGAAATGCTGGATAACTAGAACCAAGATATTCTTCTAGTATTATTGTTATTATAGGCTCCAGAAATCGATACAGAATGAAGCTTAAGTACCACTTATTAAATTTGGAATCCATCATCCTTTTCCAGTATTTCAATGAAATAATGGCCGGTATGATGCCAGAAAGTGAACAGAAATAATAATATAAAATCATGGTAATGAGCCGCTTTTAATTTGTACAAACCTAAATCTTCACCACTTTCCCAACCCAACTTCTCGCCTTGCCGGTAATTCTGATATGGTATTGCCCAACAGGCTGCATAGTAAGGTCTACATCAAAACCAGTGAACAGTGAAACATCTTTAAATTGGTAAACTAATTTTCCAAATGCATCGGTCACCTCTAAATTCAGCTGTTCACTCGTCGGGATTTTTATCTTGAAAAAACCTAAAGTTGGGTTCGGAAACATACTTACCTCAGCATCATTGTTGTCAGGCACATGCGCCTCTTGAACCAATTCATAAACCAAGGTGTCTTTGCAACCTCTCGTGCTCACCGTAATTTGATAGGGCTGAGACTGTGCGTAGAGATGTTGCGCCAAAAACAACTCACTCGAATCAGAATAAGCAGTTTGGAAGTTGGTCGATGTAGCACCATCTCCCCAATCAATGGTTGTCTCATAAAATGAGTCGGCCTCAATTTGTATTGATACCAATCCATCTTGTTCATTAGCATGAACATTGTGCATCAAATCTGTCATTCTACCTATGCAGTTGACTTTTGATACGAAGGCTTTTTGATAAAAGACAAAATCTTCCATGATACCTCCGTAAATTACAACGTCTTCATTTGGCATTTGAATACAACCCAATGCTAAAGAAGAATTTTCACTTGATGCATGAAAACATCGCTCCCAAATTTTGTCACCATCGGGATTGATACAGAGCAAGCGGGTTTGAAAACTTTGCTCACCATCAATTTGCTGATAATCGCCGTCAGTTCCTTTAAAAATATAATTGCCAATAAGAAGCAAATTTCCTGATTTGAATTCTGTTGCTTTAAGTAGAACAGATCCTAAAGGTCTATTTGGATCTTGAGGCAGTATTTGCAATGCTGGGTAATACTTGTTCCAAATTAGATTTCCGTCTTGATCGAACTTGGATACATAGGAAATAAAGTTAGGATTTCCTGAAACAATGGACGTATCTATATTTCCAAAGCAATACAAACTACTATCTGCCGCTTGAATAATAGAGGCTGTATGCTTTTGATTTGTGTAAAACAAGCGCTTTTTCCATGAAAGATCCTCGTTTAATAATAGAACCTGTCCAGACCAAGTATTATTACCCGTTAGTCGAAATAAACTTACTAAAATTGTCTCGTTGTATAGCTCTTTTACGTAGTCAACACTTCCAGTATTATTAGGAATTTGCGGAAGAAGATGACTAAGATCAGTGCTGCTCACAAAAATCCCAGAGGTATCATAAATACTGACAAGTGTTTTCCCTTGAGGGGTACTTCCATAACAAAGGAAATTGTTATTTTTTTGTACAGTGAAGCCCTTATACCAGTCTGGATTACTGTTTGAAGGGTAAGCGTCTAATAGATATTCGCTTATTGGGGCTTGGTATAAATTTGAGTATTTTCGCAAAGTTCGGATTCCTCCGGATAGAGTTCCTAAATCATAGAAGAAGCTATTAACAAATTCGGAAGAAAAGCCAGGGTTTTCAATACCCATGGAAATAATATTTGGTTCTATTTTCTTATCGATTAGCTCACCAGAATTGACATTTATAAACTCAAATGTGCGTTGGTAAATTTGTTCATTACCGAATAAAAATTGTTGTCCTAATATTAAAATTGTGTCCTCAGAAATCCTTTGTCCTCCAGCATAGAAATGATAAAACGATGGGTGAGTTGAATCTGATGCAATATGAATCCTATTGAAGTACGGGTATGTTGAAGGGGTTTGGGTATGAGCTATGAATGTAGCGAATAGAATACTGAATAGCAGAGATATTTTCATTTTGTTTCGGCAAATTCGAAATCTAAAGGTAACGTATAACCTTTTGGTATATTTTAGAACATGTTCTAAATAAACAACTTGAGTTTAAATATTAGAATTCATTTTTTTGTTTTGAGGTTTTATATACATACTTTCGATTCGAAACAAAGTTTGTATTCACCTAAAAATCAATCCCATGAAAAATCTCTCAATAGCACTTTTATTTTCTGCATTGGCCATTATCTCTTGTACAAAAAAGGGAAAAGGAAAGGTGCCTTTGGCAAAGAATTTGGCAATCGCGGGTGATTACCGCGTAGATTTTGAATTGTCTGTGAACATGGACACCACCACTTATCCTAGAGGTGATTGGCATTACTGGCGCAATAATAATAATGCCCTGCGTTTAGAGAGTGTGAACGGAAGTGGTACGGAATTTACTGCATTTGGTTGGCATAACTGGCCAGATTCAATCAATCAATTTAGCCATCCAAATTTTACAGAAACGAATTTGAGCCCTCTGACGTATGATCAAAATAGTTTAAATGGATCGGTTGATTTTTATAGCCAGCTTTGGACTTTAGATACTGTCGTTTTTCAGAATGTGCATTTTGACACCATCAATGGGCAGGTTGTTGGTAAAGGAACTGTGTATGCCAATAGATGGTATAATTCAAGCGGGTTGGCATTTCCAAATTGGGTAGAGGCTGAATACATCGGTTGGGTGACACTAAAAAAGCAATAATTTGGTATCTTTATTCCATTATGCTTAAAAAACTCTACCGATTTTTGGCGCCTAAATGGCAGGTGCTGTATATGGAATACAAAGTGCAGTTCAAGCCGCGATATGGCCACGGGAAGCCGCCGCACAAAGGGCTTTACGATTACATCAATTCTCAGCGTTCACATTTTAAAGAAATTATCGATGTGGCTTTGAGCCATCGGGACTATTTTGCGACAATTCCCAAGCACCAGTTGCCGTCTGATCAAATTACGCCTTATTATATCAATGGGTTTCTTCCGGGCTTGGACATTGTGGCCATGTATGCCATTATTTCGCACTTCAAACCGGCGCAATATATTGAGGTCGGGTCGGGTAATTCGACAAAAGTGGCTTATAGCGCCATACAAAACAATGGTTTGGCCACCCAAATTATTTCTATTGATCCGCAACCCAGGGCCGAGATAGATCAATTGGCAAATCAGGTCATCAGAAAACCATTTGAGGACACCGATTTTAGTTTGGTTTTCAGCATGAAACCAAATGATGTGTTGTTCATAGACAATTCGCATCGGATGTTGCCCAATTCTGATTCAACGGTTTTCTTCTTAGAAGTATTGCCACTGCTTCCTAGTGGCGTTATCGTGCACATCCACGACATTTACCTGCCCTACGACTACCCGCAATTTATGTGCGATCGCTTTTATTCTGAGCAATACGGTTTGGCGATTTTCTTATTGGCGAATCCGTCGAAATACAAGCTTTTGATGGCCAATTACTTCATTTCTGAAGACCCTGAACTTAGCCAACAACTCGACCCCATTTTCAGCCAAGAGCAGCTCAACGGAGTCGAAAGACACGGCGGCTCGTTTTGGTTTCAGGTGAGGTAGTTAGGTCATTTCACCAAAAAATTTCTTTTTGCTTGATACATCATTAGATAACCGCGCTTGTTTGCGGTGTTGAGAAATGAGTTAGAAATGAGTTGTTGCAATAGTGGTGGTGTTTGGAGCAAAGGGGCTATTAATTTTTCTATGCGGTCTTCGCGAACGCCAATGCGCTTGCCGAATTCGATGAAATCGAGTAGGTGAGGATGGTTGCGAATTTTATATTGTTCGCTTTTGAAATCGTCTTTGAAGAGCCCTTTGTCTAAGGCAAAGTCTGAGTCGTCTACGTGCAGTTTGGTGTTTAATAAATCATAGGCCGGGCTCAAAAGGTAGTCTCCTTGAGTCGTTTCAAGTAAGGAAAAGTTTTTGAGGTGTGCATCACCATTTGAAAAAAGAAAGTTGAACAATACAATTGTGAAGTATTTCTCGATTTCTACCCGCCATGCAGGCACATATTTTTGTATCAATAGGCCTACTTCTTCATAACTATAATCATACTTAAAGTTTGGCCCTGCATTTTCTGTAGTTTTTCCGGCGAGCGAGGCAAAGTCTTCAATGCCCCATTTGGTGCCGGTTTCATTCAAATCGAAACGTTTGGTGAGGTAAGCAGGGCTGCCATTCTTGAAAAATACAAGCGCATTTTCAGCTGTCTGAATGCCATAAACTTGCCGCGCTATTTGCATGGTTAAATGCTCATTGGCGGGCACCTGATCAATTTTTTTTAAGTCTCTTGGAATGGGTTTAAGAATGTACTGACCCTGTTCATTTTCTCTGGTCAGACGCAATTTATTCTTGTCTAAAATGAGGCTCAATTTTTCTTGAACTCCAGATATGGAGATCCGTTTGCGGTTATCAAGAAAGAGCGCTTGAACATCCTCGCTGAGCTGAGGTTGTTCATAGGGCAATAGGTGGTCCACTTTTTTACCTGCAAACATGCGGCGCAGGCAGGTCGGACTAAACGTATTGTAGCCATCGGCAAGGGTTCCTGGACAACATTGAATTGGCTGATTTGTTGGCATCGCTATATTGGTTTGACGGTGATTGCACCAATAGTATCTGTTTGTGCGGTGGCTGCAAGGAGGCCAAAGTGATCGTTTTCGTCAATTCTTAAGTATAGACTTTGCAGTTTGCGGTTTACGCCTTCGCTGAGCATATTAAAAAAGAATGGAAATAATAAGTTACTCCTGAATTTTTCTTCTTTTTTAGGTAGGGTGAGGCTGATTGCTGGGTACTTTTCGTTCATGAGGTAGCTCAGGTCATATTGAAAAGAGTATTGGTCAGTATTTTCCTCTATGAGTTGACCGGCTAAAACACCGTTGCGATAAATTTCAAGTGTGCGCATGGGTTAAAAATGATTTTGTTTGACTTGAAACGTTAACTCCATCCCTAATATTTCACCAATTTTATTCAAAACCTCCAAAGACGGATTTGCTTGCCCTTTTTCTATTTTGTATAGCGTATTTATACTGATTTGGGCTAATTCAGAAAGATGCGGCTGGGTAATACCTAGCTCTTTGCGTCTCGCTTTAATTGTTAATCCAAGCTCTTCAACTAACATTATATTATGATTTAGAATACAAATATAGGCAATCCTCTTGAAATAAATATAAAAAACCTATTATAATGTGATATTAAGCGTTTTTAAGGGTGCGTGCTACTTATATTTATATGAAATCACATTATAATGTGGCTTTATAGACATTAATTTGCAAAGCCATAATTTCCCTACCTTCGTGTTCAAATTGACAACCCTATGAAACTGCGTTTACTCGTCTTATTTTGTGTAGCTATTTTGGGCCTTAAGCCAGTGTTGGCAGAGGAAGGCATGCTCATTCCGTCTTTGATTGCGGCGTTTGAAAACGACATGAAAGCCAAGGGCATGAAGCTCAGTGCGGCCGATATCTATAGCGTCAACAATACCAGTATCAAAGATGCTATTTTCCAATTTGGTGGCGGTTGTACGGCAGAGTTGGTCTCAGACAAAGGATTGTTGCTCACCAATCACCACTGCGGCTATGGCCAAATACAAGCGCATAGTTCTTTGGAGCACGACTACTTGAAAAATGGTTTTTGGGCCAAAAATTTGGCAGAAGAGTTGCCCAACCCGGGCCTTACCGCTACCAGAATTGTACGCATCGAGGACGTTACGGCTGCTGTTTTGGCAGGTGCGAGTTCTAAAGCTGACCAAGCGGTCATTGCGGCCAACATCAAGAAATTAGTGGCTGCCGCCATTGCAGGTACACACTTTGAGGCAGAGATCAAGCCTTTTAATTATGGCAACGATTATTACCTCATGGTCAAGGAAACATTTACAGACGTGCGTTTTGTGGGTACTCCGCCCAACTCCATTGGCAAATTTGGTGGCGACACCGACAACTGGGTTTGGCCACGCCACACCGGCGACTTCTCGGTTTTCCGTATTTACGCTGGTAAAGACAACAAGCCGGCTGCGTTTTCTAACGACAACCAACCTTATAAGCCGCTACATTACCTTCCGATTTCTTTTCAAAACCGTCAAGAAGGCGACTTCACTATGGTCTACGGTTTTCCTGGCCTTACCGAGCAACACGTTGTGTCCGAATACCTCAAATTCATTATTGAAAAGGAACGCCCCGCACGCATTGAAATGCGCAACCATTCTTTGGCGGCTATCGACGCCGGCATGAAAGCGTCTGATCTTACGCGTATTCAGTATTCGGCTAAACAAGCGAGTATTGCCAATGCCTGGAAAAAATGGATTGGGCAGGTAGAGGGCTTAGAGAATTTAGGGGCGGTGCAACTTAAAGTTGACTACGAAGCCAAATACAAAGCAATGGCAAGTAGCAAACCTGAATGGGCCAAATATGCGTCGGCATTAGCGACGTTAAATGGCCTCATGGCCGAAGGCACCAAAACGGAATACAATTATGCAATGGGTGTGGAATATTTTTCTGTGGGCCCAGAGTATTTTAAATTGGTCCGCAGTTTAGAGGATGTACTTACGAACTATGCAAAATACACGGCAAACAACGAATTAAAGGGAGTGCTCGACAAATTGCAAACTACCGCAGATGGGTTTTTCAAGAATTATGATATGGCAGTGGATCGTCAAATTTTCTTGGACTTAACCAAATTATACTTCACTTATTCTCAACAAGAGTTGAAAGGAACCACGGTTGAGCAATTGACCGAACTCATATATGGCAAATCAATCTTTACTGATGCGGCTCGTTTCAAAGCGTTTTTGAGCAGTTTTAGTGCAAAATCAATCAAAAAACTGCAAAAAGACGCAGGTTTTGTGCATTTCAACACCTATTTCACACCTTTTAGAAATGAAATAGTGCCGGCCTACAAGACTTTCCAAGCAGAGGTCAATAAGTGGATGCAGGTTTATGTCGAAGGCAAATACGTGATGTTTCCTACAGACAAGCATTGGCCCGATGCCAATTCTACATTGCGCATTACCTACGGGCAGCTCGAAGGTTCGGCACCAACCGATGGCATGCGCTACACCGAACACACCACTTTAGATGGGATCGTTGCTAAATACAATACGGGCAACCCTGACTTCGAACTCTTGCCGCGCATGCTCGACTTACACGCCGCCAAAAACTACGGCCCGTATGCGCAAGGCGACGAATTATGGGTTTGTTTTACGGGCTCTAACCACACCACTGGCGGCAACTCTGGCTCGCCTGTGCTCGATGAAAATGGCTACCTCATGGGTCTCAATTTTGACCGCAGCTGGGAAAGCACCATGAGCGATTATTTGTTTGATCCGAACCGTTGCCGCAACATTGTGGTGGACATCCGTTACGTACTTTGGGTCATGGATATTTACTCTGGAGCCAAACACTTGGTCGATGAAATGACCTTAATGAAAGAATAAATCTATATTTGCTTTTTATTTTCAAACCTATTGCGTTTTCTCGAATGAAGAATTCTTTATTACTCCTCTTTTTTGGTCTATTTATTGCCTTCTCTGGCCGTGCGCATAAAGACCTCGCGATCCCCGTTTCTAAAAAAATCGAAGGTTTTCTTGTAGATTTCAAGACCAAGTCTGAAGTTGAGGACGTTGAGGTACAACTCAAATCTGCGGTTACTGGAAAAGTATATACTGCAGAAACCGACGAAAACGGAAAATTCACCTTCCGCAATGTACCTATCGGAAAGTCTACCATTAAGCTCATTGACAAAGATTACCGCGCAGCGGTCTTGAAAGTATTTGAAACCAATGCCAAAGAACACCTGGTGCATTATACCTTCAGTCAAACGCAGCCTTTTTCAGCCCAACTCAAAGTATCCTGGATGTTCAACTGGGGCGACTACCAAGGTAAAGAACATTACTGGTCACATATGGTGGCCCGCATCATTCTCGTGATTTATGGTTTGTGTTTGGTCTTGATTTTCTTCTACAGCGTGATCCAATTGAGTTTGGCAATTGCCTATGTCAAGAACAAGAAAAAACAACAAAGTCGCGTTACCCCACCATTTGATCTAGCAAATGCACCAAAAGTTACAGTGCAATTGCCAATGTTCAACGAAATGTACGTGGCAGAGCGCATCATCGAAACTTGCGCTGAAATAGACTACCCTCGAGACAAATTCCAAATCCAAGTCCTAGACGACTCCACCGACGAAACCAAAGACATCATTGCCAACAAATGTGCAGAAGTTGCTGCGCGTGGCATCAATATTCAGCATGTGCATCGTACAGACCGTACGGGTTACAAAGCAGGTGCTTTGGATTGTGCGATGGACAAAGTTGAGGGCGAATTCATTGCTATTTTCGACGCCGATTTTGTACCGAGCAAAGATTTCTTATTGCGCACCATTCCCTATTTTACCGAAAATGTGGGCGTAGTACAAACGCGTTGGGGTCACCTCAACAAAGATTATTCCTTGCTTACCGAATTGCAAGCTTTTGGTTTGAACGGACACTTCGCCATTGAGCAAGGTGGTCGCAATGCAAGTGGGCACTACATCAATTTCAACGGAACAGCAGGCGTTTGGCGCCGCGCCACCATCGACGACGCAGGCGGTTGGGAACACGACACCATCACCGAAGACCTCGACCTCAGCTACCGCGCCCAAATGAAAGGCTGGCGCTTTGTGTACTTAGAAGAAGTAGAGTCGCCGGCAGAATTGCCGATCACGATGTCTGCGCTCAAAAGCCAACAACACCGCTGGATGAAAGGCGGCGCAGAAGTATTCATCAAGATGTGGAAGCGCTTGGCAACTACAAAAGGACTCAAAATTGGAGACCGCATTCACGGTTTGGCGCATCTTTTCAATTCTTCAGTATTTGTATTCATCTTGATCCTTTCTTTACTCAGTTTGGCGGTATTGCACATCAAAGATTCTTTCTCTGATCTCAATATCTACATCAAGTACGGGATGTATTTCTTCTCGAGTACCATCTTCTTGGCATTTTATTACTGGAACTCTTTCCGCGATAAGCGCGGCAACTTCTTCGGAGACCTCTTCCGTTTTATTGGTCGTTTTGTTCAGTTTTTAACTGTTTCTATGGCGCTAGGCCTCAGTAATGCCGTTGCTGTTATTGAAGGCTATCTTGGTATCAAGAGCTCTTTTGTACGCACGCCTAAATTCAATGTCGCCAAGAAAGATGAATTCAAGGGCAACAAATACGACAAAAAGAGCCTGTCGATTATCAATATTTTGGAAGGTACGTTTATGGTTGTTTTCGGATTTACAGCCGTTAACAGAGCAATTTACGGTGACTTAGGAATGGTTCCTTTTCATGTAATGCTTGCGGTAGGTTACGGTATCATCTTCTTCAATACCCTCAAAGAAAACAGAGGGCAGCAAGCTTAAGTTTATTCCTTTACGATACTCATGCTTTCGAGCTTGGTTTCGTACTTGCCACTGCGGAACTGAAAAGTGCTGCGGTAGCTATTGCCTTTAGAGACGTACGAGCCAATTACGGTGCCGTTTCCTTCGACTGATTTGGTATTTTTATACCTGAAAACAAAAGTGCCTTTAGGATTTTTTTGAAAGAAGCTCGTCAGGATCATCTCGGCTTGCGAAAGCGGATAAGCGCCGTCAGAACCAGGCACTTGCAGCACAATTTTGTCTTTGCCAAGACCCACAATTAAATGTGCATCATTGGTTTCCATCCCTCTCTGAATTGTTGCATATGGAATATCACCACTTAAGCTAAGAGAAATCAGCAGGACACTAAAGAAACTGTAAATTGCGTTCATGCCACAAACTTAACAAAAATGATGCCGTAAAATTGGCTAAATTTGTCAGAATAACCGCACAAAATGAAAGCTCAGCAAGATCAACTCGTTATCTACAATACGCTAAAAGGCGAAAAAGAACCTTTTATTCCGCTCGTAGAAGGCAAGGTGGGAATGTATGTATGTGGTCCTACGCTATATAGCGAACCACATATGGGCAATATGCGCACTTTCATCAATTTTGATCTTATATACCGTTACCTTTTACATTTAGGTTTTGAGGTCAAGTATGTCCGCAATATCACAGATGCCGGCCACATCACTAATTCTGCCGGCCAAGAAGTAGACAGCATTGGCGCAGCTGCCAAAGCAGAACAGCTACAATCATTAGAAATTGTCTACAAATACGCTGTCAAATTTCAAGAACTGCAGCGCATTTACAATATGTTGCCACCAAGCATTGAGCCTACAGCGACACAACATATCCAAGAACAAATTGAAATCATTGAACAAATCATTGCCAACGGCTATGCCTATGAGGTAAATGGTTCTGTTTATTTTGATACGCGCAGATACATGCAAGACTACAACTACGGCATTTTAAGCGGCCGTAAGGTAGACGAGCTTGAAAACGAAACCCGCACGCTCAATGCCCAAGACGAAAAGCGTTTCTTTGCCGATTTTGCACTCTGGAAAAAAGCCAACCCCGACGACATGCAAATTTGGCGCTCACCTTGGGGCAACGGCAACCCAGGCTGGCACATCGAGTGCACGGCAATGAGCACCAAATACCTCGGCAAGCAGTTCGATATACACGGCGGCGGCATGGACCTCAAATTTCCGCACCACGAAGACGAAATTGCGCAAAGTTGTGGCTCTTTTGGTTGCAACCCAGCGCGCTACTGGATGCACGCCAATATGCTCAATGTCAATGGCCAAAAGATGTCTAAATCTTTTGGAAATTACTTTTTACCCAAGCAAATCTTAGAGGGGAGCACCGGCTTATTTGAAAAATCTTACTCGGCCAATGTTGTGCGCTTTTTCATGATGCAAGCCCACTACCGCAGCAACCTCGACTTCACCCAAGATGCCCTAAATGCAGCAGAAAAAGGCTTGTCAAAACTCACAGACGCCGTTGCTACGCTAGAGCGCCTAGAGGCCAAAGAAACATCTTCTTTTGATGTTCCTGCCTTGGTTCAGTCTTTTTACAAAGCCATGAACGACGACTTCAACGCGCCTATTCTTGTGGCCAATTTATTTGAAGCCACGCGCCTCATCAACTTGGTCAACGACGGCAAAGAGCAAATCTCTGCACCAGACCTCGCGCTTTTGAAAGAGAAAATCGCTGTTTTTGTCTTTGATGTTTTGGGTCTACAAAAAGAAGCTGCTGGCGCAGAAAGTCGCTTGGTACCCGTCATGGAACTCGTGCTCGACTTGCGCGGCCAAGCCCGAACCAACAAAGACTGGACGACCTCAGATCAAATCCGAGATGGTTTGGCCAAGGCCGGAATTGTGGTCAAAGACGGTAAAGAGGGTACTACTTGGAGCTGAGTTTGGCTTGAACGCCATCCCATAATGCATAGCGTTTTTCTAAAGCAAGAATAGAAACTGCTGTGGCTTCTTGCCACTTGAGAACGTCAGTACCACAAATTTCTTCCATCATTTGCAACGAAATAGGACCATGATCACCGCCGTCTACTTCGATATGGCGCTCCAAATAATAGAGGAGTTTATCGATGTTCGTTTGGCCTTTGCTTTGCATTTCGCGCAAAATTTCAATGAACATATCGGGGATGAGGTCTTCGCGTCCAAACGTAAATAAGGCGGCAATTTTGTGGATCTGGCCACTATTGATTATTTCAAAAGTAAAACGCACAAATGCGCGTGTTTCTTCGCGGATATCGAGCTGGTAAAGTGCTTCATCGAGTGTTTTGCCGTAAGAAAGCCACTCGGTGAGTTGGTGAATTGGGAGCGTATTGGCGCCAATTTGCTGCATGGCCTCCAAATACATCTCAAAATGGCTCAGTACTTTGCCGTCTTTGTCTAGGTCAGATTCTTCACCCAACACAATTTCATTGATGAAACGGCGTGTAACCGGCGAACCTTTTGGAGACCAAGGCACTTCTACGCAAGTGAGGTTGCGCTGTAGGGCTTTGAGTAGGCTCATGAAGTCCCAGACGGCGAAGATGTGTTGTTCCATGAACACCTGAAAATCGGTGCTGCTATGGATTTGAGCATACATCGGGTGCGCCAAAAGTTTGGTGCGTTGTGCGCTGAGCGCAGCTTGAAGTTGATCGATTTGTGGGTTCATATCTTTACAACAATTAACAAGCAGCTTAGTTGAGCTTAAGACCTAATTCTTTGAGTTGGGCTTCGTTCAATGGCGATGGCGCATCGATCATGGTGTCGCGGCCTGAGTTGTTTTTAGGGAAGGCGATGTAGTCGCGGATAGACTCCGAGCCACCCATGGTAGCCACCAAGCGGTCTAGGCCAAAGGCCAAACCACCGTGTGGAGGAGCTCCGTATTCAAATGCAGACATTAAGAAACCAAATTGTGCTTGTGCTTCTTCTTTGCTGAAACCAAGGAGGTCGAACATTCTGGATTGGAGTGCGCGGTCGTGGATACGGATAGAACCTCCACCGAGCTCTACGCCGTTCATGGCGAGGTCATAGGCGTTGGCACGTACTTTTCCTGGTTCGGTATCAATGAGGTGCATGTCTTCGGGTTTTGGCGAAGTAAAAGGGTGGTGCATGGCGTGGTAGCGGCCGCTTTCTTCATCCCATTCAAGTAATGGGAAGTCCATAACCCAAAGTGGTTTGAATACGTTAGGGTCGCGCAAGCCTAGTTGAGCAGCGAGGTGCAAACGCAATTCATTGAGTTGTTTGCGTGTTTTGGCAAGATCGCCAGACAAAAGTAAAAGGAGGTCGCCCGCTTTTGCATTGGCACGTTCTGCCATGGAGCGCAGGTCATCTTCTGAATAGAATTTATCTACACTCGACTTAAATGTTCCGTCCGTATTACACTTGATATAAACCAAGCCTTTGGCGCCAATTTGTGGGCGCTTCACCCATTCGGTGAGTTCGTCGAGTTGTTTGCGGGTGTATTCGCTGCAGCCTTCTGCGTTGATGGCCAAAACAGCCTCTGCACTATTGAAAACAACGAAATCGTTTTGTTGCGCGAGCGCGGTGAGGTCTACGAACTCCATACCAAAACGGATGTCTGGTTTGTCTGAGCCGTAGCGTTCCATGGCTTCTGCGTAGGTCATGCGCGGGAAAGCGCCTTCGAATTTGACCCCGCGAACGGTTTCAAAAAGGTGCTTGATGAGGCCCTCGAACATTTCTAGGATGTCGTTTTGCTCCACAAACGCCATTTCGCAGTCGATTTGGGTAAACTCTGGTTGGCGGTCTGCACGGAGGTCTTCGTCGCGGAAACACTTGACAATTTGGTAGTAGCGGTCAAAACCACTCACCATGAGCAATTGCTTGAAAGTTTGTGGCGACTGCGGAAGTGCATAAAACTGCCCTTCGTTCATGCGGCTAGGCACTACAAAGTCGCGGGCGCCTTCTGGCGTAGACTTGATTAATACTGGGGTTTCGACGTCTAAGAATTCTTTAGAGTCGAGGTATTTGCGGGTTTCTAAGGCCACGCGGTTGCGCAGGCGCAGTTTTTCCAAAACCGGGTTGCGGCGCAAGTCTAGGTAGCGGTATTGCATGCGCAGTTCGTCGCCACCGTCGGTATCGTCTTCGATGGTGAAGGGTGGTAACTTAGCTGCGTTGAGAATAGTGAGGTTGGTGACGTTGATTTCGATTTCACCAGTTGGGATATTTTTGTTTTTGCTGCTGCGTTCAATGACTTCTCCTTCGACTTGGATCACGAACTCGCGACCCAATTTGCGGGCTTGTTCGCAAAGTGCGGCATTGACTTCCATATTGAAGGCCAATTGGGTGAGGCCGTAACGATCGCGGAGGTCGATGAAGGTCATGCCGCCGAGGTCTCTGGAGCGCTGCATCCAGCCAGCGAGCGTTACTTTTGTTCCGATGTGTTCAATTCTTAATTCTCCGCAAGTGTGTGAGCGATACATAGCCTTTGATTTTGAAGCAACAAAGGTAAGCAATCTCGCTTAAAAGCTGTTTCTGCGCAGGTAAGAAGTATCGACTAAAGCACTAAAAAAATCGAGGAGTTGTTGTTTTTCTTTTGCCGTGAGCTCAAATGCGCTAATCCGCGGATCTTGTAAGCGGTGTTTGGCCCCACCTTGTTGGTAGTGTGCAATGACATCGGCAATCGAATTTTCGCTGCCGTCGTGCATGTAGGGATAGGTGAGCGGCAGGTTTCTTAAGGATGGAATTTTGAATTTGCCGATGTCTGAAGAATCGTGGTGAATGCGAAAACGACCTTGGTCATTTTTACCGTCGTATGTTGCATACAAGCCGTTGTTCGCAGCGGCATAAGTTGTAAAATAAGGCGCCGGATGACACTGTGTACAATAGAGTTTTTCTGAGAAAATGCGCCAACCTGCAAGTTGATCTTTGCTCATAGCCTTTTTATTGCCAGCCATGTATTGATCAAATGGGGCGTTCATCGATAATAAACTTCTTTCGAAGGCGGATATGCTGCGGGTGAGCACCCAGGCGTCAAAGTCTCGACCAAAAATGGCTTGTGCTGCCGCTTGGTATTCGGGAATTTGGCGCAGTTGCTTGATGAGGTTTTTCATGTTGTGCCCCATTTCTACAGGCTCCTGAATCGGGACTAGCACCTGAAGTTCGAGTGTTTGCAAATGCGCATCGAACATGGCCGTTTTCAGAAAAGCGGCATTGAGAATGCTCGGCGCATTGCGTTCACTGAGCTGCCCGTTGATGCCTTTGCTTTTGACGAGGTTGTCGGTGAAGGCTTTTCTGGGGTCGTGGCAAGTGGCACAAGAAACAGTTCCGTCTATGGAAAGGCGGGTGTCAAAAAAGAGCTTGCGCCCGAGAGCGATTTTCTCGGCATTTTGAGGATTGTCTGAAGGAGCTGGGACCAAAACACTTGCATTGAGGTCTTGGGTTTGGCCACAACGGAGGGTTAAAAAACCGCCGAGCAAAAGAAGCGCTATGGATATAAAGCGCAGCATCAGTTAGGGTTTGACAAAGCGAAAGGCTTGGCTCTGGCCGTTGTTCAATTCCACGTTAATGAGATACATTCCACTGTGAAGTTGATCAAGGAGTAGGGAAGAGCTGAGCGCATTTACCTGCATATCGATCACTTTTTGACCTGTATTGGAAAACACTTTGTAGTTTGCAATTAATTGATTTTGAATGCCTTGAATTGTAATTTCACTTGCAGATTGCTTCCAAGTAACCAACATGGTTGCGGCCTCTTGGAGCTCGGCTGCAGCAGCTAGTGTGAATACGTCTTGGGTGTTTACATTTTGCATGATGCTCTGATTGAGCCCAGTTTGGTCGTGGAGTATGCCAACTGTTGAAAGCGGCATTTGGTTGAGCCAGCGATCGAGATGGCAAGTGTAGTTGAGGTCAATTTGGTTGCCGGTATTGGTCTGAATAGTTGGCAGCGTGACACTTTGTTGGTTGTTGTTGCCGAGATTGTGCATTTCAAAGTAGGAATTGGGCACGCCATCGTTGTTGCTGTCTGCTTTTCCGCCGACAATCATGTGCATATAGCCAAAAGACCAACCCCAGTACATAGAGGGGCTCTGGAAGCTGAGTGCGTGCGTTTCGGGGTAAGTAGAAATATCTTGTGCCAAAGCACCCGCTTGTGTATTGTAGCGCTTGGGAACGCCTACAGTAAAGTTGATCGAATCGATTTGGTTGATATTTAGATTACCGAGGTAAAGGCTGTGTTGTCCTGGTGTAAGGAGCCAAATGTCTGTGGGGAGGTTGGTTTGTTGTCCGTTGTCGTGAAAAAGTTTGACATCGGATAAGTAGTAGTTGAAGTGTTCGATTGCAACAGCAACGCCATCATTCCCTATGAAATTTTGGTTGAGGGCGAAGGCTTGGTTGCCAAACACAGGTTCTATGTTCAAGAAAATATTTTTTTGAGACCAACTAAGTATAGTTGTTATTAAGCCGAAGGTCAAAATGAGTATTCTCATGCTCCTGGTTTTTTGAAGATGTACAAGACCTCATTTTTCATGAGGCGAAAGCGTTCGATTTCTGCTACTGAATAATGGGAGTGAAAATCAAAAATGTTGGTTTCAAAGCCCACCTTTTCGAGGTAACGTGGGTAGTCTTTTCCGAATAAGCGCACGTGGTCTTTTTGCCAATAATGCAGTTCGCGGTCTGCTTCTGTGACAATTGAAGGGTCTTCATAGGTGGTGTCTCGGGAGAAATCTTGGGGCACTTGCATGATGGCCCAACCACCGGGCTTTAAAACCCTGAAAAGTTCGGACATACATTGAATGGGGTCTTGAACGTGTTCCATGACGTGGTTACAAAAGACAACATCAAAACGGTCGTTTTCGAGTGGGATTTGGTGGAGGTCAAAATGCAGATCGGCAATCGGCGACACGAGGTCTGCGGTGAGGTAATTGAGGTTTTTCTGCGCCTTGAAGCGATCGATGAAGCACTGTTCAGGCGCCATGTGCAGCACAGATAGGTTTGCTTGGGTAAAAAAGTTGCTGTGGTTTTTGAGGTAAAGCCACATGAGGCGGTGGCGCTCTAAGGTGAGGTCATAGGGGCAAAGGACGTTGTCGCGGTGGGCAACATCTGAGCCGTAAGAGAGAAATTTGGAAAAAGATTTTTCGCAAACAGGGCAGCTCACTGCGTTTCCGCGGTAAAGTGCTGGAGCAAAAATGCGAAAGATATAGCTGAGCCGAATGAGTAGCGGCCGAGGTAGCTTATTGAGTAGGAATTTATAAAGTTTCTTCACATTTCAAAGTTAACCTTTTCAAGAGAGAATATCGCTAATTTTGCGAGAAATCACGCCATGACAAAGCTCCACGTTATTACCTGTCTAATCCTGCTTATGCACCAACAACTCACTGCCCAAGAACCAGTTGCCCCGCGCAAAGACCAAATTTTAGAAAAACACGGTCACCAGCGCCAAGACCCATACTACTGGATGCGCGAGCGCGACTCCCAACCCGTACTGGATTACCTGAACGCAGAAAACGCTTATGCAGCAGCATACTTCAAGGCTTTAGACCCGCTTGTCAATACCTTACTCAACGAATTTGAACAGCGCATTGACCCCAACGAAACGAGTGCACCCTTCATTTTAAACGGGTATCAGTACCAAACGCGAAACGTAGAAGGCCTAGACTACCAACAAATTTATCGCTACACGTTGGACGGAAAAGCGGTATTGTTTTTTGATGAAAACGAACGTGCCAAAGGCAAATCTTTTTATGAACTAGCGAGTTGGTCACCATCTCCAAATAATGAGCTCTTAGCAGTTTGCGAAGATTTCAAGGGCCGCCGCAAATACGAAATTCGCTTTCGAACAAACGGCAAGTACCTCAAAGATGTGCTCACCGAAACAAGTGGTGGCTTGGTTTGGGCCAACGACAACAAAACGGTTTACTACTCTAAGAAAGATCCCGAAACCCTTCGTGAATACCTCATCTACCGCCATACCCTCGGCACGCCACAAAGTTCAGATGAGCTCATTTATGAAGAAAAAGACGACAAATTCAGCGTGGGTATCGGTAAAACTTTGACCGGTAAATACATTCAAATTTATAGCTATAGCTCCACAACTTCTGAGGTCTTGCTGCTAGATGCAAATCAAGCCAAAGCGCTGCCCCAAGTTTTTCTCCCAAGGAAAGCTGGTCATATTTACGAGGTTGAGCACCACCAAAATGGCTTTTATATTTTGAGCAACGACAACGCCATCAACAACCGGATTCTTTTTACTAAATCGCTTCCTTCCAATATTTTAGCTTGCCAAGAAATTGTCGCGCACGATGCAAAAGTGCTGCTCGAAGGCTTAAGTGTTTTCAAAGATTTCTTATTGATCGAAGAGCGCAATAATGGTTTGCTGAAGTTGAAGTTAAAAGGCGTCGAAGATGGCAAAGAAGCATATATTGAGGTCGACGGCGAAACCTATTATTTAGGTCTTGGCGTCAATGACGACTACAATGCCTCAAAACTGTACTACGTTTTCAATTCAATGACCACGCCTTCTAGGGTTTATACCTACGATTTGAAAACCAAACAGCGCGACATCTTCTTTGAGAAAAAACTAAAAGATCCAAATTTTACGCCTGACAACTATGTTTCAGAACGCGTTTGGGCCACTGCCAACGACGGCACTCAAATTCCTGTCAGTATTGTTTATAAGAAAGGAACGGTTTTATCCAAAGCACCATTGTTGCTTTACGGTTATGGGTCTTACGGCTACACCATTCCAGATATTTTTAGCCCGACGCGCCTTTCCTTACTTGACCGTGGTTTTGTGTTTGCCACCGCCCACATCCGTGGCTGTAAATATCTTGGTGAAGACTGGTATCAGAACGGAAAGTTTGACAAGAAAACCAACACTTTTACCGACTTCATCAACGCTGCAGAATTTTTGGGTCATATGGGTTACTGCGACCCAGCCCATATTTATGCAAATGGCGGCAGCGCAGGTGGGCTTTTAATGGGTGCAATTGCCAATATGGCGCCCTACTTGTTCAAAGGAATTGTCTCTGAGGTTCCGTTTGTCGATGTAGTTACCACCATGCTAGATGAAAGCATTCCGCTCACCACAGGTGAATACGAAGAATGGGGCAATCCGAACGACCCACATTACTACTATTATTTATTGAAATACGCTCCTTACGACAACTTGCATGCGATGGATTACCACGCCATGTACGTGACGTCGGGTTACCACGATTCTCAAGTACAATATTGGGAACCCGCCAAATACGTAGCCAAACTCAGAACGCTGCGCACCAACAAAGAAGCACTTGTTTTTGAGTGCAACATGGATGCAGGTCATGGCGGTGGTTCAGGCCGCAGTGTAGAGCGCTTGGAGCGCGCAAAAGTATTGGCTTTTATCATTGGGCTTGAGCAAGGTATTACACATTAGTTGTTGTCTCTTTTTATGGAGTACATTTTCCTTGGCCCAGCAGTCGGCTTTGGAGAGTTTCCGTCACAGGCCTGTGATGTATGCAGATTTAGGCTACAACGTCAATCCTTTTCGGATTGATTATCCGTTCAGTACGCAGCAAAACACACTGGCTTTTAAAAACAATTTCAGCCCTTTTTTGGGCTTGGGTTTTGCTTACAAATGGTTTCATTTACGGATGGGCTTCCCTGTGGTTGGCAATTTGCGCCCAAACAATAAGTTTGGCAAAACCACTCAGTATAATTTCTCCTACGACCTTACCTTCAAAAGGGTTTGGTACGACTTTGAGTTCAAGTCTACCTTCGGTTATGCGCTTAAAAATCCTAAAGTTATTTTGCCCGATGCCTATGCGCTCAATGTAATGGCAAATGCGTGGTATTTTGGAAATGCAGATTTTCAGATGAATGGCCTGCTCGGAAAAAGAGCCCATTATACCCAACAAATTGTAACGTGGTATCTCAAAGGCACCATCAACTATTTTGGATCGGGCAATCCATCGGGTAGCCTCATCCCAAGTGTGTTTCAAAACGCTAGTGATCCATTTACTAACGTTCAGCATCTCAAAGCATTTGACTTTGGTGCAACACCAGGCATTGCTTATGTCAACCGCAAAAAGAATTGGCAAATTGGTGGTTGGGCTGGTGTTGGTCCGGTGGTTCAATTCAAGGAATACGAAACAGCAGATTTTTCTAAAATCCGAATGGGACTTGCGCCGCGTTACGACGTGAGGTTAATGGGCGGGTATTCTTCAGATGAAAAATTCTTCTTTTTGGTGAGTGATTTTGACAACAAGAGTATCCGTTTCGATGACTTCAAATACCGTCAAATCTATTTTGCCCTTAAGTTTGTTGCCGGGTATCGTTTCAAGGAAAAAGAAAAAACGTCGCCTAATTAAAAGGAAAGTAAGAAGCCGTTTTTCCGTTGTAAGTGATGCGCAATTCGATGTTTCTTGGCGCGTCTTTTAATTGAATAGAAATATCTTTTCCGAGTATAGTTTCACCCCGAGTATAAGCAATTTCCGTTACAAATTTTGTTTGTTCGATTCCCTTTACCCAGGCACTCACTTCTACCGCACCTGATCCATTGACCTGAACAAAATAAGTGTCATTGGAAGTAGGAACGAGACTTACGAATCCTTGTTCTTTTTGCAGGTCTTTTTTAGGAAAGATGAGCCCTATTTTATTTTTAAGCACTGCTTTTTTGACTGGAATCCAACCATTTTCTTCGAGGTCTATTTGAGCAAACTCCTGCATTTGTTTGGCCGCGCTGGGTTCCAATTTCCAAACCCTGACGTAGTCAACTTGGTAATCGGCAGGGAATTGGGTGTTGGCGTCTGGCCCGGGGTTGAACGGGTAGCCGTCGCGCGCAACTGCTAAATTGAGAATGACATTCATGGGCGTAGAAAAATCGCCAGCAAAATGAGAAACCGGCACGCCATTCACAAAATACGTCAGTGAATTGGGCAACCAAACACCAGAGTAAATAACGGTGTTATTGACAATAGGCGCCTTCATCCTGATCCATCCGCCCCAGTCCTTTTGAAGTCCGATGCTATTTTTAACGTAATCTTTGCGCTGGGGCAAATGAATATCGATATGCACATCGTTACTGCGCTCGCCCTTGCATTCCATGATGTCGATTTCGTCTTTTCCGTTTTGGCCGAAAAGCCAAAAGGCAGGCCACAAACCTTTGCCTGAAGGCACAATGGCGCGGCATTCAAAATAGCCGTAGCGAAAGGTATCGATACTCCATAAACAAGAAGTGAGGTAGTCAAGGTAAATGGAATCGTTTTTGACATTGATATTCAATTCCTGCGCTTGCTGTTGGTTGATCATCCAGTTGGGTACAGCTGTCTTCTGACCAAATTCTTTGGCACCTAAATGCACCCAACCATTTTTTTGGGAGAGCATTTCGGGCACCGCCCATTGGCTTTGGTCGAGCAATAAGCCACCCCACGGGTAGCGTGGATACCATTTCGTTTCATCCACCTTTTTGCCACTAAATTCATCGCCGAAATGATAGTGCCATTGCAGCACGGTATCGGTCCTGAATTGGAAAAGTGCTGGTTTGATTTGGGCCCTCAAACCAAATGATAGGAAGAGTAAAAATAAGCTGCCGTATTTCATTTTGTATCGATAAATAAAACGCAATGAAAGTATATTTTGAATGGTATTCAGTTTATCAATACTTGATAAACACGTTTTTGGCTTCGGTGAAAAAGCGCAGGGCTTCCCAACCGCCTTCGCGGCCGACACCAGAGGCTTTGACGCCGCCAAAAGGTGTGCGCAAATCGCGAACCAACCATGCATTGACCCAAACAATACCTGCCTGAATTTGGTCTGCAACGCGGTGTGCACGTTTGAGGTCGGAGGTCCAGACGGTAGCGGCAAGTCCGTATTGGGTGGAGTTGGCCATGGTGAGCACCTCTTCTTCGGTGTCAAATGGTGTGATGGTAACTACTGGCCCAAAGATTTCTTCTTGGTTGGTGCGGCAATTATAGTGCAAGCCTTCAATGATGGTGGGCTCAATATAATACCCTTCGGCATGTGCGCCGTCTAAAATTTTGCGTTTCCCGCCGCACAAAATAGTGCCACCTTCTTCTTTGGCAAGTTCGATGTAGCTGAGGATTTTCTCCATGTGTGGTTTGGATACCACTGCGCCCATTTTTGCTTCTGGGTCCGTGGGGAACGACACCTTGTTTTTGGCCATGGCTGCAACAAAAGCTTCTTTGAACTGCTCGTAAATGGGTCTTTCGATAAAGATGCGTGAACCACACAAACAAATTTGGCCTTGATTGGCAAAAGAAGAGCGAATGGTGGTGCTGAGTGCGTCTTTGAAATCGCAGTCGGCAAAAATGATATTTGGGTTTTTACCGCCGAGTTCTAAGGACAATTTTTTGAACATTGGCCCTGCCGTTTGCGCGATGTATTCGCCGGTTTTGGTGCCGCCAGTAAAAGAAATCGCTTTGATTTTGGGGTGCTTTACAATGGCGTCGCCAACGCTTGGGCCGGTGCCGTGTAAGATATTGAGTACGCCGTCGGGCATGCCAGCTTCTTTGGCAATTTTACCCAACATATAGGCGGTGTAGGGCGTTACTTCAGAAGGTTTGGCAACCACGCAATTGCCAGCGGCAAGAGCAGGCGCAATTTTCCAGGAGAAAAGATAAAGCGGCAAGTTCCAAGGCGAAATACAGCCTACCACGCCAATAGGTTTGCGGGTAGTGTAGTTGAGCCCAACACCTTCCATATGATGAGACTCCGACGCAAAATGCTCAATGGCTGTCGCAAAAAAATGAAAGTTGGACACCGCTCTTGGAATATCCACATGTTGGGCAAGGCTCAGGGGCTTGCCGTTGTCTTTGGACTCTGCAGCTACAAACGCATCCATATTGGCTTCTATGCCTTCGGATAACTTGCGCAGAATGGCTGCGCGCCCTTCTATGCCCATCGTGGACCACACCGGGAAAGCCGCCTCAGCTGCCAAAACAGCTTGCTCGACGTCGTGGGCGTCAGAATCGGGTATCAAAGAATAGACTAGGCCTGTAGCAGGTTCGTAGTTGTCTAGGTAGCGGCCGTTGTGCGGTGCAACGTATTGGCCGTTGATGAAATTGCTCAATTTTTCCATACAAGACAAAGGTAAGCATATCAACGAGAGGATTTGATACCTTTGCAACATGGAAATCAAAGAAGCGCAAGCAAAAGTTGATCACTGGATCCAAACATTGGGGGTGCGTTACTTCAACGAACTGACCAACATGGCTGTTTTGATGGAAGAAGTAGGCGAACTCGCGCGCATCATGGCCAGGCGCTATGGTGAGCAATCTGAAAAAGAAAGCGATAAAGACAAAGACCTCGGCGACGAAATGGCCGATATTCTTTTTGTGCTTTGCTGCCTGGCCAATCAAACCGGTATAGACCTCGATGCCGCATTGGTCAAAAATCTCGAGAAAAAAACGAAGCGCGATGCCACGCGTCATCACGACAACCCCAAATTACAATCATAACCATGGAAAGGATTCAAAAAGCATTGCAGCCCTCACAGTATTTACTTGTATCGGCGCTAGCAGCGCAATACGAAATGAAGCTTTGGCCTTTTGTAGACGAAGTCATTCCGCAACCTGAAGAAGGTTCACCAAGAGCCATCATCCTTTGTACCAGTGATGCACAAGCGAGAGCCATACATGCCGAATTTGTAAAGTTTGCCAAGCCCAAAGACCTCACCGTTGATTTAGTTGTGGAGAAAGGCAATAAACTGCAACAGCGCAACGACCTATTCGACGGTACAGAAATTATTGTGGGCACCACCCGCCGCATGGCTGAGTTGTACTTTCAGAACGGGTTCAATATCAAAAAACTGAAATTGTTTATGATCTTGGGTCTAGAAGATCAAATGCGTGCCGGCCACAAGGGCTATATCGTCCGCCTTACCGAGAGTTTGCCAAAATGCAAGTCTTTGTTTTTTACGACCAATCCGGATGAAGAGCGCACCGTTGGATACTTAGAAGAATTTTATCCGAACATTCGCCTGCTTGATTTGTCTGAAGAAGTATGAGGTCGAATGTAGCTATAAAACAACTTAGGCCGAGCGTCAGAAAAGAAGCCACTGTATCCACTGAATTGGAATTGTTTCAAAACGACGTTTTGCGTCCCATACTGAAACTGCAGCATGAACTTTTCCATTTTGAGTGGTTCCAAAACTCTTTATTCAAGGCTATACAAGCAATAGAAAACCCGGTATTACAACGCACTCAACTCAGCAATTTTTTGTCGAAAAATCCAAATCTAACCAATCGGTATATTGGGATGATCTGCGGCTTGTTTACCAATGAAGAATTTACGTTTTATTTGAGCCAAAAATCAGTAGTAGACAAACGCATTAAAGAACTGCTGATTACCCGCTTTCTTTCTTATCAAGCGTAGTTTAAACCATGTCGAAGGCCGCAATAAAAATGGGCTCTTTCGGTTCATAGGCTCCTCTCACCACTACATCCACCTTTGCCACACCAATGATTTGGTGCAATAGCCCCCAACGAAATTGTTGCGTAGCTTTTTGATAAAGTTGGTCGCGCGTATCATTCCACCAAAGCATGGAATGGAGTTTTTCTTTGGCCAATACGGCTTCAAATAGGCGTTCTACATCTTTGATATTTCCCGACGGATTACATACGATTTCTGGCACTAAAAAAGTATGTTCTTTGGGTTGAATCAATTTATTGATAAACGGGATGTATGGTAAAAGTTTAACTTGCAACCCACCAAGTTTGCCCGGAAGCCTTTGTATTTCCCAGCGCACTTTATGAAACTGCGCGAAAGCCAGTCGCTCACCTTTTGCATCGTAAAGTGTATGAACCGTTCCTTTTTCAAAAAAGTGGGTAAAGTAGGCGCTGTAGTGGCTGTAGTTGCTTTCTATAATTTGATAAACCTGATCTGAAATTGTTTCTTCCCTTAGGTTTGCGGCAGCTTTCGGAAAAACCCGACTAAAACTCTGGGTCGCTAAATACGCTTTGGTCTGAAAACCAAAAGTTTCGCTCATCCATTTGCTGCGCACATTTTTAGCATCGATATATGCATAACAATAATCTTTGCTTCCGGGATAGCTGGCCGTGATGTCCTTGAACACCTTTTCGATTTCTTGCTTGATCTGTGATTTCGGATTCATGCGTGCTTTCCCTTTGGATTGAAAGCGCTTGTCAAAAGCAAAATAGCGTAAGTATAAGCCAAATGGCCGTTTGCAAAAGGTAATGTTTGCGATCAGTTGTTCGCGCCTGCGCAAGGAAAAACTCAGTGGGTGGTCTGTGTGCGCCACGCTTTGCGCTACATCGAGGTGCTTGTATTTGGCGCCGTTTGTACCCAATACGGTGTTTTCGAATAAGTGAATTAAATCGGGGCTGATGTGCTCGGTTTGCTCAAATTTCATACGTGAAGGTACAAATTATAGCACTTTGCTGAGCCAAGTAAGCAGGTCAGCTTGTTGTTGTCCGTTGAGTACTTTGCTCACGCTGATTTGCTTTTTTGCCAATTCTTGCGCGGTAGAGCTGCCCCATGCAACAACCTTTGCGTGAGCCGGTATGGTGTTGTGTGCTAGAAAAGCCAGAACATTACTGGGAGACGAAAAAACATAGATATCTTTTTCTTTGATGTGCAGGTTTTTGAATGCGGTGGTGTATACAGGCAAAATGGTCTTTTCACTTTCTGGGATCAAAGCCGCGTAAGTACCAATAGACAACTGACTACTCGGAAAGCAAACGCTTCTGTTGTTTCGCCAGGCATTGAATTTTTCTGCTTCAAGTTGCGGTTGGTCAGACTGTTGGGCAATAAAATGCACTTCTTTTTGATAGCGTTCTGCTACTTTTTTGGCGGTTTCTAGCCCGGCGCAGGCAATTTGTGCGCTTGTTTGGCAATTGGCAAAGAAGAATTCAGCTGCACGGATACTCGCAATAAAGAGGATGTCGTGAGCCGCAGGACACACAAATGGAATGGCACTGAATTCAATTAGGGATTGCGCCTCGAGGATTCCATTTTGTTGCAAGGCCAAAAGACCGCTGTTGAGGTCTTGTGGATCTTTTGAAATGAAAATCCTACTCATGGTTATTGGCTCAAGGCGGAAGTAATCTCTTGGATTGTTGCTTCGGTGTTGAACTCAAAAAATTTGGCTGGCTCTAGCGAAGTAGTGGCGTGTGCAGCATAAATTTTGTTGGGGCCGTAGTATACGCCTAAAGGCAACTGGCAACCACCTTGCAAGGCTTGCAATACGCCGCGTTCAATGGCAATTTGGGAAGCTACATCTGCATGATTCAGTTGTGCAACAATAGCTTGGGTTGCTGCGTCGTTTTGACGAATTTGTAAACCCAAAACTCCTTGTGCGGGTGCAGGAATAAACTCAGTAGGGTCGAGCACAAGTGTGTGCAAGTCTTTGAGGTCGAGTGCCAAGCGACTGACCCCGGCGTTGGCCAATAAAATGGCATCGTATTGTCCGCTGCGCAATTTATCGATGCGCGTTGGTACGTTTCCACGCAATTCTTCGATTTGAAGATCGGGTCTGAGTGCTTTGATGATTGATTTTCTGCGCGCTGATGAGGTACCGATAATGGCACCTTGTTTGAGTCCCCATTTTTGCGCTGGGTCTTGAGCAGTTGTGCGCATGAGCAAGAGCTCTGATGGGTCTTCGCGGTAAGAAACAGCGCCAATGCAAAGACCTTCTGGCTGGGTAGTTTCGAGGTCTTTGTGTGAATGTACCGCGAGGTCGATCTCGTTGTTGAGTAAGGCGGCTTCTATTTCTTTGGTGAAAAAGCCCTTGCCTTCTAGTTTGTCAAAGCTGAGGTCTTGGATGCGATCGCCCTGTGTAACGATAATTTGTAGTTGCACCTCGCAGCCTAGGTTTTCTAGCTTGGCTTTTACAAAGTGGGCTTGCCACAAAGCGAGGTCGCTGCCGCGTGTGCCAATGCGGATGAGCGGTTTAGTCTGCATGGTTGAGTATGATTTCTTTGGCCAATTTCATGGGGCCACTGATGTATTTTTTCTCGAGGTAGCTCACTACTTTGTCGAGCACTTCTTTGGCTTGCGGGTCCAAAGTGTCGAGGTCTTCTTTGAAGATTTCGGCATAGGCGGTGGCGCGCAATTCTTTGACCTGAGCCGGCACCTCGCGCATGGCAATTTCTACCTTGCGTTCGCGCAACAAATGCTGAAATTCATAGCGCGCGTTGGCGATAATTTGCTCTACTTGCTGCAGTTCTTTGGAGCGCTCTTTGACGTTTTCATTGGAAATGCGCTGCAAGTATTCTATAGAAAGGTATTTGACCGGGTAATGCTCTGTGATGGCTTGATCGAGGTCTTGTGGAATGGCGAGGTCAATGACAATTTTTTCTTGCGTTTCGCCATTCAATAAATGGGCATATAAAGCTGGCGTAATAATGACGCCTTCTGCTGCTGTACAGGTAATGAGCACATCGAAACCATTTTGGTAAGTAGCTAGGGCATCTAGGGCATAAGCATTTCCGCGAATTTCGTCGGCAAGTTTTTGTGCGTTTGCAAGCGAGCGGTTAAAGACATAGAATTTTTTGAATCCGTGCTTTTTCAAAAAGCGACACATGGTGGTGTTGGTTACGCCGGCACCGACGATCAGGACCCTTGCATCGAGTGGAATATTGAGCTGCTTGAGGTATTGGTAGGCCAATGAAACAACCGAAACAGGCTTGGTAGAAATGCTGGTTTCGGTGTAGACTTGCTTGGCGGTTTCGATGACTTTTTTGATGAGCAAGCGAAGGAGGTCGCCGGTAAGGTGAAGGTTGTTGCAGTGCTCATAGGCCAAGCGAACCTGGGTAATGATTTCGCGCTCGCCGATGATCATGGAGTCTATGGAAGAGGCCACAGAAAGTGCGTGCTGCACGGCTGCACTTGCGGAGTAAATCTCTGCTTTGCGCACGAAATCTTCTAATTGAATAGGAACTAACTTCGGATAGAGTGTTTGCAATAAACGGGTTAGAAATGGGGTGTCGAGGTCGGCATCGTGGACAAAAGTGATTTCGACGCGGTTGCAGGTGGTCAAGAACATCAGTTCTTTGAGGCCTAACGCTGCTTTGAGTTGTGCTAATTGCAAGGCTTGCGCTTCTTTTTCGATGTGCAACAAACCGATTTTACTGACTTCGAGTTGTCGGTGTGTAAAGGCGATAATATGGAGTTGTTGCAACAAAGCGCTTTTTCTATAGTGCAAAGCTAAGGGCTTGCCGCCGCTGTTGTGTCATCGAATTGTCATAATTGCTAATTTAGAATCGGTTCAAATAGCCCAAGAACCTTAACTTTGCGCTATGCAACCAACCTACAGCGCCATACTTCTTGATTTAGGCGGCGTACTCATCGATATCGATTATCACGCCACTGAAAAAGCATTTGAAAAATTAGGGGTTTCCGATTTCAAAGCGCGCTATACGCAATTTGCTCAAAATGAAGTTTTTGACCGCTTTGAATGCGGCGAAATCTCACCTCAACACTTCGTCAATCTCTTATTGCCACATACGCAAGTAGGCACTTCGCCCAATCATGTGGTCGCCGCCTGGAATGCCATGATCGGTGCTTTCCCGCAAAGAAAATTGGCGTTACTGACCCAATTGAAAAACCAACAACAAACCCTCTTTTTATTGAGCAACACCAATGCGTTGCATATGGTTGAGGTCGCAAAATCCCTACAAAAGGTTTCGGATTTGGGTTTGAACGCTTTTTTTGAGCAGGTCTTTTTATCGCACGAAATTGGCAAACGCAAACCGCATCCAGAAACGTTTGTATGGGTCTGTGAGCAAATGGGTTTTGCACCAAAAGACGTGTTGTTTATCGACGACAGTCCGCAGCACATCGAAGGCGCTAAAGCGGCTGGCTTACAAACCTATTTTTATCAGAACGAAGCCGATTTTTACGCGTTTTTTTCTTGACACAACTCCACGAGCAAACCGTTTGTTGCTTTCGGATGTAAAAATGCGATGCGCTTGTTGTCGGCGCCATCTTTAGGACTTTGATGGATCAACTGAAAACCCGCTTTTTGAAGTCGGTCGAGCTCTGCTTCGATGTCGTCTACCTCGAAGGCTACATGATGGAACCCCGGCCCATTTTTTTCTAGAAATTTGGCAATAGGGGAGTCTGGTTTACTGGCTTCCAACAATTCAATTTTTGATTCACCCACCTTAAAAAAGGCGGTCCGAACGCCCTCAGAAGCCACCGCTTCTTGTTTGTAACAGGAGGTGTTGAGCAAAGCTTCGTAAAGCGGAATTGCAGTTTCAAGACTTGCTACAGCAATGCCAAGGTGTTCGATGCGCTTCATTTAATCGTCTATTTTGATGAATTTTTCTGTCTTGTTGTCGTAGTTGATGAAATAGACGCCGCTGACAATATTGCGACAATCTACAGTGGTGCTGTAGCCAGTTTTGAGCAAATTGCCATAGGCATCATAAATTTCGTATTTGGTTTTAACAACTTGATTTTTGGCTTTGAAGGTCAGGGTGGAATGCACTTTTGTGGGGCTAAAAGATACAGCTGGCGTTTCAGAGGTAAAACTGGTGCTTTTTGAAACTCTGGGCTTGCCCGAACTGTCGGTTTGGCTCACTCTGACTGTATTTTTACCCGAGTGTGGTGTCAGTTGAAACTGATAGGTGTTGGTGCCTTTTGTTCCTTTGCCTTTGACTTGCCCAACCTCTACCCAGCGGCCCCACTTGTATTGTTCGATACTGAAATCGAGCACGGCTTGTTCGTTGGTGGTAGTCCAGCTGAGGCCACCATTTTTTTGCGCTGAAATTTGCGTGCATTCAAAAGTGCTTTTAGGCAGTAAAATACTTGGATTTAAAAAGCGCGGCTCACAACCCTCGGCATGTTCGAGCACTACAAAAACTTCATCTCCTTTTTTTAAGTGAAAGAGTTGAAAGTCAATTTCAAAATGAGAGGTTTGAATGACTGCCGGTAAAATTTCGCCATTGACCAATACCTTACTGATGCAAAAGCCAAAACCATCGGCCATCGGTGGGTTGTTGACTAATAGGTTCTTGTCTTGGTAGGTGCCCTCAAGTGAAAGCAATTGAACCTGAGCAAAAAGCGCGGAATAATTACAAATGAAGAGTAAAAAAAGTATCCGAAAGCGCATAGAGAAGCTTTTTATACAAATATAGCATGAATCAAGTGCTTTCAATTAATTTTGTGCTATGCCGAATACAAACTACGACTTTATCAAAGCGCTGCACCTTATTTTTATGGTAAGTTGGTTTGCAGGGCTATTTTATATGGTGCGCTTGTTCATTTACTTTAGAGAAGCAGCCGATAAACCCTCACCTGAAAAAGAAATTCTACAAAAACAATTTGTCATCATGATGCAGCGCCTGTGGTGGATCATCACCACGCCTGCCATGGTACTTACGGTGGTTTTTGGTGTTTGGATGCTCACCTTGAACCCGACGTATTTACTGCACGCACCCTGGATGCACCTGAAATTAGGTTTTGTCTTTCTCTTGCTCATTTATCATTTTTACTCTCAAAAATTATTGAGAAACGGCGAGGCTGGCCAAATCAAATGGTCCTCAAATCAGCTTCGGATTTGGAATGAAGTAGCTACGCTTTTATTAGTCATCATTGTGTTTTTGGTGGTGCTGAAAAGCGGTTTGAGTTGGATCAGCGGAACCCTCGGTTTTTTTGGTGTTGGCATTGCACTCATGTTAGGCATCAAACTCTACAAGAAATTGCGCAAAACTCAAGCCTGATTTGTTCAAAAATTAAATTGTTTCTTTAGAAAGTTTGGTTACCTTTGCAAAAATTTTTTCGCAAACACGCAAAAACACAATCTAATGCAGCAAGCAGGTAAGTTTTCTTCACTTTTGCAAATCATCGTTTTCGCATTGTCATTCTTTGTATTTCAACCTTTTGCAAAGGCCTCTGAAGAAGAAAATTTCAACGTTGGCGAAATGATCATGCACCACATCAAAGATGCGCACGAATGGCACATCGCTGGTCCTGAGCACGGCGGAACAAGCATCTACCTCCCTGTAATTCTCCACGACAACGGCTTTAAGGTTTTCAGCTCTAAATATTTCTACCACGGAAAAGAAGTAGAAGTTGCAGGAAAAGATAGCCTTTCATTTCATTACATGGAAGGAGTAGGCCCAGCTAAAGGCTACGCACTCTTCCACGAAGAAATCTACAAACTCAACAACAACGGCGAACTCCATTTTGTTGGTGAGCACCCGCACAACGCAAGTCCTACAGACTTATCAATTACCAAAAACGTAGCGTCTTTATTGTTTGGGTCTTTCTTGATCCTCATCATCATGCTTACTGTTGCTGGTTTTTACCGCAAAAATGGCGCGGTTGCTCCAAAAGGAATGGCCAAATTCTTAGAGCCGATTATTGTAATGGTCCGCGACGACATCGCTAAAGCCAACATCGACAAGCACAAATACCACAAATACGTTCCTTATTTATTGACCATCTTCTTTTTTATCTGGATCAATAACATGTTGGGTCTGATTCCAATAATCCCAGGCGGAGCTAACCTTACAGGAAACATCACCATTACACTTTTCTTGGCATTCTGTACTTTATTGGTTACGGTCTTTTCTGGTAACAAAAACTACTGGGGCCACATTTTCTGGATGCCAGGCATTCCAGTTCCCATGAAAATCTTCATGATTCCAATCGAACTCATTGGTATCCTCACCAAACCATTCGCCCTCATGATTCGTTTGTTTGCGAACATTACGGCTGGTCACATTATCGTTTTAGCCTTGATTTCCATCATCTTTATCAACAAAAACATCGCTTGGGCAGGTCTGTCTGTGCCGATGGCTTTGTTTATCTCGGTGCTTGAAATCCTCGTTGCTTTCTTACAAGGCTTCCTCTTTGCAATGCTCTCTGCATTGTTTATTGGGGCAGCTGTAGAAGAAGCACATCATTAAATAGTAACCTTTTAAATTAAATACAATGACAGGAATGTTTGGTAGTATTGCAGCAATCGGAGCTGGTTTGGCAGTTTTAGGCGCAGGTCTTGGAATCGGTCGTATCGGTGGTTCTGCAGTAGAAGGTATTGCGCGCAACCCAGAAGCAGCTGGTAAAATTCAAACAGCGATGATCATCGCAGCAGCCCTTATTGAAGGTGTTGCATTGTTTGGAGTAGTAGTTGGTCTTCTTGGAGCAAAAGCGTAATTAAACTCAAAAGGAAACCGCAACGGTTGGTTGTGGTTTCCTTTTTTTAAATTTTAAAAAACACACAAAAATGGATTTGATATTACCTGATTTTGGTTTACTTGTTTGGACAGGTCTTGTATTTTGCCTTTTGATGTTCTTATTGGCCAAATTTGCTTGGAAACCAATTTTGAATGCGGTAAACACCCGTGAGCAAAAGATTTCTGAAGCCCTAGAATTGGCTGAGAAAACAAAAATCGAAATGCAAGCGCTTAAAGCTGAAAACGACCAGATCTTGAAAGAAGCGCGTGCAGAACGCGACCAAATTTTGAAAGAAGCGAAAGAAGCTGCCAATGGCATGGTTGAAGACGCAAAGGGCAAAGCAAAAGATGAAGCAGCCAAAATTGTAGAATCAGCTCGCCTGACCATCAACAGCGAAAAAGCAGCGGCTATGGCTGAACTTAAAAACCACGTCGCTAGTCTTTCTTTGGAAATTGCAGAAAAAGTTGTTCGTCAAGAGCTTACCTCAGACGACAAACAAAAAGCACTTGCAACGCAACTTGCGGGCGAAATCAAAATGAACTAATCCATGAAGTCCAATAAATCCGCTGTTCGCTACGCCACCGCTCTTTTAGAGTTGGCTATCGAGCACAACAATGTGGAGCTCATCGAGAAAGACATCCTTCAGCTCATTCAAACCGCAGAAGAAGTCCATGACTTCCAAGTGTTCTTGAGTTCCCCGCTGATCATCACAGATAAAAAGATTGCCATCCTGAAACAAATTTTCAAGGATTTCAATCCAACAACCCTCGACTTTTTGTCATTGGTTGCCAACAACGGCCGCGAATCCATCATGATCGTCATCGCCAACCAATTCATCTCCTTGCTCAAAGCTCACCGTGGAATTGTCCCAATTACCATCATCAGCGCACAGCAACTAGAAGAAAGCACCAAACAATCGATTCTTTCCAAAATTTCAGCTACCATTTCCGGTACTCCTGAAATCACAGAGCAAATCGATGCTGAGCTCATCGGTGGGTTTATCGTTCGAATGGGTGACCACCAAATAGATGCTTCGGTGGCTAATCAGCTCAAGCGTCTCAAACAACAATTTGTATAATCGTCAACAGACAAAAAAATAAGTACACATGGCAGATATTAAACCAGCAGAAGTTTCCGCAATATTGAGAGAGCAACTCTCAGGTTTCCGCTCAGAAGCTGAATTGCAAGAAGTAGGAACGGTACTTCAGGTAGGAGATGGTATTGCACGCATTTACGGCATGAACGGCGTTCAGTACGGCGAACTCATTGAATTTGATGGTGGCATGCAAGGAATTGCACTCAACCTCGAAGAAGACAACGTCGGAGCAGTATTGCTTGGTCGTTCTTCTAGCGTTAAAGAAGGTGACACCGTACGTCGTTTGGGTAAAATTGCTTCGGTAAAAGTTGGTGACGGCATGGTTGGTCGTGTAGTCGATACTTTGGGTCAGCCAATCGATGGTAAAGGACCAATCCAAGGCGATTTATACGAAATGCCAATCGAGCGCAAAGCACCAGGTGTTATCTTTCGCCAGCCTGTAACAGAACCACTTCAGACGGGCATCAAAGCAGTTGATGCCATGATTCCAATCGGACGTGGTCAGCGCGAGCTCATCATCGGTGACCGCCAAACAGGTAAAACAACTGTTGCAATCGATGCGATTATCAACCAACGCGAATTTTACGATCGCGGTGAGCCAGTTTACTGTATCTATGTTGCCATCGGCCAAAAAGGTTCTACCGTTGCTGGTATCGTTAAAAAATTAGAAGATGCTGGTGCAATGGCCTACACAACTGTAGTTGCTGCAAACGCATCAGATCCTGCCCCAATGCAGTTTTACGCACCAATGACCGGTGCAGCTATCGGAGAATACTTCCGTGACTGTGGTAAGCCAGCGCTTATCGTTTATGATGACCTTTCTAAGCAAGCAGTTGCTTACCGCGAGGTATCGCTTCTTTTGCGTCGTCCGCCAGGTCGCGAGGCTTATCCAGGTGATGTATTCTATCTTCACTCTCGTTTGCTCGAGCGTGCTGCAAAAGTAATCGCCGACGACAGCATCGCTAAGCAAATGAACGACCTTCCTGCTTCCTTGAAAGACAAAGTTCGCGGTGGTGGTTCACTTACTGCACTTCCGATCATCGAAACACAAGCAGGTGACGTTTCTGCATACATCCCAACCAACGTGATCTCCATTACAGATGGTCAGATCTTCTTGGAGTCAGACTTATTTAACTCTGGTATCCGTCCGGCAATTAACGTAGGTATCTCTGTATCTCGCGTAGGTGGATCTGCACAAATTAAGTCAATGAAGAAAGTAGCTGGTACTTTAAAGCTTGATCAAGCTCAGTACCGCGAACTTGAAGCGTTTGCAAAATTTGGTTCAGACCTAGATGCCGCTACAAAAGCAGTTCTTGACAAAGGTGCACGTAACGTAGAAATCTTGAAGCAACGCGAAGGTGACCCATACCCAGTAGAAAAGCAAATTGCTATTATCTACGCCGGTGTGAAAGGCCTCATGCAACCGGTTCCAGTTTCCAAAATCAAGGAATTTGAAAAAGATTACCTTACTGTATTGGAAGCCAACCACGCAGATACACTTGTGGCACTTAAAGCAGGGAAATATACAGACGAAATCGAGGCGGTTTTGACAAAGACAGCTAAAGAAGTTGCTGCTAAATTTGCATAATTACAGCCTTAATCCAGGATTACAATGGCGAATCTAAAAGAAATACGCAACCGCATCAGTTCAGTGGGCTCCACCATGCAGATCACCTCTGCAATGAAAATGGTGTCGGCTGCTAAATTGAAACGCGCACAAGATGCCGTAACGCAAATGCGTCCGTATGCGGGCAAATTGCGCGAGATCCTCGAAAATCTAAGTGCGAGCCTTGACCTCTCAGAAAATGCCTATGCCGAACAGCGCGAGGTCAATAAAGTGCTGATTGTCGGCATTACTTCCAATCGTGGTCTTTGCGGTGGTTTCAACAACAATATCATCAAGCGTGTAGGCGCACTCATTGCCGAAGACTACTCCGGAAAAGAGGTTTCTGTATTGTGTTTAGGTAAGAAAATTAAGGATGTGTACAAACGCACTCCACATTTCTATGCCAACGACACGCTAGAAAACATGGAAGATGTCTACGCCGATTTGCGCTTTGAGCTCGTTGCTCAAATTGCTGAAGAGATCATGGCGCAGTTCCTCAACAAATCTTTTGATAAAGTGGTATTGGTTTACAACCGTTTTGTAAACGCAGCTACGCAATCAATCGAGACCGAACAGTTTTTACCGATTGTACCAACGGTTTCGGGTTCAGAATCAGGAGACTACATTTTTGAGCCTTCTAAAATGGACATCGTAGAAGACTTGTTGCCAAAATCCATGAAATTACAACTTTACAAGGCCATCAGAGATTCATTTGCATCTGAACACGGCGCACGCATGACCGCCATGCACAAAGCCACAGACAACGCAAGTGAGCTCCAAAAAAGCCTCAAACTCAGTTACAACAAAGCGCGTCAAGCTGCCATTACCAACGAAATCCTCGAGATCGTTGGTGGAGCTGAAGCCCTTAACGGTTAAAAGGGTACACTACACATTAAAAAAAAAGAGCGCTGATTCAGCGCTCTTTTTTTGTTTTGAATAAATGGATTGGTCTTTAATAATTCCAATTGAATCGGTCAGCAATGCGCTGGTGAATGTATGCCAGCGCTTCTTCTTCTTTGATGTAAGTGAGCACATCTTCCATAAATGCTTGTAGGAGTAGGTTTTTTGCCGATGCGGCGCTTAAACCTCTGGCTCTAAGGTAAAATAGAGCGGTTTCATCGAGTTGACCTGTTGTGGAACCATGTGAACACTTGACGTCGTCGGCATAAATTTCGAGCTCTGGTTTGGAGTTGACACTCGCATTTTCAGATAGCAGCACGTTGGCATTGCTCTGGTAAGCATTGGTTTTTTGGGCGTCTTTGCGCACAAATACTTTACCATTGAAAACGGCTGTTGATCGGTCTGTGGCGACACCTTTGTAGGTTTCAAAAGATTCGCAATTGGCAACACGGTGATCCATGGTGGTGTAGTTGGCCACGTGCTGTTCGTCTTTGAGCCAATAGGCGCCGTTGAGATAGGTTTGTGCGTGTTGACCCTCGACTGCTACAGCGGCGTCGTTGCGCACAAAGCTGCCGTCTAACGTAATGGTATTGATTTCGAAATGTGCTTGAGCGTTTTGTTGGGCGCGGTCTTCATTGAAGTCAAAATGACCTGCACTGCAATCTTGTATTTTTGACACCCTGATGCGTGCAGACTGCGCGATATCATACTGAAAATGCGTGTGGGCAAAACTAATGGTGTCTGCCAAACTTTTAGAGACGACGTAGATAGCCGCTTCAGCATTTTCTCCAAATGTGAAGTGATGGCGGTAAAAGTGCTTGCCACCGCTATTCACTTGAACGATTTGAATGGGTTTGTCTAAAGTACAGTGCTTGGCAAGGGTGATATTCAGACCATTTTGAGCGTGCAGCACGTTGAGTGCACCAAAAATATCATTGAAGCTAGCATCGTGAAAAGTGCCAGGATGCTGAGCTATTTGTGTAATTTCCAGACCACTAGGTAGGTTTTGCGGCACTATAATTTGGTCGTTGTTCACGAAAATTGTGTAGGCATCATTTAATACGCAGTATGCATTTAATTGAGCTGTATCGAGTTGAATTGCGTTAGTGAACGCAGCCGATGCCAATTTACCAAGTCTGGTATATTTGAACCTTTCAGATTTGGTAGTCGGAAAGTCTTTGCCAGAAAGATAAGCTTGTGCGGCGTGCTGCAGTGCTTGTGGTATCGCAAGAGGACTTACCGAAAGATCGGCACTAAATTGATCGAGTTTGTTACTGACAGTGGTTTCCATCTTACAAACTTTCTTTGATCCAGTCGTAGCCGCGCTCTTCGAGTTCTAAAGCAAGTTCTTTAGGCCCGGACTTGACGATTTTCCCGTCATAAAGGACATGTACAACGTCTGGCACGATGTAGTCGAGCAAACGTTGGTAGTGGGTAATTACGATTGTCGCATTTTCAGGTGATTTGAGCGCATTAACGCCTTGCGAAACAATGCGCAGTGCATCGATATCTAGTCCAGAATCGGTTTCGTCTAGAACGGCGAGTTTGGGCTCAAGCATGGCCATCTGAAAAATTTCGTTGCGTTTCTTTTCGCCACCAGAAAATCCTTCGTTGACCGAACGAGAGGCTAATTTGGCATCGAGCTCTACGAGTGCTGATTTTTCGCGGACTAACGCCATAAAGTCTTTTGCAGAAATGGGATCTTGGCCGTGGTAAGCACGTTTTTCATTGAGTGCTGTTCTCAAAAAGTTAACGTTGCTGACACCCGGAATTTCTACAGGATATTGAAAGGCCAAGAAAAGACCTTCTCTTGCGCGGTCTTCGGTGGAGAGCTCAAGTAGATCTTTACCTAAAAAAGACACACTGCCTTGTGTGACTTCGTAGTCTTCACGCCCGGCTAATACGGAGGCAAGCGTACTCTTACCTGCGCCGTTTGGCCCCATGATGGCATGTACTTCACCCGCTTTTACTTCGAGGTTCAATCCTTTGAGGATTTCCTTGTCATTGATGCGCGCGTGTAAATTTTCTATTTTTATCATTGTGTCGAGTTCTGGTCTTGAATTGTTTGTGTTAACCAACGCTACCTTCTAAGCTGATGGCTAGGAGTTTTTGTGCTTCTACGGCAAATTCCATTGGCAGCTGATTGAGTACTTCTTTACAATAGCCATTGACAATTAGGCTGATGGCTTTTTCTTCGCTGATGCCGCGCTGCATGCAATAGAAGAGTTGGTCTTCACCAATTTTAGAGGTGGTGGCTTCGTGTTCAATTTTGGCCGTCGGATTTTTACACTCAATATATGGGAATGTATGTGCGCCGCAGTGGTCGGTCATGAGTAAGGAGTCGCATTGCGAGAAATTGCGCGCGTTTTGTGCTCCTTTATGGATTTGAACAAGGCCTCGGTATGCGTTTTGGGAGTTCCCAGCAGATATACCTTTAGAAATAATGGTTGACTTCGTGTTTTTACCGAGGTGAATCATTTTGGTCCCGGTATCGGCTTGCTGGAAGTTATTGGTGACGGCTACAGAGTAGAATTCGCCGACGGAGTGGTCTCCTTTTAAAATACAAGAAGGGTATTTCCAGGTAACGGCTGAGCCGGTTTCAACTTGGGTCCAGGAAATTTTGGCGTTGGTTTCGCAGATGCCGCGTTTGGTAACAAAATTAAATACGCCGCCTTTACCTTCTTTGTCTCCAGGATACCAGTTTTGTACGGTTGAATATTTGATTTCGGCGTCTTTTAGCGCAATGAGTTCTACCACTGCCGCGTGCAATTGGTTTTCGTCGCGCTGTGGAGCGGTACAGCCTTCAAGGTAGGAAACATATGCACCTTCGTCTGCAACCACGAGCGTTCTTTCGAACTGGCCTGTGCCGCCTGCGTTGATCCTAAAATAAGTGGAAAGCTCCATTGGGCAGCGAACCCCTTTTGGAATGTAGCAGAAAGAACCATCTGTAAATACAGCACTGTTGAGCGCCGCATAAAAGTTGTCGGTGCTTGGCACAACGGTTCCCATGTATTTTTGTACGAGCTCAGGGTGTTCTTGAACTGCTTCTGAGAAAGAACAAAAGATGATGCCGAGCTCGCTCAGTTTGGCTTTAAATGAAGTGGCGACAGAAACGGAGTCCATGACGAAATCGACGGCAACACCAGTGAGGCGTTGTTGTTCTTCCATCGAAATCCCTAGTTTTTTCATGGTTTCTTTGAGTTCTGGATCGACGTCGTCCCAGGACTCGTATTTTTTGGTCTGCTTGGGTGCAGAATAATAAGCGATGGCTTGGAAATCGGGTTTTTGATAGTGTACATGAGCCCATTCTGGCTCAGTCATTTCTTGCCAAATAGCGAAGGCTTTAAGGCGTTCGTCAAGGAGCCATTGGGGCTCATTTTTCTTGGCTGAAATGAGGCGAATGATGTCTTCGTTCAGACCAATGGGGACGGTGTCGGCTTCGATGTCTGTGACAAAACCAAATTTATATTCTTGGTTTTCGAGGTCTTGGGCGAGTTCGTTTTCGGTGTAGTTAGACATCTTTATACAGAAAAGGATTCACCACAACCACAAGTTCTATCGGCATTAGGGTTCTGAAAAACAAAACCTTTTCCATTCAAACCACCAGAAAAATCTAGGGTAGTACCCACTAAATACAGGTAACTTTTTTTATCTACAACCACCTTAACGCCGTTGTTTTCAAAGGACATGTCGCCTTCGTTTTCTTGATTGTCAAAAGTAAGCTGGTACATAAGGCCTGAACAGCCTCCGCCTTGCACACCTACTCTGATAAAGTAACCTTCTTTTTGCTCGTCTTCCATGAGGCGCAGCGACTGTTTTTTGGCAGCATCTGTTACGGTTAACATCTCGTTTTTATTTAGATTAATTATAAATAAAACACTTTGTTTGCTGCAAATTTACCACTTTAATGGTATTGCATGCAAGGATTTAAACAAAGAAATTATGCAGTTGTTTGTGTTTTGCTTAATTTAACACTCAACTTACTTAAAAACAAACCGATGCGTCTATTTTACCTCGCCTGCGCTATGCTTTCTATCTCATTTGCAATGGCACAGCAAGTTACCCTAGATTCCAAGGCTTATCAAGCACTCAAACAAACTAATGGCCTAAATGGCGTTGAGGTGCTGGCACCAGCTGCCTCTGGCGTAAACCAACATTATTCCGGAGCTCAGGTTCAAAAAACAGGTTTATGCGATTGCCTTATTCCATTAGACTCTACGTTTCAATTGGCCATGCTACCCAACGACGACAACTATTCAAACAGTATTCAATTGCCTTTTGACTTCAGTTTTTATGGCACTAACTACGACAGTCTTTATATCAACAACAACGGAAACATCTCCTTTTTACAGCCGTATTTTACTTTTACTGCCAATGCGTTTCCGGACCCATCCTTTAACATGATTTCTCCGTTTTGGGCAGATGTCGATACACGTTCTGCAAATGGTGGCAATGTTTGGTATAAAATGAATCCACATTCCTTAGTGATTGTTTGGGACCACGTTGGTTACTTCTCCATGATGGAAGACAAACTCAATACCTTTCAGTTGATCATCTCAGATGGTTTAGACACCTTGATACCCAACGGCAACAATGTTTCTTTCTGCTATGGCGATATGCAATGGACAACTGGCGCAGCTTCTATAGGCGTGAACGGTTTTGGTGGCTCACCTGCTACTGTAGGCGTGAATATTGGCAATGGCATCAATTATTTCCAAGTGGGGCAGTTTGATGCTCCGGGTGTAGCATTTGACGGGCCATATAGCGCAAATGATGGCGTAGATTTTTTAGATGGTCAAGAAATCTATTTTGACCTAGCCAATACCAATTCAAATATTCCGCCACTCGTTATGAGCAGTGGCATTTGCGATACCATAGATGTGTATACAGGCGACACCTTAAAAAGTTTGAATGCCGTAGATTTCTCAATCGGCATCAGTACTCCTGAAATCGGTCAAATACTAACCACAACCATTACTTGTGACGAACCAACTGCACTCACTTACCTCACGAATAGTGTCAGCAATGAGTTCACCGGATTCGATCTTACATTTGATGCAACAGGAGTGCAACCTGGCTTGTATCATATTCAAATTGAAACTACTGACAATGGTACACCTGCGCAGACGGTAATGAAAAGCATCCCCATTCGCGTTGTCTATGATGCGAATCTAGCTGGTATAAATGACTTAGATGTTGCTCCAATCCAAGTATTTCCGAATCCGACTTCCGAAACTGTTCAAATCAATGGTTTACAAGCCGGCGATCAACTTGAATTAGTTGATGCTTCTGGCAGATTGATCCAAGCATTTAAGGCTACAAATACGGTTGAACTATTGACTTTACCACAGGTGGGTTTCTTTATCTTGAAATGTTCAAGTAATACGAAACCTCAAACAGTGTTTAAATTACAGCGCATTTAAGAAAGCGATTTCTTTGGTGTTTTCTGTGTAATTTTAGCCAATGGAAAGAATCATTTTCTTGGCGCTCCTTTGCCTCAATTTATTAGGGCCAGTATCAGCGCAAAATACACAGACTAATTACAAGACGAAATACGTTTATATTCTAGTAATCGATGGCCCGCGTTATTCAGAAACATACGGCGAGCCCACGTGTAAGTACAGCCCTATTCTTTGCGACTCGCTCAAACACGAAGGCACCTTTTACGCCAATTTTAAAAACAACGGCCCGACTTTTACCGTTCCTGGGCATACCGCTATTGTAACAGGAACCTATCAGCGCATTTCAAATGCCGGTACAGCCTTGCCAAAACAGCCGAATATTTTTCAGTACTTTTTACAGGCAAGCGGGAAAGATTCCACCGCGGCTTACGTAGTTGCGAGTAAGGGAAAATTGGATGTGTTGGTCAATACTTCACACAAAAAATGGAACAATCAGTTTGTGGCAAGCACGTATTGTGGCCCAAATGGGAATGGATTGGGTTATGGTCGAGACGACAAAACTTTTGCCAAAACCCGTGAATTGATACAAGCGGCCAATCCACCGCAACTCATGCTCATCAACCTTTTGGCAGTAGATGTGTATGGCCACGCCAACAACTGGGATAAATATCTGGAGTCAATTACCCAAACCGATTTGTATGCTGCTCAGCTTTGGCAATTGATTCAAGCCAACCCTGTGCTGCGCGATCAGACCACACTACTCATCACCAATGACCACGGTAGGCATTTAGATGGCGTGCGCTCTGGTTTTGTCAATCACGGTTGTCGGTGTGCGGGCTGCCGTCACATTTCCCTATTGGTTTTGGGTCCAGACACCCCTAAAGGTGTTGTGGTCAGCGAAGAAGCCGAAATGATAGACATCTCTACAACAATTGCGGAAATCTTGCATTTTGAGATGCCGACCAGTAAAGGTGACTTCTTGCGCGCTGCCTTCCCTAAAAATTGACTTGACCCGAATGGGGTTGAATATCAAAATAGGCCATCTAATAACTGATCATCGACTAAGTTGGGGAGCGTTACTTTCAAAAGCGGCTCTGCCTCCATGGCGCGTTTGATTGCAAAAACTGCATTTTCATTTCGTGCCCAATTGCGTCTGGCGATACCATTATTGACATCCCAATGCAACATACTCGTGAGGTTGCGCTGTGCTTGCGCAGAGCCATCTAAGAGCATGCCAAAGCCACCATTAATGACCTCGCCCCAACCTACGCCGCCTCCGTTGTGAATACTCACCCACGTGGCGCCTCTAAAGCTGTCTCCGATTACATTTTGAATGGCCATGTCGGCGGTGAAGCGCGAGCCGTCGTAAATATTGGAAGTTTCGCGATAAGGGGAGTCTGTTCCGGAAACATCGTGGTGATCGCGGCCTAAAATGACTGGTCCAATTTCACCATTTGCAATTGCTGCGTTAAAAGCTGCGGCAATGCGCATGCGCCCTTCGGCGTCGGCATACAAAATGCGCGCTTGCGAACCAACGACTAATTTGTTTTCTTGTGCGCCCTTGATCCATTGAATGTTGTCGGCCATTTGCTGTTGGATCTCTGTTGGGCTCTCTGCCATCATGGTCTCGAGCACTTGGCAGGCAATGGCGTCTGTTTTTTCGAGGTCTTCTGGCTTGCCACTGGCGCAGACCCAACGGAAGGGTCCAAAGCCAAAATCAAAGCACATCGGGCCTAAAATATCTTGAATGTAGGAAGGGTATTTGAAGTCGATATGGTTTTCGGCCATGACTTCGCCACCTGCTCTGGAAGACTCAAGTAAAAATGCATTTCCGTAGTCAAAGAAATAAGTTCCTTTGGCGGTATGTTTGTTGACGGCTGCTGCATGTCTGCGCAAACTTTCTTGCACGTATGTTTTAAAGTTTTCTGGGTCATTGGCCATCATGTCGTTGGCTTGCTCAAAGCTCAAGCCAGCAGGATAATAACCCCCCGCCCAAGGGTTGTGCAGAGAGGTTTGATCTGAGCCGAGGTCTACATGCACACCTGTTTGGTCGAATTTTTCCCAGACGTCGACTACATTACCGAGGTAAGCGATAGAAACAACCTCTTTGGACGCTTGCGCCTTTTTTACTCTTGTTACCAATACATCTAAATCTGAGATGATTTCGTCTACCCAGCCTTGCTCGTGTCTTGTGCGGGCCGCTTTTGGATTGACTTCAGCAGTAACTGAAATCACGCCGGCGATGTTTCCGGCTTTTGGTTGCGCTCCTGACATACCACCTAATCCTGCAGTTAAAAACAGCTTGCCTTTGATGTCATCTCTGGTTTTTGCTAGTCTACGCACTGCGTTGAGTACGGTAATAGTGGTGCCATGGACAATTCCTTGTGGCCCGATATACATATAAGAACCGGCAGTCATTTGGCCGTATTGCGTAACGCCCAACGCATTGAATTTTTCCCAGTCGTCAGGTTTAGAGTAATTGGGGATCATCATGCCGTTGGTCACTACGACGCGCGGTGCATTTGAATGCGATGGAAACAAGCCCATTGGATGGCCAGAGTACATGACTAACGTTTGCTCGTCTGTCATTTCTGATAAGTACTGCATGACCAAGCGGTACTGGATCCAGTTTTGAAATACAGCGCCGTTTCCACCATAGGTGATGAGTTCGTGCGGATGTTGTGCCACGCGATGATCCAGGTTATTTTGGATCATGAGCATGATGGCTTTTGCTTGTTCAGATTTGCCTGGGTATGCGTCTATTGAGCGCGCAAAAATGGGATGTTCAGGCATGAACCTGTACATGTAGATGCGGCCATAGGTTTGCAATTCTTCTGCAAATTCGGCAGCAAGAATGGCGTGCTGATCTTTCGGGAAATAGCGCAAGGCGTTGGCAATCGCCAATTTCTTTTCAGCAGGGCTTAGGATCTCTTTGCGCTTTGGCGCATGATTGATAGCTGGATCCCAGGCTTTTGCAGCTGGGAGTGCTGTGGGTATTCCTTGTTTGATTTCGTCGGCAAAACTGATCATTGGTATAGTTTTGCCACAAAAATAAGCAATGTTAGTACTTCAGCACGACAAATCCGTGTTTTTGCAGCTCAATACCACCATCTAGGGTCGCATCTATGCGGTAGAAGTAGGTTCCTTCTTCTACGATGTCACCAGATGCTGTTTTTCCGTACCATTTTTCTGCTGGGTTCGTGTATTCAAAGATGACATTACCCCAACGGTTCAGAATAGTACAGTTGAAGCTTGAAATACCCTCATAGTTTACAAAAAACGCCTCGTTGCCAGTTTGTGAAGAGAGCACCACAACGTTTGGTGCAGTGATATCACATGGTTTGTAGGTGATGTTGGATGTATCGCTAATGGTGTTACAAGAATTTTGAGCGGTATAAATATAGTTTCCGGCTTCAGTAGCGAGTCTTGGTACTTCTGTGCTGCCGTCCCACCATTGTCCGTTGATAGGCGGGCTGTAGCCACTTTGAAGCGGCGGAGTATTGATTACATAAGGGTTGAGCCAAAGGCTTGCTCCTTGGCAAATTGCAGAATCAAAAATAGCCGCATATACATATGGCATGAATTCTATGCTAGATGAGACCGTGTCTTGACATGCGTTGTCTATGTAAAACACAGGGAAGACGCCGCCCATGTTGTAGGTGGTGATTTGTGGGTTGTCTATGAGGTTATTCGGAACAAAATGAACCGCTGTGTCTAGAGCAAACCATTGACCACCCGCGTATGCTGAGGTATTGCCAACAAAGTAGCTGTAGTTACAAACTGCGGTGTCTGAAAAAATTGCTGGGCGAGGCAAAACAACGAAAGAAACTGTGGTGTCGTAGTTGCAACCAAAATTATCTGTGATGTTGTAAGTGTAGTTGGTAATGCCTGGCGTGCTGGGCTGGATCACGATCAGGGTGTCATTTTGGCCAGAAATTATAGTTGGGTCGGATGCCCAACCTTCTGTGACGACATAATTTTGGTAGCCTTCGCTTTCTGGATAGAGTGAAGCATTGAAGTAGATTCCCCAAGAGAAAATATAGCCGTCATCGATGCCTTGGTTGTCTTGAACAGAGATGGTCCAGTTGCCATTGATGGGGCAACCTGCAAATTGATTGAAATCGCCATCGGGGAGGTATACGCCGTTCGGATTCATGGAAGGAAAGCCGTAGTCGTTGATAACGGTATTGCCAGCGGCATTTTCTGCACAAATGGTGTTAAACGTGTTGTTGGTAGTAGAGAAGCAATAGCTCCAGACAGGAGAGCCTGGGTTACCGCCGTCGATGTCGGTGTCGTTGCCTAAGAATGTACTGATGCCATTGCCGCAACCGCCCGGAACGAGTTCGGCCCACCCAAACGGTGTTTGGTTGTAAGCGTTCATTAAGGATACGGTAGTACCATTAGGGCAGGTGAGTGCAATTTCGATATCGCCGATGTAAGAGTGCTCGATGTCCAAGCAAATTTGTTCGATATCGGCTCCTGAAGTAATGACAGCCGTGGAGTCAAAACCAGACATTGGAATGTCGGTTTGGTACATTTGCCCTGCACCATCTGGCAAGAAAGTTAGGCCTGCAAAAGTTCCACCAATTTGGAAAGTACCTCCGGGGATTTCAATACCTACGGTATCTTGAGGCGTGACGCCACCAACGAGGTAAGAGTTTTGACCCAAACAAACGGTGTCTTCAAGTGGCCCTGTTCCTGCAAAAATTGGAGGAATAGAAACGCGCACTTTGAAATTAGAGTGAATGGTTTGTGGAAATTGGTCTGTAACAGCGAGGTCTACGTAATAACCTGTATTCGCAGTTGGTGTAAACCAAATTTGGTCGCCAGTGAATTGGCCTACACCGCCGATTGTCCAGACAAAAGTACAGTTGGCATTGGTTTGTGAATAACCAGTGTTGGTGTTTTCTAAGGAATGCGGAAACCCGGGCAACGCTTTGAGCAAGACGCTGTCGCCTGGGCAGAGGTCTACAAAGCCGGTATCTAGTGGGTTCATTATGTTGGTACCACCACCATTTTTGAAGGCTTCTACATGAGCAATAATAGGCTGTGGCGGATTGCCACATGCAACGTTAGCCACCCAACCAGTGCCTTCATTGGCACCGTTTGATTTGAAACGCAAAGTCAGACAGCCCGTAGGATTGTTCCAAGACGCCTGTGCAAAAAGACCAACAGGGTTGGTGCCGCTATTGTAAGCGCCGAGTAAAGGCGAGGCAGTTGACGGCCCGTCGTAGATATAAAGTGTATCTGTAGGGTGCACATCCCATTCAAAACCAATGTTGGTGGCAAAGGCAATAGATACTTTTGAACCTTGCGTGAGATCAGGGCAAAGCACTAAAGTTTCGTCCATGTTTGGCGTGTAGTTCCCCGTTCCATCAATGAAGTTCGTGCCGCCAGTTGGCACAATTCCAGAGCAGTTGAGCGGGTTGGTTTGACCGTAGTCAGGTCCAGTTAAAGTAAGGGTAACTTGTGCGTTGAGGCCTGAAATAAGACCAAAAAATACGCTTAGCGTGAGTAAGAAATGTTTCATTTTTTCTGATTTTGCATTTCTAATGAAAGAACGTTTTTAGACTTGACCACCAAGAGCTGGTCGGAATTCGCCACTTTGAAGTATTGAGTGCGATCGAGAATTTTGAAACCAAAATCTGTAAATCGAAGGGGTAAGGTGTTGTTTTGAGTAGGTAAATCGAGCACATCGAACTGAGAGATATCCTTACCTTGAGGAGCTTGTATAAGGTAACAAGCGTGGTCAATTGCGTATGTGTATAGCGGCAAGGAATTTTCAGTTTTAAACTGCGCAATCTCTTCTTTGGAATAACTTTTGCTAAGCTGAGACTCGACCGTTTGAGACCAACTTGAAAGGCTCAAAAGAATAAAAAATAGGGCGTAAAATAGTTTCATAATGCGTAGAATTCGGTTGAAGACGTAACTTCTCGTTGAAAAGTTGCATCAAATGTTTAAAGTTTTAAATCAAAGGCTAAGTTAATAAAACGTAGCTTTGTGGCACGAAAAGTACAATATTTTATCATGGAAAACACAGCATTGGCAGGCATTGCCTCACAAGTAAGAAGAGATATCGTTAGAATGGTTTCGGCCGTCAATTCAGGGCACCCTGGTGGCTCGCTTGGTTGCACAGACTTTCTAACGTATTTATATTTTGAGCAAATGCAGCACAATGCGGCTGATTTTCAAATGGACGGCAAAAACGAAGACCTTTTCTTTTTGTCCAACGGCCACATCTCTCCAGTTTGGTACAGTGTTTTGGCCAGAGCGGGTTATTTTCCTGCGGCAGAACTTGCCACTTTTCGCAAATTGGGTGCGCGCCTCCAAGGCCACCCTTCTACCGACAAAAACTTACCAGGCATTCGCATGGCTTCAGGCTCATTAGGGCAAGGGCTCTCCGTCGGGTTAGGTGCCGCACAAATCAAAAAACTCAACCAAGATCCTACGTTGGTGTATACTTTACACGGCGACGGCGAACTGCAAGAAGGTCAAATTTGGGAGGCAGCCATGTACGCTGCAGCCAACAAAGTAGACAACATCATCGCAACTATAGACGCCAACGGTCGCCAAATTGATGGCGATGTAGATGAAGTACTCTCTCTCGGAGACCTCGCGCAAAAATGGGTTGCTTTCGGTTGGGAAGTCCTACAAATGGACGGCCACAATTTTGACAGCATCCGCAGCACCATGCAACAAGCCAAAGCCCTAACCGGCAACGGAAAGCCAGTTGTTATTATCATGAAAACTGAAATGGGCCAAGGTGTAGATTACATGATGGGCTCTCACAAATGGCATGGCGTTGCGCCAAATGCTGAGCAGCTTCAGGTGGCACTTGACCAACTTCCAGAAACCCTCGGAGACTACTAGTGAAAACAATTTGGGCGCTCATATTCCTGATCTACTTCAGTTTTGGCTGGGCCCAAACCACTACGCGCATCCTTTTTATTTTGGATGCCTCCAATTCCATGAATCTAGACTGGAATAACCAAACGCGCATGGCTGCCGCCAAAGAAGTGCTAAGCAAAAGCGTTGAAAGTTTGCGCGGTGTTCCCAATTTAGAGCTTGCTCTACGTGTTTATGGCCACCAATCTAACGTCACCAACACCTATCAAGACTGCCAAGACACCAAATTAGAAGTTCCTTTTGGCCCTGCGAATATAGACCCAATCAAAACCAAGATCAAAGGTCTGCAAGCCAAAGGTGCCACGCCAATTGCCCGCTCTTTGGAAGCCGCAGCTGCCGATTTCCCCGACACACTTGCTCGCAACTTCATTATTCTCATTACCGATGGTTTAGAGTCCTGCGACAACGATCCATGTATTATTGCCCGCAAACTCCGAGACAAAGGTGTCAAAGTCACGCCATTTGTCATTGGCCTCGGCATGGACCTCAGCTACCTCGACAAATTTGAGTGCATTGGCAGCTACACCGATGCCGAGAGCAAAGCTGCATTTGAGAACGTGCTTTCTAATATTTTGTCCAAGGCACTTTTGAATACAACCGTTCAGATCAATCTCAATACGGTAGAGTCCAAGCCTCTCGAAACAGACGTCAGTATGTTCTTGTACGAAGCGGGCACTCTCAATTTAAAATACACGTTCGTCCACACACTCAACCGCAAGGGCTTGCCAGATACGCTCGTACTCGACCCCTCCCTGCGCTATGACTTACGCGTGGCTACGGTGCCACCGATTTCCAAAAACAATATTGCCATCATTCCCCATACGCACAATACCATTCAGTTAGCGGCAGGGCAGGGGCAGCTTAAGGTAACCTCCGTAAAAAGCCCGGAAGGCAGCAAATTAGAAACGCGGGTGCTCCAAACAGAAGCGGGCAAAACGCTGCACGTTCAACAACTAGGCGAAATTCAGAAGTATTTGGTCGGGACTTACCAATTAGAGGTCTTAACGTTGCCGCGTACTTACAAAGAAGTCAAAATTGAGCAATCCAAAATAACCAGTGTCGATATTGCGGCTGCGGGTCAATTTGTATATCAATCGACAAAAGGTATTGTTGGCCAAGTGTTTTATGAGCGCAACCCGGGCCAGTGGGAGTGGGTTTGCGATCTCAAATTCAATCAAAATGCAGGCAATATCAATCTGCAACCAGGCAATTTCAAAGTCGTTTATCGCGAAAAAGACCAGCGCTCAAGCGCCTATAGCAAAGAAAAGAAATTCACTATTACATCCCTTAAAATCACTAATTTAACTTTATAAAAATGGAATTTGAAGTATTCGGAAACAAAGACACCCGTTCAGGATTTGGCGAAGGTTTAGCTGTACTTGGCGAGCAAAACCCAGATGTTGTTGCACTTTGCGCAGATTTGACCGGTTCTCTAAAAATGGATGCGTTTCAAAAGGCGCACCCTGAGCGTTTCTTTCAAGCAGGTATCGCTGAGGCCAACATGATTGGTTTGGCAGCCGGCATGACCATCGGCGGCAAAATTCCATTCACCGGTACATTCGCCAACTTTTCTACTGGCCGCGTTTACGACCAAATCCGTCAGTCGGTGGCTTATTCCAAAAAGAACGTAAAAATTTGTGCTTCTCACGCGGGTCTTACACTCGGTGAAGACGGCGCAACGCACCAAGTACTCGAAGATATCGGCATGATGCGCATGTTGCCCAACATGACCGTCATTGTACCAGCCGACTTCAATCAAACCAAGCAAGCAACTATTGCTATTGCAGCTCATGAAGGCCCAGTTTATTTGCGTTTTGGCCGCCCAGTAATGCCAATTTTTGTGAAGCCAGATGCTGAATTTGTGATAGGTAAAGCAGATGTTTTGGCAGAAGGTACGGACGTCACCATCATTGCTTGTGGCCATATGGTCTGGAAATCAATAGAAGCACTCAAAGAATTGCGCGCTATTGGCATTTCTGCTGAGCTCATCAATATGCATACCATCAAACCACTCGATGCTGCGGCTATTTTAAAGTCTGTTGGCAAGACAGGTTGTGTTGTTACTGCAGAAGAGCACATGATGAATGGTGGTTTAGGAGAAGCTGTTTCTCAAGTCTTGAGCCGCCAATATCCGGTTCCGCAAGAATATGTAGCGGTCAATGATACCTTCGGTGAGTCGGGCACACCAATGGAACTCATGACGAAATATCATATCGATACACCAGATGTAGTTGCAGCCGCCAAACGTGCAATTGCGCGCAAGTCGATCATCATTTAAGCTAAAGCAACAGCGCTTCTTCTAGGGTTTGTACAGGCTGATGACAGCTGCCAAACGCACATACCGAAATTGCACCTTTGGTGTATATTTCGGAGCAAGGCAAACTTTGATGGTAAGATAACAGGCAGTCTGCTTGTTTCGTTGCTTTGAACACTTCCATTGGTGCTGCATTGGTGAGTACGTGCCAATGTTTTTCAGGATGGAGCTGCCGCAATAAAAGCAAGCCCCAATTGGAATACCCAGACCCGTAGGTCTCCATACCGTCGTAAATATTTTGAAGCATTTGTTGGGCGCTGTTTGTCCAGTCTTGGTTTTGATAATAAAACCCCATTGTCAGAAAGGCGTGCGCCATGACTGAATTGCTCGCCGGAAGCACGTTGTCATGGAGTTCCATGTTTCTACTGATCAACTTTGAATCTGCAGCCGTGAAATAACACATTTTGCTTTCAGGATGCTGAAATGCTGTCGCTACTTTTTGAGTTAGCAGATGAGCAAATTCCAGTAAATCGAGCTGTCCTGTGCACTGATACGCCAAACTCAATGCTGCTATGGTGTGGGCGTAATCTTCTAAAAATGCTGCTACGCTTTTTTGCTGATTTGTATTGACCCTCAAAAGTTGCTGGCCATCCCATTGTACCTCCTTGATCCAAGAAAGTATCTTGAGGGCACGAATCAAAAACGCATCTTCGCCAAAAACCCGATAAGCCTCTAGCAAGCCTTTGGCTGTAAGCGCATTCCAGCTCACCAAAATTTTGTTGTCTAGGCCTGGCCGAACTCTATGACTGCGCGCGCTGAGCAAGGTTTCATTGATCTGCGCTTTTTGTTGCAACCAAGTACTTAGTGTAAGGCCCTCAGCTTTTGCAAAAGCGGCATCAGTTTGTTTGCGCAACGGGATGTGTTTACCTTCTTCCCAATGCCCAATTTGATTGATGTTGTAATAGCGTTTGACGCGCTCGGCCTGCGCACCAAACAGTCGGTCTATTTCGTTGGGTGTCCAGCAATAAAATTTCCCTTCTTCGCCTTCGCTGTCTGCATCGAGCGCACAGTAATAAGCGCCTAGTTTGGATAGGAGTTCGCGTTCTAAGAAGTCAAAGGTTTGAAACACCAAATCTTTGTAGTGCGCTGCGCCATATTGTGCAAAAGCTTTTGCGTACAAGCCAATGAGTTGGCCGTTGTCATAGAGCATTTTTTCAAAGTGAGGCACTTTCCACAATACGTCAACGCTGTAGCGCGTAAAGCCGCCACCCACCTGATCGTAAATTCCGCCAAAGGCCATTTTATCGAGTGTGAGGCGCACTTGTTTTTCGATTTTTCCTTCGTCGAAATGCGCAGCGTAACGCATTAAAAAGTCCCAATTATTGGGTAGCGGAAATTTCGGCGCTTTGTTGCTGCCACCTTCAAAGGTGTCAAAACTTCTGGCCCAGCGCACCACCATTTCATGGAGCCTTTCGTTTGCAAAGCCCGAAATTTCTTGCGGGGCGGCAATGAGTTCTGCTTGTTGTATGCCTTCATGCAGCTGTTGTGCGTAGTCTATGGCCTTTACCCTGTCATTGGCATACGTATGCGCCAGAGATTTGAGAATGTGCATCCATTGATCCTTTGGGAAGTAAGTGCCGCCGTAGATGGGCCTGCCGTCGGGGAGCGTAAAACAATTGAGTGGCCAGCCGCCGCGTTGGGTCATGAGTTGAACGGCTGTCATGTAGACCTGGTCTACATCTGGGCGCTCTTCGCGGTCTACTTTTACATTGATAAAGTGTTGGTTCATGAGCGCAGCTACTTCATCGTCTTCAAAACATTCGTGTTCCATCACATGGCACCAATGGCAGGCCGAATAACCCACGCTGATCAAGACCATTTTGTCTTCGGCTTTTGCGCGTGCAAAAACGTCTTCGGACCAAGCCACCCAATGAACAGGGTTTTGGGCATGTTGTAACAAATAAGGGGAGCTTTCGTTGCCGAGTTGGTTGGCCATATGCTTAAAATTTGACTAAAGAAGAACTATATTTGCCCTAGATATTTTACTGTGCAACAAATACGCCCCTACAAAGTTCTGCTTTTTTTAGTCTTGGTGATGTCACTTTTGTACATTCCAAGTACACTTATTCCTGAAGAAGGCGTCACATGGCTTGGTGTAAAGTGGCGGTTTTTACCCTTCGAGCGCGTCTGGGTAGCTAAAAAACAAGTCAAGAAAAATATCGAAAAAATTGTAGCAGCCGTCGACACCTCTAACATCAACGACGACATCAAGCACATCGGTAAAAGCACAGGCCAAACCGGCCTTCCGGAAGGTGGATTATTGGCCAGCGAGACCGCCAATCCACTGCAAATGAGTGGCAGTGCCATATCCAAGCTCCACCGTTTTTTTAGCGCCCTTGAAGGTGCTGCATCGGGTCAAAAAATCAGCATCTTTCACTACGGTGACTCTCAAATTGAGGGTGACCGCATGACGGGTTACATCCGGCAGCGGATCCAACAACAATTTGGCGGTATTGGCCCAGGTTTCATTCCTGCCTACAACGTATACAACACACAAAGCTTCAAGCAAAAAGTATCGCCAAATTTCAAGCGGTATACTGCTTTTTGGCCTCCAAAAATGAGCTCTCGCCGTTATGGTGCGCTCCTGTCCTCAGCCACTTTTGATGTAGCCTATTCAGAAGGCCCAAAAACACCACTTCCGACCGAAGCTTGGGTAGAAATCGCGCCTTCGCCGTCTGCCTTTACACGTGCCCGCACCTACAGTCAGGTCAAATGTTATTACAACAGTTGTTATGCGCCTTGTTCGGTCAAGATTTACGAGAACGACAAACTCATCCACGAAGACTCTTTGGTCGCCGATGGCGGACATCATGTCTTACCGCTGAGTTTTGGCCACACACCCGTCAAATTGCGGTTTGTTTTCTCCTCTACCAAAAGCCCTATTTTTACTGGGTTTAGTTTAGATGGCGATGTAGGTGTTGCGGTCAATAATGTCGCAATGCGCGGCTCTTCTGGCCACGACCTCAGCTCTTCTGATGCCAGTATTTTTGCACAAATGCACCGAGAGGCCAACACCAAATTATTCATTTTGCAATTTGGCGGCAACTCCGTTCATGCCTTCCGCGACAGCAGCAGTGTGCGCTATTACATCAGTTCATTGAAAAACCGCATCAATTATATTCAAAAATTGGTACCCGACGCCGCCATTATTTTGATTGGCCCTAGCGATATGTCTCGCCTGCACGACGGCATATTTGAAACCTATCCGTATTTGCCTTACACCGTAGACCGCATGCAAAAAATGTGCGCCGAAAACGGTGTGGTATTCTGGAATTTATTTGCGGCCATGGGCGGTAAAAATTCAATGCCGGCTTGGGTAGCTCAGGGCTTGGCTGGAAAAGACTACGTGCATTTCAGCCCTAGAGGCGCCAGCATTGCTTCACAGTACTTTTTTGAGGCTTTTGGAACAGCTTATTCAGAATGGCAGTCCAAGAAGGGGGGCGAAGAATGATGCGCTTCTTTTTGCTCTACATGCTACCCTTATTTGCTTTTGGACAATATCCAGTGCTGTGCAACAATGATTCGCTCAGTCGTGTAGAACAAGAAATCGCCAAAGATTATCCGTTTATCGAGGTACAATGCAATCAATTTCAATTTTTTAGCGCCGAAAGCCCAAATTGGCTGTATCTGAATAAACAGCTCAGTGACATGATTCAAACGGGGCAAGGCAAGCTCAACTTTTATCATATTGGGGGTTCTCATTTGCAGGCCGATATTTATTCCCATGATTTTCGCACATTTTTGCAGTCCAATTGGCCGGGCCTAAGTGGCGAGCGCGGCTTGGTGTTTCCTTATAGTTTGGCGCATACCAATAACCCCACAAATTATAATTTTTCTTCGCCAAATACCTGGAAGGGTTTTAGGAGTGTCAATCAGCGACCCGAAGAATTTGACTACGGCCTTAGTGGTGCGGCCATTTCTTGTCCTGACTCCTTGGTCATCATTAATTTCAAGCACCTGCGTACGCTTGTAAAGCCGCCTTTTGATCGCTTGCGCATTTATCACAACACCGGCGCATTTCCATATGAGCTCAATTTTGGCGATCAAGAACTTTTAGTGACCGACCTCAACCATAATCCAGAAATGGGCTACACCGAAATTCGCTTTTCAGACCACCTCGATTCTTTAGACCTCCTGTTTATCAAGAATAGTACGGATCCATTTTCATTGGAACTATTTGGCTTCGAGTTTTTAAATGACCTACCGGGCATTACCTACACCGCAATTGGCATCAACGGTGCGAGTTTGCCCACCTATTTAGCCAACACCAACTTTAGCCGAGACTTGCAATTACGTGCCCCCGATTTGTTTATTTTCTCGGTCGGAACGAACGATGCGCACTGTAGCTACGAAGCATTTGATCCTCAGGTTTATAAAGCCAATTTAGAAAAGATGATTTTGCAGGTTTTGCAGAGCAATCCAAATTGTGCCATTTTGCTAACTGTTCCCAACGACGACTACTACATGCGCAAGTATCCCAATCGGAATACGGCGCGTCAGCGCGATGTGATTTTTCAGCTCGCGGCACAATACCAAATGGCGGTCTGGGATTTTTACGGCATTATGGGTGAGTTGGGCGCGTCTAAAACCTGGAAGAATGCGGGGCTTATGCAAGCCGACTACGTCCACTTTACAGGTACAGGTTACCACCTTAAGGGTACATTATTGATCGAGGCATTCAAGAAAAACCTCACGAGTTTACAAAATTTGCGCAATTGATATGAATCGCATACACGAACTATTTTCCTGGCAACATCAAGAAACTTTGCTGTTCACGCGACTTGATTTTTGGCTGTTTTTCTTGGCCGTAATGGCGGTCTTTGTCTTGATCCACAAGCGCTATTTGCTGCGCAGTATTTTCTTGACGGCAGTCAGTTTGTTTTTCTATTTCAAAACGTCCGGAAACTTTGTTTTGCTACTAGGTTTTATGCTTGTTTACAATTACCTCATTGGTTTAGGTGTCCATAAAGCGGAGGGCAAACGTATGGGCAAGGTCTTTTTGATCATGGGCTTGATCGTTAATTTAGCAGGTTTATTTTATTTCAAATACGCTTACTTTTTTACCGATGCGTTTAACGCTCAATTTGGCACTGATTTCAATGTAGTCAATCAGTTTGCCGTGCTGGGCAACGAGTGGTTTGGAAAGGGCAGTTTTGTCGATAAAATACTCGTGCCAATTGGCGTCTCGTTTTTTACCTTTCACAATATTTCATACCTGATAGACATCTCTCGCAAAGAAATTCCCGCGGCCAAAAACTTCTTTGACTATGCCTTTTACGTTACGTATTTCCCGCACCTGATTGCTGGCCCAATTGTGCGCGCCCGTGATTTCATTCCGCAAATTCATGCACCTTATCAGCTCAATAAGTACGATTTTTCGTGGTCCCTTTGGATGATTGGAAAAGGTCTGCTCAAGAAGCTCATTTTTGCAGATTATATTGCCGTGCACTTCATCGATAAAGTGCTTGATGCACCCGACGCATATCCTGGTTTTGTGGGCCTCATCGCCATGTTTGCCTATTCACTACAGATTTATGCCGACTTCTCGGGCTATACCGACATGGCTATCGGCGTGTCGAGACTCATGGGTTTTACACTTCTTGAAAACTTTAACTCGCCTTACAAAGCCACATCTGTAGCCGACTTTTGGCGCCGCTGGCATAAATCTTTGAGCTCTTGGCTTAGAGATTACCTTTACATTCCGCTTGGGGGCAACCAAAAAGGTTCTTGGGGCACAGCCATCATGACGGCCGTCATCTTGAGCTTTTTGTACTTTATCACGGGTTGGGTAGCGCTTTGGTACACCTACGGCGCGCTGTTGTTGTTATATCTGATTCTTTGGCAATTTTGGAAGGCTTTCCGAACTTTTGCCGTTAGGGACTTGAACCTGCTCATTACCATGATTGTAGGAGGTTTGTGGCACGGAGCCAGCCAGAATTTTGTGATCTGGGGCGCAATGAATGGTGCGGCTTTGGTTATTTACAACTACTGGAAGCGCATTAGTCCGTATGAAAAGGCAAACAATTGGGCTATCCGTATTTGGCGTATTTTTCTGACGCTGTCTTTTATCACCTTTACACGCATTTGGTTCCGCTTACCAGAGGCCGATCAGCCCTTCAATTTCTTGACCATTGTAAGCGAACAATTCAATTGGTCTATCGACACCTGGTGGAAAGTGTGGAACAATTACCAAGGAATATTTTACCTGATTTTACTTGGTTTTACAAGCCATTGGCTGCCCCAAAAATGGAAAGACCAAACGGTGTTGTTTTTTTCCAAATGGCCAATGCCGATTCAAGCACTCACATTTGCCGTGGCCGTATTTGTCATGTACCAGGCCGTGTCTGATACCTTTAAAGCCTTTGTTTACTTCCAATTCTAGAAATAGTTGCTCAAATACTTGACATGGGGGGTCCTGATGTTGTATCTTTGCCCTCCCCTGAAAGAAGGGATTCAAAAAACGTCCTATGAGCAAAATGAAACTTTCTGATTTTGACTTCAATCTCCCTGAAGAATTAATCGCCAATTATCCAGAAGAAAACCGCGACGAATGCCGCCTCATGGTGGTGCATCGCGCTACCGGTCTCATAGAACACAAAATGTTTCGCGATGTGCTCGACTACTTTGATGAAGGCGATGTCATGATCATGAACAACACCCGTGTTTTCCCTGCCCGCATGTACGGGAACAAAGAAAAAACAGGTGCAAAAATCGAAGTATTTTTATTGCGCGAGCTCAACCGCGAGAGTCTTTTGTGGGATGTCCTCGTAGACCCCGCGCGCAAAATCCGTATTGGCAATAAATTATATTTTGGTGAAGACGACTCTCTTGTTGCTGAGGTCATTGACAACACTACCTCTAGAGGTCGTACACTTCGCTTTTTATTCGACGGTCCTTACGAAGAATTCAAAGCAAAGATTACTGAATTGGGTGAAACCCCACTTCCAAAATACATCAAAAGAGAGGTAGAACCAGAAGACGAAGAGCGCTACCAAACTGTTTTCGCTAGCGTAGAAGGTGCTGTTGCAGCCCCAACTGCTGGTCTTCACTTTTCAAAACAATTGCTCAAGCGTTTGGAACTGAAAGGCATCAACTTTGCCGAACTCACCCTTCATGTAGGGCTGGGCACATTCCGTACAGTTGAGGTAGAAGACCTCACCAAGCACAAAATGGATTCAGAGCAGGTCATTATTCCGCAAAGCGCTGTCGATATGGTCAATGATGCCAAGCGTCACAAGCGCAAAGTTTGTGCAGTGGGCACCACCTCAATGCGCTCAATCGAAACCTCTGTCTCTACAGACGGCATGCTCAAACCTTACGACGGCTGGACCAACAAATTCATTTTCCCGCCTTACGAATTCAGTATTGCAGACAGCCTTATCACGAACTTTCACACGCCTCTTTCCACTTTACTCATGATGATTTCCGCCTTTATGGGCCACGAACTCATGCACAAAGCATACGAAGAAGCGGTCAGAGAAAAGTACCGTTTCTATTCTTACGGAGACGCCATGCTTATCCTCTAATGGAGCTGCACAAGCAACTAGCTACTTTTCCAAAACACCAAAAAACGGTCCTCACCATCGGGACCTTCGACGGCCTGCACTTAGGTCATCAAAAAATTCTTTCAACGGTTTGCAGGCAGGCCAAGCAACAAGGCTTGGCAGCTGTCTTGCTTACTTTTCACCCGCATCCGCGCCGCATTTTATTTCCAGATCAGCCCTTGGATTTAATCCAAACGCAAGAAGAGAAACTCGCTCGGTTGGCTGAGCTTGGGCTAGATCATGTTGTGGTGCTAGAATTCAACGCTCAATTAGCGCAGCAAACAGCTGCCCAGTTTGTAGAAGAGGTCCTGATCCAGGGGCTGAATGCCCAAAGCGTCATTATTGGCTATGACCACCAATTTGGCCATGACCGCCAAGGTAATTTGGCATTTTTGCGCAGCTATGAAGCCAAAGGATTGTTTGAAGTCCAAGAAATCCCAGTCGAACAAATTGACGAAGTTTATATCAGTTCTTCGAAGATCAGAAAAGCAATTGCGCAAGGCCAAATTGCGCAAGCCAATGCTTACCTAGGTCAACCTTATCAAGTTTCCGGTTTTGTCTCTAGAGGCTTGCAAAATGGCCGCAGAATTGGTTTTCCAACTGCCAACGTACAACTCACAGAGAGCGAAAAGATCCTACCTGCCGATGGCGTTTATGCGGTGTCCACTCAATTCAATGGCGCAACGCTTTACGGCATGATGAATATTGGCTGGCGGCCTACAATTGAGGAGGAGAAGATCACGCGTAAAATTGAAGTGCACTTCTTTGATTTTGAGGCAGACATCTACGAGGCTTACCTCTCGCTTAGTTTGCACGAGCGCATACGCACTGAACAAAAATTCGCAAGTTTAGACGCGTTAAAAGTACAGCTACAAGAAGACGAAAACCAAATTCGTTCTTACTTTTTGACGATGCGGTAAGTTTGCGTTTGCCCCGTTTGGTGGTCGCACACATTTAAAATATAAATGCCTAGCTGAAAGGAACTCAGATCAATTTGAGTAGTTGCTGCGCCGGTTGTTGTCGCCAAACACATTTGCCCCACACTGTTGTAAATTGTTAACGTCGCTTCGTTTTGGAGCCCCTTGATGGAGATGAGGTCTGAAGTTGGGTTGGGTACAATCGAATAACTGTTTTGCTGAATAGGAGCCAAACCACCTTGGTTTTCATTAAAGAACAGTACGTTGTCTATAAAAACAACACCAGATCCGGCTGGTTCACCAGACAAAATGAGTTGAGAAAAATGGCTGAGGCTGTTGAGGTTACTGAATTGGCTAAGCGGAATTTCAAGGGTGTTCCAAGTTTGGGCTACAGGCTGAAAGCTGAGTTCGCTTTCGCTGTCGTCGCCACCAGCATACTGTCCATTTGCTCCGAAATCTACCAATTTGACTTTAAAAGGATTCATGTTTGCCGTCCAGTAGTCGAGTCTGAAATGCGTCATGTCGGTGAGGTCAAGTTGATTGCCGCCGAGGGTCTCGATACCCGTAAAATTGACAGCGCTGTAACGTTTGGTGTCGTTTCCTTGGATCTGAAGATCTGTCACTTGTGCTTGTGACCACGGTGCTTGCCAGGTATCCACTGCGACATTTACGTAAGGGTTGCTAAACAACGAAATGACTGCTGCTGCAGGATAAGTTGGTGTAGGTGCTGGCACCATGGGCGCTGCAGCTTGCGAGCCGTCTTGATTTGAGAATTTAATATTGTCTATATAGCACACATTGTTGTCAGAACGTTGTCCAAAATCTGGAAATAGGATGATTTGGTCAATGCCAATGGATGTAGGATTACTGAGCACATTTGTGAAATTAAACGTGAGTTCTTCCCATTGGTCGACAAGCGTATTGGAAACTAATATTTCTCCTGAAGAGGCTCCGGCTGGCGTTGCAAACTTTAGCCCAACTGGGCTAATGACCGATTTGTAGACCATGACTTTGATCTGGCAGTTGGCCGCTGTTAAATTGAAAACGCCAATTCCTTGACCGTGAACTGATTCAAAACCTGCCCAAGGTGCGCCATTGACAAGCGCCGTGAATTTACAAACCGTACCAGAAACATTGATGCCGCTTGGCGCCGGATTGCTCACCATCTGAACAGCCGGATTACTGCCGTTTTCAAAAGTGGTCCAAGCCCAGTTGGCACCAAAGCCGTTGGGTTCAAAATCGATGGGGCCGGCCTGTGCAAAAATATAGGGAGCAGACAGCGCGAATGCGAGGGTCAAAAGAAATTTCATGGTAGGGGGAAGCAGTTTTAGATATTGTTAAAAGTACCATAATTATTTGGCAATGCCGTCATTTATTTTTTCTTAACTTCGATTGATGCTTCAAAAACGCTTTTTATTGATTTGGCTCACCAATTTGGCGCTGTTGGCTAATGCCCAAGCGATCAAATGGCAAGATGCCCAGCAATTGGACCCTACCACCATTACTGCTCTGGATTGTTCCGGGCTCAAATGGGATAGCCTGCCTGCTCAGCTGTTTGCTTACGTCAATCTCGATACACTCGATTTGTCTAAAAATAAACTGACAATTTTACCAGATGACTTCAAGAAACTTGGCCAACTTCAAGTCTTGAACTTAGGCAAGAATAAGCTCGAACATTTCCCTTTAGTGGTTTGTCAGCTTCATCAGTTGAAAACGCTACACCTCGATAGAAATCAAATCACTTTGCTTCCCGAACAAATTGCAGACCTCCAAACACTTGAATATTTAGATTTATATGCAAATGGCATCGAACATTTTGGCGAAGGTCTTTTCTCGTTGCCAAAACTCCGTATACTGAATATTGAAGGCGTGATGTACGGTACTGTATTTGCCAAGCAGCTGCTCGAGCGCTTGCCCAACACCAAAGTACTGATAGATCCACCTTGTAAGTGTTTGGATTAGTATCTTTGCCCATGTTTTTATTGCGCTCCGTTGTTTTATGGCTACTCAATCATCCACAACATGTATTGGGTGTTTTTTTAGTGCTTACAGCGCTCTTGGTTTGGACCAAGAAAAAATGGCGCCGCAAACGTCCGTTTTTACCCTGGATGTTAGCACTGGGCTTTGTGGTGTACGTTTTTGTATTTATCCGCTTTTATGACCGCATCGATTTATTGCGGCCTGTATTGCGCAATTCGACGGCCGAAACGCTTTCTCAAACAGCTATTGCCGATGACCAAACATATTGTTTTGGCATCGATGTGTCGCAATACCAAGGCCAGATCATCTGGGATGAAGTGCTCTTAACCAAACATCCATTGCGTTTTGCCATCGTTAGAGCAAGTATGGGTACCGATGCCCAAGATGCTCAATTTGCAGCCAATTGGCAGGCGCTTGAAAGAGTTGGTTTGCAGCGCGGCGCTTACCATTATTACCGCCCATTTCAGAATTCAACCGAACAAGCGCGCAATTTTATCCAGCTTGTGCGACTCAAAAAAGGTGATTTCCCGCCGGTTTTAGATGTAGAAAAGATGTCTCCTTTTGGCGCAGCTAACTTGCGAGAAGGCGTTCAAAACTGGTTGCGCATTGTCGGGCAGCACTATCACTGCAAACCCATCGTGTACACAGGGAGGTTTTTTTATGAACGCTATTTAAAGGGAAGTATTGATGGCTATCCACTTTGGGTTGCATCCTACGGACCCCACCATAAAGTGCAGCATCTACCCTGGACTTTCTATCAATTTTCAGAAAAAATGGTCGTGCACGGCATCAATAGTTATGTCGATGGCAATTTCTTTCAAGGCAGCTTGACGAAACTTCGTAACTTCGGCTTATGATTTTACTCACGCTCCTTTTCAAGCTTGGCGTACGTTTTGCCATTTTTAATTTCATTTGGTTCTTTTTAGAATTGGCCCACAAAATGCTCACCGGTATGCGCCCTCCTTTTTTGGCTGAGCAATATATCCTCAAAGGGCTCAAGTACATTCTGCTTGTCAACATCACATTTGTGTATTGTTTAGAATTTGCGCCTAACGAACCCACTTACGTGCTCAATTGGCAAAAATTACTCCCTGGGGGCCTTATTCTCATGCTCTATTTACTTGGTAAATTTCAAAAGCAACAAGAACAACTGCAGTTTTTAGGTGCTTTTCAGATGCCGGTCCAACAGCGGCCTTATGCCAGGAACTTAGAAATCCTCCTTTTGGTCTTGGCTGGGCTTACTTTTACAGGACTTTACTTCTTTCCGCATCTGGCAGAAAACATGATTTCCCGTTGGTTTGAGTCATCTATTCTCAGCCTTGAAAAGGCCTTTTTACTTGGCTTTATTTTTCAAGTGCTTGGCTTCTTTTTTGTACTGAGTGTGTTCTTTCGTTTGATCAAAGCGTTTGCGCCAAAACCACCTCAGTCTGGCCCTGATCAAACACAAGATCCAGACCAATTCACGGATTACGAAGAAGTTTCTGATCAACACCTTGACTAAGCCACAAATCCATACCGACGAGCGTTTGCCTAAGGCCTACAAACTCTGTAGCCTTAAAAAAATTGAGGCACTCTATCAAACAGGGTTGCTCGTCAAAGCGTATCCTTTACGCGTCATGTACTTACTAGAAGAAAACACGCCTGAAGCAGAAGCCGCGGTGCCTTTTCAAGTGTTGTTTTCGGCTCCAAAACGCCGTTTTAAAAGGGCTCATGACCGCAATTACATTAAGCGCCTCATGCGAGAGGTGTTGCGCAAGCACAAGTCGGGCTTGATTGCTGCGCTCCTTCAAAACAATAAAAAAATCGTTTTTTCGTTAACTTTTGTTGCCGATGAACGTCCGAGCTATCAACTTTTGGAACAAAAGTTGTGTAAAGCGCTAGACCAACTAATCAAAGAAATCAACCCATGAAACAAACTACATTTACCGGTTTATTTGTCGCCTTTTTATTCAGCCTACAATTTGGCTATGCCCAAAGCAATTCTTTTGAGACGCTCAAGAGTTTAGAGATCATGGATCAAATCTATGAGCACCTCGATCTCTATTTCGTAGACGAAACCAAAAATGGTCAGTTGGCCAAAACCGGAATCGATGCCATGCTCAAAGAACTCGACCCATACACGGTCTATTACCATGAGTCCAATATCGAAGACTACCGCCTCATGACTACCGGCCAATATGGTGGTATCGGTGCCCTGATCCGCAAAATGGGCGATTTCAGTTATATCGCAGAGCCTTACGAAGGGAAACCTGCGCAAGCTGCAGGCTTAAAGGCCGGCGATAAAATCATCAGCATTGATGGCAAAAGCATGGAGAAAAAAACCACAGAAGAAGTTTCCGACGCCTTAAAGGGCCCAAAAGGTACTTCTTTTGATTTGGTCGTGGAAAGAAAGGGTGAAGGCAACAAGAGTTTTAAAATGACCCGCGACGAAATCAAACTACCAGACGTCCCGTATTTCGGGATGCTCCAAAACAAGGTCGGCTATGTTAAACTCAATTCTTTTACACAAACAGCGTCTGCCGATGTCAAGAGTGCCATCGAAAAGCTACAGGCACAGGGCATGCAGGAGTTGGTTTTGGACCTTCGTGGCAATGGTGGCGGTTTGCTCATTGAGGCCGTCAAAATCGTCAACTTTTTTGTAGAAAAGAACAAAGTTGTGGTCACCACAAAAGGCCGGGTGGCCGAAGAAAACCGCACCTACAAAACACTCGAAGATCCTTTTGCCCCAAACATGCCTTTAGTGGTGCTCATCGATGGTGGCTCGGCTTCGGCCTCTGAAATTTTAGCAGGTAGTCTCCAAGACCTCGACCGCGCTGTGGTCATTGGCGAAACAAGTTTTGGCAAAGGTCTCGTACAGCGTACCTACGACCTCAAATACGGATCAAAAATCAAAATCACCATCGCCAAATACTACACGCCATCAGGCCGTTGCGTACAACGCTTGGAATACTACGACAAAGAAAATGGCGAGAAGGCCAAAGAAGTTGCTGACTCTCTACTCAAAACATTCTACACAGAAAACGGCAGACCGGTAATTGACGGCCGCGGCATCGAGCCCGATATCGAAGTAGCTTTTGAAGACCTCAGCAGACTCGCTGCAATGCTATTGGTCAAGAACCATATTTTTAATTATGCCACGCAATACGCCGCGTCTCATCCATCAATTGCAGCTGCCGGAACCTTCAAACTTACCGCTGAAGAATATGCACAGTTCAAGGCCTATGTAATGGCACAAGCCGATTTTGACTACACTACTGCCTCTGAAGAAGCGCTCCGCAAAATGAAAGAAACCGCTGAAAAAGAAGGTTATTTTGAAGACATCTCTGCCCAATACAATCAAATGTTAGAGAAGGTTACCCCCTCAAAAGAGCGTGACCTCGATAAATTCCAACAAGAAATTAGCGAAGTGCTTGAAGATGAAATCATTTCGCGCTACTATTACCAAGAAGGACGCGCCAAACAACAATTACAAGCAGACCCAGTTGTACAAAAAGGCTTAGAAATTTTACAAGCTCCTGCACAGTACAATACTATTTTGAAGAATTAAGCGTTACTAAACACATGTTGCAACGCTGGTTCGGGACTAAAGCCCATTCAAGACTTCATTACCTGTCCCTTCTGTTTTTTGTGATTGGCATGGTTTGCAGCAAATTTCTCATGTCCATGGGCCTTTTGTTGGGCAGTCTCAATCTTCTACTAGAAGCAGATTTCAATACCTACCTAAGGCGCCTCAAGGAAAACCGTTTGGTGCACCTGCTTTTGCTCTTTTATCTCTTGTTTTGGCTGAGTTTATTATGGTCAGACAACTACAGAGAAGGTTTTGACCAATTGCGCCGTTTCACTAGTTTATTACTCATTCCGATCATTATTGCGGCTCGACCACTGCCCAGCGCTCCCAAAATTGAGGGGCTGTGGAGTTTCTTTTTAGGCGCTTTATTATTGACGTCTTTGGTCAATAGCATCTCGTATCATTTTTTTGCCGAACAACTCCACTTAGTAGACATTAGAGAAATGTCGTTATTTGGTTCTCACATTCGTTTTGGCATCCTCGTTGGCCTAGGGCTGTCATTTGCATTGTTTCGGATGCACAAACAAAAATGGTATTTGCTTTTGGCCTTTTGGTTTTTGTTCTACACCCTTGATAGTCAAGCTTTATCCGGCGTTTTAACCGTGGTACTCGTGCTGCTGGGCCATGCTATTTCTTTTCTCTTACAAAGAAGAAAATGGGGTTGGGTTGTCGGATTAGGCTCTGTCAGTATCGCGTTGTTAAGTGGCTTGGTTTACTATTTGGCCCAGCCGATAGAAACGCGCGAGACCTGCCCTCCGAATCCGATTCAAATGGCACAAGCTTGGCAGAAACGCTCTACTTTACCTTTTGACGGTCAAGACCTGAGGGGTCAGGTATTGGCTTCCACTGTGGAGCGTTTTGTACTCAGTAAAAACGGTTGTGCTGCAGCATCGGGGATAGCGGCATTGAGTCAAGAAGAAATCCATTGGATAGAATTAGGATTCGCAGATATCCGTGAAGCACAAGGTGGCCTAGGCGCCAGACTTTTCGGTTTGCGTTACCAACTCCATCACAGCAACAATCCAAACGATCATTCGCTCTTGGAGCGCATTGAGTACTGGCGCAATGCCACCTCATTGATCGCCGACCACTGGCTCATTGGTGTCGGAATTGGCGATCTCACAGACCAAATGCAAAGCCGTTATGAAGCCCGTGGTTCTCAATTGCGCCCTGACCGTCGCTTGCGCCCGCATAATTACTACCTCACCACTTGGCTCAACTTTGGATTTTTAGGTTTGGTTTTATTTGTAGGACTGCTCTTGCTATTTGTCAAAAGACAACTCCAATACCGCCAGGTGCAAGGGGTCTTGATTGGCCTCACTTTTATTTTGACGCTTTTTATTGAAGACGGCCTCGAAACCCAAATGGGCCTCACCATTTTTGCTTTCTTTTTTGCGTTTTACTCCCGCAGGGTAGTCCATTAAACGTTTCTTTGAAAAATTGAGTAACTTCGCACACTATGTCCATAGAAGTCAAAAATCTATATAAATATTACGGAGAACAAGCCGCTGTCCGCGACATCAGTTTTTCGGTCAAAAAAGGTGAAATTGTCGCTTTTTTAGGGCCCAATGGTGCGGGTAAATCCACCACCATGAAAATCATGACTGGTTTTATGCCTGCCAGCGAAGGGGAAGTATTTATCTGCGGTAAAAAAGTAGATATCGACAAACTCGACACCCGTCAAATCATCGGCTATTTACCAGAGAACAATCCGCTTTATACAGACATGTATGTGCGCGAATACCTCGAATTCGTAGGGCGCATTTACAAAATCAAAAACCTCAAGGCGCGCGTCTCTGAAATGATCCATGCTGTGGGCCTCGACGTAGAGCAACACAAAAAAATCGGTGCGCTTTCCAAAGGCTACCGCCAACGTGTTGGTTTGGCACAAGCCATCATTCACGATCCAGAAGTGCTCATTTTAGACGAACCTACAACGGGTCTTGACCCCAATCAGTTGGTAGAAATCCGCGAACTCATTCGCAGCATCGGCAAAGAAAAAACAGTCTTACTTTCTACGCACATTATGCAAGAAGTAGAGGCCATCTGCGACCGCGTGATCATCATTTCAAAAGGTCAAATTGTAGCCGACGACACCGCTAAAATTCTCCAGCAAGAGCTCGAGCACCAAACAGTTTATGTAGAATTTGACAACAAGGTAAGTGCAGCTCAGCTCAAAAAGATTCCTAACGTCAGTAAGGTCGAGGCGCTCAATAATGGTTGGTTGATCGAATCACTCCACCACACCGATCTGCGCAAAGAAGTAGCTCAGTATGCCCAAGCGCAAGACTGGCTGATCTTGACACTCAACATAGAGCAAAAAACACTAGAAGAAGTATTCAAAGAATTAACGAAATAAAATGCCCAGCAACTTTATCGCAGAACTCCAATGGCGTGGCATGATACACGACATCATGCCCGGAACAGAAGAAGCCCTCCTCAAAAAAGTATCCGCTGGGTATATAGGATTTGATCCAACCGCAGATTCGCTTCATGTTGGGCATCTCGTTCAAATCATGACGCTCGTTCATTTCCAACGCGCGGGTCACAAACCCTATGCGCTTGTTGGTGGTGCAACAGGCATGGTTGGCGACCCCTCTGGCAAAAGCCAAGAGCGCAATTTACTCGATGCCGCAACCCTAGACCACAACGTGGCCTGTGTGCGCAAACAACTCGAGGCGTTCTTAGATTTTGACTGTGGAGCCAATTCAGCCGAGATGGTCAACAACTACGACTGGTTCAAAAACATGTCTTTTCTAGATTTCATCCGCGACGTCGGCAAGCATATTTCAGTCAACTACATGATGGCCAAAGACTCGGTCAAGAAAAGACTCGAAACGGGGATGTCTTTTACAGAGTTTTCTTATCAATTGGTTCAGGGCTACGACTTTTACCACCTCAATCAGCACCACAACTGTATTCTTCAACTCGGAGGTTCAGACCAGTGGGGCAATATCGTTACCGGAACAGAACTCATTCGCCGCAAAGCAGGAGGAGAGGCTTATGCGGTTACCACACCACTGATCAAGAAAGCCGATGGTACAAAATTCGGCAAAACAGAAAGCGGTTCGGTTTGGCTAGACCCAGAAAAGACCAGCCCTTATGCATTTTATCAATTCTGGCTCAATGCTTCCGATACAGATGCCGCTAATTACATCCGCATCTTTACTTTGCGTACCAAAGAAGAAATCGAAGCTTTAGAAGTGGCCCATGCCGAAGCGCCGCATTTGCGCGTGTTGCAAAAAGCTATTGCCGAAGACATCACGACCCGCGTACATGGTGCAGCAGCACTCCAAACAGCAATTGCCGCAAGTAACATTCTTTTTGGGAAGTCTACGGCCGATGACCTTCGCTCACTTTCTGAAAAAGATTTCTTTGCTGTATTTGAAGGCGTGCCTCAAGCCACCGTTGCTTCTGCAGACTTCGCAGCCGGCCTGAGTATCATCGATGCGCTTGCAGCCAAAACAGGTTTCTTGAGTTCAAACGGTGAAGCCCGCCGCGAGCTCAAAGCCAATGCCATCTCAGTCAATAAAGAAAAAGTTGGTGAAGATTTCATCTTATTACCCGAACACCTCATCAATGGTCGTTATGCCTTGTTAGGAAAGGGGAAAAAGAACAATTACATTCTTATTATCGAATAGCATTTTTTGGCATGTGCTTTGCTTGGTCCGGTAAAAACGCCAGACCATGAGGACACTATCTTATCCGCTCTTCACATTACTCTTCTTGTGCTGCCTATCGAGCAGTGGCAAAGAGGTTTTTCCGGTTACCGATAACAACGCGTTTGCAGTAGGCGAAAAATTGCGTTACCATTTATCTTATGGCCTCATTGATGCCGGTGAAGCCACGCTCTATCTCAAATGGACCGACCGCAAAGGCCACGGCCGCCCCTTGTATCATGCTGTTGCAAAAGGCTATTCTATCAATACTTTTGACCACGTTTTTCATGTAGATGACACCTATGAATCTTATCTAGATCAGCGCAGCATCATGCCTTGGTTTTTCAAGCGCCGCGTGGACGAGGGCGGATATAAAATCAGCCAGGACTACACCTTTCATCATCAAAATGAGACGGTAGAAACCAATAAAGGCAAAACTTTTAAAATCCCGATGGGTGCGCAAGACATGATTTCTGCATTTTACTATGCCCGCACCTTAGATTTTCAAGGCGCCAAAAAAGGCCAGACCTTCAGCTTTCCTATTTTTATGGATAACGAAGTCTTTACACTCAAAATCAAGTACCTCACCGACCAAGTCATTGAAACCGATAAAGGGAAGTTCAAGTGTCATAAATTTGTGCCGTTGGTGCAGACCGGCCGCTATTTCAAAGACGAAGAAGACGTTCAGTTTTGGGTCACGGCAGATGCGAATAGAATTCCGGTACTGATCAAGGCCAAATTGCCTGTGGGTGTGGTGCGCTTGCATTTGGTGGGTTACACCAATTTGCGCAATCCACTGACATCAAAGCGATAATTTGGGTCGTTTGCGGGAATTACTGAATTCAATTCCCTAGATTAAATTCAATTTTAACTAATGCTGGTTTTTAGTAAACTAATTAGTTAACTTTGTATGTCGTTTAGGGAGATTATTTTTTTTACTGAGGATGCAATTCGGTTTTACCAAGTTCAACCTCTGAAAGTCCAAAGAAAAATAGATTTTGTTTTTGATTTAGTTCGGAATATTGATGTAGTACCCATTCAATATCTCAAATATTTAAAGGGAACTAATGGTATTTTTGAAATAAAAGTAGTCACCCATTTATATAGTCTACGATTCTTATGTTTTTTTAGTAACCAAAAGCTTATAATTGTTACAAATACATTTATTAAGAAGTCGCAAAAGACACCAAAAAAAGAAATACAAATTGCTGAAAGGATAAAAAAAGAATATGAAAGCAACTAATTTTCAGCCCGTTCCATTTGAACAAATACTCGATGAAAAGTATGGAAATATTGGATCTCCAGAGCGTAATAATTATGAAGAGGAGTCCAAGGCATTTAGAATAGGGGTCTTGATTAAGCAGGCAAGAATTGCAGCTAGTTTAACGCAAGAAGAGCTTGCGCTACGTATAGGAACCAAGAAAAGTTATATTTCTAGGTTAGAAAGAGGTCTGTGTGATATTCAACTAAATACCTTGATTAGAATAATCGAAAAAGGTCTAGGAAGGAAGTTTGAAATCTCTATATTGTGATCATTTACCTCAAAATCTCCACTCGTTTCGTTTGTGAACCTACCTTGATTAAATAAGTTCCGGTAGCAAATTCACGAAGATCAAGGCGCGTTTCTTCTTTTTGAAGCGTGCTTTCAAGTAGTATTCTTCCAAAGGCGTCGCAAATCAGGATTTTGGATCCAATTAAATCAGGATCCACATTTAGAAATATTAAATCTTGAGCCGGATTTGGATAAACCGAAAACGAAGCTCCTATATATTCTTGCAGACCAGTGAAATCTAAGGTAAGGTTGAGTGTAAGCAAGCTATCGCAACCAACAGCATTGGTGAGTACTTGCGAATAGGTGCCAGAGGCGGTATAAGTTTGTCCGTTCAAGGTATAACTATCGATTGCAGCTACCGTAATGTTATTGCTACTGGCATCGTTGACACTCACATAAACGGTGTCGGTGCCAATACAACCTTCATTGCTTGCACCTGTTAAAACATAAGAACCACTTTGTTGTGGTACAAAAGGAATACTGTCGGCGATGTTATTGTTCCAGTACATAAAAATGCCACCGGTTCCATATAGTATTACTTCGTCTCCCGCACAAACAGCTTGGTCTGGGCCAGCGTTGAGGTCTGGAAAAGTACCATAAAATAATTGGAGTGTATCGGTGCTCGTACAACCGAGGGTATCTACGCCAGAAACAATATACGTTGCGCTTGTCACCGGCACAAATGTCGTATCGTTGGGCAAGCTGTTATTCCACACGAGGTTGTTGGCACCTGTAGCGAAGAGCGTTATGCTGTCGCCTGGGCAGGTAAATAGGTCTGGGCCCGCATTTATCACCGGCGCAGGATTGATCGTGAGTAAAACAGAATCTGAGGCCAAACATCCATTCGGGCTTGTTGCAAAAGCAGTGACGTAGCCGCTATTCAAGGGGAAAAACGGAATACCGTTGCTGACGTCGTTGTTGTTCCAGATGATATTCGGAGAACCTGTAGCTGTCAATACGGCGCTGTCGCCTTGGCAAATCGTGAGGTCTTGACCAGCATTGATACTGAATTGTTCAAGTAAAATATTTGTCTGATCCCAGGCCGAGCAACCAGTGGCGTCAAAACCAGATACAGTATAAGTTTGATTGATACTTGGTGTAAAGGTTGCACCATTACTGATATTAGGCGACCAATAATAGGTCGAGGCCCCGGTTCCGTTCAAGGTCACAGATCCACCATTGCACGCATATAAATCTGGCCCGGCACTTACTGTTGTAAGTGTGTTGCTCGCGGTATATAGGTCATTGATTTCACAGGCAGACAAACAACGGTTCCAGATGCCGATGTCATCGATTTTTCCGTTGAAATAATTGCCACCAACCCCTCTTCCTACATATAACGGAAGCGTAGCACTCGTGACTCCTGTATGAGTAAAAGTGGCGGTGGCAACAGCCACGTTGTCTTTGTATAAAGTCATTGCGCCGGCGTTGTAAACCAATACAATGTGTGTCCAGACATTGGTAGTGCTCGTGCTTTGTGCCCAGATCCAGGCTGCCTGTTGTTTGTTCGTGCCAAATTGCATATTGGTAGCTCCTGTCTGAAAAATCCAGATGAAATTGCCTGCGGCGTTTGTGGCGTGCATGAGCGGAATCCCTACAACTGAACTTGTATTGCGGTTGTGCCACATCGAGACCGTAAAAGTAGAACTCGGGTTAAATGTAAAACTTGGCGTGTTGCGAATTAAGTATTGGGAAGTTCCGTTGAAATTATAAGCCGCATCTGCATTACCAAATCGGTCTGTTGTAGGCACTGCACCATTGTTAGTAAGGTGGTTATTGAGCGTGCCCGCATCGTTGCCATTGCCATTGAATGGATAATAACATTGTAAGCCATAAACTGGCACATAGCTTGGGATTTGTGCCAAAATGGTTTGTGAAATGACCAAGAAAATAGGTAAAATGTATTTCATTACTGGTTAATTTTGACTAGAAAGTTAACGATTTATCCCTTAAGTTTATCATGTGAAAAAAACCTATACCCTTACCCAACTCGTCGATAGCGTCAAAAAAGTGCTCAACCGCACTTATGGCGAGCAAACTTATTGGGTTTCGGGTGAATTGGTCAAGTTGAATATCAAGGGCGGACACTATTATTTGGAGTTGGCAGATGCGCTAGAAGGACTCAATACCGCACAAATGAAAGCCGTGATTTGGCGCACCCAAGTACTGGCGCTTCAGACCAATCTAGGTGAGGAGTTCAAGCTCCTTATGCAGCCTGGCAATCGCCTATTATTTAGGATTTCGGTCACTTTTCATGAAATATACGGTTTGTCTTTGACCATACATGACCTCGACCCAGCGTTTACCTATGGCGAAATTGAACTCAAAAAGAAGCAAACCATAGAAAGGCTCAAGCAAGAAGGGCTATTTGATTTACAGAAAGAACTCAAACTGCCTTTGATTGTCAAACGCGTGGTGTTGATTGGCTCGCCAGACACTTCTGGTTACCGCGATTTCTTAACCGAGATGCGGCAGAATAATATTTTTCGGAACTTCATCATTCAAGAAATTGCGACAACCGTGCAAGGCGATAAAGCTGTTGCCGAGATTTGCACAGCGCTTATCAATGCAGATGCTTTTGCTGCAGATGCAGTGGTCTTGATCCGCGGCGGTGGCAGTAAGATGGATTTAAATGTCTTCAATGACTACCAAATCTGCAGCACAATTGCACAAATGCGTTTGCCTGTCATTACTGGAATTGGTCATGAAACCGATGAGGTTGTTGCCGATTTGGTAGCCAATACGCGTCAGATTACACCTACTGCGGTGGCCAAATTTTTATATATCAAAGTAGGGACGTTTCGCGCAGAATTACAAAATCTCCTCGACAAATCCTTACAGCTCGGCCTTACGCAACTCAATCAAGCTACTGAACTCTTTTCTAGCACCAGTAAGTTCTTAACCCATTACTTTCAAAATATCATTACCGACTACCGAACGGATGTACAAAATAAATTACATCGCCTCGAAGTCGGCACCAACGAGATCCTCGCCGAACAGCGTGCCATCTTAGATTTATCCTTGGAGAAAAGCGTCGTTGCAGCGTGCCATTTATTAAATATTGTTCAAACTATTGAGCTGCCCTCTTTATTAGATAAGATGGTGTTGCACTCCTCCAATCATATAGAAATCCAAAGGCTAGAGCTCCTCAATTTACAAGAAAAAGTCGCCGTACTCAACCCGCTGAAATTGTTAAAAGTGGGCTATACTATCAGCAGTATTGACCAAATTGACCTCTCCCAATACCGCGGAGAACTCATCGGTAAAGAACTGCAAACACTTAGCGATCAATTCATTGTTTATAGCACCATTACCAAAATTCAAAAATAGCATGCAAGAAAATTTAAGTTATGAAGAAGCGCTATCTCAGCTTCAGGTCATCGTCAAAAGACTAGAGCAAAAAGAGGTTAAAATTGATGAGCTCGCGAGCACTGTGGCCCGCGCCAATGAATTGGTAGCGTATTGCCAAACCAAACTGCAGCAGACAGAAGCAGAAATTCAAAAAATTGTCAAAAAAGGGTAACTAGAAGCAGTCTTTACAAAATCGTTATCTTCGTTCAAATCAAATTGATATGGCGTCAGCTCAAAATACATCTGGTTGGTCTTGGACCAAAATTTTAATCGGTTCGGCACTTGTGCTCGTTCTTGTGGGCGGCGTCTATAAACTTTTTGGCGGCCCAAGGCAGGATGTCATGACCCAAGATCAAATTGAAGCAGATTCTTTGCGAACAGTCTTGCGCGAAACCCAAAAAGAGCTCAATGAAGCCGAGCAAAAAGCAGCAAAGAAAGACCTCACCCCTCCACTTACGCTTGAGCAGCAACAAGCCAAATTAGAAAAGGAACTCCGCAACAAGGAAATAAAAGAACCACTCAAGCACCTTTCCCTTGATTACGAGCACACCTATCGCTGGTTTGCAGGTAAGGAAGAGTATTATGGTCAGATATACAACAACGCACAATACGCAACATTTATGAACTTTGAGATCCGTGTCACGTTCTTGTCTGAAACCAAAACAGCTCTGGATTCAAAAGTTTTTACACTTTATAAGTACTGTGCACCTGAAGAACAAGTTCCCTTTAAAATTCAAGCCGAAGCGCCAAGTGGTTACCGTTACCATCGGGTAGAATTGATTCGTGCGGTTCCTTACAGCCCTAGCCGAGAGGAGTATGAGGGGGGCGAGGAGTAGGGGTGATATTTTTCATTTCTACTCGTACAAAATTCTCAAATTTCTTAATGTCATCAAGAATTTTCTTGACTAATAAGCCGCTGTCCATTTTCCAATAAGAGTTCGCGCTGTCATTTATACTACACGACATGTAGCTACCCTTTCCAGTTCTCAAAGTTTTGAGTGCAAATTGTTCTTTAGCTTCGACTAGAATTTTTTTCCTCAATTCCTCTTTTATGTCTTTTTTAGTTTGGTTCTGATTTGGATCCTCAACTACAAGTGTAAATTTATAGGAGTCACCTTGAATTTGATAGCCCCAACGCACAATATGATTTTTGTAGAGAATACCTTCTTTTACCCGAAAATCAATCAATGCGCTACCTCTTGTTTCACCGATGCTGATGTCATACTCACTAATTAGCTCTGGATTTGCTGTTTTAAGTTTTTGATTGGCAATGAAATTCAAGTAGATTTTTTGGAATGTGGTCTCAAGGTTATTCCTAAAGACGAATTGCTCTAAGTTGCTTGGTGTATTTTTGCCCTCATTACCTTTGAATTGTATGGTGATTTTTTCATCAAGACTCTTGCTGCCATTATTATAAATGGTTTGATATTTTTTAGGATCTTCAACAAAATCCTCAATACAATCGAGGAGTTGCTCGAGATATTCTTTATATGCTTCCAAGATTTTATATTCAAAGTAATTTTCGTCTGATTTTTGTGTGTTAATTCCACAGAAAAGATGAAGCAGCGTCTCATGGAATTCAGTATAACTCACAAACCCCCAATTGTCATTGATATTTTGCTTTTGGAAATCATGCGGTTCGTAAAGAGCGAGTAAACGAAAATGGATTTTTTTGACTTCCGCATCATCAAGTTTATCTTTGACCTTTTCATAATATTTGGTCAATTGATTTGAATGTAATTCACTTTTTAATTTGTTCTCAATGACCAGTGCTTCTTTGGGCTTATCTCCTGTAAGGTCCAGGAAGACCACATCCATATTTTTCCACTCCGTATATACAGCATATTTTTCTGGAAGTTCGCATTTGAAAAGCTTCAAATACAATGTTCTTTTTGTGCTTTCATCGATGAGTTGAAGTTCCTGAGAAAAGAGCCAACTGATTATTTGAGAGTGGATTTTTTCTTTATCGGCTAAGCCTAATTTTTCAAAAAAGTTGGGTTGTTGTTTCATAATTTACTTTATTTCCCCCACACCCCCTGATTCCAAAACGGAATCTTGAGTTCAGTGCAGAGTTGCATGGTGAAACCTGTGCCGCCTTGGCAAGGTTGAGTTAAATCGTCGTAAAAATAAGCAGCGGAAATAGGCGCAAGATCACCGTGACCAAAAACCATTACCATATCTCTGACGAGGTAACTTGCTTTGATGGCTGCTTTTGATTGAGGCTGCTCAAAATATAAATCAATCAGGCGCCTGTAATTGGCACTTAAATTTGCCTGATAAACTGCCGGACTCTCAGCACTCAGTTGCAGCTGCTCAATAGATTGTGTATATACCCCTACTTGAGTTTTCTTCCTGTGATTTTCAAAAGGTAATACCAACTGAACGCGATCTGGCGCAACTTCCTTAACGCCTTCAATGAAATACTGATCGGCACCGTCAGCATTCCCACTCCGAAATATACACTTGTCGTATTCCAGCGCCAAGCGCTTCCCAAATTCAAAAATCATCACCTCATCGCCAGGCAAAACCTTCCTTTTTCCTGCGAGTAGAATGACGGTTTGTGGAGAGTTAGGGAATGTCATTGGAATGCAATTTTCAGAAGATCTCCGGAGGGAGTGTTGCTTGATCCAATAATACAATTCTTATAGGGCTGAACCCATAAACCAACAGGTTTTATATTATCTAAGTCGAATTGATGCGGCTCGCAAATTTTTTTTACACCCATAATATCTGGAGACTCATAAAGCGTAATAGCATTTTTTAATGGAATACCTATTGCTAGCTTGTGGTTTTCGATTGATTTCGGTTGGATTTTGAATTTATAAATTATTAAAGCCCATTCAATAAAATAGATTAAAATTCTTTTTTCGTCAATTTTAAATTTATCAGCAGTAGCCCATTCTTTTCTCAAATCAGAATTGATTGGAATAGGGATAGGAATGACATCAAAAAAACCTACATTATTCTTAACTAAAATATCTTTTACCGAATCTTTTGGCTCTGAATCAAGGCCATTTCGTATGGCATTTACATATGGAGAAGAACACCCTTCGTCAAAAATAAATTCAGCTTCAAAGGTAATGTCGTTGATGTTGTTGATTGACAATAAATAAGGTGGAGCTTCGTATATCAATGTTTTTTCAGCACCGCCTGCTTTTATTAATTCTTCAAAATAAGAATCAAGAGCTTTTTTAATATCTACCCATTTGTTTTTAGCTGCCTTTATAAAATCATCAGCTTCAAGTTGGTTTATTATTTCTTTTATATTTTGTGAAGGGTCTTTTAATTTAAATTTACCGTTGCTTGATTGGTATTTTTCCTTTATCGAACTTTTAAATCCATTTTGCCATTTTTCATGCTTATGAATTCCCTTGCCAAAAAAGAATAAATTTAATCCAGTATTTAAAGTGTTACAATGTTCTGTCTTGTCAAAATCAAGTGGTTGATAAAAACATTTAAAAAGACACTTTAATGCATGATCTTCTATCCCTTCTTCAATCTTTGATAATAGATTATCATATTCATTTTTTCTCTCTTCTTTTTCCATATTCATAATTTTTAATCCTTATACCAAGCCTTCGTAAGCGCTGACATAAGTGCAGTACTTGCAGGTTTCGCTTGGTGGGGGGAGGTGTTCTTGTTCGTAGCAGGTGATGAGTGCATCAATGGTTGGTTGGACCCAATCTGTTTGGCAAACATAGGTGACCAGATGGGTGCGGAAATGGAGGGTATTGTGGAAAGCGGCGAGGGTGTTGTCGCCGGTAGTGTAGTAGAAATAAGTGGTATTGGAGACTGGGTGGCCATTTTGTTCGAAGAGCCAGGTGTAGAAACTGATTTGACGCATGTAGGATTGGTGATGTTCTGCGTTTGGGTCTAGCTCGGTGACAGGGTCTTTTTTGGCCGTTGCTTTGTAGTCTACCACATGCCAGGTTTCGGGTTGTCCGTGGTTCACCCAAACATCATCGACAGCGCCATAAAAGTCGTAGCCGTTGTAGTGGAAGCGGATGCCAACACGGTTGGAGCGCCAAGTTTCGATATCCGGATGTTGCAAGGGTGCCATATTCGTATTTGGCATGATTGGATGGCTCGTTTGGGCTTTTCGATAGGTATCGAATTCTTCCTTTGCTAGTTTATCGACAGCAGCATTCAAAGTAAAAGGATAGCCCGGTGGGCGCTTAAGGCCTTTTTGGTGAAGTAAATAGAAACAGCGCGGACATTCGCAAAAAAGGTCGACAGCGGTTCGGGAGAAGGATTTTGGCATTGAGTTATTTTAATTGTTAAGGATAAATCTACAAATAACCCTTCATTTCCTCTAGCAAGCAACTATGCATTGCTTCTACGAGTTGTTTGGGGTCGTGGGTGTGGTTGTTGGCTTCTATTTGGATTTGTTTTGGTTTTTCGGATTCGTTGCTATAGTAAGTGAGTTGCCCCAAAAGCTGTTTTTCGATTTGTAAGTATGCAAAGGTTGCCCTAAAATGAAAGCCGTGTTGCACAGTGCGCACCTCGATGCTGATGAGAAAGTTTTCATTCCGACACGGCTGTAACTCTTCTACCATAAGTTGTTCGTAGCGATTCAAAAGGTTGTGATAAGTTTGTACGGCATAGAAGAGATTGGCTTGGAGCTCCTTCAATCTAAAGTACCCAAGTGTGTTGAGTTGGGAGGCAATTTGTTTTTCCCAAGTGAGGTAGGTAAGTGCGTTTTCTGTTGTGTTAGTTTTCATAATATCCAATTTTGTTTTGACGTTTGTTTTTATGGAGCTGCGCTAAAAAACTTTCAAGGTCTTGGGCTATTTTTTCACTTTCTTGTTGAGCAAGTCTAGCGATGAGCTGCTGTTTTTTAAAATTATCGAGTTCAGCCGCCGTAAAAGGGTAAGCGCTCAATTCTTGGATTTCTGCTGAAGAAAGTTGCTCAAAATAATGACCAAGCAAGGCGGATCGCGTTTGTTGTTCGGGATCATCTATGTTTATTTTAAGTAGAAAGCGGCGGTCAAAGGCTTCGTCAAAGGCATCGGGTCTGTTGGTGGTACAAATCAAAATGCCGTCGAATTGTTCGAGTTCTTGAAGAAGAATGGTCAGTACTGCGTTTTCGGTTTGAGAGCTTACCGTTCCTGCATCTGAACGCTTGTGAATAACACTATCTGCCTCGTTGAAAAACAAAATAGGAGTGATTGCTGACTGATCACAAGCCTTTCGATAATCCTGGAAAACTCTTTGGATATTTTTTTCGGTGTCGCCAAACCATTTGCTTCTTTGTTGGCTTGGCTGAAATAAATAGAGGTCTCGTTTGGTTTGCAGTGCAAGCTGACGTGCAAGTTCGGTTTTTCCAACGCCCGGGCCGCCGGATAACAATACCGTTATGCCACTAAAGTTCTCTGTTTCGGCAAGTAATTTTTGATAGTTGCTTTGATTGACAGGATTCAAGATCTGTTGGAGTAATTGAATTTGCTGGAGATTGTCTTGATTGTAAAATAATTGTTTGGGCTTGAAATCCTTAACACGCATTGGCAATAGTGCTTCATTATGCATCAATTCTTCAGAAGTCAATAAACCTGGCAAACAAGTCTCTAAAAATGGCCTCGCAGGATAGTAGCCGTGACCATGTCGAAAGGTAAAATCGATGGTCAATACACCGGCGAGTTGCGTTTGCTTGCGGTTGTTTTCAAAGCGATTCGTGAAATAAAACCTGCTGATAGGATCCGTACTGAATAAGTCAGCAAGGTCACTACTGTCTATAGGATTTTGCTCATTGATGTAATGGCAAACAACAAACAAGCCTACTTCTTTTTCAAGGGTGGAGAGTTGTTGCTTATTTAGGTATTTAGTAATATTTAGCCGCCCGTCTTCTAAAATGCGAGCTGCTCCATTTTCCCAATCTAGTAGCGTTTTATTGCCTTTTTTGAATTCACGTGCGATCATGCAGAGATAGCGTATTTTGTGGAGTTTTGGATTGGTGTCGTTTTTGGGTAACAGTTGGCGACTCGATTTTTTAAGAGCGAGCTGAACGGGTTGTTGTAGCAGCAAGTATTCTTCCTGGTGATCTGTATTACTTTTGATCCAATTATCTGCTTTTAATTCGTCGAGTAGAAGATCAATAAAACGAGGATCATATTGTGCTTCAAATAACGCATAGATATCTGCAATTAACGCTCCCTTGCGTTGTTGTAATACACATATAGAAGCAATAAGCAAGGTTTTTTGGATATCTAAACCCATAAATTGCTGCATTTCAATAATAGTCTTGTTCTGTGCACACAAAAAGGAGTTGTCGTTTTCGGTGCGTTTTTGTTGGTTTAATTCGCGAATCCAGTTTCTCATTTTCTTTTTTCTGCAAATTTCCAACACAACACCATAAAAAACTTACGGAGTATTTTAAATATATTTGTTTTATGTTAGATAAAAGACCAGAAGCCCTTAGGCAATACTTGATTTTAGATTGCCTTAAAAAATTTGAAAAACGCACATTAGCGCAACTGATGTCTTATGTCAATGGGCAACTAATTCATCATACATCGAGTAAAGCTGCTTTAGCGGGCTATGGCAAGAGTACCTTCGAAAAAACACTTCACGCAATGCGTCGAGACAACGACTGTGAAATAGTCCATACCTTAGAAAATGGGGAGCATGTCTATCGTTTGCAAAACGCAGACTTTATTCCTTTTTTAAGTGAGTCTCAAAAGCATGAAATGGGTTTTCTGCTTTCTTTAATGGGCATCTATGAAAACTTAGATTCTGTTCAGCTGCTCAAAGATTTGCTGCGCGAGGAGTATCAAGTAGACGAGACTTATTATAAGAGCAAGGCTCACTTCGTCATGATGCATCCTATCATCGAAGATCACGAAAGCTTATTAGAACTATCCGATCAAATTATCGGTCACATTGAGCGCCAAGAAGCCATCAAGTTTACGTACAAGCGTGTTAACGACGAAGCCAATCCAGTTTGGAAATATGTCGCTCCGCTGCAAATACGTTATTTTGAAGGTAGGTATTATTTAATCGCTTGCGAAATGGATGCCAATCAAGTTTTTAATGCTGATTTCGGCACTTACCCCTTAGATCAGATCGCAGAAGGATATGTGGATACCGTGCCAGATGAAAACATTGACGAGGGTGATTTTATTGTCCATTTCAATTACCAAGATTTGGTGGAACGAACAGATTTACACAACAGATACAAAGACTCTTTAGGTATTATCACAGACCGCAATCCTCCTCATGCCATCCGCATTCGCTTCACGGCCTGGGCTAAATCTCACGTTCTAAATAGGAAGTTACATGCTTCTCAGCGCATCATTCATCAAAGTGTGAATGAAGTCATTATTGAGATTAGGGTACGCAGAACAGTAGAGTTAGAATTTCAGTTAGCAAGGTTCAGAGACCAATATAAAATTTTAACTCCATAAAAAAATTACGGTGTTTAGTTCGAACTTTGCAATGAATTTTAAAATAAACAATATGGTAAGAACACCTGGAAGCTTGTATTTTTTAAGAGAGCGCGACTTTTTATCGGGCAATATTAGCCCTTATGTTAAGATAGGCTTGGTCCGAAATGATAAAAAAACGGCGAGTCGAATTGCGGAACATCAAACTGGGAATCCGCGCGAAATCATGGATTTCCAAACGATTGCTGTTCCCTTCGTCGAAGAATTAGAAACAAGACTTCATTATTTGTATGGAACAAGATGGATTGCCGGCGAATGGTTTTTGTTACATGAAGCGGAATTAAAAGAGGTGATTACAGTTGCTAAGCAATATGTCAAACGTCAAGAAAAATTAAAACAAGCTTATGTTAAGCTCGATGAATTTGAACAGATTCCGTCAAATGGTTTGCTCAAAGTACCTGATCGAAAAGACATAGAAATCTGGCGAGCCCTTAAGCGAAATAAAGAGCAGCTGATTCAAGTCGATGCACAGGCCAAATTTTTTGATTTACAATTGAGATTAGCAATGGGAAATTACCGTGGTATTGAGGGCGTGATTTCGACACAAATTAAAACAATAGCCGCTAGCTTTGATAAATCAGCTTTTTTGGCTGCCGACAACACGCATCCGAACTTATTGTCAGCATACAATGAGCTCAAGCAAGGTGGTCTTGCGAGTCAGTGGGGCATCAAACAAATTTCCAAACTGCAAGAGCTCGACCCTGAATTAGCCGAGCGTATTAAGTCTTTACCTAAACCAAAGCTGGATGCAAAAGACATGAAAAAAAAGGCCTTGAAACGGCAACCGCAACATGAAGAATGGCACGAACAACTTATTCTTGCTTCAGCACAAAAAGCCCAGATAGAATGGGACTTGATTGAATTAGAAACTGCACTCAAATTACGCGTCGCAGATTGCGATGGGATTACCGATCTTTGCAGTTGGACGCGCACGATTAAAGAAGATCGCTTTGAACCTAATCTAGCGGCTTTTAAACAGGCGCATCTTGACCTTGTCATGCGTTTCCAGAAACCAGAATCTAACGCTGTTTCTTTGCTCATCCACCCACACAGGTCATATCCACTTCGCTAGATACTTGCGAAAAACACAACTCATTTTCATAAGCTTGTGGAATTGAGTTGGGTTTGCTGCGTGGTTCGCAATAAATTTGGTCAAAATGACCAGCATGAAACTACGTTTGACTTCATTATTTGCGGTACTCTTTGCCGTTTTCAATGTGAGCGCTCAGCAGCTCGACCCCGTTCATTATCCGCCAGAATCGGAATGGGAATACCTCAAGACCAAAGCAACAGACTCGCTCATTCAGGTGATGAAATTTTATTTTGTTTCTGATGATACGCTATTTTTTAGAGAGGCAGTGAGCCAGAGTGTTGTCAAAGTGGCTAAAAACGACTTACAAACCCCTGATTTCTATTTAGGGTCTAGCTATTATTTTGCCAACCGATTTTATGGCCCTGGTGGTGAAATGGCGAGCAGGAACTCCAAAAATGAAAAACTAGACCGGTTTTTCTATTATTATTTGAACGCAAGTGAACTGCGCTTTTCAAAGGAAGCACCCCAAAAGGAAGCACCCCAAAAGGAAGTTTTGCAAGAAGCGAAAACAGAAGTTGCTCAGATTCCTGATCATCAACAGAGAAAACCGCCACTAACTTCCAATTATTCGGTAATGCAACCACATATTCAAATGAAGAATGGTTGTGTTATTGTTCCTGAAAAGTTCTATTTTCTATCCGATGGACAGCTTTATTATGGGAATGGGATCAAGAATAATGTTTACAAAATAGATACGACAGATATAGCGGCAGTAATAGGCATAGTAGTCGGGAAGAATCTGCATTTATCTACTAAAACTGGGTATGCATTCAGTGGTCGTATTTTATGTGCAACTGCTTATATTGTTGGTTTAATAAATACGGTCGGTATTTATACCGCAAGTGAATATTACTGGGGTGATGCTACGCTAGCTACGTTAGCGATCATTCCTTCGGGCGTTTTTTACATCAAGCTCATTTTAATTGGAACCGAGCGCATCAACAATAAAAAGCGTTTAAAGTTTGCTAGATATGTTACCTGTAATTAAGATGGCAAGGCAAAATGCTCAGCTGTATAAATTAATACAAATCAAACATTTTGATATTCAAATGGTTATATAGGTAACCTAAACCTACTATTTGCCCTTTTCGAGCCCTTTATTTACGCATGCCTTTGTGGGCATGGGTTGCGCCAATTCTTTGCTGCTGCATGTTTTGCACCGCAGAGGTCTGCTCGTAAATAGCCGCATTTTGGTTTGCGATCCTGCGCCAAAAACCACCAATGACCGCACTTTTTGTTTTTGGCTAAGCCCTGAAGAGCTCAAAGAGAATGGTTTAGAATCTTTAGTGGAATACAGCTGGGACCAAGTCATTTGCAATGACCAAGCACCGCAGCAATTGCGCAACAAGCGTTACTACTATTTGAGTGCTGCAGCACTTTATGCCCATGCCAAAGCAATTTTGGCACAGTATGAATTTACTTGGGAACACCGTGCTGCCGATGGAGATTTGAGTGAATTGGCCACACATGTTTTTGATTCAAGGCCACCTGAGTGGAGTGTACAACACCCTTCCGATACCTTTCTCAGCCAGAGTTTTTACGGTTGGGTAGTGCGCACCGAAAAACCACTTTTTGATCCACGTTCCTTTACCATGATGGATTTCAGTATTGCTCAAAATGAGCATACACAATTCATGTATGTTTTGCCTTTTGACACGCACCACGCACTTCTAGAACCCACGCGTTTTGGAAAGGAACCCATCACCAAAGACGAAGCCTTTGGTTTTGTGCAAGCATATTTAGCACCTTTTGCTACTACATTTGAAATCAGTACACAAGAACAAGGCATTATTGCGATGTGCAGTTCTGCTCCAATTGGTCCAGAAAGCACCAGTCATGTACACCGCATGGGTGCCGCAGCAGGCTTGCTCAAACCCAGTACCGGTTATTCTTTTGTGCGCAACCTTCACGATGCCAACGCAATTGCCCAATCATTGCAAAATAAAGACAATGTTGTGGCCCGAAGGCAAACAAAAAAACGCTTTGCGTATTACGACCGGCTGCTCTTACAAATATTGGCGCGAAAGCCTGAGCGCGGGAGGGAAATTTTCGAAAATTTGTTTGCCCGAAATAAGGCAGAAAGCGTTTTGAACTTTCTTGATGAAACAAGTGCACCTGCGCAAGAAGCGCGCTTGATGCTGACCCTTCCATTGTTGCTCTTTTTGGGCGCAGCCTTCAGAGATTTGCTGTTGCATGCTAAAACTGGATTGCGTAAAGTTTCTCCGGCTTTACTTTGCGGTGTTTTTGCTTCTGGTTTGCAAATGTTCGGTTTGTTAGAATGGTGCTGGCCCTTTTTAATAGCCGGCTTGCTCTTGGTGGGTTTGCCACATGGTGCACTAGATCATTTACATCAGTACCCAGGTAAAAAGATATTTCAGTTGCTGCCTTATTTTATACTGTATATTGCTTTGGGTCTTGGTGTATTGTGCATTTGGTTACTTGCCCCATCACTAGCTCTCGTTTTGTTTTTAAGTTATTCAGCTTGGCATTTTGGTCAGGCCGATTTAGAGATTTGGAGGCTAAAGCACTCCTCTGTGCGTCCATTTTTCTGGGGCGCTTATTGCTTACTTTTCTTGTTGGCTACGCATCATTTGGAGCTCAGCACTTTGCTACAACAAATGGGAATTGAGTTACAATTAAACTGGTCGGCGCTATTGATCAGCACGCTGATAACTCCACTTTTTTGGATCACATTTGGTTTGCTACCTATCTTGCTTTTTCGTTCGTGGCGCATTATAGAGGCTATTGTTCTCTTGACCATACTACGTGCCTTGCCATTGATTGAGGCCTTCGGCATCTATTTCATTTTTCAGCACAGTTTAAATGGTTGGCGTTACCTCACGCAAATCACACACATGCATCCAAAGCAACTTTGGAGGCAGTCCTTGCCGTTTACGTTGGCGAGCATTGGCTTATTTGCAGCATTTTATTATTGGTCGGCTGCGCACAATTGGGGACTGCTATTTATCTTTTTGTCGGCGCTTTCTTTCCCGCATGTGTTCTTTATGAATCGCGCTTATGATGGCAAAAAGCACATCAGTTAGTGCACACCTGAAAACGCAAACGTTGCGCATTGATGAGTAGGATGTAGGTACCGTTTGTTATTTCGTCGATAATCGAAATAGAATTGACGGTTGTACCAACTTGAAGCAAGCGACCTTGTGTATCCCAAATTTGATATGAAGCTACACCGTTTAACCCTGAAATCCATAGGGTTCCATCTGTTACAGGGTTGGGATATGCAAGATAGGATGTTGTATTTTCATCAAGTCCGCTGTCTTCGATAGTGAGGTTGATGGTGACGCTGCTGTCACAACCATAGATTGAGGTAAAGAATTGAGTATACGTACCAGAAGTTGCGTAATCTATGCCGTTCCAAGTGAAAGCATCTAAAACCGTACTATCCAAGACAATGGCATGAATAGGGTATACGTTGAGGTTGAGTACCACTACCGAGTCGCACCCAGCTGCGGTCTGTAAAGAATCCATATACATACCACTTGTCCATAAAGTTTGTCCGTTCCATGGGAATGAGCCACACGCATTCTCGTTAATTGTAGTTTGAATAGTTGGTGTAATCGTTAGATTGAGTATTACAGTAGAATCACACCCATAAACGGTTTGCCCTGCATAAGCGTATGTTCCGCTTTGCGCGTAGGTTTGACCATTAAATGAGTAGGGATCACAAGTTGAGACATTCAAGGTTGTACTCGATTGCAAGTACTGATTGAGTACTACACTAACTGGTGTGCTTTGTCCGCAGGTGTTTTGTGCCAATACTGAAAGTGTTCCGGACATAAAACTCGGTGAAAATATCAAACTGATATTTGTTCCTGTACTAGAGCCTGTTGCTCCTTGAGGAGTGGTCCAAACATAAGAACTTGCACCAGCTACGCTTGTGATACCAAACAACTGAACACCTCCGCTGTAGCAAAAGTTTACTGACCCGTTGATTGAACTTGGTGCAGCCGGAGCGGTATTTAATGTTATTGTAACGGCTAAACGGTTGGTAGATTCTAAGCCGTTCACCGTTTGGGTAGCATAGTAGGTTGTGTTATTTACCATCACGGTATTTGCTGCAAGTGGCGTGCCTCCTGTTGGGGTAGCATACCATTGAATGGCCGTTCCAGTTGCGCTCAATTGTGCTAGGGTTGCACCCGCACACAGCGTTTGATTGGCTGCTCCGGTAGGGGCTGCAGGTGGTGTTGGTGGCGGAATAAATGTAAAGCTTGCCGCAGTGATGCCGCGGTTGCTACCGCCGTGGTTACTATAGGTGAATGTAGCTGAATTCGAACGTGCCCAAATGAGACTGATTGCCGAAGGAGTGGCTGAAAATGCATAATCATTGGCATCGCCGGTATTGAGTGCACGCGTAGCAATGATGGTGCGGGTACCCGCATTGACCACATCTGAGGTGATGGTCCAGTTTTGTTGCGCATCGGTTACAGGTGCTGCAAAACCTGTGAGTTTGCAATCGAAAGCATTCAGGGTAGTGGCGCTATGGACACCCACCACATCGGTACCGTTTGTCATGGAGCTGGAATTGAGGCCAAGTGCAAACCAACGGCCAGCTGGGCCTGTAAGCGTGAGTGTTACTTGGGTTGTGACATCAATTTTAGCGGTCATGGCGAGGCCTGCTGTTGAACTCAAATTGACCACACCTGTTGTGTAGGTTTGTGCAAAGGAAACCGGCAAGATGAAGAGCAGGAAGAAACTCAATAAAAGTGTAGACTTTTTCATATTATTTTGGTCAATTTTGATTTGTAAAAAGGGCAGTTAATTCAGGATTCTGATGCAAGCGCAATAAATCGTCAATGCTTCTGCCTTGTGCATCCAGGACGTCTAGACGTACTCCGGCCTTTAAGAGTTGCTTGATTTGTTCCAAACGCAGCAAGTTGATAGCTAAATGGATAGGGTAGCCCAACTCCTCTAACTGACATGCTTGGTTTACATCTGCGCCTTTGCTGATCAGTAAGTCGAGCATTGCGGCATCACCTTTAAAAATCACACCGTAAATAGGTGCGCCTTCTTTGAAACATTGATTTGGGTCTGCACCAGCCTTGAGCAAAACTTCTGCGACTTCATGGTTGCCACGATAAGTTGCCAAGAGTAGAGGCGTAGCGCCGTGTTCTGAACTCAGGTTGAGGTGCTCTGGATGTTTGCGCAGGTATTTTTCCATTTGTTGGGCACTACCTGAACGCGCTAAATCAAAGACACTTTGCGCTTGAACAGGGCCCCAAAATAAGCATACAATAAATAAAAAGCGTAGCATGGTGTTGTAAATATAGGTATAGAAAGTTCCTATTGTATGATCTTCAATTCTGTTCTTCTATTTTGCTGATGCTCTTCATCTGAACATGGAATATCGTTGGCGCAACGGTTTTTGAGTTTGTATTCACCATAACCTTTCGCAATGATACGCTCTGAACTTATACCTTTACTGATGATGTAGTTGACGCAGCTGTTCGAGCGTTGTTGAGACAGCCATTCGTTGTAGGCATCTATCCCACGGGAATCGGTATGTGAAGAAAGTTCTACCCTGAGGTCGTTGGTTTTCATGTAGGCAATGAGCTTATCGAGTTCTTTGACGCTTTCTGGTCGCAGGTCCCATTTATTGAAATCGTAAAGAATGAGATCGAGATTGATAAACGTTGCGGAGCTATTTGGCTTCATTTGCAGTGCAATCACATCCACTTCTTCGCAAGACAAGCGGTCTTTGATGGAGAGGTACTGGTCTTTGTGATTAATGGCTGTAATCGTGAGTGAGTCTACTTTTAGATTGGTGATATCAATTGCTCCGTCTTTGGTTGTCACAATTTTACTAACGAGTTGCCCCGCGCTAAATAACTTGACAAGTCCGCCATCGAGCGGCTCTCCTTTGTATGAAATTAGCTTCAAGACTCTGGTCTGATTTTTCGGAGAAGCTTTGAGCGCAATTGTTTGATAAGGATCTATTTCGTTGGTAAAGCGCAGGCTGTCTTTGAAACCCGTTTGGGCATTGTAATAAGTTGCAATGTACTGCTGCCCAATGACACCTATGAAGTTGTCTTTTCCGAAGTCATCGGTGGTGAGTTTTTTGTAATAGCTCCCATCGGCATTGTAGATCGAAATAAAGGCATTAGGGATGGCCTGCTTCATGCAATTTTGCAAGACCATTTCCACATAGCGCTTTTGACCTTTGAACAAGACACTATACACTTCGTCTTTCCAGTTGTTGCGATTCGAAGACAAATAACCTTTGCCCGTGAGGTCATTTACAGAGAAGGCAAAGTCGTCGGCATTTGAATTGATTGGCGCGCCCATGTGTTTTGGTGACTTCTGAATCATATCAGATTGAAAGACATCTAAACCACCTAGACCTGGCCAACCGTTAGAAGAAAAGTAGAGATAGCCATCTTGAGAAACAAATGGGAAGTTTTCATCTGCTGTCGTATTGACACCAGGTCCTAAATTGATGGGTGCTTCATAGCTTGTTCCGTTCCAGGTACAGCGATAGAGGTCAGCACCACCAAATCCACCAGGCATGTCAGAAGAGAAATACAAATTTAAGGAGTCATCTACAACACCATGCGCTACGGAGTAGTCGGGGTTGTTCCATTTGAAGAGTTCAGTTGCTTGCCATGAACCTTGGCTGTTTTCGTAAATCACGAGTTTCAAGCGGTTTACTTTCACTTCGTTTTCTAAGTCTATAGATTCGTGATTGCTGGTCATGTAGGCATAGCGATTCGTTTTGGAAAAGCTAACAGGTCCGTCATGCGGGTTGGTTCTTTTGATACCATTCCAAATTTGGTCTTTTTTACTGCCATCTTTGGCGTAAATGATGTCGGTAAAATATTGCCCAGTTTTGCCGTAAATACGATTGACAAAACCTGAATTGTATTGCGTAGATACGTATAAAACCCCTTCTGGATAATCTGATGCGGCAAAAACCTCACCTGTTTCTGAACTCCTGAATAATTGTATCGTGTAGTCGGAAGGAAGCTTGCTATTGACTTGTATTTGACTCAATTGCGTTTGCCAACGGAGCAAGTCAGCATCATTTGCAAAACGCTTGAGCCCTTCATTAATGGTGTTTTCTAATTTGGCGCTTTGCTTGGTGAGTTGAAGAAGTTGTAATTGCAAACCAAAATCTTTGGCTTGAGCGTCTTTACACTGTGCAGTCAATTTCATCGACCATTCTAATGCAGATTCGTATTGCTCTGATTCAAATGCCGCTGTAATGAGCGAACGCACGACATGCGTATCGATTGCGGAATTTTCTTGTGCAATTTCTAGCCAAATTGGATACGATTCGATGTAGTTATATGATTTGGATAGCTTTTCAGCATAGTGTAATTTGTAGGATTGAGCAAAGAGCGTTGTGCTCAAAACAAAAAACGTAAAAAGGGATAATAAACGCATCTTAAAAATATCTAGGGCTAATAAAAGCATTGAGTTTGGAACGTAAATCAAAGGTCAAGCAAATTTCGTGGCTGCCCCAATTGCGATAGACAAGTCGATTGACTGGAAGTTCATAGGCATAACCCAAAGACCACCTGTCTGTAGGGGAGTAAGCACAATTGAAACCGATGCCTTCATTATAGCGGTATAAAACCCCTAGCCAAAATTGCTTGTACAAATAAGCAGAAAGGTTTAGATCGATACTGAGCGGTGCATTGGCGGTGTACTTGATTAAAATACTTGGCTTGATATCAATGACAGCATTGTAAGGGAAAACCATACCAGCCGTGAGGTAGGTGTGGCGTTGTAAATAGGAATTACTGATGGTGTCTAGGTTGCGCTCGATGAGGTGTGGCACACTCAAGCCAATGTATGCTTTTTTGTGATACGCATAAACACCGGCGCCTAAATTGGGTTTGCTCAGGCTGTAGCCTTGCATCATATTGGGATCGTTGAGGTCGGTTGCCAGAAGAGAAGAGAAATCGGCTTGGTTATTCATCCAACCACCTGACATTCCAAAGGAGAAACGCCAATTTTTATTTTTGAATTTCAAGTGATAGGCGGCGTTGAACATGGCTGCAAAATTCGAGCGCGAACCAATTTTGTCGTTATTGATCGTCAGTCCGAGACCTAAATTTTTGCGCAATACAGGTGCGTGTACAGACAAAAATTGTGAGCGCGGCGCACCCTCCCAACCCAACCATTGAGCGCGGTGAACCAGCGTTGCGTTCAGAGAGCCTCTGCTACCTGCGTAAGCGGGGTTGAAATGCAAAGGATTGAAAAAATAAAGAGAGGACTGCGCGGTTTGTTGAGCTGTACCAACAAAAGAAACCACGAGTAGGATAAAAAGGAGGAAAGTTTTCATTGTTTAGGGCTGAATTTCGATATAACCTTTGAGTGGTTCTTGTGATTTTTTGTGGGTATCAATGTAATAAAAGTAAGTCGCTGCAGGCAGTGGGCCTTCTGGGCTTCCTTTTTCCGACCAACCATTCCAGTCGTTCAAGTATGGCTGGGCTTCATACACTAGGCTACCCCAGCGGTTGAAAATCTTGACTTCAAGTTCAGGATATTGGGCTGTATTTTGCAAAAGCCATATATCGTTGAGGTTGTCTCCATTTGGAGATAAAAACTGCGGTGCTACCACGTCTATGAGCGGTAAGCATTCAATGGAGAAGGTGTCCGTCAGGTTACACTGATTGGCATCGGAAAGCGTCAGGATGTAGGTGCCGGCATCGATACCTTCTAAACTAGCTCCGGTTTGTGCATTGTTCCAGTTGTATGTTAAATTACCGAATCCGCCTGAACCTTGAACATTGATGAAGCCATTGGCTTCGCCGCATTCTGATATTTGCGATCCAATAAGATTAATTTGCAACGGATTTGGTTGGATAAGGGTGCTGTTCGTATCTACCTGACAGCCATCTTCGTTGGTTAGTGTAACGGTATAAGTGCCGATTGAAAGGTTTTGTGCGCTGCTGGTCGTCGATACATTTGGTGTCCAGTTGTAGGTGAGTGCCGATTGAGACGTTGCACTAATTTGTATTTGGCCATTGCTGCCGCCAAAGCAAGAAATATTGCTGTAAGTTAAAGCAGTGATATCAATGACATCAGGTGCCTCTAGAAATATAGAATCTGAACTGCTACAGCCAGTACTGTTGTCTGTAATGGTGAAAAAATAGCTGCCATCTAAATTGACATTAATAGCAGCAATATTGTTGGGGCCAATTATTCCTGGGCCCGTCCATAAAATGGTACTTGGAGGTGTATTATTGACACCAATTAGGATCGGATTAAACTGACAATCTAAACCACTGCTAGGAAAAGTATATTCATCAAAGTTTGGGTTCGTATTGACTTCTACTAAAAAGGTGTCAATGTTATTGGTGCAGCCATTAAAAGTAGCAGCAACGGTGATGGTGCCAGAAGTATTTTGCCCGTTGTTATCAGTACTTGTAAATGGAGGAATTTGTCCGTTACCAGAAGTGGCCAAGCCGATCAGTGTATTGGAGTTGGTCCATTGCAGTTGTGCGCCAGAAGGTGTTGTTTGGTAATCTGTGAAGTTCACCAAAGTACCGGGGCAAAATGCTGTGTCGGCCAAGGCAACTGAAGTAACCAATGGCGTTACAATTACCGGAACCGTTTGTGGAAGACCCGGACATTGGTAGCCAGTAGCACTGATCAGGTAAAAAGCTGTGTCTAAAGAGTTACCGCTATTACTTAATGTTTGCACAATAGATGCTCCACTTCCCGGACTTTCACCACCGATGGTGTTGGGTGCTTGTACCAACCAAGCAAAAGCGATATTTGGCAAATTACTGGTTATGTTAATGTCGGTTTGCTCACCGCTACAAATACTTTGTTGGGTAGGATTTACTTGCACATTGGCAGTTGGCAAAACATTGATTTCTATTTCCACAGGTGCAACGCTTGTGCAACCCACGCTCGCCGTTAGGGTTACTGTAGCCGTATTGTTGGTGGAATTCGTCAAAATGAGCGGTGCAATTGTGGTCGTATTTACTCCTGAGCCACTCGTGAGGGCAAAACCTTGAACATCGACTGCGCTTTCGAGTTCCCAGGTAACAGTATATCCAGGAATAGTAGCACTCAAAAGAATGGGCAAAAAGGGCGTGCCTGAGCAAATATCTTGGGTAAGTGGTGTGCCAATGACGCTGCCTGTTGGGCTAATTACCACTGTTTGCATCACTGAATCTATTCCGCAACCATTTCCGGTATACATCCACATGTGGTAAGTTCCAGGGACGCTGAATTCAATGACCAAACTGTCAGATCCGTTGGTCCAAGATGCAAAATCATAACTACCCCCAACAAAGCCGTTTGAAGCACCTAGATTGCCATAAGTAACGGCGTAACCTGTTGTTTCCTGTAGTTTCCAAAAATGTCCGTAAGTGCCACTGCAGGTACTGCCATCAACCATCTGACCACTCTGGCTTGTATTGCTAAATGATACGGGTTCGTTTTGGCAAATTGGTGAGTTTGGACTGTAGGTAAACGCAGCATCTGAAGGTGCTGAAATAATAATAGGACCTACTGTTGCAAAAGTAGCTCCGCACACGTTTTGTGCAATGATGGTTGCGCTGTAGGCATTCTCAATGAGCAGGGGCCCTACTGGGTAAGATTGCCCGCAAGAACTCGTATTGAAAACATGTGCTATTGTGGTGTCGTTGATTGTAGAAAAAGTGACCACTGGAGAGTTGTCGGTAAAGGAAACCGTGTAATTTGTTCCTGGAATATTGTTGGACAAGACATCAATTTCATAAGGAAATGGCAAGCAGGTGTTTTGGCCCGAACCAGAAACACTCAATACAGGAGCTGCCCCATTGAAAACCAAGTATTGCGTACTTGTTTGGCAACCATTGCTAGAACTAAGGGTGTGGGTGACTACAAATGCGCCAAGTGGGAATGTATGCGCAAGTTGACCGCCCACAATTGCCGCTTGTGTTTGTACTGCACTTCCGTCTCCCCAATTGAAACTTTGGCTCACGTTCGGATAAGTAGGCGTATTGAAATTAAAAGTTGTGGTAGTTGCACCGGCTGCCGTACATTTCTTGAATACGGTTTGCCCGTTGATCAGTTGTGTCCCAAAGCCATTGCCAGAACTCGCCAAGGTTATTTGAGAGCTTGGCAATGCTTGAACGACTACATTCACCACTGCAATAGACTGCTGACCATTCGGATTCACTACGGTAAGCGAAACAGATTGCCCGGCTATAGCCGAATTGTATGTAACCGCATGTGGCCCTGGATTGGTCGCTGTATTTGGCAAACCGTTTCCAAAATTCCACGTGTAAGTGGCGCCCGCTGCAGTACCCGTCGAACTACTGGCGAAGCTAATGAGTTGCCCTTGACAAATGGTGATTGTCCCGCTAACTGCTGCCGGCAAGCTATTGATTGCGGCAGTGGGGGTTTGGGCAAGGGTTGTCCAAACATTCATCAAGATAAGAAGAAGGAATGAAATGTGTTTGTTGCGCATGTTTCCAATTAAGTGCTAGAAATTCTCCGCAAAGTTACGGCGCTTTTGCCGACCAAAAATAGGGGCGGGTGTATTTTCCCTATATATTTTAGGAAATGATTATTGAGGTTTATAGCGCTTGTATAGCGCTCCAAAGCATAGCGCCAACCAGCATAATTTTAAGCCCAGTTCCGAGTAAAAAGCCTAAAAATGCACCTTGAGCAGAACGCCAGGCGTCTTGATTGTTGCGGCCGGCAATGAGTTCTCCAACATATGCACCTAGTAAGGGGCCAAGAATGATGCCCCATGGCCCAGCAAAGAGGCCGACCAATACGCCAATAGTAGCTCCCCATTGTCCTGCTTTACTGCCGCCAAATTTTTTGGTAGTCCAGATGGGTAGGTAGTAGTCAAGAATCAGTAAAACGGCAGCCGAAATGGCGTAGGCATAAAGAAGTGTACTCGAAAAAGTAGCACCACCAAAGAAATGAATCAGAAGGAGCCCAATAAAAGAGATCGGTGGGCCAGGTAGCACAGGCAGAAAGCTACCAACAAGGCCAGCGAGCAGCAATACAAATCCGATGATGGTCCAGAGGAGTTCCATTGATTGAAGCTAAATTGTTTAAAAATGATAACTCAATTTGAGTTGCAAACCGGCGGTTTGGTAATTGAGTTTAGGCAAAAATAAATCGTTGCTGATCAAGGAGTGCTTGGCCCACAATCCTTTGTAGAGCAATACTTCAAGGTTGAAATAATGAAGGTTGTTTCCGATAAAAGAAAAACCATGGCCAATTCCTAAATGCAAACTTGAAACATTGACTTCCATTTCTTTCTGTATTGTATTTGGAAAAGGGGGCATGGTGAGGTCCGGTACAGAGAAGTATTCAGTAGAGGTGATATGCTGCAAACCAAGCGTAATGGGGATGTAGCGCGCCGTATTGCTTTTGTTGCGATCGTATAAATAGTGGTAGTTTGCGCTGTATTGTGAAAAACTGCTTGGCCCTCCGATGGCTTTGAGGTCGATGCTTGCCCCCACATAATGCTGCCGCTGTATATATTTCCCTGCCCCAATATTCAGACATACAGGGGTTTCGTAATACATACCGTTACTGTAGCTAGCTAAATAGTTCTCGTCGGCTACAAAACCTTGGTCATACCCGGCCATCATGGCGTTTAGCCCTACGTGAAAATCAAACTCATTGATTTTGCGCGGTCTGATTAAAGAATCAACCATTTTGACGCGCTGTGTGAAGCTGCGGTCTTCTTCAATGTAAGCATACATTTCTTTAGACAAGATGTAGGTGCGGTTGTACTGGTCTTTAAAGGTCAGGACATAATTGTTGTCCATGGCAATCATTTTTCCGTATAAAATTTGACCGTTTTGAAGCTTAACCACATCATATACAACACTTTGCTTGGCACGTTGTGCAAAATTGACAAAAGGCAGTAATAGGAATAAAAAGAGCAGTGCTTTCATATCAATCGGTGAAAATATTAGTTCATTTTATAAATGCGATACGCATAGGGTGAGAGCGCTAAAGAAGTGCCGAGCGTTTCGTTTTGATTGCTGATTAAATTCAGAAAAGTGCCGGTGAGTGCCGGTGGCAAAGTGACATTGATATTGGTGTTTCTGACGTTGATTAAAATCAATATGGAAGCGTTGCCACTTGTCTTCTTCCAACAAATGAGGTCATTAGACAATTGGTAAATAGAAAAGTTGTTGACCCTTGCTTCTGGGTAAGTGTTGTAAATTGCATAGCATTTTTGGTAGGCCGCCAACATATCGGCATTAGCGCTCCAATTGATGTTCGTATTGGAAAAGAATGGAGTAGTACCGGTTTTTCCGACTTCTTGACCAGTATACAATAAGGGGGTGCCACCAGAGAAAATATTGGCGACACTTGCGGCAATGGCGCCATTTTTACCATTGAAGAGCGTCATTGGAGAAGCTTCCCAAGCAGATTGATCGTGATTGGTTGTGAAGCGCACTTTTCCTTTTGCAGAAGGTAAAGATGCCAGTTCAACTTGATGGGTTGTGGTCAGCAAACTTGTAGCCGAACCCGCCCAAACATTTTTTAGGGCTGTATAGTAGTTCCAGCTGTAAGTAAGATCAAAGCCAGCTTGGTAATGGTCTGTGCGCGCGCCCTCGGCAAGCATCAAGACATCTCTTTTAGGAATAGACTTCAATGCGGTAATGGCCTCATCCCAAAAATCGAAAGGCACGCCATCTGCGTAATCGCAGCGAAAACCGTCTACGTTTGCTTCGAGCACCCAGTACTTCATGGCATCAATTTGTGCTTTGCGCATGGCACTTTGGTCAAAATTGAGATCGGCAACATCGTTCCAGTTAGTGCCAGGAGGAATAATAATTTGCCCGTTGGCGTTTTGGGTATACCATTCGGGGTGGGCGCTGATCCAGGGATGGTCCCAGGAGGTGTGGTTGGCAACCCAATCTAAAATTACGGCCATGCCAAGTGCGTGTGCTTGATCAGTTAGCGCGCGCAAATCTGAAAGTGTACCGTATTCAGCATTCACTTTCATGTAGTCTTTGATGCAATACGGAGAACCTACGCTATTGACGATTCCTTGGTCGTAAATGGGCATCAGCCAAATAACGTTGGTGCCTAAGCTTTTGATATGGTCGAGTTGTGCAATGACACCTTGGAGGGTGCCTGCTGCAGATTGCGCGCGTAAATTCACCTCGTAAATGGTGGCTTTGTCGACATTGGGTACATTTACCAATGGCGTACCGTATTGTTGCGGGCCAGTGGTTGGTGGTGGCGTAATAGGATCTTCGCCACAGGCAAAGGCCAAGAACAGTAGCAAACTGAAAGTAGCGAATTTAAATTTCATAGCTCTAAATTACGGATAATGGCTGTATTTTCGCGCTGTGGCTACTTACAAAACGATTGCTCATCCCAGCGAAGGATTCTACAAAGAAAAAGGATCTAAGTTCTTGGCCTTTGCAGTTCCGCTCACCACCGAGGACCAAATCAAGGCGTTCATAGCGCAAAAGCGCAAAGAGCACCATCAAGCGGTCCATGTCTGTTCGGCCTTTCGCTTGGGGGCCGACCACAAATTGTTTCGCGCTTCAGACGACGGCGAACCCTCCAATTCGGCAGGCCCGCCTATTTTAGGGCAAATTCAAGCTTACGGTCTCACGGATGTTTTAATTGCAGTTGTGCGCTATTATGGCGGCACAAATTTGGGGGTTGGTGGGCTTATATCGGCCTATCGAACGGCTGCAAAAGATGCGCTTGAAAATGCGCAGATTGTCGAAAAAGAAGAGATGGAAAGCTATGCATTTTCGTGTAGTTATGCACAAATGCCAAGTGTCATGTCATTTCTAAAAAAAGAGCGAATTGAAATTACCTCGACCCAAATGGATTTAAATTGTCAATTCGAATTGCTTTTGAAAAAAAGTGATGCAACCGCAATAATGAAAGGTATCAAGGGCCTTTTAGCGTAAGAAATTTATGGCCCGAGCAAAAAAAATCCCTCTTTTTGGGAGGGATTTTCAAGCGTTAAAGTCGAATTTACATCTTGATGATGATAAACTCAGTTCTACGGTTCAATTGGTGTTGCTCTTCTGTACAATTGGATTTTACGGTGCCTTCGCAACCACAATCATTCAGTAATTTAGATTCACCATAACCTTTGCCATAAATTCTGCTTGGGTTGCTGATGCGTTTTTGAATATATTCAGCGGATGCTTTTGCGCGGTTACTTGATAAAGTCTGGTTGAATTGGACGCTACTGCGGCAGTCGGTATGAGAGCCTAGTTCAATCACCATAGTTGGGTTCTCGTTCATGACCTTCACAATTTTATCGAGTTCAATTGCCGCGTCTTTACGGATATTGTATTTACCGAGATCAAAGTAGATAGGTTTGATACTAAGCATTTTTGCTAAATCACCACCTAAGGCAACAGCTTGTAACTCGACATTCAATTTTTCGTGTAATTGAATAACGCCTGCTTGATCAATTCTCCCCTTGTATTCAACAACCTTTTTAAGGTATCCCGGAGCGGAAAGCTCAATTTTAAGGGTCAATTCATCTCCTTTATTGTAATTCTTAAGTTGCTTACTTACCTCACCACTAGCTTTGGTGGTTTCGTTGATTAGGTTGCCCGAAGTTTTCAAATCGGTGATGACAACACCAACACCTGAAAGCGCTGATTTTGTAGTGGCATCTGTGACAAGCAAGCGAATTCCGTATTCGATGGTTTTGGCAAGTCCAAGTGGCTGTTCGATGACACTCGCGTCTTTCGGCACCTTCATTTGGCTAACCACACCTTCATATTGATCAAGTTTAGCACTTAGCGTATAATTCGCACCAGGTGGCACTTCAATTTGATAGTTGCCATTTGCATCGGCTTGTGTTATCGCTACAACATTGCCGTTTTGATCTTTAACGGTTATGGTTGCATTTGCAAGAATAGCTTGTGTATTTTGATCCTTGACGATGCCTTTGATCAATGTATTGAAACGTATATCTTGTAGTTTTTTGATGGAGAAAATGTCGTCAGTACCTTTTCTATTAGAAGCGATAAATCCAGACTTGCCATCAGCCAAGAAAGTAAGTGCAAAATCATCATTGATGGAGTTGATAGATAAACCTAGATTCTTAGCTGCCATTTTACCGTCGCGAGGTACTGCAAATAAATCGAGGCCTCCAAGACCCGGACGTCCGTTTGAAGAAAAATACAAGAGTTCATCCGCACCTATCCATGGAAACATTTCTTGCCCGCTAGTATTGACATTTGCACCTAGATTGACTGGTTTCTCAAATTCACCTTTTGCATTGATTTGGCAAGCGTAGATGTCTGCTCCACCAAAGCCACCTGGCATATCAGAGGTAAAGTAAAGTGTTTTTCCGTCCGGACTAAAGCAAGGATGACCGCAGGCATAGTCTGCTGAATTATAAGTAAATTCTCTTACGTTGAGCCATTCACTGCGCACGACATCAGCGATATAAATTTTGAGGTGTTGGATGCCATCTTTACCTTGTTTATTTTGCTGATTTCGGTTGTTACTTGTAAAATAGACCAACTTTCCATCTGCGCTAAAACACAACGGACCTTCGTGTTTATTTGAGTTCAGCGGATTTTCTAGTTGTGAAGGAGTAGAAAGCGAACCGTCTTCTGAAATCCGAACAGCAAAAAGCTCTAAGTAGAAGTCGTTGTTTCCAGCCCAACGAAGGTCGCCAAAACCTGTTTTTTTACGACTCGAGATAATGACAGCTGTATTTTTTAGTGGGTAGGGGTAAACGCCAAAATCGGCATGATCAGTATTGATGCCGACTTCTTTCCATTTGAAATAAGCTGGTTCTTGTTGAATTTGTGTTAAAAAATTCTGCTGTTTCTCCCAAAGAATAGCACGTGTATCTGCGGGTTTCATGGCTGCAAATTCTCTCATATGGCCTTGCGCTTCAACATACTTATCTAAAGACATTAAAGTGTAGGCAAACCAATAGTGATTATCGGCACTAGGTTTTTGAGCAACCAAATTTTTGTATGCGACTTCGGCTTTCAGAAGTTGATTGGTGCTGAGGTAGCAATACGCTAGTTTTTCACGCATTTCTGGTGAATCTAGTTCGGTATCACATACGGATTCAAAGTATGGTATGGCCTCTGCATAGGCAAGTTTACCGAACAAATCAGTCGCTTTTGCCAAGCGGCCACCTTGAGCAAACAAGTTGAAACCACTGACAAGAATAATTGTAAATAGGATGATTTTCTTCATGAGATCTTAGAAATAGCGAGGAGATTTGATGCCACTTTGTTTTCTTGATATATCGTAGCTGAGCATAATTTCATAGGTGCCGTCGTTGTATTTGCGCAACGCCGTAAGGCCGAGTTCAGTAGCAACACCAACACGAAGCGTTGGTGCTACTTGGTATTGAAAATACAAGCCAGTTGCTGCACTCAAGCGATACATTGCTCCAATGAAATAACGTTCTTGGAAAATTCCGGCAACCGAAAGGTCGAGACTTAGAGGTGCTCCGGCTGTCATTTTAGCTTGTACCACAGGACGCAATTTGAAGCTAGGTGTGAGCGTAAATACGGCTCCTGAGTTGATAAAGAAGTGACGTTTTTCAAGGTTTACCCCAGTGCCATCATAACTTTGCTCAAAAATTTTAGGGGTACTTGCGCCAAAGAACCAGTTTTTAGAACGATAATACACTCCAAAACCGAGGTTTGGATTGACTTGATTACGGACATCTTTGATCAGGTTCGGATCGTTCTGTTCAGTGGTGGTGAGTGTTGAGGTATTCAAACTGATTACGTTTAAACCTGCTTTGATCCCAAAAGACAAACGGCTTTGGTTGGTAAATTTCAATGAGTAAGAAAAATCACCGTAAATCATGTTTTGATTGAGTGGTCCGATTTGATCACTCACCATTGTCAAGCCCAAGCCTACAGACTCATAGCTCAAAGGTGAATGAAAACTAAATGTAGAAGATATCGGACTCCCGGCAAATCCTACCCATTGCTGACGGTGCAAAGCCGTCGCGTTGAGCATGCCGTTGCTTCCGGCATAGGCAGGATTTACAAATAGCTGGTTGTCGGTGAATTGTGTAAAATGTGCTTCTTGCTGCCCAACAACTGTTGTGGCCATTAGCAAGAATAAACAACTGAAGATTAGTGCTTTCATATCTATTTTCTTAGCGTTTGAGGTAAATGTATCCTTTGATGACACCGTATTGATTCGTCTTGGTATCAAGTATGTAGAAGTAGGTTCCTGTCGGAAGCTCATCGCCACCTATATTGAGTCCGCTTTGTGAGGTACCATTCCAAGAATTATTGTAAGGACTCATTCTAAAGACTTCTGAGCCCCAACGGTTAAAGATGATGATTTCATTTTCATCAAAATATTCAATACCCTCTATGATGAATGTGTCGTTGATGCCGTCACCATCAGGTGAGAAGGCTTCTGGAATAACGATATTCACATTACATGTTGAACCTTCGACCAACGGATCACAAGGATCTGTCGGGTCATTTCCATTGCTTACTTCTTCGCCATTTGTCAAACCATCGCCGTCACAGTCAATTGCGGCCCATTCAGCTGAAGGTGTCACGGTTTGATTGGCAAAAATGTACTGACAAGGGTCTATAGGGTTGGTTTGGTCGTGTACTTCCATACCGTCAATGACGCCATCGCCATCTGTGTCTGGATCTGTTGGGTCTGTGCCAATTGTTACTTCTTCTCCATTGAGTAAGCCGTCGTTGTCACAGTCTAAACCTGACCATGCTACCGATGGTGCAACTGTTTGGTTGGCAAACACCAATGAACATGGGTCGAGCGGTAGGGTACCATCAGCTACTTCGATGCCGTCGAGCACGCCGTCGCCATCTGTGTCAGGATTCGTTGGATCTGTTCCGGCAATTAGTTCTGCACCATTTGAAAGCCCGTCATTATCGCAATCTAGGTTATTCCAGGCAATAGACGGCGCAACCGTTTGGTTGGCAAAAACAAAAGAGCAAGGGTCAGTTGGATTTGTTCCATCAGCTACTTCAGTGCCGTCGAGTACTCCATCGCCATCAGTATCTGGATTGGTTGGGTCTGTACCAATTGTTACTTCCTGACCATTTGACAACCCGTCATTATCGCAATCTAGGTTGTTCCAAGCGGCCGTTGGCGCTACCGTTTGGTTGGCAAAAATCAAAGAACAAGGATTGAGTGGGTTGGTGCCGTCGGCAACTTCTGTTCCGTCGAGCACACCGTCGCCATCTGTATCCGGATCAAATGGATCTGTGCCTAGGCTTGCTTCTTGCCCGTTGCTCAGACCATCAAAGTCACAGTCTTGCGCAACATCTTGTAAACTACAAGGATTCACGGTAATGTAAATGGTATCCGTACCGCACAAATATGGTAGTGGCGAACCTTGGTCGCAAATCTCTACAACTATCAAATCGGTACCCACAAAATTCAAAGAAGGGACGTATGTGTATGTTCCGTCTTGAGCAATTGTAATTGTTCCGTTTTGAGCAGCTACAAGTGGTGTGGTATTGACAACAAGTGTTGTTCCATCAGGATCAAAATCACCTGTGTTGGTGAGGTCTCCTGTTTGGCTTCCGTTGTAATTTACACTAATATATTCGTTGTCAAGAACTGGTGCATCATTGATTGGTGCAACATTTACAGTGATAACTGCCACATTTGAGCTTGTCCCACTATTGTCATTTACGGTATAAGGAGTGCTCGCAGTGCCATTAAAGTTGGCAGCTGGCGTGAAGGTCACTACACCTGCAACAACCGTCCAAGTTCCTTGTGCATTGGTAAATGTCGTTTGGATACCTGGCG
>CALJTX010000037.1 GCA_937975705.1 uncultured Flavobacteriia bacterium | reverse complement strand
CTGTTACTTGGACCGCGCCAACGGCTGCTGACAACTGTGCGGGTGTGACCCTCACCAGCTCGCATGCTTCGGGTAGTGTTTTTGCACTTGGTACCACAACCGTTACCTATACTGCTACTGATGCAGCGGGTCACACCACTACTGCTAACTTTACTGTTACTGTAAACGATACAGAAGCACCAACAATTGTTGCTCCGGCAAACGTGACGGTCAATACCAACTTTGGCTGCGAAGCAATTGGTGTAGTTTTAGGCGCGCCGTCAATCAATGACAACTGTACTATTTCAGGTGTGAGCAACAATGCACCTGCTATTTATCCTTTAGGCAACACTACCGTTACTTGGATACTTACTGATAATGCTGGCAATACCGCAAGTACGACACAAATTGTTACTGTCGTTGACAACATTGCACCGCAACTTACAATTCCGGCAGACATTGAGGTAGTTGCAAACATGGGTTGTGACGCCAATAATGTGTCATTAGGCCAAGCAACAGCTACAGACAACTGCGGTATACAATCGATTGTAAACAACGCGCCAGCAATATTCCCTTCGGGTACTACACAAGTTACCTGGACGGCCACAGACAACGCTGGAAATCAAACTTCTTTAGTTCAACTTGTAACTGTCCTCGACCTTGTTGCACCAACGGCAGTGCTTCAAGACCTCACAATAACCCTTCCTGTGGGTTCAGACGCGATCATCACCTCCACAATGATTGACGCTGGTTCATCTGACAACTGTGGCAGCATCACCTTTGAGCTCTCACAAACTGCATTTAACTGTAATCACCTTGGAGACAACAAAGTTGTCGTCACCATTACCGATGACAACGGCAACACTACGCAAGCTGAAATTACAGTGACTGTTGTACTCAGCGGTATCGATGCCGACTTCGATTCAGTTGACGATGCCTGTGACACCGACATCAATACAACTACCGTTGAAGTTCCTTCAGGGTTTACCCCTGATGCAGATGGCATCAATGACTTGTTTGTGATTCCTGGAATGTCATCGTATTCTAAAATTGGGCTGACGATATACAACCGTTATGGAAACGTCGTTTACACCAACGATGGTTACCAAAATGATTGGGACGGCACCTCTAATATTAATGGTGTTCCGCTGCCAGATGGCACGTACTTCTACATACTTGAATTAGATGCTGAAGCAGTGTCTGGTTATGTTTACATCAATAGAGTTCAATAAAAATTAGCGCTATGCAATTTATCAAAATCAATATTCTTAGCCTTTTTGTCGTTGCAGTATTACAACAGGCAAATGCACAATCTGACCCCTCTTTTCGTCAGAACCAGTTCAATGCAATTATTTTGAACCCGGCTCAAACCGGTGCAGTAGAACGCAACCAAGTCACTGTTCATGGAATCAATTCATGGGTAGGTATTCAGGGTGCACCTAAAACACTGAGTGCAACAGGTAATTTCAATGTTTCAGACCAAATGGGTCTGGGATTTGTAGCCGTGAACGACGAAATCGGACCTGTAAAAACAAGCCGTATTGGTGTGTCAGGCGCTTACCACTTGAAACTCAACAGAAAATGGGTTGCTTCAGTTGGTTTGTCTGCCATGATGTCTAACGTTGCCGTGGATTTAACGTCATTGAATACCACAATTGTAAACGACCCACACATGCAATCTGTCCTCAATTCAGGCACACAGCTCAGAGCTGGATTGGGAGGTTTATTGTATAGCAAGAATTTCTACTTTGGTATTTCACAACCCCTCATTGGAAAAGTAAGTTTTGCGAATGTCAATATGGATCAATTTGTTCATAGCAGTAGCTTTGTTGCCTATACAGGTGGCGTTATTGACTTGAAAAAAGATTGGCAATTTAGACCTAATTTGGTTTACCGATATGTGAAGTCTTTCCCTCCCTATTTAGATTTCACAAGTGTTTTCACTTATGACAAGCGCATTGATTTCGGCCTTACTTACCAATTGAACGGAGGTGCCGGTGCTATTTTTGGTGTAGAACTCGACAACGGGATGTACATTGGATATGCCTATACTTACCCTACTACCAAACTCAATAGAGCGAGCGCACAATCACATGAACTCGCTTTGCGTGTTAACTTTGGCAAAAGCAAGAAAACCTTCGGATTCCGCAACCCACGATTTTTCAACTAAGCTTCATGAAAAGATTATCCTTATTGATCATCTTTTTTAGCGCGCTTGCACTTTTTGGGCAACAAGAAAAAAGTGTCCTGATCAATCCAGCTTGTTTCAACTCGACAGGCAACGACTACGCGGTGCGGGTGTTTAAAGAAAAATTGTTTTTTGTTTCTGATTATAAAGACAGTACGTCCGTCAAAAAAAGAGACAAATACAGTGGCTACAGATTTACCGATGTATTGGCAGTCAATAACTGTAAGTTTGAAGATGCCAAACTCGTCAAAAACGATTTAGGGGAAGCGGTATCTATCAATTCTCAATGGTACGACGGGCCTATTTCTTATTCAGTTAAAGATTCCGTTTTATTCTTTTCGAATACCAGTGAAGGTTACCAACACGGTATGATGGGGATTTACTGGTCAAAAGAACTCCCTGACGGCACCTTTACCGACCCGCAAGCATTTCCATTGAACAGCAAGGAGTACAGCTGTATGCACCCCTATTTTGACGACAACACCGCAACCCTTTATTTCTCGAGTGACGTCGCTGGCGATTCTTCTGGTTTTGACATCTTTCGCATCTCTTTTACAAAAGGAACATTCGGCAAACCTGAAGCTTTAATTAGGGTAAATAGTACTGCAAACGACCTATTTGCCGCTGTGCATGACGGCACACTCTACTTTTCTTCAAATAGGTTGAATGGAATGGGCGGGCTCGATCTGTATAGCTGGAATTTCACAGGTCAAGCCACTGCACTTGCCGAACCATTCAACTCTCCTTTTGACGATTTCGCACTCATCTATTCTCAAAAACAACGCGGTTATTTTGCCTCGAACCGTTCATCTGAAGGCAAACAAGACGACATCCTAGAATTTTATATCCCGGCAGTCAATCAAACGCCAATTGTTGCCGACCCTGCGTTGCAAGAGCTCATTTCAAAAATGAAAAAGCTCTACAATCAGTTTAGTCCTGATTCTCCTGAAGCCCTTCTTATCGCTGAGGCAATAGCTAAATTAGAGCAACAAGAAAAGCAAATGCTTGCACTCATGCAAGAAATGAACAAGCGCCAGCAAGACATCACAGCCTATGTCGATAGCTCTTCCTTTCTAAGCTTTGATGAAAAGATTCAATTCCATGAAGATGTGCTCAATCAACAGTCTACCTACGTGCCAGAGGCCTTCATGGACAAATTACCAACCGCTGGCCAAAAGCTACTTGATCAACAAGTAAGCGCTACCACTTTGTTTGGCAAACAACAAAATACAGTTCCGGTCGAACAAGCATTCTTTGAACAAAAACTCAAGCCTTTCGTCAATAACGGGGTAATTGCCTCCGGCGACCTCAACGAAATCATAGCCCATTACGAAGTAAAAGATGCTGTGGTTTCCCAACTGATGGCACAAACCTACCCGATTGATTTTTATTTTGGTTTTGACCGTTTTGAACTCAATGAAGAAGAATTACTGCGCTTGAAAGCTTTTGCTCAGAAAGTAAAATCATATAAGGGTGTCATTGTCATTGAAGGGCACACAGATAGTAAAGGTGCAGCTAAATACAACCAACAACTCTCTTTAAAACGCGCCAATGCCGTAGCTCAATTACTGATCAATGCTGGTTTTGATCCGCAAACCATTAAAGTAATTGGCCAAGGTGAAACACGACCTATTGCAGATAATGCAACACCACAAGGTCGTGCAAAAAACCGACGTGTCGTAGTGAAACTGTAACCAAAAACGCCTCCTTCCATTGTAGGGTATAGAAGCTTCTCCAAACTTTCTTACTCACCCTATAAACTCATGGAAATGAAACGTTTGTCTCTCTCTGCGCGCTATCGTGCGGCCAATCAAGCTCAAGAAAATCCACATGGTGCGGTTGTCGTCGTTATCTTATTTGCAGCTGCATTTTTTTTGAGCGCTGGCACTGTATTTGGCCGTTCTACTTTTGACCATAAGCCCTTCACAACAATTGATGCCTACGCACGGGCCTGCCCCGCAGCTGCCAATACAAGCTTAGATGCAGTGGCCACATACCTGAAAAAAGCCACCTTTACCGACATCGAAAAAGCGCGCAGTATCTACGTTTGGCTCGCAGCACATATCAGTTACGACGACAAGAGTTACAATTCTGGCAACTACGCCGACAACAGTGCCGAGGGCGTGTTGCGCAGCAAGAAAGCTGTATGTGCGGGTTTTGCCGACCTCTATACTGAACTTGGTTTGCGCATGGGCCTGCGCATCAAAACCGTAATCGGATATGCAAAAGGCTTTGGCTACTCAGAAGGAGAAGATTTTGACGACTCCAACCACGCCTGGAACGCCATTCAAATGGATGGCAAATGGCGCATTTTTGATGCGACCTGGGGCCAAGGCTACGGCATAAGCGGCTCAAATGGGCAGCTGGTGAGCGTCAAGCAGTTCAATGCCGATTGGTTTGCTGTCGAGCCGGAATATGCTATTTTCTCGCATTACCCTGAAAACCCTGCTGATGCCTTCCTGTCAACCAAACTCAGCTTGTCTGAATACGTGCGCCTCCCCTACTACACGCCCCGTGAGCTTTATGCGCAAAATAAACAGCCCTATCAAATGATAGCGGATGTGAAGCGAACCAAAAAAATTCCTTAGCTTTAATTCTTCCAAAAACAGCCCGCTACATGAACGAAATCAAATGCCCGCATTGCACTAAAACATTTAACCTCGACGACGCCGGTTATGCCGATATCTTAAAGCAGGTACGCAATCATGAATTTGAAATCGAGCTCGAAAAGCGCGAGAAAGAGCTCGAGCGCCAGCGGCAAGAAGCGCTCAAGTTAGCCGATGCACAAGCCAACGAAAAGCTCCAGGCAGCACTGCGGACCAAAGATGCTGAGCTCGCTGCATTGCAGGCAAAAGTTGGAACCGAACTTGCTGAATTGAAATCTCAGCTCAGCACTTTTGAACTCCAAAAAAGTTTGGCGGTCAAGGAAGCTGTGTCTGTTTTAGAGCAAGACAAAAACAAATTAGAAGCTGAGCTCCAAACCGAGAAAAAACTCAAAGACATGGAGCTGCAAAGCCAAAAGGCTGCGCTCGAAGAAAAGCTCCGCTCTGAGGTCGAGCGCAAAAACGACGAGCTGCGCCTCAAAGACGAAGCCATCGAGCGCTTGCGCGACTTCAAAGCCAAACTCTCGACCAAAATGGTTGGCGAAAGCTTGGAGCAGCACTGCGAAATCGAATTCAATAAACTCCGCCCCACTGCTTTTAACAAAAACGTCTTTTTCGAAAAAGACAACGACTCTTCTGGCGGCACCAAAGGCGATTACATTTACCGCGAAGCAGGCGACGACGGCACCGAATTCATCTCGATCATGTTTGAAATGAAAAACGAGCAAGAAGACGGCGGCGCCAAGAAAAAGAACGAAGAATTTTTCAAAAAACTCCACGAAGACCGCATCAAAAAAGGCTGTGAATACGCCATTTTGGTGTCTATGCTCGAGCCAGAAAACGAGTTTTACAACGCAGGCATCGTGGACGTTTCTTACAAATACCCCAAAATGTATGTGGTGCGCCCCCAAGCGTTTATCCCGATCATTACACTTCTGCGCAACGCGGCGCTCAACTCCTTGCATTACCGCACCGAACTCGCATTGGTGAAGGCCCAAAACATCGACGTCACCAACTTCGAAGAGCGCCTCAATAAATTCAAGGATGGTTTTGCGCGCAACTTCAATTTGGCCTCAGAAAAATACAATACGGCTATCAAAGAAATCGATAAGTCTATTGCCGCACTCATGAAGGTCAAAGAAAACCTCATCGGGTCCGAAAACCAACTGCGCCTAGCCAATGACAAGGCAGAGGAAATCACGATCAAAAAACTCACGCATGGCAACACCACCATGAAGCAAAAGTTTGATGAGTTGGGGAAGATTGAGTAGGTGAAATTACGGAATGGAGGTCGCTTTCAATGTAATGAATTTCAATTAGAACTTAATTTAATTTATCTTTGCATTCAAATAAACCCGAGAAAATGGGCATCTCATCATTTAATAACACTATTAAAACAAAGCCAGTTGTTGTCAAGTCAAAAGACAGCAAGCTTCGTCAATTGATAATGTCTACAGAGATAAAGCCTTTATCGAAAGAAGAACACAATAGTATCCGCTTAAACGCTTATAAGGCTGTAAGATAACTTCTACATCTTCACCTATTAAGTTTTGCTCATGTCTTCTGAATCTCAGTACAAATCTTTCCGTTATACCCTTTTAAAAAATGCCAATCTATCAGGCATACCTTACTCTGTTGATTATTTTGAAGCAACCGGCATCAAGCAATATAAAATTTCTATTCGGAAAAAGCTAGTTTATATAGTAGAACTATATGATTACAAGGGATTTATATTTTTGAAATTCCACCCAAAAATTCATGAATCGAACCCTGATCGCTATCAAATTACGGCAATGGGTTTAACACATTCAGAAAAAAGAAAATTACTGAACACTTGTTGCCTTATAGTACTCGATGAAATCGATAAACACCTAAAAGACGACATCATTTATGCCTTTTTTGGCCAATGGTATGATAAGGACAACCAACAAAATCGCTTGTTTGCAAAACGATTTAATCTCTACGAAAAACAGGTTACAACCTTTTTCTCCAATGAGCACTTCAAACATTTCAAATTCGACCCGATCAATCTTTATTGTCTTAGTACAATACAAAACAGCAAGTTCGAAAGTCTTATTTCAGATTTACTTGAAACTTTATCAGAAAATCAGGATTTTGTAGCCCAATTCATGACTAAGAGAGCAATTGAGGAATACCTTAGCGTAGAATAACATTCATAATCCCCTACTTCACCACCTTCACAAGCTCCACACCACTCGCTGTTTGCACTTCCAAAAAGTACACACCGCTTTGCAATGAGGCTGTTGCTACTTCAAGTTTGTTGCTATTGGCTGCTTGTTGCATTACCACTTTACCTTGTGCATCGCGAAGGGTAAGTGCTTGTATCATTTGATCAGAGGAAACAGTAAACTGTTGTTCAAACGGATTCGGCGCAACTTTGAGTGCAGACTTGCTAATGCCAGTCAAACCAGCACCGTTGCCATTTGGATTAAGGCGCTCCGGGGCTGCTTCAAAACAGTCAGAAGGATGGCGCAACAAGTCAAAATACAGCGCGCTGCTTGCAGCTCCTTGAGGCGTGATCAATTGCTCAAAAACCACCAAACCTGTTGTTACAGAAACTCCAGCAACCGCATAGCCGCCTTGTGGCAACAAAGCCGAAAAGTAATATACACCGTTGATCGGGTCAATTGTAGAGCTCCCGTTAATGGTATAAGAGTTATACGGCAAAGGCTGCTGAGAAACGCGTGTAACTACACCAGTTTGTGGATCGATTTTCCCTAGATACGGAACATTCGGAATGGTAGAAGAAGTGCGAACAAGCCCGTAGATAGTGGTGTCTGCACAATTGTAGGTGTAGTTGTCAAAATACAATCCTCCTTCGGGAAAAGTAATGGTTTGCTCAGAATAAACTTGCCCATTGTACAAATCCAAACCAATGATTTTACCTTGGTTAGAATAATAATAAACCATTTCGTGGGGGTTGATCGCAGAACCCTGCACAGCATACATTTGCCCAACAGATTGCGGCGATATTTGGGTAATGACACCCGTTGCCGGATCAATTGTGGCTAAATACAACTCGCCATTGGCCTGACCTAGACCCGTGGAGGTTGAGCGTCGGGCCAAACCATAAATAGTAGAGTCACTGGTATTGAAACGGTAATTGTCAAAATAGCTCGGTGCAATGGGGTTGCTCATGGCATTTTGGGCAGAAGGTAGGCCGTCTAGCATATTGACCGCCACAAATTCGGTTTGCGTCTGAAAAAAATAGGTCTGGGTAATCGGGTCAAGCGCCGCACCCGTAGCACTGATCACAGACGCCAAACTATTTGGGCTCACAGCGGTAAGTGCTCCGTTGCTCACATCTAGTTTCCCTAAACGAATGGTACCGGCAGCAACGTTGGTGCCTTGGCCAGGTGTACGCATCACGCCGTAGATATAATTCGATTGCGCAAAAGAGGCGAATTGCAGCGAGCCAAAAAGCAGCGCGAATAGAGATTTGTTGATTTTCATGATGGAAGGTTTTAGCGGTTAACTCAAAGATAACAACTCAGACTATCAATTGTTTAGAAGTTTTTCTATGGAAGCAAAAAAAATAGAACATGTTCTAAAGAATGTTGGTCAACGTTTTTTCTTTGGCAAGTAAATTCCTTCTACCATAGCGCAACAACCGTATTCATCGGTTTGAACAGTTAGGCTTTTGATTTTTCCATCTTTAACTGTCGCTGTAATCTTTTTTCCATCATGGCGATACGGATGTCCTACATAATTGCCATTGGCACAAAGATTCAATTTAAATACTTCTACAGGTTCGCAAGCACAGCGCTCACTTGATTGGAATAAAACCTTTACACTCACTACTTTTGGCGTAACCGCAACAACTTCAATGCATTCTGAATGCGGTTTATGACTCCCATTTAAGTAATATTTCTGGGCAACAATGTTTTGAGTTAAAAGTAAACTCAGGATAAGCAGTAGTTTCATTGGATGACTATTTGATTTTGTATGGAGGTAAGGTATGAGAAGCTTAAAAATTTTCTAACATCGACTTTCTTTTAGCAACCTCGTTTTCCCATTTGCGAACCACCTCCAATTGAGCTGAAATTTGTTGCTCTTTTTCTTCAAGTGTTCTGAGAAATTGAAATTCTTGAACCTCATCTAATTTGATTCTGGCCAATCTCAAATTATTGATGGCCACATCATAATTATACCTGAGACGGGAAAGCTCTCTTTGTCGCGCTTCTTTTTCAAGTCTTTCTTGTTCTGCGGCACGTTCGGCATTGTGTTCGTCTATCTGCTCTTGTTGTTGTGACAATTGGCGATTGATTTTATCCTGTTTTTTCTGTTGATCGATAAGAATAAGAATGCCTATAACAATGATACATAGAACAGCCAACAACCAAACCAACTTTGAACCCCCATTTTGGGGCTGACTTTGATTATTCATTATTGGCTCTGCTGAACCATTACTTGAAGTCGATTGCTTATTGAATGGCGGCGGTTGATTCAAGAATAACGGCTTCAATTCGGCAATCAGCCCCGCTTCTTTCCATTCAGACAAGCCATCAAACCACACCATCGTATTTCGATTTATGCCTCTCTGCTTCAATTCCTCTAAAGTAAACGGACCCAACTGCTGCCCTTCAAAGTGTATGTAAAAATTGTGCATGCTTTCGTAGGTTATTCTAGTAAATACCAAAAATAATAAATTGCTGCCCAAGAAAAAATCTAAACTATCTTTATCTCCATGAAACGCATCGAAGTCGTAGCTGCCGTCATCCAACACCAAAACAAAATCCTGGCCGTCCAGCGCGGCCCTGCCAAATTCGCCTACATCTCCGAAAAATGGGAATTCCCGGGCGGCAAAATGGAAGCCGGTGAAACGGAAGAGCAGACCATCATCCGCGAGATAAGGGAAGAACTCGACATGCAAATTGAAGTCAAATCCAAGCTACTAACCGTAGAACACCCCTACCCCGATTTTCACCTCACGATGCACACGTACTTGTGCGAAACGGAACAAAGCGTACCGAAGCTGACAGAGCATTTGGCGTTTAGGTGGTTATCGATAGATGAGTTGGGAGAAATGGACTGGGCGGGTGGTGATGTGCCAATTGTAGAAGCATTAATTAATCAATAAATAATGGATTTTCGTAAAGCTTTACTACCAAGTTTGGAAACGGGATTTATCGATAAGGGAATTCCATCTCAACAAGCTTTTCGTCCACAGTTACTTGTCAACGACGCAAGTAAACAAAAGAAAGTCCTGTCATCTATATTATCTGAACTTGAATCTTTACAAAATCCAGAACAAGATGCGTTTTATTTTTCAGTAGCTTTCATTACTACTAGCGGAGTTCAATCTATCAAACAAGCATTAATTGATCTAGATAAAAGAGGAATAAAAGGCAAAATTCTGGCTTCTCAATATTTAAACTTTACGCATCCTGAAGCACTTAAACAACTTTTACAATTTGAGCATATAGAATTAAAAATTGCTACTCAAGGAGACTTCCACAACAAAGGTTATATTTTCAAGAAGGGTCCGCATTACAACGTAATCATTGGAAGTAGCAACCTCACTGCTAATGCTCTTAGTAATAACAAAGAATGGAATTTGAAGGTGTCTGCAATTGACAGTTCAGAACTTGTAAATACTACATTACAAGAATTTGATTCGGCTTTTGACACTGCAACGACTGTTGATATCGATTACGTAGAACATTACCGTTTAAACTACAACAGAGAAAAAGAATACCGAACCAAAATTTCGTTGTTCAAAGAAGAAGCAACTACAAGTAAACTTGCGCCAAATAAAATGCAAGAATTGGCGCTTCAGAACTTGAACTCATTACGTGAAAAAGGGAATTCAAAAGGTCTACTTATTTCAGCAACTGGTACAGGCAAAACTTATTTATCCGCATTTGATGCCAAGCAATTTGGGGCTAAGAAATTGCTTTTTGTGGTGCATAGAAGGACCATCGCGGAGAAATCAATGCAATCATACAAAGCATTGTTTGGCGATAACGTAAAGATGGGACTCTATTCTGGCTCAGAAAAGGAACTAGATGCAGATTTCATCTTCTGTACCGTTCAAACAATTGCCAAAACAGAGCATCTTCAAAAGTTCCATAAAAAACACTTCGATTATATTGTTATTGATGAAACGCATCGTGCCGCTGCGGAAAGCTACAATCAAATATTAAGTCATTTTGAGCCTCGTTTTCTACTAGGCATGACAGCAACTCCAGAGAGAACAGATGGAGGAGATGTTTTTAAATTATTTGATTACAACATCGCTTACGAAATTAGGCTTCAAGAGGCATTAAAGGAAGAAATTCTATGTCCGTTTCATTACTTTGGCGTTACAGATATCGAGGTCGATGGGCAATTACTCAAAGAAAAGGCTGATTTCAATTTATTGAGTTCTGAGCAACGCATCAATCATATTATTCAGACAATACAAAAATACGGTTCGGATTCTGGAATTGTAAGGGGCTTGGTTTTTTGTTCTAGAAAAGAAGAATGCCATTTTCTAGCTGAAGAATTCAACAAAAGGCACCTCCGTTCAATTGCGCTCACAGGAGAGAACAAAGAAGAGGAGCGCGCCAAAGCGATTCATTTACTTGAAAGCACCCGAATTCCAGAGAAGATCGATTATATATTCACAGTCGATATTTTCAATGAGGGAATTGATATTCCAAAAGTGAATCAAGTCATTATGCTCAGACCTACACAGTCTGCAATCATATTTGTCCAACAACTTGGCCGCGGTCTGCGTAAAACTGAAGGCAAAGACTTCTTGACCGTCATTGATTTTATTGGAAACTACAGCAATAACTTTCTTGTACCAATCGCGCTTTACGGAGATTCCAGTTACAACAAAGACTCCTTAAGAAAATTGATCTCTACTGGCTGTGAGGCCATACCCGGAACCTCCACAATCAACTTTGATCCAATTGCCAAACAACAAATATTTAATGCCATTGATGCGGCAAACATGCAGCTCAAAAAAGATCTCGTCCAGGACTACAAATTGATGAAATACAGACTTGGCAGAATGCCCATGATGTGTGATTTCTTGGACGCAAGTGCGCGAGACCCGTATGCCTATGTAAGCTACAGCAAAAGTTATTTCAATCTGATCAGTGAAATTGAGCCCGAAATCAAAGACCAGATCAATCCAACTCAAAAAGAATTACTCGAACTCTTTTCCCTTGAAATTGCCAACGCCAAGCGCATCGAAGAAGTTCTTTTGATGAAGCAATTACTTATTGAAATTAATTGCTCAGTTGAATATTTACGTACAATTATTGAGGAAAAATATCACTACACACCGACTAAAGAAACGATTGATTCACTTGAACGCAATCTGAATTTTGAATTTGTAAAAAATCCAAAATCAGTAATTGATGTTGCCAATAATAGATACGCACTCCATGCATCATTTAAGGAGCAGCTAAATAATACTGTATTTTCCAACTTCTTAAACGATGTATTGAACTACGCTGAGCTAAAATTCAACAGCCTATATCAGCTTGATCGACTACAAAACGGTTTTATTCTTGGCGAGAAATACAGTCGCAAAGATGTCTGCAGAATTTTAAATTGGGATAAAGACATCAGCAGTACCGTTTACGGCTACAGAACCCAAAAGAAAATGACACCTTGTTTTGTCACGTATAAAAAGTCAGCAGATATTTCATCAGGAACTCAATACAACGACCATTTTATCGATTCCCAAACTTTTGCATGGGAATCAAGATCAAACCGAAAATTAAATTCTTCAGAAATTCAGGATGTCATCAATTCAGATTTGATTTTACTTTTTGTCAAAAAATCTGACGGTGAAGGAACAGATTTTTATTGTCTCGGTGAAGTCTCAATTGTCGAAGGATCAATTTCTCAAGCGTACATGCCCAAATCCAATGAACCTGTAGTTCACTTCAAATACAATTTGAAAGAAGCGGTTGAGGAGAAGTTGTATCAGTATTTGGTGAGTGAGTGAGCGAGTGAGTGAGTGAGTGCCTTTTAAACCAGTTATATCAACTCTGCTTGATATAGCCAAAACTGCATTGTGAACACTTGAAACCGCCTTTTCCGTATTTTCCGCTATGGTTGGAGATACAATTCGGACAGATTCTGAATTGACATTTTTCACATTTGTACCAAGTAAAATACTGCGGAAATTCTTTTCTGCAAGATTGACAAGGCAGCATTGAACTATTTGCTAATTGTATAATTTTCTGAGACAGACATGCTTCCGCAAGTACAACCTGTGAAGGAACATTTAGAGCAAGTTACTTTACCGCATTTGCTGCACTTCTTAGCTCTGTCATTGCTTTTTGTATTGCCGCAACTTGGGCACATTGGAATAGATTTCATAGTTTAATTTTTAATAATTGTTTTTGATTTGGTTTAAGGCACTATCTACATCACTTAAATTTTGACGCGTGTCTGCAACTCTTTTATCAATTACATTTGAAAAGAGATTGTTGCTTTTATTTCTAGTTCTTATTTCTTCTCGAAATATTTTAAAATTTGCCATCTGCTCGTCATTTGCATAATCATGGAATTCTTTTGGGGTCATATCTCGAAAAGAAGTTGCTGTGTCCAACGCACAAAATTCGATAATGTTTGCACCAACTAATGACTCAAGGGTACTGAAGGCTTTGTTATAGGCTATATTGGTTTTTGTAATTAATTCCTCTCTACCATCAAAATACTTTTTATCTCTTCTTGCAAAAATATAGGCGATGATCAGTGCAACTAAAAAAGAGGATTGAGCTGCTTCAATAAAACTGAAATCATCCAGAGCAAACTCCAGAAAAATCATAAAACCCAATACGATAAGCAAGATATTCAAATACCTTTTTTTAATCAATGGATAGATTTTTGGCGCCTCTGACATAATTGCTGCAATGCTTCCGGCCGTCATCTTATACTTCGATTTTAATTCGTTTTCCGATTTATTCCATAATTTGAATTGATCATTCCACTTATTTATCAACTGCTCTTGATTGGTCATTCTATTTAGGTTTTAAAAATTTCTATGTACCAGTTAGATGCATCTTTATATGCACTATTAGAATAGTATGTTCTTAACTCAAAAAGTAAACAGCATGATAAAAATTTTCAACGGCAATATTTTTAATTTTGCCCTGAATCATGTCAAAATATCTCTCTTTACTCTTTATTTTAACCTTGCTACTACTCTCTTGCAAAACAGAAAGCAAGACTGATTTAAATCCATTTAGTAATGATTCATCCCATTTGAATAAGATTATATTGGATTTTAAAAGCACTGGGTCGATAGATGACTTTTTGGGCTATGGCTTATTCAATTTAGCATATTCTGCGCTTGTTCAAAATCAATCTTATTTCAACGACTCGATTAAAATGAGTTATGCGTTTCAATTTGCAGAATATGGAGAATTTGACAAAGCAAATGCAATAATCCCCCTAGTTAAAAGTCAAGAGTTTCGTTTTGAAAAAGATAATTTTCAACTTTTTTGTGAGCTAAAAAAACAAGATACCATTCGTGCTCAAGAATTGTTTAAAAACATCGATAACCAATATAGGTCTACGCTAAACCAAAGAGAAAAGCTTGAACTCCTTTTACAAGAAGCTTACTTAGAACACAACAAAAAAAATTATAAGCGCTCCATTTACCTTAATGAAAGCGCCTTAGAAAAAATCAAATCCTTGACTTCTAATACAGTTTTATTGGCTAAAGTTTATAGAAGGTTGGGAAATAATTATAACGATATTGTAAGAGACAAAATCAAATTTAATTTGCCCAAAAACCTATGCTATGAGAAAGGTTTAGCATACTACGCCAACGAATTGCGCATATTGAATTTGGCAACTGAAAAAAACAAAAATAAGTTGGCCTTGAATAAATTGACTACCTTGATGCTGACGCGAATCAATTTACCTGATTCTATTATTATCAAAGAATATCAGAAAATCTTAGACTTACTTATTGTATACAAAAATTCAGATTTTATTGTAAGTAGGAATCCAATTTATACTTCGATTGCCCTCACACAGCTTGGAACTGAATACTATGAGTCGGGTAAGAAGGACAACCTAGACCAAAATTATGCATTAAGTAATCTTTTATTGAACAACAGAGCACTAAATAGAATTAATAGTAAAGAGAGTTTAGATGCATATGAATACTTCGCACAAATAATTAGCGATCGAAAAATTCAATTTGCACTAAAGCACGAAAAAAACAAATTAAAACTAAAGCAAAAAATCTTGAATATTTCAAGTCAAAATAAATATAGAAACCAAGAGCTGAACCA
>CALJTX010000036.1 GCA_937975705.1 uncultured Flavobacteriia bacterium | reverse complement strand
TGAGTCGATCGCAGCCATCCATACATTCCGATTCCCTTGAAATCTCCACCTGGAAAACGATCTGCTGCGGCCGCTTTGATTTTGCGGCTGAGGAAAATTCCATCTATCACAGAGGTTAAGAGGACGCCGTACATCAAGGCGATACTTCCGAGTTGAAAAGCTGGAAGCGGAATGAGCGTCATAATCAATACTGCAAAGATAATTGGTAGACGAAAATACGTCGCTACAGCCTGACCTTTCACCATGCCAGGTGACCATTTAGGCATGCTTCTGACCAAACGCAGCGCCTCTGTGTTACACGGTGGGCAATAGTCTCCAGCTCTGTCAATTGCCACTTGATCTATCTCGCCGTATTTATTGACCATAAACCGGACAATCACCTTGTTATGCATTTCTTTATCAGAAAAATCGAGGATTGAATCCATCATGATGTTGTCGATGATGTACTTTCTCAACGAATCAGCACCCCCCGGAAATTGCGCTTCTACATCAACCGTTTCAAAAATTGGAGCTTTTGTGGTGTCGGTTGACATTGAGGCAGAAACCTGTGAAAAAGCAAAGAAGCTTGTCAATGAAAAGAAAAGGAAGAGGCAACATGTTTTCATAAATTGAAGGTTCTCGCAGGCATTAAAAAGTAAAAGACAACGGCAAGCGAACCGGACTCACAATAGGAAGCCCATTCATCTTTGCGGGGGTCCAATTGGGCATGTTTTGAACCACGCGGAGGGCTTCTTTTTCGCAAGGAGAGCAATTGCTTGTTGACTTTTCCACTGCGGCATTACTGATAGACCCATCCTTCTCGACATCAAATTTAACAATTACCCTATAGGTGCCGTCTAATGTTCCGGAAGAATCTATGAGACTTTTGCCATTCATATTTTCAGCGATATACGCTTGCATTTTTGCATAACCCCCGGGAAATTCAGCGTCTTCAATGGGCTCACCCAATACTTCTTCATCGCTCATTTCTACAGGCAAGGTTCGGCATGCAAAGAGGCTTAACCCAATTAGGAAGATGAAAATTGTTTTCATCCTACAAACATACAAATGTTTACCTTTACGGCATGCTAGGGCTCGTTCTGAAATCGACAGGAAAATGGTATCAAGTTTTACTTGAAGATGGGCAAATTGTGCAAGCGAGTATCCGTGGAAAACTGCGCCTTGAAGGCCTCAAAACCACCAACCCCATTGCTGCAGGTGACCGCGTCGTCATCGAATCTGGTTCCGACGAAAGCTGGGCTATTCTCTCGGTAGCGCCAAGACACAACTACATTGTGCGCAAGGCCACCAACCTCAGCAAGCAAATGCAAATTTTAGCAGCCAACATAGACCGCGCATATTTGGTGGTTACACTCAAGTCTCCCGTGACACAAATTGCTTTCATTGACCGCTTTTTGGTGGCAGCAGAATCTTTTCGGATCCCAACTACCCTGCTCTTCAATAAAATTGATCTTTTCAATCAAGACGATCAGGAGTATTTTGAAGCCTTACAATATATCTATGGGAATATAGGTTATCCTTGCTACGGCATCACTTCTGAAGACCCCAACACCATTGCTTTTCTTAGAGATGAAATTGCGGGTAAACAGGTCATGATTTCTGGTAATTCGGGCGTAGGTAAAACCACGCTTGTCAATGGCCTCGATCCGAATTTAGACCTACGCACCGGCGAAATCTCCAAAGCCCACGAACAAGGGAAGCACACCACCACTTTTGCCGAAATGCATGCGCTTTCCAGCGGCGGCTATATCATCGACACACCAGGCATTCGCGCCTTTGGTTTGGTCGACCTCGAAAAGGAACACTACGCACATTATTTTCCTGAAATGCGTGCCTTGTTAGGTGAATGCCGTTTCAATAACTGCAAGCACCTCAATGAGCCCCATTGCGCGGTAAAAGCAGCAGTTGAAGAGGAACTCATTGCTGCTCATCGCTACCAAACCTATTTGCAACTCATGCACGAGGACAGCTCTGATCCGTATCGCAGAAGTGAGTTTTAAAATCTGAGTTCCAACCCAACCATGAGAATTGTTATCCAACGTGTAAACGAAGCTAGTGTCAGCATTGATGGTACCATTGTAGGCCAAATTGAACAAGGTCTTTTGGTCTTACTCGGCATTGAGCACGACGACACCGAAAAAGACGCCGATTACCTGCTTCAAAAGCTCATCAATTTGCGGATTTTTTCAGATGCCGATGGCAAAATGAATGTATCGGTGCAGGATGTAAATGGTGGTGTTTTAGTGGTGAGTCAGTTTACCTTACACGCCGCCACCAAAAAAGGAAACCGCCCCAGTTACATTCGCGCAGCACGCCCTGAGCAAGCCATTCCGCTATACGAGTACTTCTTGGCCTCACTTCAACAACAATTCACAGGCAAAATTCAAACCGGGCAATTTGGCGCAGACATGAAAGTAGCACTCGTGAACGATGGTCCGGTAACGATTATCATGGATTCGAAAGCGGAGATTTAACTTGTTTACTGAAAGTAAATCGGTATGCGAATGTAAACCCTTCCTGGCTGACCATTTTTATCTTTGGCTGGTATCCAAAGTGGCATCTTTTTGACCACGTTGATCGCCTCGCGGTTACACGGCGGGCAATAAACCGAAGCGCGCTCTACATGAATATCTGTAATACGGCCGTCTGTCTCCACGATTCCCCTTACAATTATCTTGTTTTGAAAACGTTTTTTTGAAGCCTCAGGCCATTCATAAATAGCATCCCAATTTAAGGAATCAATAACAAATTTAGCCATGGCCTCAAAACCTCCAGGATACTCGGCATCAACCAAAATTTCTTGAACAAGAGCGGTGTCGGTTGTTGGTGGGGTTTGAGCGATAAAACTACTTGAGTACGAAATGAGTAAGGCGAGAATTAAAAACTTCATGAACAGGATTTGAATTTAAAAGTAGAAAATTAATTTTAGGTAAGTAAATTTCCTTGAAGCCAAGTAAGTTTATACGTATTTTTGTTTTTTAATTCATACGTATGAACACGAAGCTCACCCTTTCTTTAGATGATGAAATCATCTTAAAAGCCAAAGCTTATGCTAAAGCTAATGGCAAGAGCTTGTCGCAACTCATCGAGAATTACCTGAGTGTTTTGGTCAAAGAAAGCAATCAGGTTGTTTCTGAGCCGTCTGTACTTTATTCTTTGAAAGGAGCATTTAAGGATGCTCAAATCGGAGATTACAAAGAAGAACTTGCCAAAGCACTTGCTAAAAAATACCTTTCTGAATGAAATCAGTATTAATCGATACAGATGTCTTGTTAGATTTCTATTTAGATCGCAAACCATTTTCTGATGACAGCCTTCAACTTTTACTCAAATGTGAACAAAAACAAGTTCGTGCGTATATAACGCCCGTCATTGTCGCCAATACTTATTTCATTCTCAGAAGACATGCAACGCATCATTATGTCATCGAAAGACTACAAGTTTTACTGAACACCATTCACATTTTAGCAATGGACCAAAAACAAGTGTTGGCAGCCCTAGAATCCAAATTCACCGATTTTGAAGATGCACTTCAGTATTTTTCTGCAGTCAATAGCAACAAAATAGACGCTATTATTACGCGTAATATTAAAGACTTCAAGAAATCAGCACTTCCTGTTTTTACACCAAATGAATTTTTAGCAACATTTGCGTAAATGCCAATTACCCCGCCAACTCCAAATGGGCTTTCAATGATGCCAATGCGTAATCGACGACGAGCAGTTGAAAATCAGTAGCGTCGTGGTGGAGCTTGACTTTTTCGAGCGCGTTGTAGTAGGCTAATCTACTTTTCTTACCGCCTTTGATATTGACCGTTGTATAGCCGTGTTGCCATAAAATCAGGTTCATGACCAAACGTGCTGTGCGGCCGTTGCCATCAACGAACGGATGGATAGTCGCCAAACGCTCATGCATTTCTGCGGCTAAAATTACAGGGTGTAAACGCCCAAGGTTTTGTTCGTAGAAAAGGAAGTAGTCTTCCATGAGTTTGTCTAGCAAATAAGGCGCTGGTGGCACATGCTTGCTGCCTGAAATCATGACTTGAATTTCGCGGTATTTGCCGGCATGTTGGTCTTGTATGCCTTTTAAAATGAGTTGGTGAATTTGCTTGAGCACATGGCTATTGAAGCGCAGTTGATCATGAATTACTTCTTTGATGAAATGAATGGCTTGCTGATGATTGACTGCTTCGAGATGCTCATGCATGCTTTTGCCACCGATGGTGATGCCTTCATTGATCACCAAATGAGTTTCTTGTAAAGTAAGCGTATTGCCTTCGATCCGATTGGACTCATAAGTATAGGCCGTATCAAAGTAGGCGTTCATTTTATCCAATTGCAGGGCATCTAGCGGTTGGGCTGTTTGCCACGCTTTCAAGAGTTCATCTAGCTGAGCTAGTTTCGTTTTGATTTTTTTGGATGGTTTCGCACTTTCGAAATCAGTATCTTTCAATAAATAACGGACGCGCTCTTCGGCAAGTTGCAAAATTCGGGGTGCCAATTGCGGATAATGCTCAACAATTTGAACAATTTCTTGTGATAAATAATGTGTCAGGACATCGCTGTGCGAAAGTTCAAGCGCAACCGCCAATTTTTGAATCTGAAGTGGCGTAGGCTTGCGTTTACCTGCAAGAATGCGGCTCATGAGGCTGGAGTCTATGCCAACTTGTTGTGCAATTTCATGCACTTTATAACCTTTTTGCTTGCAGATTTCTTGCAAATTCATATCATGACTTATTTTGTCATGATAAATTTAATCATTACTAATCGAACGAGCAAGAATTCGAAGTACTTCTTCACTCGCCTCTATATGTGACATGTGTCCGGAGTCCAAGAGATGTATATGCGCATTGGGTACTTTTTGTTGCAGCTCTTCTACACTCACTAAGCGGTCGTGAATGCCATGAATAAAAGTAAATTTTTCAGGGTGTGCATTGACAAAATCGGTGAAGTCTGTTCTTTCCCGCATTGCCAAAGTGCTTTGTGCTATGGCATCTGCAGAAAGGTGTTTGGCCTCGTCAATGAGTTTAGAAATCGCGGCATTATTGGCCGAAGCATTTCGAAACAAATGCGGTATTGCCTCCCGGATAAAAATATCCTTTGCATTTTGTACAATTTGTGCCACGCGCAAGCGATCATGCTTTTTTTGTTCGGAATCTGCCCAGCAATTGGAGTTGAGTAAAACTAAATGTTCAAAGCCCTTCATTTTAGAAAGTTCTAAGCCTACATACCCACCCATCGAATGACCAACTACACTGAAACTAGAAATAGCCAAATGATCCAAAACGCGCTGAACTTCCAGCGCCATTAACTCAATGGAAGGTGTAGTTAAGAGCTCAAAAGACCAGCCGTGTCCGGGTAAATCAATACAGATTTGTTGAACAGGAAGGTTGTCCAGAGGGAGGTAGTCCCACATAGTGGAAGATTCTAAAAAGCCATGTAAGAAGACCCAAGTAGGACCTTCGCCTTGCACAGAATAGTGCAAACTAAACGGAAGTTCAGGCATTCATCAGAGCTTCAATTTCATCGGCCTCAATCGGAATATTGGCCATAAGGTTAAATGGTGCGCCGCTTGCCTGAACAACGACGTCGTCTTCTAGGCGAATGCCCAAGCCTTCTTCAGGAATATAAATACCTGGCTCTACAGTGAAAACCATATTGGCAGCAATTGGCTCGTGCCATAAACCGACGTCGTGGGTGTCTAGGCCCAAAAAGTGCGAAGTGCCGTGCATGAAGTATTTTTTGTAGGCTGGCCAAGCTGCGTCTTGGTTTTTGATGTCGTCTAAAGAAATGAGCCCTAAATTGACCAATTGCTCTTCCATTAAATGACCAACTTGTTTGTGGTATTCGGCCATAATGGTACCCGGAACCAACAATTTAGTTGCTTCGTTTTTGACGTGTAACACTGCGTTGTAAACTGCTTTCTGACGGGCAGTAAATCGGCCATTGACTGGAATGCAGCGCGTGAGGTCTGAAGAGTAGTTGGCGTATTCTGCACCTACGTCTAGCAAGATGACATCGCCGTCTAGACACTGCTGGTTGTTTTCGATGTAATGCAAGACACACGCGTTTTTACCAGAGGCAATAATTGGTGTGTAGGCAAAGCCTTTAGAACGCTTGCGTAAAAACTCATGAGCGAGCTCTGCTTCGATTTCGTATTCCCAAACGCCGGGCTTAATGAAACCAAGCAACCTGCGCACCCCTGCTTCAGTGATGTTGCAGGCTGTTTGCATGAGGTCGAGCTCTATTTGATTTTTGATAGAACGGATTTTGTGCATGATGGGTGCCGACTTGTGCACTTGATGTGCAGGGTAGTCTTGCTTGACTTGCTTGATGAAGCGGTCTTCGCGGGTTTCGACCTCGGTATTGGCACGGAGGTGCTCGTTGGTATTGAGGTACATACCGCGGGCCTCAGCCATCATTTGTTTGAAAATAGTTGGGAATTGCTGGAGCCAATAAACCGTCTGAATACCTGAGGTTTCAAAAGCGGTTTGCTTGGTGAGCTTTTCGCCTTCCCAAATAGCAATAAGTTCACTGGTTTCTTTTAAAAACAAGACTTCTTTATGGGCAGGATTACTCGCACCCGGAAAAAGCACCAAAATAGATTCTTCTTGATCAACGCCAGACAAAGCAAGGATGTCGCGGTGCTGGGCAAAAGGCAAAGTGCTGTCGGCAGAAACCGGATAGATATCATTCGAATTGAAAACTGCCAAAGTGTTTGGCGCCATTTGAGCTGCAAATTTTTGGCGATTGGCGATATAAAGTGATTTGTCGATGCGGTCGTATTTCATGAAAAAGAAGTTTGAAGGTAAATTTAGGCGTTCTCTTTGAACCAACTCGAGTAGAGCACATAATTATTGGCTATGCGCTGTACTTCACCAGCAAATAATTCTGGTGTTAGCGTTTTTATTTTTTTGGCGGGAATACCCGCATAGATAGACCAAGACTCGACGCGTGTTCCTTCGGTGAGCACAGCGCCAGCTGCTACAATGCTATTGGTTTCGATGTAACAGTTGTCCATGACGATAGAACCCATCCCGATCAGGACGTTGTCTTCGATGGTACAGCCATGAACCAATGCGTTGTGGCCGATAGAAACATTGTTGCCAATGTGCAGTTTGGTTTTTTCGTAGGTGCAGTGCAAAACTGCGCCATCTTGGATATTGACTTTATTGCCCATTCGGATGCTATTGACGTCGCCGCGTACCACAGCCGAAAACCACACCGAACACTGCTCGCCCATCTGGACATCGCCTACAACCGTTGCGTTCTCAGCCAAAAAACAATCCGGACCAATTTGAGGCGTGAAGCCCCTACATGCTTTAATGAGTGCCATATAGGCAAAAGTAAAAGAATTTGGGCTTAATCTTGCTCAGTACTGGGCTTTCGCATGTAAAAAACAGGAAAGCCCTCGCCTTGGATTTGCTCGTAACATTCAAACCCGTAGCGCTTATATATGACTTGATTTCTTGCTATACTCGTTTCTGCAATGATGCCTACATTTCTTTGCTGTGCCAATTCAAAAAGCCCCTTGAGTAATTCCCTTGCAGTTTGTTGCCCCAACGCAGCATCAGAAACACCATAAAACCAAACATAAAGATCTTTAGGTTCGGCATGCCTTTTTGCCTGAATCAGCGCTTCAGTTTTAGCAATATTTCTTAATCGCAGCCATGAAAAGCAACGCAAGGCCATGATCATTTGCGCCCACTTTTCCCGAGGTTTTAATGGCAGCTGCGCGTAATCAAAAGTAATCAAGACACCCAAACGGTCTTTGGATAGATAGACCCCTTGGCGCGCAAGAGCAATATCAAAAACAAAACTCGTCATGATGGCCATTTTTCTTTCAAGGTTACGGTTGCCCATCAAGAAAATCATGTGAGGATTGCTTTTGAATGCTTGCTGAAAAATCGCAATTACTAGGGCTTTATCTTGAGAAGTGGCAAGTGTCATTTGTAGTTTACAAAAATGCTTGTGAAACACGCCGTTTCAAAACCGATTATTGCAAGATGACCGGTAGTTTCTTGCGATTTTCGCAAGTTGTAACCAATTGGAATGCCTTGCGTACAAAGCCCGTTCTTATTTCAATTCATGAAACGCATCATTCAAAGCAAGTGGTTTAAAATTCCTTATCGGATTGCGCTTTACGGTTTCGCTGCCTATGGGGTAGCGCTCGTTGGCGTCTTTGTTGCACTCAAATTGCGCCTTACTGATGACAAAGGTTTGGTGGACAACAACAACCGCTATTTTCAGTCGATGCACGACAAATACAACCAGAACTTTAAAGTAGACAGTGCTTCTCTGGTCGCATATCGCAATGAAATTCTGCAGCGCATCAATTTAGTCAACGCGTATTATCCAAAAAATGCACGCACTATTCTAGATGCTTGGGCGCAGTCTAAGTCAGAAAAAACAGCCCTACAAATGCTGGCCGCTGTGGACCTCAAACTCAAAGACAACAAAACTTACCAAAGAAAATTGCGCGCTCTTCTTGCCAAAAATAAGGCTATGAACCATGCCAAGGGAGGAAATGCTTTTGAGTGGATGGACTATATCGAGTGGTCTTATTTCAAAGAAGCAGTAGCCAAAGACAAGCGCTACATAGACTCTGCAGCTGCAGCTTGTGGTGTAGAACCCCGCATGATTGTTGCCTGCTTGGTCGGCGAACAAGTCCGACTTTTCAATTCGAGAAGAGAGCGTTTTAAAGATTTTGTAGCGCCGCTCAAAACCCTAGCGCTCGAAACCAACATGTCTTTTGGCGTTACGGGCATCAAAGAAAATACCGCTCGAAACATCGAAAACTACTTGAAGGATCCGGCAAGCCCCTATTATTGCGGCGCAAAATATGCGCATTTACTCGACTACGACTCTAGCCGCAATTACAGCAACCAACACAACGATACACTTAGCTTACGCGTCAAAAGACTGGTCCAATACAAAGACCATTATTACTCCTATCTCTACGCCGGTATTTTTATCAGACAAATTGCCACCCAATGGGAGAAAGCAGGTTACCCAATAGACGACCGACCAGAAATTTTAGCCTCCATTTTCAACCTTGGTTACAGCAAATCTAAACCCAAAAAAAATCCTGCCGCAGGAGGCTCGAACTTCAAAATTCGAGAAAAAGATTACACTTTCGGTGGTGTAGCTTATGATTTCTACTACTCCGGAGAAATGCTCGAAGAGTTCCCGTATGCGGAAGTGAAGATCAGTAGGTAGGCGGCTGATTAGATTTATTCGTGGTTTTTGGGTACCTTTGTGCCCAATACCCACATATGAAAAGTTCTTTATTTGTATACGCTTTCGCACTAAGCGCACTATTCATCACTCAAAAGGTCTATTCGCAGGTTCCTGCTGAAAATGCAATCTTATCAATCGGATTAACTGAACACCTTCAGTTTAATGTGCTAGGTATTCATGCTACAGATAAATACCATTGGGTCATCACAGACGCACAAAATAATGTGGTCAGCGATGATAGCAAAGAACCATTGTCTACATTTCTTTTCCCGCATTCAGGAACTTATCAACTTGCAATCACAGATATCCATTCTGCTCATTCAGAAGGCTGCCAACATGAGCATCAAAATTACAATTACCAAATAACAGTAGCGCCTGTTCAAAGCGCGTTTGATGTATCCAATATTGCTTTTTCGAGCAATCTTACGGCGGCAAACTTAGCAAGTGGTGTAATAGCTTCAATTCCACTCCAAGTTACGCTAGAAAATGGCACGAACGCAGTAGTCAACTTAAACAGTTTCAAAGCTGTAATTCAAGGTGTTGATTGCCAGATAGCCGTTCAAAACTTAGAAAACTCCATTGTTTCAACCAGCGGCACATATGTGCTTAAATTTCAACTTCAAGGTTCGGCAAAGCCGCATAACTACATCATGATTGATTTCATTGATGAGAATGGCAAGGCTACAACTTATTACCACACTACCGAACTTTAATCCTATTCGTAAAGAATAATTCAATCTTCAATTTATGAAAAGAATTTACCTACTTCTTTTATTGGTCAACTTATTGATTTCTAAAGTGAGTTTAGCCCAATGTGGCTTTCAGGCAACTTGTCCTAATACCGATTATCTCAATTTTGGAATGGGGTCGAATACAGATGCAGCATCCATCGAATACGATAACTTTATTTCATCGTTTCACAACACCGTGGTTAGAACTTCTCAAGGAACCTATAAAGTTTGGGGTGAAGATATTGCTAGCGATGGCTCAACCGATCTTTTGTCTCCAACCGAAATTAACGCAACAAACTTTCCAGGTCTTACCGGTACTATTCTAAAAGCACACCTTGGCTCTAATTATACTCCAGGTGTACAGGGTATATTATTGACAACAACAGGATTATTTGCTTGGGGGATCGAAGGAACAGTGTTGCATACTAATTTAACAACTTCCTCAACTTTTCAGAAAATTACAGTAAATGGGAATACCCAAGGTTTACCTGCAGGTGTGAGCCCCACTGATGTTAAAATGTTATTTGTATCTACAGGCACAATTGCATTAACTACATGTTCGGGTTCAGTTTATGTAATCACACAAAATATCGCCAATACAGGAACTGGTTTAACAGGCACTTTATCTACAACCGATGCAACAAAATGGCATCAAGTGACCATTTCATCTACCACCGTATTATCAAATGTCATTGCGGTTCGTGGAAATAAAAATACCCTTTTTGCGCTAACCTCTACCGGTCAACTTTACACTTGGGGTGCAGAAACTTATCTCGGAAATAACACTGCAACAGCAAGCCGAAATCGCGCTACATTAATGACATTGCCGTCTGCCAACCCAATTAAAATGATTGGTGTTACACGTGACGACGCATCTTCAAAATCTAGTTACTTTGTAGTAAATGCAGACGGAAACTTATATTCACTTGGAGCCAATGGGCAAAGACAATTGGGTGATTGGACTACAAATGACCGACTCACTTGGGTACAGCCGCGTTACACCTCTGCAACCGGTCCTGTCATGGCAAATATCCATTGGATTTCTCCAAATGAACACGATCCAACATATGCTGCCGTCAATGTATTGAATAAAGACTCTTTAAATTACAACTGGGGAGAGGCGAATACAGAAATGTTAGGTCGAGGTAGCCAGACTGCCCAAAACCCAGGAATGCCAAATGGCATTTTAACTTCTGATCGTATTTTAGCTGTTGAAACAGGTGGTCACACTTCTATGCTTGCCAAAAAATGTGAAGACTACTTTGGATATGTAGGACACCGCACCAGAGGAAGTATGGGCAATGGGTCTTCTGCCGTTGCAACTGAGTCTACATATTCCTTTGCTACAGCAATCGTGTATATTTGCGGGGCTACGAATGTTGAGGTAGCAATTTCTGGAACTCCGGTTATAAGTGCCAGTGGTAAATACTGTAACAGTACAACAATTGATATAACCGCAACTCCTCCGGGCGGAACATACAGCCTCACTGGTCCGGCAACTCTTAGTGGTAACAACTTAACATTTACGGGAACAGGGAATACAACAGTAAATCTTACATATACCTACAACGTACCTGGCTGTCCGAATCCTGTGGCAGCATCAATTCAATTGCTTACTGAAAATTGCGCAATTGCTAATGCTGGACCTGCAACTGCCTCTATTTGTGCTGGAAATACGTACACAACCGCAGGAAATTCCGTAGGAAACACCATCACTTGGACTACTTCAGGGACGGGCACATTTGTAAACGGATCAACAAATACGGCAACATACACCCCGAGTGCAGCTGATATTCTAGCAGGTAGCGTCACCTTGACCGTTACTGCAGTTGGTTCTAGTGCAACAGCCACTGATCAAATTGTTTTAACCATTTCAACAGCGCCAACAACAGGCACAAACAATGGCAACCAAACTATTTGTATTGGTGAAACGGCAAACCTGATTGCCTACAACAGTAGTGCTGTTGACATGGATGGTGTCAATGACTATATTCAGGCAGCAAATGGTGTTTACTTTGATGACAATACTTATACTATTGAGGGATGGGTTTATGTCAAATCATATGCAAATTGGCACCGCCTCATCGACTTCGGAAATGGTGAAGGTCAGCAAACAGTAATTTTTGCCCTGAGCAATGGGACAACAGGTAAGCCAACTTTTGAATATTATACTGCTCCTGGACAATCCCTAACTGTTATGAGTTCAAGTGCTATTCCATTAAACCAATGGGTGCATTTAGCTGCTGTTCGAAATGGTACAAGTGCAACCATTTATATGAATGGTGTACAAGTAGCAACTACAAATACTTGGAATATCAATACAGATAACGTTAGCCGTAGCAATTGTTATATCGGAAAAAGTAATTGGCCTGATGCACTAGCAAATGCCAAGTTTGGTGAATTACGAATTTGGTCAAGTGCAAGAACGCTTGCGCAAATCCAAGCAAATATGTATATCCCTGTGTCTGCTCAGTCAGATCTTCGTGCACTCTATCGTTTTGACCAAGGTTTAGCAAATCAAACAAATACTGGCATCACCACTTTAGTTGATCACAGCGGCGCAAATCACATTGGTGGCGCACCAGCAAACGCAACGCTTTATAATTTTGGCTTGACCGGATCAACATCCAATTGGACAAACGGAAGAGTAACCACACCTGCCGGAACTTGGGCATCTGCCACTCCAGCCGTTGCAACAATCAATTCAACAACTGGTGTTGCAACCGGCGTAAGCGCAGGTACTTCAGTGATGACTTACACAATTGCAGGAAGTGGAGGTTGTGCCAATGCAACTACCAGCGCAACGGTGACTGTAAATCCATTGCCAAACGCACCGACAGTAACTTCACCGCTCGTAATTTGCCCCGGAGCTACCGTTGCTGATCTCATTGCTACTGTTGGAAGCGGTGAAACTTTACAATGGTTCAGCACAGCTACAGGCGGAACAGCTTTAGCTTCTACAACTGCACTAGTTTCAGGAAATACCTACTACGCACAAGCGACAAATTCATTTGGTTGTGCCAGTGCACGTTCAGCCGTTGTGGTTCGTACAAACAACGCATTGAATTTTGATGGTGGAAATGACCGCGTAAATTTAACGAGTAACTCTATTGCAGATGGTGCAACTGCCTTTACAATTGAAGCATGGATCAAGCCAAATAACTCCAACTGGGACAACGCTTACCATGCCATCTTTGGAAATCAGACCAATGGAAATGCAAACTCAAGAAACCCATCGTTTTATATCATTCAAGGTAAAATTCACCTCGATTCTTATGAGGATAACACTTTAATTCGCTACGATCTACTTACACCTCAAGCCCTCATCTTACAAAATGTCTGGAGTCATATTGCTTTGGTTAAAGAAGGTTTATTTTTCAAAGTTTATATAAATGGTAATTTGGCCGTTACAACACCCGCGCCGAATGCCATCAATATAACAGGACCTTATCAATTTGGCTTCATTGATAATTATTATGCCGGAAATTTAGATGAGGTTCGTTTTTGGAATATTGCCAGAACAGAAAGTCAGATTCAGTCCACTATGAGTAATGAACTTACTGGAAGTGAATCAGGTCTTGTTGACTACTACAATTTCAATCAAGGTGTGGCAAACGGAAACAATACAGCAATTACCACGCTCAATGATAACACATCAACGCCTAACAATGGTTCAATTGTCAACTTTACGCTCAACGGCACCACAAGTAATTTTGTACTTGGTTTCTTGCCGCAAATTACAGGAAGTACTACAGTTAGTGCGGGTTCTACCTTGCAATTGTCTCATCCAACTTCAGGTGGTACCTGGACCTCTTCCAATAATAGCATAGCAACAGTCAACGCAAGCACAGGTGTTGTTACAGGAGTTGGGGCTGGTTCTGTAACCATTACCTATACTTTCTGCGGTCAATCGACTACCTATACGGTAACGGTATTCGCACAATCTCTTAGCGTTAACTCAACTGGCATCACAAGCTTCGCTTCTTGTCAGGGCACGGCATCAGCCGCACAAACATTTACGGTATCAGGATCTAACCTCACAGCAAATGTGACTGTAACTGCACCAACAGGCTACGAAGTAAGCTTGAGCAGTGGTTCTGGTTACGCAAGTTCTGTAACAATTACAGCTAGTGGTACTTTGAGTGCAACTACCGTCTACCTAAGAATTGCAAGTACAACTGCAGCCGGAGCAGTTTCTGGCTCAGTAAGTATCGCCTCCACAGGAGCAACAACGCTAACTTTTACAGCAACTGGAACAGTTACAAACCCGCCAAGTGCAGGGACACTCTCCGGAACACAAGCTATTTGTGTCGGATCAACTACAACATTTAGCGCTACAGTTTCAGGTGGAACCTGGACCACCAGCAGTTCAGCTATCGCCACTGTAAATACATCTGGAGTTATTACTGGAATCGCTGCTGGCACTGCGACAATTACTTACACCGTTATCGGAACAGGTGGTTGTGCCAATGCTACGGTAACAAGAACAGTTACGGTAACGGCGGCTCCTTCTGCAGGTACCATTTCTGGAAC
>CALJTX010000035.1 GCA_937975705.1 uncultured Flavobacteriia bacterium | reverse complement strand
CGAGAAGCCGCGCCTTGGCAGCGCCGTCATTCCATTCGCGGTCTGCCGCGATGATATGCAACAACGCCTCCGCAGACCCGTCACGGTCGCCTGCTGCCATCAAGGCGTTGGCAAGTTCCAGGCGCAAGGCATGATCATCTGGCGACGCCGCAACGGCGGCCTGCAGCCGCGCCAATTCTTCTGGCGGAACGGCCGCGGCTGCTATGCTCAACACCGATCCTGCCTTTTCCAACGCTGGGTCGGCACGCAGCTCGTTGCTGAGGCTATCAAAAACAGCCTGCGCTTCATCCTGACGCCCCAATGCGGTCAATGCCCGGATCAGTCCCGACAAAGCGGCAGGATGTTCCGGCAATGCTGAAAGTACTTCGGCAAACAGAGCGTACGCTTGCTCTGCGCTTTCTTGCGCCAAAAGCATCTCGGCCTCTTCTACAAGCGGTGCCAATAGCGTGGCGGGATCCTCGGCGGCTTCTCCAGCTTTAATCGGGAGTTTCTCGAGTAACTGGTCAAGCATTTGCCGCAATTGCGGCTCCGTGCGTGCTGGCGTCATGTCCGCAACCGGCTGCCCTTGAAATATGGCATAAACCGTTGGAATGGACCGCACCTGAAATTGGGAAGCAATAAACTTATTCTCGTCCACATTGACCTTGGCCAGTACCACGCCGCGATCGGCATATTCGGCCGCAACTTTTTCCAATATGGGCGTCAATTGCTTGCACGGTCCGCACCATTCTGCCCAAAAATCGAGTATTACCAACCGCTCCATCGACGGCGCGACAACGTCGGTCCGGAATTGCTCAACAGCTTTTTGTTCGTCGGTGGTCAGGCCCATCGTCGCCAAGGTCATTCTCCATTCGTCAGGATTCGTTTCACCCCTATGTGGGCAAAGCGATGGCTTTCACAAGACAGGCTTTACCCTGTTTTCGTAAAAAGGCGGCATTTGGGGCTTGCGGGGGAATATACCCCATGCTAACGGCGCGCCTCACCCGTCAGGATTTCAAGAACCTGACCGCCAGAGCGGGCGTAGCTCAGGGGTAGAGCACAACCTTGCCAAGGTTGGGGTCGAGGGTTCGAATCCCTTCGCCCGCTCCAGTTTTTCCATGCTTTAGGCGAGAGGGCCTTTGCTACCAAAGGCGGCCTTTCGGCTTGCGTTGTTTAAGTGTTCTGATTGGAACGCCCGCGCAATCCCAAACCCCACATGAGCCGCATGCGCCCGGAAAGGCTGCTTTGAGGGAGATACATGAACAGCTGTCGTTTCGGCCGGTTAGAATTCTTGGCCATTACCGCTGACAAACCTTCGGTTTGGCAAATGCCTACAAAAGCGCGCCAATTGGCAGTAAAAAACCGCCGCCCCATCGCCCGTCAAAAGGGCAACGAAACCGAAAGCGAAATGCGCCTGGGCCGCATGGGCGTATTTTGGTTGGAACCTTGGATGGAAAAGGGATTTCCGAAGGTCGCTGCTGGCGCACTATTGTTCAATAGATTATCGCAGGTCAGACGTATTTGTAGTTGTTGGTAACGAGCGATGATCCCGGTTCCGATCGAGACTAAACTGCCAGTTGCCCGATCAAGTCCAGGGGATAAGCTTAAACGTGATGGCCCTGTGACCTGCGCTTTTGTATAAATCATGGAGCGCCAACCACCAATTTGAAAATCATGGCTCAGTTCAACATGTGTCTTGTAACGCGGGACAACAGCAAGCTGCGGGTCACCTGTAAATCCAAGTGTCACATCAGGCTTTTCTAATCGTGCATGTTGCCAGTCGGCTCCGGCTTCAAGAGACCAGTTGCCTAACGGTTTCCAGAGAATTGCAGTTTCTGCACCGTAGATAAACGCACTGCCGCTATTGCGCGTCGCTACAAGGCCATTTGGAAGCAAATAGTCCGATTGAATGTGCGCCCATTGGCTTGCGTACAATTCCAATTTCGTTGAGATATTCGCACTTGGAAATTTCCATCGTCCGCCAATCTCGAGGCTCTGCAGTTCATCCGAACCGAAATCCGCCGCATCGACCGGAGCGAATGCATTCAAGCCTTTGGACCGGAGCGCTGAAGCGAAGCGGGCGTAATAATAATCGTGAACGTTTGGCTGGAACGAAATCGCTAGGCTAGGCGACGCACCTTTTCTTGTATCTTGAACTTTCGGCCCGACGCTGTTTTCGACGCGCTCATTGTCGATATGGGTCGCAAAAAGACGCAATCCAGCATCCACGTTCCAATTGGCTGACAACGGAAGTGTCAACTCACCAAATACAGCAACCTCTCGCATGGCCTGATGCAACGTCCCGATAGTTTCACCTGATTGTGGATCAGAAAATATCACCCCATCGATTTGTGTGCCCGCTTGTAGATAAGACAATCCACTGAGGAAATGGATCCGTCCAATCGCACCTGACAAGCGCACTTCCTGATTAAATATCTGATATTGCCGTTTGTCTTTGAACAGCAACTTTCCGCTAAGACCAAAAAATGCTGCTGCAGAGCTTGCGTCAAAAATGCTCTCGACCTTTTGCCGGACGAGCCCAGTCGTGCTCAGAAAATCCAAAGAACTGATTTTTCCACGGATGGTCAGTTGGCCGTGCAGAAAGTCGTTGTCAAATGGCTCTGGTGCAACGCCAAAACGACGGTACCCCTTCAGTTCAGTGGTATATTTGCTGTCCGCAACGTTCAATGCTTGGGCAAGCCCTAGAAAGTCTACAGTCCAGATTTCATCCGGCTGGTACCGCAACGCGACCCTTGCGCCTCTTACTGTTGAACTGTTGCTATTCTTGCCGTTGGTTCGGTCCGTGTCGATCCAACCCGGCTCTTGGGACGTATAGACCACCATGCGAGCGCCAAGCTGATCTGCCAATATGGGGACATTGAAGACGGCATTTGCTGATCCGCCAATCCCGCCATGCCACAGAGTTTCAACCCCGACAGTTCCAAAAGCCTTCACATGATCAAGTGCTGGCGCGGTCGTTACAATTCGGTAGACGCCTCCCAGCGCACCTGTGCCGTATAAAGGTCCTTGAGGCCCTTTGAGAATTTCCACACGGTCGACGTCGATCAATTGCAACTCGGGTTCCGGTGCGTTGAAATTGATGCGCGCGTCGTTGAGCACTGTCGATACAGTCGATTGTGTTTGTCCATTAAACGGGCTGTCGCCAACGCCCCGAATGAACGCCCGGTTCTGTCCGGGGCCAGTGTTGCTGAGCGTCATACCGTCAATGAAAGCCGAGACGTCCTCCGTACTCGGCGTTGGGGATAAGCGGTCGATGAAGTTGCCGTCTAACACCGTTGATGCGATCGGCGTGGTCTCGAGTGGCATACTGCGCTTCGCCGCGGTGACGACTATCTCTACGGGTGTTGCCTGTTGCGGGCCTGCAAAGTTGGCCACAGTTGCTTTCGGTGTGACTTTTGTTTTGGGTGGACGCGCCTGATCAGCTTCAATGCGCCATGTGGCGGGGCCTACCCGAACCGCTTTCCAGCCGGTTCCTCGCAATATGCGTTGCATAGCTTTTTCGAGGGAAATTCGGCTCTTAAACCCACGCACTTGAATGGGAGGTAATTTACCAGCCATGCCAATTGAAACACCTGCTTGGCGCGACAGGCTGATGATCGCTTGGTCCAAGGGGCCAGCGGTTATGGAAATAACCGCGCGGGATTCGGCTCGGGCAACC
>CALJTX010000034.1 GCA_937975705.1 uncultured Flavobacteriia bacterium | reverse complement strand
ACTGCTGCAATTCGCTCCAAACCGCCTCCAAAATCGACATTTTTCTGCGGCAATTCTTTGAACGAACCATCGGCTTGTTTTTCACTGTAATAAATATCGTTGTCTTGGGATCCTTTTCGGTAACTTGTAAAGTAGAGAAGTTTGCCATCTGAAGACAAAGAGGGCTGGGCTTCCCAACCGTCTTTGGTATTGATATTGGCCCCTAAATTCACCAGTGTAGTCCATTCGTATTGGTCTGTTGTGCCTTTTTTGAGTTGGTACCTACTGCTATACAGATCGCAGTTCAAGTAATCTTTGTTGTATACTTTTTCTGCCTTGCACGCACACAATACCAGTTCGCGGTTGTCTGCTGATAAACTTGCCGAGCCGTAGTTGCTAAACTGACCATCATTGAAAGGGTGGGGTAAGGCTTTGCCGATACTGAATTGCGGGGGTGTTTGACTTTCAGCTACGGTAAATTCTTCTTGGATGTAGCCTGAAATATCGCCAAGATTCGTTTTATCGGCCTTTCTGGTAAAGAAGAGCAAGTTGTTGTCTGGGCTGAGCATCGGAAAATACTCGTCTTGTTTGGTGCTGACGCCATTTACGCGCGCCACATTGAATGGTACTGGATTTGATTTTGCCTCAAGTGGAAAGCGCAATTCTTTGTAAACCGGTAAGATCTCTTCTTTGAACTTGTTGTAGTTGGCTGCTTGTTCTCCAGGATACAGCGAATCAAAGTTCATGAAGGTTTCTAAATAGGTGAGGGCAGCTGCTTTTTCACTGAAGTTATAGAGTAAGCGGGCTGCGTAGTAATACGCATCGGAATGGTGACTTGGGCATTTTTGAATACTCGCCTGATAAAAGACAAGTGCTTTTTGTAGTAATTGCTCACCTTCTGCGCGCGTATTATTTTGTTTGAGCAGTGCCATGCCGCGCTGGTAATGCAGTTGCCCAAGATAAAAATAGGCTTGCACGTTTTGCGGGTACTTACTGACCACAGCAGCAAGACCTTGCACTTGCTGATCAAAGGTTGTTGCGCTAAAGGCTTCTTCTAGGGCTTTATTGATTTTTTTGTCGGTGGTGCTACAATTGCTTGTTTGCCCGATAGCCATTGGTACCGTGCAAAGTAAGTAGAGTAAACAAAGGAATGTAACGATTTTCATCACCTGAGTTTAACGCAGTTGGTCTAAAAAGTTACATTTTTTGAAGGGTTTCTACACAAAATGCGCAATCAGCTGCCGAGAAATTCAAATGCGTCACCATCCGGATCATTCCTGGGCCAAAAGCCATGCATGAAATACCTTTTTGCTTCAATTTTTCTAGCAAGAGATCTCTTTGGCTGTGGTCTTTGAGGATGGCTACCACGATATTTGTTTCGACGGGCACTACTTCTTGAATCCAAGTACAGTGAAGCAGCGCTGCTTCGAGTTGCTTTGCATGCAAATGGTCTTCTTGGAGGCGTTCCACATTGTGCGCGAGGGCGTACAGTCCACCAGCTGCAATGATGCCCGCTTGACGCATGCCGCCACCAAAAACTTTTCTGACCCGACGGGCCTTTTCGATGAATTCAGTACTGCCTATCAATAAAGAACCAACAGGTGCGCCGAGTCCTTTAGACAAACAGACCGAAATGCTGTCGTAAAAAGCGCCGTATGCTGCGGGGCGCATTTGATTGACAGCAAGGGCATTGAAGACGCGCGCGCCGTCAAGGTGTAGCGGTAAGCCTAGTTCTTTGCACAGCGCACTAATTTTTGCGAGTTCTGCGGTATCGTAAACCGCACCGCCACCGCGGTTGGCTGTATCTTCTAATGAGACGAGTTGGGTGAGTGGAAAATGGACGTCGTGTGCAGGATTGATCCATTGAGCAATAGCATCAGCGGTTATTCTGCCGCGGTCGCCAGTTAAAAGCCGCACCGATGCCCCCGAATTTTTAGCAATGCCACCGCCTTCGTATTTGTAGATATGGCTTTCTTCATGGCAAATGACTTCTCCGCCAGGTTGTACATGCACATTGATGGCAATCTGATTGGTTTGCGTGCCTGAACTGCAAAAGAGCGCAGCTGCTTTGCCAAATAACTTTGCGCCATAGGCTTCAAGTGCGCGCACAGTTGGGTCTTCTTTGAAAACGTCGTCTCCGACCGCTGCATTTGCCATGGCGTGGCGCATCTCTTGACTAGGTTGGGTGACGGTATCGCTGCGTAAATCAATCATATTTGTACTTTTAACAAAAATACAAGAACCTATGGATTTTGTACTCATGCTATTTGCTTTGCTCCTTTTTATTGTTGCTCCTTTTCTAGCAGCGCTAGCAACCTTTTTCACGGGTTTTGGATTGAATACGATTTTAGTACCCGTATTTATGATTTATTTTGATGCACCTCTGGCTGTTTTAATGGCAGGCATCGTTCACCTTTGTAACAATATCTTAAAAGTAGCGCTCACAGCGCGGTCCATCAATTGGCACTTATTTCGAAATTTTGGCATTCCAGCCGTTCTTTTTGCCTTTTTAGGTGCCTTCCTTCTGAACAAACTAAATGAAGTGACCACCCTAAATATTCGGCCCATTTTTGGCGCAATTCTGATGTTTTTTGCCCTCTTGGAATTCTTTAAATGGAAACTTCCTTTCCAAGGTCCTTGGGCCATGCGCTTTGGAGGTGTATTGAGTGGTTTTTTTGGCGGTTTTTCTGGGCATCAAGGTGCACTCAGGGCCTTGTTTCTATCAAAAATCAAAATGGAACCTATAGTTTTTGTAGCCACAACAGCTCTTATTTCACTTTTGGTTGACCTTACAAGAGTGAGCGTATATTTTACGGGGTCTTGGTTAACTAATTACTTCCCAACCCAATTGATGCTGTGTGTCGTGCCGTCGGCTTTAGCGGGTACTTTAGTCGGTAAAAAGTATATTCATAAGGTAAACCATGCCAAGTTGTCAATCATCGTAGGAATTGCCTTATTGGCAATGGGTTTAACGATGGTTCTGGGCTATTTTATTCCGACACATTAGCTTTCGGAAATAACTGCTTTTTGACGCCGTATTGGTCAATCACATATTCTTCGAGTTTCTCGCCTTTGTTGGAGTAGGTGCAAGAATAGTTGAGTTTACCGTCGGCGTAAAATGTTTGGTGCAGGCCAATAGGGAGTCCAGCAGCATATTTTTCGGTACTTAAGATCTTGCCTAATTCATTGTAGCTTGCAAAGAGACCATTCTTTTTGCCGTCTTTCCAGGTTTCAGTACGGGCTGTTTTGCCGCTGTCAAAATAGTAGGTCCAGGTGCCGTGTTTCTTTCCTGCTTTGAAATTGATTTCACTCTCTTTTTGCCCGCTCGCATTGTAGGTAATTTGAGCTCCTTCAGCCAAACCCTCAGCATAATTGCTCACTTTTCTTAATTGACCATTGGGGAGGTAAGTGCGTTGTGGACCATCGAGCTTGCCTGCTTTGTAGTGTTTGTAAGCGAGCGTGTCTCCGGTCTGTCGGTTGAACTGAATAGAAGGTCCATGGAGTTGGCCACCTTGATACCAGATTTCATATTGCACGCGGTTGGTAGAGTCGTAATACACGTAGGTTGGTCCGTCTTGAAGGCCAATCTGATAACTTTGGATCGATTGCAAGCAGCCGCTTTTGTAGTATGAGGTATCGATTCCTTGGCGTCTACCGTTAGTGAAATTCAGTTTTTCTTCAATGGTAAAACTTGGATAACAGCTCACGCAACTACCCGTGTAAGGTGTAGCGTAGTCTTTGCGCAACAAATAAAGGTTGTGTTCTTCATCAAAGGCCACACTTTCATGACAAAACTTGACGTTGTTCATAGGGCAAACCTGCCTTGTCGTCTTGCATGGTTCAGGTATTTGTGCCTGTGCGCAAAAGCACATGAGCAACAACAACGTGAAAAGAGGGCGCTTCATCGGTAACTTTTTATTTTTGAGGCATTGCTAAAAGCGCTTCTTTCATGCGCGCTGGTATTTCGATGCTCTGTTGTTTGTTGGAGTTGAAGCCTACAAGAGTGCTGCTTCCGGTTGTTCTGAGCTCACCTTTTACATAAAGTTCATAACCTAGCGTAAAACTCTTGTTGCCAATTTTGGTACAAAACATGTGTATTTGTGGTGCATCGGCTAAATAAACGGGCGCATGATATTGTACTTCATTTTGAACCAAAACCACTCCGTTTTCCATCCAATCCCAATCTGGGCCGACCAGTTGACTAAAATAATGGATGCGTGTCATTTCAAAATAGGTCAAATAAATGGAGTTATTGACGTGTCCTAATATGTCGATATCTGTAAGTCGGACTTGTATCGCTGCGGGTTGAATCATGCGTCTAATTTTTGATAAGAGGAGTTATTGGAGATAAATTCGGGAACAATTTGTTTCATGAGGCGCACACTCGCTTCATTTTCTTGTTGATCGGCTGTTGTCAGCAATTCGTTGATCAATTGGGCTTGATTAGGAGTGGTGGGTCTTGTTTGTGCAATTAAAATTTGCGGATGATAGGTCGCGATGGTATTTTCTGCGTTGGCCAATACTTCTTCGTAGAGTTTTTCACCTGGGCGCAACCCCGTCACTTGAATATCGATGTCTGTGTAAGGTCTGAGCCCTGAAAGCTGGATCATTTTTTTGGCTAAGTCCAGGATTTTGACAGGCGCACCCATGTCAAAAACAAATATCTCACCACCGTTGCCCATGGTGGCTGCCTCTAGTACCAATTGACAGGCCTCAGGTATGGTCATGAAAAAGCGCGTGATGCGTTCGTCGGTAAGCGTGATGGGGCCGCCACTGGCAATTTGTTTTTCAAAAAGCGGAATAACCGAACCATTTGAGCCCAAAACATTGCCAAAACGCGTCGTGACATAAGCTGTTTGTTGGTTGGTATTGAGTTCGCTGACCAACATTTCGGCGATGCGCTTAGATGCGCCCATTACATTGGTAGGGTTGACAGCCTTATCTGTCGAAATCATGATGAATTGTTCGGCCTGATGCTGCGCCGCTAGTTGGGCAAGAAGTTGGGTGCCGCCGATATTGTTTCTGATGGCCTCTGCCGGATTGGCTTCCATTAAAGGCACATGTTTGTAGGCCGCAGCATGGAAAACAATTTGGGGTTGGTAGAGCGCAAATAACCTTTTCATGCGCTGTGCATCGCAGATATCGCCAATGACGTATTCAATTTGAATCGCGTGGGCTTGGCGCTTGAAGCGTTGTTCGAGTTCAAAAAGTGCAGATTCGGCTTGATCCAGAAAAATGAGTTTGGCGGCTTTGTATTGCAAAAGCGCTGTTGCCAATCCGCTGCCAATACTCCCTGCTGCGCCCGTTACTAATATCGTTTTATTGAGAAAATGTTGTTCAAGTTTTGGGTTATTGACCGTAATCACTGCCCTGCCTAACAAACTATTGATGTCGATTTTTTTGAGTTCCCTTACTTCAAAAGCGCCATTGACCCAGGCGCGCGCTTCGGGTACACGCTTGATTTGCAGCCCTAAATCCAGGGCGAGCTCAGCGAGTTCTTGTAATTTGTCGCGCTCAATTTGCTGCACGGCAATCACAAGTGTTGCGACTTTGTATTTGTCTTTAAGTCTGGCCAACGAGGAGAGTGGGTAGACTCTAGCACCTTCAATACGCTTGTCTTTGAGGTGCTGAGCTTCGTCAATAAAACCAACAACGTGCTGTAAGTTGGCGGTATCTTTTTCGATGAGGCGCTTGGTGAGTTGGCCTGAAATACCTGCACCAAAAATCAGAATGGCTTCTTCCTCACCCTTGTCTCTGGTGTATTCTAGGTAGAGTAGTTTGACAATAAAGCGTCCGGAAATGACAAAAGCAGTGCTAAAAATGAATTCCATGATCAGGACAGAATTCGGAAATAAGAAAAAGCCGTCGAGTTGATAAAAACGAACCATACTACCCAAGATAAAGAGTAAGGTAGCGCTGGTTTCAGCCATAAAGATGCGTTTGAAATCTGCAGTAGAGCTGTGTCTGACCAGTCCTTGATGGATCTGAAAGGCCGCAAAAACAAAAAGCTTTACGATGATGAAATACCAAATCGATTTAGACAAAATAGCCCACTCGGTGGCAATCAAAGAAAAATCCGCCTTGAGGTCAAAGCGGATTAAGTAAGCAAAGAATAGTGCAAAAAGATGTATCAGTAAGTCAAAAGCGACAATTACCCATCTTGGTGTATTTTTTTTGAGTTCAAGCACACACAAAGATAGCAATTAAAGCTATTCTCTTACGAGGTGTACAAGGCCATGTTTTTCAATGTCGTCTCCTGCATTGGTAATGGTACGGGCTACATAAAAGTAAACACCTTCTTCCATTTTGTCGCCTTTTTCATCGGTGCCATCCCATTGGAATGCAGGGTCTGTGAATTCGCGGACGGTATTGCCCCAACGGTTCACGATGATGCATTCAAAAGTGCTGAGACCGCCATAGAACAACATTTGGAAGTAGTCGTTGTTGCCATCGCCGTTTGGTGTAAATACGTTCGGAAGTTCGATGTCACAAAAATAGAAGTCGATGGTGGCGGTATCGATGATTGTGCCACACATGTTGGTGGTAGAAATCAGGTAATTGCCCGGAACGGTTACTTGGATTGTTGGGGTAGTGGCGCCCGTGCTCCAAAGGTAACTCACGTTTTGTGGTTGCTGAATGGCTGCTAGGGTAGCGGTTTCTCCGATACAAAGTGTGGTGTCTAGAATAGAGGTGTATGGGTCTGCTACAAATGTTAGGCTGAACGTTTCGTTGAAGTTACAAACGGTATCTTGTAGATTGATCAAGTAAATACCGGCTGTATCAGCTGTAATTAAAGGATTTTGACCTGCTGCATTGCTAAAAGAAATGTCAGTTGAGTTAGCAGACCAGTTGCTTCCTGTGTAGGAAAGTACTCCAAAGACTTGTAATGTGAGGTTACACAATACGGTGTCTACCATTGGTGAAATAGGAGCTGGAATACTGTCTACAACCATTAAGGTGCTGTCTGCACAACCAATTTGATCAATTACGGTTACCCAGTAGCTACCTGAATTGAGGTTGTTGAAAGCTCCGGTTGGGCTGGTTGCTACAAGGGTTGGCCCCTGGTGCAATACAAAGACATAAGGAGAAATACCTAAGGTGGCACTTGTACTGATGCTGCCATCTTGAAGGCTACAAAATTCGAGGGTACTTGTTGTTTGGCCAAGCAGCGGATTGGTAGAAGGGTAAATGGTAGCTGTTGTGGAGTCAAAACAACCATTGACGTCTTCTACGTAGACTTGATATGTTCCGGGTACGAGGTTATTGAAAATCGGGCTCGCTGAAAAAGTTGAACCATTTGTAAGGCTGTACTGGTAGTTGGGTGTACCGCCTGTAATTGTAAGGTCGATGATGCCATTATCTAGACCACAGGTGGTCGTGGTGACGACCATATTGCTAATTTCTACGGAGTCTACCCCAATTAGGGCGGCTTGCATGGTGTCTGAGCAGTTGTTTTGGTCCACTAAAATGACGGTGTAGTTGTTGATGCCAAGGCCACTGAAGGTGCCGCTCGCTTGAAAATTGACACCATTGTTTATGCTGTAAGTGTAGCCACCTGCTCCGCCAGAAGCACTCGCGTCTAAACTACCGTTGCTGCTTCCACAGGTTGGGTTGGTCTCGATGATGCTATCAATTTGAGGGTAAGAGATAGTGAGTGTGATGGTGTCGTAGCACGTGTTGGTGCTGTCGGTCATCATGACGATGTAGCTAGTGGTGCCGGTAGGTGAAACAGGCGTTGGGTTGTTACCGGAGTAGACACCTGTAGGGTAAGAGTAGTTGTCGTGAAGCCAAGTGATGGTGTAGTTCGGGATGGCCGCTGAAATGGCAATGTTGTCTAGGCCCCAGTGATCATAGGGTGCACCAGAAACGGCGAGTTGTGTCCAGCGGAATTTGGTGGTCGCTGTTTGGGCGGCAACCGGAATGTTCTCGCAGTAGTTGTTCCAGGAAGTCATGTAAGAATCATAGCCGCCATTAGGGCTCCAGTAGTTCATGGTGGTCCAGGTGGCGCCGTTATCGATGGAATACTGAAGGTAAACACCTTCACTTGCTAAATCGGGGCCTTCGCAAGGAGAGGCCTGTGCTTGTATAGCATAGCGCATTTCAAAGCAAACTGTACCACCAGCTGATACATCAAGAGGAACTGTTGCCATTACGCGAGGCGCAACGGATTGGTTACCCATCCACATGAAATCTGAGCCATCTAAAGATGGAACGCCGCAGGTGTTGTTGGCAATGGTAACAACTTGAGAGAAGTCCCAACCAACAGGTTGGCCTGCATTGAAGTTTTCACTGAAGGCCACAACGCTGGTGCCGGTTCCATTTACACTAAGTGTAGTGGATCCGTTACACGGAACGATAGTGTCTTGGGCAATTGCCTGAACGGTACATTGTGCTTGTGTGGTTTGGATAAATCCAAGAGTAAGCGCAAGCCCTGTAATGAGATGCTGTAGTTTCATGGGGTAGGAGGTAGTAGGTTTACTGAACCGTTACGCTTCGGATATTGAAGTCGGTTAGTTTGGTTTTTGTAAGGTGAGCTGGCATGTGGTCAAAAATGGTTAAGCCCATGTTGTTGCGGTCTAAACAAACGCCTTGAAGGGTTTGGTTGGGCTGCAAAATTTGTGTGTAGAGGTATTCGTCGTGGCCACAAGTGGCACAATTTTCATCGTAGTACAATTCAAAGCTATAGGATACAGTTTTGACTTCGTTAGTAGTGTTGGTGATTGTGAGGGCAATGAGGTCGGCTTGGTAGCCTTCAGCTGGTACATCGCAATGCAATGGAGCTGTGGTAATTTTTACACCTGCCTGATCGATAGATTTTTGAGCAAATAAAGAGCTGCTACCTAAAAGCAAGCTGAAAAAAGTAATGCGCAGTTTCATATAGAAAGATTAGTTTTGTGTTTGGACGCATGGCAACAACTTTTGGTTGCATGCGGGGTAAAAATAATGCAAAAAATCGAATCTTGAAAGAAATAGAACGGAAGTTTCTAGTGGCCAATGATACTTGGAAACAAGCAAAATGTATTGGTCAGCGCGAGTTGAAGCAAGCCTACTTGTTGCGTGGCAGCGATCGCTCCGTGCGCATTCGGGTTACCGATAATATGGCTTTTTTTACCATCAAATTAGGAACAGGCCTTACAAGAAGCGAGTTTGAGTACGAAATTCCGCAAGACGAAGCCGACGAGATGATAGCCGAAGCCAACTTGCCCTGCCTGCACAAAACGCGGTACTATATTCAAAATGGAACGGATACCTGGGAGCTCGATGTGTTTCATGGCGCACTCGAGGGACTGCTCATTGCAGAGCTCGAACTTTCAGACGAAGCGCAATATTTTGACAAGCCCGATTGGTTGGGTGAAGAAGTAACTTTTGATCCGGCCTACCTCAATTCGAATTTAATCGATCGTCTGTAGCTTTTTTAGTTTTGCGCAAAGCGTTTAAATGGCTTCTTTTTCAAGCGGCTCTTTGCGCAAATCAAGACAAGTACAGCCAATTTCAACGTAAAAAAGTGCTTCAAAGTCTTCAATTGTAGTCCACTTTGCCCATTGCGTTTCATCTTCACTTATGCTGCCAAACTCTTGTCGCGCTATTTTTTTAGCGTAAGACTGCAGTAGTAGTTCGTCGTCCCAGAACTCTTCTTCAATGAGGTAAACACTGCCTTCAGCTTGCTCGTCAATGAGTAGCTCCGGATCGAAATGCTTGGCCCATTCTATAAATGCTGGTTTTGGCTTGATGAAAATAAATCCGCGATTCACTAAATTCATAGGGTGCTTAATTTACTGTTTGTATATTTTAGCCATAGGGTTTTCTTCCGAGGCTGAGCGTGCAAGATATACTTGATTGCTTCAAAGTTAGGCGTTCCGGACAACCATTTCACCCAGTTCCTCAACAGCAAGCGCTCTGTGCTACTGATTTGTATAATTTCTTGATTGCTAACTAAATAGATTTCATGCCCCTTACTCCAAATATTTCCGGTTTTGAGCGCAACACTCGTTTTATTCTTGCCCGCTTGATCAAGCCAGTTGTAAAAAGCTTCTGTGCAAGAACTGCTATCCTTGAAAGTCCAAGTTTTGTATGCAAAAACATGGCCGAGTGAATCGGTCAGTAAGTAGCGTTGATGGATGACACTAAATCTATCGAGAAAAAATTTGTCCGCGGTGCTATCGCGTTTGATATTGGCAATTTGAAGAGATGTCGAATCGTTGGTATAAAAATTGATAAGGCGCTGCAGGGTGTCTTCTGGGCTTTTTTTGGGCTTTTGTTTCAATTGTTTGGTTGCCTGCGGTCTGATCTCGTCTAAGGAAATTGTTTTTTTAGAAGCAGGATCATTGCAGGCAAAAAAGAAGAAGCAAACGAGTGCCAAAAGATAGCCGGGTAGTTTTGTCAAAGCACACATCTTTTTAATTAATTTTGAACAAATTTAACAACTATGAAACAATTCGCACTTTTAATCCTACTTGCGGCCTTAACGGCATCATGCGGAACCAAAATTCCATATACTACTGCAATACGCGACGAATTCAGTCTTGATTCAGAAGAAAAACTTCGTCAAGTTCAGTTTTACACCTCACACACCATTATATTAAATCAAATCAACAAGCAATCAAGCGAACTCACTACCCAAAACGGTGCACTTGTCTCGAGCTCTAATTCGCAATCCGAATCTGTCGTTATACCTGCTGGTACGCGTTGTATTTTTGAAAGCTTTGGCGATGCAGGACAAATTCTCGTCCGTTTTGAGACCGGTGATCAGCGCGCTATTCCTTTTGCTACCAAAACAGATGGCGCTAGTGTACGTCGTTACTATCTCGATGCAGATTGGTCTGCTCAAGGTGGTGCACGCATTAGCTATGGAGGAAACGACTACAAGGTAGACCTAACTAGAGGTGCGCCACGTGCGGCCCATTTGTTAATTGTCAAGAAAAAACTAGAACGCACCAAACGCAAAGAACGCATCGTCCGCGGTTTAAAAGTATAACGCAATGCCAGATCAACAACCCATCAATTTTCAACAACATTCCTTCGCTTCAGAAGAACTCATTGCGATTTATAAGAAATTGGTATTGCCTCGTTTGATCGAGGAAAAAATGCTTATTCTCCTAAGACAAGGCAAAATCAGTAAGTGGTTTTCTGGCTGGGGTCAGGAGGCGGTCTCTGTAGGTTGTGCCTATGCCATGGCCGAGCACGAATACATTTTGCCAATGCACCGTAATTTAGGTGTCTTTACTACCCGTCACATACCACTACAGCGTTTGTTTGCCCAGTTTCAAGGTAAGGCAGCTGGTTACACCAAAGGCCGCGACCGCAGTTTTCATTTCGGGACCCAAGAACACAAATTGGTGGGCATGATTTCTCACTTAGGTCCACAACTCGGTATTGCCGACGGCATAGCACTCTCGTCTAAAGTGCGCAAGACCCAAGATGCTACATTGGTTTTTACAGGCGATGGAGGAGCATCAGAAGGCGATTTTCACGAAGCACTCAACGTAGCTGCTGTTTGGCAACTGCCCGTTATTTTTGCTATAGAAAACAACCGCTGGGGTCTCAGTACGCCTTCTTCAGAACAATTCCGCTGCAAACAATTTATCGACAAAGGTATCGGCTACGGCATGGATGCCATACAAGTTGACGGCAACAATATTTTGGCCGTCATCGAAACAGTGCGCCAAATTCGGTCCCAAATTCAAGAAAACCCGCGTCCTTTTATCTTAGAGCTCATGACCTTTCGCATGCGCGGTCACGAAGAGGCATCTGGCACCAAATATTACCCTGAAGGTCTTCAGGCCGAATGGGAACCCAAAGATCCCGTGAGTAACTTCGAAACCTACTTAATTCAGCAAGGTATACTCGACGCACCAAGCGTAGATGCGATCAAAAAGGACTTCAAAGACGAAATTCAGCAGGCTTTTGATCAGGCCAATGCTGCCCCCAAAATAATTCCGGACCTCGCTCAAGAATTGCAAGACGTCTACGCGCCGCATGTTTTTGAACCGGTTGTACCAACCGAAGCCTCAACAGAAGTGCGTTTTATTGATGCTATTCAAGATGGTTTGCGCGTGGCCATGCAAAAGCATCCAGAGCTCGTGCTTATGGGGCAAGATATCGCCGAATACGGTGGTGCATTTAAAGTTACTGAAGGTTTTGTAGAAGCCTTTGGCAAAGACCGCGTGCGCAATACTCCGCTTTGCGAATCTGCTATTATCGGTGCAGGTTTGGGCTTGAGTATTTCGGGCATGAAAGCCATGGTCGAAATGCAATTTGCCGACTTTGTGAGTGTTGGGTTCAATCAAATTGTCAATAATTTGGCCAAAATGCATTGGCGTTGGGGTCAGAACGCTGATGTCGTGGTGCGCATGCCTACAGGAGCAGGTACGGCTGCAGGTCCTTTTCATTCGCAAAGTAACGAAGCCTGGTTTGTACACACTCCTGGCTTGAAAGTAGTCTATCCCTCTAATCCGCAAGATGCAAAAGGACTTTTGCTTGCTGCCTTCGAAGATCCAAACCCCGTTCTTTTCTTTGAGCATAAGTTTTTGTACCGCAGCTTAAAAGGCGAAGTTCCAGTGGGTTATTACAACACCCCAATCGGCAAAGCTGCACTCGCCAAAGAAGGCCAAGACCTCACCATCATTACGTATGGCCTTGGCGTACATTGGGCGCTAGATGCTGCTGCCCAACGTCCAGATCACACCTTTGAAATCCTCGACTTGCGCACCTTATTGCCACTCGATGTAGAGGCAATTGTTGCCGCAGCGAGCAAAACGGGGCGCGTTTTGGTCTTACACGAAGATACCCTAACTGCCGGCATTGGCGGAGAAGTTGTGTCTTTGGTTAACGAGCATTGTTTTGAGCAGTTAGACGCGCCGGTCTTGCGTGTTGCTTCTTTAGACACACCTGTTCCCTTTGCCGCAGATCTCGAACAACAATTTTTAGCGAGCAGCCGCCTGCTTTCTACCATCGACAAACTTTTGGCCTACTGAACCCTTGAAAGAAAAGCCAATATTTAAGTTTTTTCTCTTCTTATTGTTGAGCATGAGCATCTTGCGAGGAGCTTTTGCGCTTCAAAACGCTGCTTTTTTCAAGGAGATAAATCCATCACTTTTTTTTGTGGGTATCTATTTTGATGCGGTAACCCTTGCCTTGTTGGCTTTGCCTCTTTTTTTACTCTCCATACCTTTTCTATTCCCCCTGAATGCTGTTGCCTTCACAACACGTTTGCAGCGCATCCATTTACGCGTTGTTCAGGTTTATTTGTTGGTCATTAGTTTGGTCATCTTGGTGCTCAACAGCTGGGACATCGCTTATTTTTCCTACACCCAAAAGCGCTCGGGCTTTAGTTACTTTGTGCATTTGCTTTTGGGTACTGAAACGAGTTCTCTTGCTGGTGAATTCTTGTTGGAGTTTTGGTGGTTGCCCATCTTGTTTATTGGCTTGTTCTATTTGTTATGGCGCCTGCTCAAAAGTATTCCTCCAATACAATTTGAATGGAGAAATAAAAGGCAATGGCTGCAGTCTTTTTTGCTTTTGGGTTTAGTCGTTGTTTTGGGAAGAGGAGGAGTGCAATTGCGCCCAATCGGCATCATAGATGCCACAGCATATAGCAGTCTGGAGCAAGCGCCAATTGTACTCAATACAGCTTTTACAGTTCTCAAAACCACCGAAGACGGCACTACCGACCTGGTTAAAATTCATTCAAATCGAGCTTTACAAAAGCTATTGCCATCTACAAAAACTCAGGCGCACAGCACGCTGCCGGCAAATACGAATGTTGTGGTGCTGATATTAGAAAGTTTCGGAACCAATTATGCAGGTCCGAATAGCCGGCAGTCTTACAGCCCTTTTCTCGATTCGTTGGTGCAACAAGGCTTGTTTTTCGATTGCGCAATTGCCAATGGACGCACCTCCATGGATGCCGTTCCAGCCATTTTAGCTGGTATACCTTCATGGCTTCCAGAATCTTATATTTTGTCACCATATTGTAGTAATCAGGTCAATAGCCTTCCTCAACTTTTCAAGTCAAAAGGCTACCAAACCTCATTTTATCATGGCGCAAAGGAAGGTTCCATGAATTTCAAGAGCTTTACCAAAGCGATCGGGGTAGATACCTATAAAGGACTGGAGTCGTATCCAAATCAGGCGCATTTTGATGGCAACTGGGGCGTTTGGGACCACCATATGCTACAATATTTTGGCAAAGAAATGCGCAGTGCCAAGCAACCTTTTTTTAGCAGTATTTTTACCCTGAGTTCTCACCATCCTTACAAAGTGCCTGCTGCCTTTGAAGGCCAATTGAAAAATGGTCCAGAGCCCTTATGCAAAACAATTTCCTATACCGATCTTTCGCTGCGCCGTTTTTTCAAGCAATATAAAAATGAGTCTTGGTTCAAAAACACTTTATTTGTCATCACTGCAGATCATGTCGGGCCAACCCGTCAGCGTCAATTTCAAACCCTAGACTGGCGTTACCGCATTCCAATTGCTTTTTATCACCCCACGTTCGATCTGCCAAAACCGGCCAATGGTGTTGTTTTTCAGCAAATAGATATCATGCCAACACTTCTCGATTTGTTAGGGTTTGGAAAACCTGCATTTCAATTAGGGTCTTCTTGTTTTGAGTTGGAGCAAAGTCAGAAAATGGTCTATGACAACGGCAATTTACTTTCATTCATTTACAATGGTACCAATTTACTACCTATCGCCTGGACTCCCGGTGTGCAGCGCAATTACACAAAGGCGCAGGCTAAGGTGAGTCAAAAAATGAGTGCCTTGTATCAATTTTATATGAATAGTTTACTGCAAAACCGCTGCAGTGCGCAAACGATTCAGCCCCGCTTACCATAGAATTGCTTATCTTTGCGCTTTCAAAGCAAGCATCCTATGGCCGAAAAAAAAGTAACCCGTCAAGAAGATTACGCAACTTGGTACAACGACCTCGTCTACAAAGCAGACCTCGCTGAGCACTCCGATGTGCGCGGCTGTATGGTCATCAAACCTTATGGTTACGCCATTTGGGAAAACATGCGAGACGTCCTCGATGCCAAATTCAAAGAAACGGGTCACTCCAATGCCTATTTCCCGCTCTTTATTCCAAAAAGCTACCTCAGTAAAGAAGCTGCGCACGTAGACGGCTTTGCCAAAGAATGTGCGGTGGTTACGCATTATCGCCTCAAAAATGCCGAAGATGGCAGTGGCGTAATTGTCGATCCAGATGCCAAATTGCAAGAAGAACTCATCGTTCGCCCCACCTCAGAAACCATTATCTGGAATTCTTATAAAAATTGGATCCAATCTTACCGCGATCTCCCAATTCTCATCAATCAATGGGCCAATGTAGTCCGCTGGGAGATGCGCACGCGTTTGTTCTTGCGCACAGCCGAATTCTTATGGCAAGAAGGGCACACGGCTCATGCCACCAAAACAGAAGCCATTGCCGAGGCTGAACAAATGCTAGATGTCTACGCAGCGTTTGCCGAAAACTATATGGCTATGCCGGTGCTCAAAGGTCGCAAAACCGCAAGTGAGCGCTTTGCCGGAGCAGAGGACACCCTTTGTATAGAAGCCCTCATGCAAGACGGAAAAGCTTTGCAAGCAGGCACGAGTCATTTCCTTGGCCAAAATTTTGCCAAAGCATTTGAAGTGAAATTTGCAGACAAAGAAGGCAAGCTAGACTACGTTTGGGCCACTTCTTGGGGTGTATCTACACGCCTTATGGGTGCGCTGATCATGACACATTCTGACGACGAAGGCTTGGTTGTACCGCCTGCATTGGCGCCCATTCAAGTGGTGGGTGTGCCCATTTACCGCACCGAAGAAGAACTCGAGCAAATCAATGCCAAATTCCAACAATTGGCACAAGAATTTAAGGCCAAAGGCATCCGCTTCAAATACGACAACGACGACAACCGCCGTCCAGGATGGAAATTCGCAGAATACGAAACCAAAGGTGTACCAGTCCGATTGGCGATGGGCCCCCGCGATCTCGAGAACGGTAAAATTGAAGTTGCACGCCGCGATACCAAAACCAAAGAAACCCTTGATTTCGACAATTTAGCCGCAACAATTGAAGGGCTTTTAACCGAAATTCAACAAAATCTCTTGCAGCGCGCCAAAGACTTCCGCGCGGCTAATACCCATACCATAGACTCCTACGAACAATTCAAGATTGATATCGAAAAAGGTGGGTTCTTCTTGGCGCATTGGGACGGCACTGCCGAAACAGAAGAACGCATCAAGCAAGAAACCAAAGCCACCATTCGCTGCATTCCTTTTGATCAGCAACCCGAAACTGGAGTTTGTATGGTTACAGGTAAGCCTTCTGCTGGTCGTGTTGTGTTTGCCAAAGCATATTAATGGCTGTTTTTGCCTTTAAAGATTTTACTGTTCGTCAAGAGAATAGTCCTTTAAAGGTCAGCACAGACGCTATTTTATTGGGTGCGAGCGTCCAACTTTCACCTGTAAGTCAAGATGTGCTAGATGTAGGAACAGGCAATGGCGTTATCTCCTTGTTGCTAGCGTCTAGGTTTGCGCACGCACACTTCACCGGCATCGACCCAAGCCCAGGGGCCATACAAGATGCGCAGTTCAACTTCTCGAATGCTATTTATGCGTCCCGCCTAACAGCCAAAAGTGCTGCTCTTGCTGACTTACCTTTGACGCACCAATACGATGTTGTGGTTTCAAATCCGCCTTACTTTATTGATAGTTTGCCAGCCCAACATGCGCTTGATCAACAAGCCAAGCATTTAGCGGGGCAGGCCTATTTTGATTTGCTCCAAGATTTGTGTTTGCGCTGTCGTGAGGCGGGTCAAATTTGGCTCATTTTGCCACCAACCATTGCGGCTCAGACACAAGCTTTCTATCAAACGAAAGGTTGGCACTGTGCTCAAGAAATTCATTTTCATGCCAATGCCCAAAAGTTAGACAAGCGCTGGGTGTTGTGTTTGGAAAGAAATCCTGTAAAATGTGAGGTTCGGCATTATTTCATACGAGAAATGGATGGGCGCTACCACGCCGATTACCGAAAGCTAGCGGGGCATTTTCACGACCGCCCCATTTAAATTTTCTTTTTCAGGCGTGCTAAATCGGTGCTGAGGCCGATAGTCTGGATGCTTCCTGCCTTAGAATAAAATTGAATGGCGTAATCGAGGTCAAAGCGCTTGATGTGCAAACGCGTTCCGAAAGAGAAGCCTGCTAAGCCCGGAAAATCATCGAGCTTAAGTTGTTGACGTCGGTTGTAATCAAAGCCCATACGCATTTGGATGGCGCCTTTAGGGATGAGTTCGAGCTGAAATTGCAAGTGGTTGGCTATCTTTTCTCCTAGGTTAGGGATGTACACCGGAATGGTATCACCCGTGAGCGGATCTAAAGTTTCGGTGGCATTTGGATCGAGCCAAATATTTTGTGAACGATTCAGCGCGTGACCTACCAAATGAAAGCGGAATGGCGCATGGGCGAGGCGGTAACTTACAGCTGCATAAACGTCTAGCGGCAGTGTTGAGTTGGCTTGCGGTGTATAGTCTTTGAAAATAAAGCCAGCATTTCGAACACCTAATGCAGCTACAAATTGCTGGTTAGGGTGCACTAAAAGTGCTGAAAAGTGTGTGGAAAAGCCATAAGCGCTAAACCGTTCTAAATTTGATCCAAGTAAATTGAGTTGCGCACCAATTCTAAAATAAGGGTTGGGCGTATACGCATAGCTTGTGCCCACGTTGTAATCTAGTGCGTTAAATGTTCCGGTGACTTGCCCTTCTATATTGGTTTGGTTGAAAGAACCGTAATTCATGTAGCGCAAGTATGGCGCAAAAACACCCCATTTGGTTTTGATAGCTCCCACTAGCGAGCCGTAGTGCACGCCACTTGGTAAAATACCGACAGAGGTATGGTATTGGTTGTTGAGGGAAGCATCAAGGAGGGCGGGCTGATCCAGACTAAGGCCCACTTCTTTGTCATTGAGTGCGTACAACCTACCGCCAACTCCGGCATTTTTTGCGTTATTGAGTTGATTCAGGTAGGTAAATGAGTGTGTGCCCCAGCTATATTGCGCCTGCGCGCTGAAAACCAAGCCAAAAAAGATGCAGCCAATTAATTTCATAAGTTTTAAACGCATATCGTTCAATCAGATTGTGAAAATACAATAAAAAAGCGTCGAAAATTTTGGAACAATAATTGTATATGGCCAAAACATGAAGCCTACAAGTAACCTCCACCAGCAATTTGAAAGCATCTATGCCCAAGAGCAGCGGTTTTTCAAGCATATTATAGCGCGCTATTTTGATGGCGCCCAGCAACAAGATGTCTTACAAGACTTTTCGCTGCATTTGTATGCGCAGCTGGCCAAACTTCAGCCCGATAACAGCCATCTTTTTGAATCAAAAGCATGGTTGCGCAAAGTACTGGTACATTTTTGTATTTCACAATTGCGCAAAGACCAAGCGCAAAAGAACAGTGTTTGGCAGCAGACTACCGTCTTTCATGTTCTTGTTGCACAGGAGTTTGCTCCGCAGCGAGAAGTTGAATTACAAGCGCTGTATTTGGAGGCGCTCGGCTGCGTGGATAAGAAAGAGGCCTTGATCTTGAAAATGAAATACGAATACAAGCGCAGTTCAAAAGAAATTGAACAGCGTTTGGGACTGCAGCACGTGGATGTATTGCTTTCTCGGATCCGAATGAAAATCAAGAAAAAAATAGGCAGAATAGACCTCGATTGGCTCTAAACCAAACCTAGTTTGAATTAAAAGGTAAGGTGTCTTTCTTTCTTTTCTAAGTAGATGTCGTCTATCGTTACCAAAATAGCCGTTTCTTCTACCGCGCCAAAATCGGCATTGACTGCTGTGTCAAAAGTGCGCATCGTGGGAGAGAGGTTCATGTAAATGTTCATGAGCGGCGGAATAAACGTGCCGCGATCTCTTACAAATTGATTGAGTACTTTAAATGCTTCTTTGAAGTCTAGGCCCGAAACGAGCGGTGTGTAGTCCGAACTGGAACGGAAATCTAAGGGGTGATACGCCTTAATGAGCTGATCTGGGTCTTGAAAAAAGTGGTGTAAAAACTGTAGCAAGAAATCTCTGCTCTCGCGGTCGTAGTCTGGATACATGGTTACTTTTCCAAAGAAATACTTGATTTGCGGATAAAAGCGAATGAGTGCACCAAGGCCATCCCAAATGTTATCGAGTGCAAATAAACCTTTTTTAGGATTCACATTTGGCTGAAAATTGGGCTGTACCCAACTTCTACCCAACTCAATGGTATAAGGCAAAAAATTGGTTTTGAATGCGTCACTGAATTCAAAGTAGTGGGTTGTAGACAATTGAAAGGTGTCGTATTCATCTTTGGCGTCTGCACAAATTTTGTAGCGGTAGCCGCCGATGATTTCTTGGTCTTCCACAGACCAAACAATGAGTTGGTCATAGGCATAAGGTCCGAAGTCGTGTGCGTCAAGGTCTTGTTCTTCGCCGGTTCCGCCGCCGGCTGCTCTAAATGTGAGTTCGCGCAAGCGCCCGATTTCTTGCAAAACGGCAGGTGCATTTGCGGCATTGACGCGGTAGATTTCATTACCTCCTTTGCGGGTGGTGCGCAAAAAACGTTCACTATTCAATTCCTGGCGCAATAAATTGCGGTCAATAGGGTCAATGATTGTTTTCATCGGTTGGTTTTAGACTGTACACATGATTTTTTACCCAATTGGCAGCTTCGTAATCGTTGAGTTCGGCAGGAAGATGTTGAGGGGTGAGGGGTGCACCTACCACAAACGCAATTTTACCCTTTTTTTGTTTATACATTTCGTCTGCGAGTAAAAACATCTCGATATTCGCTTTGATGCCAAGGCGTTTGCGCCAGCGATTGACGCGGTAAAATGGCTTGGACAAGCGCCCTTCTATATAGATTGGAATGATCGGTCTATTTAATTCACGCGCGTAGGTTACGAAAGTTTTTTTCCACTCAGGTTCAATAATTTGGCCTTTGTGAATGCGCGTCACCATTCCTGCAGGGAAAATGATCACGGCTTGTTCTTTTTCAAAGGCGCTGCGGATATTTTTGCGCACCCCGCCGTCATTGCGACCAAATTTATTGATGCCTACAAATAAGTTGGAAAGTTGCTTGAGATTGAGCAACAAATCATTGACAATTAAAGCTACATCGGGTCGCTTTTCACGCAGTGCGTGAATGAGTGCAATACCGTCCATGCCCCCAAGCGGGTGGTTCAAAGCGAGGATAGCCCCGCCGGTTTCTGGAATATTTTCTAAACCTTTGATGTCTATCTTTATCTCGAAATAGTTGACAATAGCCTCGCAAAATGCGTGGTCTTGGAGATGACCGCTGGCCCTCAAAAAGGCATTGATTTCGTCTTGGTGCAGTTTGCGTTTCAAGAAGGCAATGACAAAGCGCGGCAACCACTTGAGCAAACTTGGGTTTTTGCTTTTGATGAGTGCCTCAATGTCAATTAAATCTTGTTTAGACATGGGGTAAAATTAAGCTGAATAATTGAAATGAAGTACCAATCCATCGTAAGCTAACTGGACATTTGCTGGGAGCGTTTCGTTGATTTGTTCGTGTAGGCCAAATAGATGCGAAATGTGCGTCAGGTAACTTTGTTTGGGCTTGATCTCGGCAATGAAATCCAATGCTTCGGCTAAATTGAAGTGCGAAGGATGTGGATAAAGGTGCAGCGCATTGATGATCAGGATATCTAAGTCTTGGAGTTTGGCTTTCTCGAGTGCGTGAACGGTTTTGGCGTCGGTAATGTAGGCTAACTTGCCAAAACGAAAACCCAGTACTTGCATTTGATGGTGCCAAACTTCAATGGCATCAACGGAATAGCTGCCTATTTGAAAGCGCTCCACATCAAGGTGTCGGATCTCAAAACGAGGCACCCCTGGGTAAGGATTGGCCTCAAAAGCATAGTAAAATTCGCGCTTGAGCGCCATTTCTACTTTTGGCGTGCAGTAAATCGGAAAATCGGCTTGTTGTTGGTAATTGAATGCGCGGATGTCGTCGAGGCCTGCAATGTGGTCTTTGTGTTCGTGGGTCAATAAAATTGCATCGAGGTGCCTGACTTTTGCGCGCAGCATTTGTTGTCTGAAATCGGGGCCGGCATCAATTGCAATTGTGAGTTCTGGAAATTCGAGTAAAACACTTGCACGCAGGCGCTGGTCTTTGGTGTCGGTAGACAAACAAGTGGGGCAAGTGCAGGCAATGACCGGTACTCCTTGTGAGGTTCCCGAACCCAAAAATGTGAGTTTTCCTGTATTGACAGTGGTCATTGAGCGCTTGAATTGAGGTCGATGCGTCTTTGTCCGGTAGGTTTGAGCATGAACTGATGCACAATGGTTTTGCTGTCGCGGTTTTCTTTTTCCACATTGATGTAACGCGCCCAATGCAGCGGTTCTTTGCCGTGAAAATGAAACGGTGCATAACCAAAACCTCTGTAAATGCCATTTTCTATCCAGACCAAGCTTTTTTCTCCTTTGTTTCGGCCTTTGTCTACCAAAAAGAAGGTGTCGCCGTTGAATTGTAGTTGGTCGATGTATTGCTGAACCCTCGCGTTGTAGGCTGCAGGGTCTTCTTCTTGAACGCAAGCGCCTTTGCATTGCGCAATGGTGTAGTGAAAACAAGCACCTTGTGTAGGGTAGAGGTAGCAGAGTTTTTGACACAATTCGAGCTTGCCTGCGAGGTGTTCGAGGTAGGATTGCGCTTCTTTTTTTGTGGTAAACTGCATTAATGGCTCTTCGTCCTTTTTAGCAGTACTTTCTATTTTGAGCCGAATATAGCCGTCGAAATCTTGCTGATCGTAGAGCCCGAAAGGAAACAAGCTTTTGCGCAACTTGCGGTTATAGAGAGGCTTGTGTTCTTTGATGAGATTGGATTCAAGCAACATGGCTATCAGCTCAGAGCCAGTGAGTTCGTATTCAACTCGGCAAATATCTTGAATCATTTTGAGCCCTTTGGCTGTTTTGTGGTTGCGCAGGTGTTGTTCGATGCGCTTTTTGATATGGATACTTTTGCCAACGTAAATGAGCTGGTTGAACTCGTTGTAAAGTTTATAGATACCTGTTTTATTGGGAAGTTCCTCGATGCTTTCTAAACTTAGGTTGGGATGTACCGATTTGGGATTGAGTACATCTTGCACAAAAGTTTGTAGCTGATTTTTGTCGGTTTCAATTAAAATGGTAAAGAGTTGTGCCGTCGCTTTTGCGTCGCCATCGGCGCGGTGCCGAGCTGCATTGGGAATACCGAGGTCTGCACAGATTTTACCTAAACTGTACGATGCATGGCCCGGCAACACGATGCGTGCAGCCCGAACGGTGCAAAGTTGTGGCATTCTGAATTCATAACCCAAGCGCTTGAATTCACTCTTGAACATGCCGTAGTCAAAAGCGACATTGTGCGCCACAAAAGTACAACCTTCACAAAATTCCAAGATTTGCTTGGCGAGTTCATAAAATTTGGGGGCTCCAGACACCATTTTGTCGGTAATGCCAGTGAGCCGCACAATAAATTCTGGGATTTCTTGCTCAGGATCGACTAAGCTTTGAAAGTGATCGATGACTTGTTTGCCGTCGTGTTTGTACATGGCGAGCTCCGTGATTTTGGAGTCTTTGGTGTGGCCACCTGTAGTTTCAACATCGACAATTACATAATTCATGTCTACGAAGTTAGAAAAAAGCGTGGGTCTGCGTTTTTGTATCCTTTCAAATTTTTCGTTTTCTTTGACAAAAAATTGATTCTAATGAAAACATCCTTCTTTTTGCTACTGTTTTTGACAGGTTCTGCACTTTTTGCACAAAGTAACCTCAGTATTTTCAATAACAATGGTCAGCAATTTTATGTCGTCTTGAATGGCATTCGCCAGAATTCTAAACCCGAAACAAACGTTCAAGTGGGGCAAATCAAAAATGGCAGCTATGCCGTTAAAGTCATTTTTGCCGATGGCAAGACGCCAGATATAGACAAAAACTTCATGATCGATGCGCCTTACGACATCACGGCCCGCATCATTTTCAAAAAAGGAAAAGGAAAACTGCAATTGATTGGTCAAGAGCCCACTCATGGTGTCATTCAAGAGGCTGTAGTGTATCGTCCGAGTGATGCAGCGGTTTATTCAGATGCGGTTGTTGTCAATTCAATTTCCAATCAAAACGCAGCGGCAACTCAAATTACACAGACCCTTCCAGTTCAAACAAGCACTACGACTCAAACAACAGGAACCGGAAATGCGACGGGTGTCAATATGAACATGAATGTTCAAGAAACACCAAATACAACTATTCAAACTTCGCATACGACCACTACCACCACAACTACAGGTACTATGCCCGATGAAAACGTCAATTTAAATATGAATTTGTCAGTAGGAGGCATGAATGTCAACCTCAATGCCAATGCTTCTGGAACAGGTCTTGGAGCCGGAACAACCGTCAGCGAAACAACGACTACAACCACCACATCTTCGAGCTCAACAGTGAGTACTTCGAGCGCAAGCACAACTTCTGGAGTGGGTTTGAATTCCAATATCAACATCAATCAAAGTGGTGCAAATCAACCAGTTCAAGGCCAAACAAATACCCAAGTCTCACAACAACAACAACAACAACAACAAGTCATTCAAAATCAGCAACAAGGACACTTTGTGAACTGTACCCAAACCATGAACCGTTTGGAGGCTTTCAAAGCAGAATTGCAAGATCAATCTTTTGAAGACGACCGTTTGGAGGCCTTAAAGTTGGGCTTGAATAAAACATGCCTGACGACTGCTCAGGCTGCACAATTATTGGATTTGTACACTTTCGATGAAAATCGCTTGGAGGCCGCCAAGTATTTGTCCGACCGTTTAACAGACCGCGCCAACGCCGGAGAGCTTGCTAAAAAACTCACTTTTGACAGCAGTAAAATGGAATACCGCCGCTACATCAGTGAGTAACGACGGTATTGCCCTTATTTTTTTCTTGTTGTTATTTAGATCTGTACGATCTTATCTTTAGGATGGCGTACTTTGAAGTCATATTCAAAGTTGAGGTTTTCTTTGGCTTTTAGCTTCAGTTTCCACTCAATAAGTCCTGTTTTATCATCGAGTGTTCCTTTTCCTAAATTGGATTTTTCGATGGTGATTTCAGGGTTGGTAGTGAGCGGAACTTGATCTTGAATGATCAGGTCTATTTCAGAAGACTTGAGGTTGCGCACTTCGATGTTGTATGCAAAATTGCGTTCCTTTTTGTCTTGAATGATGCGCTCTTTGCTTTGGTCTTTGAGTAGGGTACGTTTGACAACAATGTTCGGGTCTTTCCCTAAGGATAAATTGAGTGTGTCATCCATTGTGGTGGGGTCGAGATAGGTTTCACCGATGTACGTGCCGTCAAAGAAAATATTGGCCGTGGCCGGAACCAACTGGAGTTCGTCTAGTTTGGTCATTTGTGCTACCAAATACACACCCGGGTCTAACTTCGGAACAGCAAAGTAACGGAAGCTCGTGTTGAGTTCGGTTTGCTTGACGAGTACCATGCGGTTTTGGTTGTCGGATGCGATGCTGTAGTTGAGGTCAATTTTAAATTCAGCTGAAATGAGTTGTTGAACAATTGTGGTGAACGCTTCTGCACCCAGCGCTTCTTGTTGTACGATACCATTTCCTTGTGTACTGTACATAAAACCCATGTTCATGGCGGAGGTGTTTACAGATTGAGCTGCATCATCGTAGCCATAAGCAGCGGAACGTTGTTTGGCTTTTTCTGAGAGGTCTTTGCGGTATTCTTGATAGTCGATATACCAAGGGCTGAGCTCTGGCTTGGTTTTGTTGGCGTAGGGGTTGTTGGTCGAGATGCTGAGTTTGACGTCGTTCCAGTCTAAGCCGGTTTGTTGGCGCACTTGCGCTTTGTAAGTGAGGCTGATTTTACCTGAAGCTGCTTCGCTGCGGATGTCGTAAAGTGGTGTCCAGCCAGCATTGGAAGCCAAATAAGAGAGCTCTATTTTGCCTGTCGCTGCTTCTTTGGCCATGAAGGTAATGACGATGCGCGGAACCCCTTTGATTTCAGGTGTTGGGTTGTTTTGTTCGGCGTAATTGCGCAGGTCGTTGAGTCGGGTATCTAGGATGGAGATCAGGTCAGATTTTTTGACTTTTTGACGGTCTAAGGCGCTGATTTTTTTGTTGAGCTCAGACACTTTTGTGGTGTAATAATCTACCGTAGATTTCAATAATTGAATGCTGTCATTGACTTTACCTTGGCCTTTTACTGCACCATTTGAGATGATGATTTTGCGCGCAGCTACCAACACTTCAATTTCGTCGCTGATGTCGCGCAGCTCAAAATTGACCAAAATGACAGAATCTTCTAATGCTTTAATGGCGGCTCTGATTTTGGGAGGTAATTCGCCTGTTGTTGAGTTGTTTGTTGGCTGCGGATAGTAAAATTCGTATTTAGAATCGAGGATCACGACGGCACCAGTGGCTTTTACCTGAATGGTACTCGGTGAAATTTGTGGCGAAATGCCTTCTACAATGACTTCGCTGACACCCGCTTTGATGGTGTAGTTGGCTTTGTGTTGGAGCTGCGCCCCTTGCATGTAAACGGTTACGCCAGTGAGCGGGCCTTTAACGGTGAGCGGTTCGTTGGCAAAAAGCGCAAAACTGAGTAGTGCAAAGCTGAATAGGAACTTGATTTTCATGGTTTTATTTTGATTTGATTGGGAGTTTATTTGGATTTTCAATTTTGATATTTGTCCTAATATATACAAAATTAAGCGCTTTATTATAAGTCGTATCTTTGTTGCAATGAAATTCGAAGACTATCATATCGATCAAAAAATAAAGGACCAACTCGAGGTGCTCGGTTTCAGACGCCCGACCGACATCCAATACCGTGCCATAAAACATATCTTGGACGGAGAAGATGTAATGGCAGTGGCCCAAACTGGAACAGGTAAAACCGCTGCGTTTGTCATTCCAGTGCTCAATAAACTACTTAAATATAAAAAACAAGCCACCAACTCCATTCAAATTCGCTGTATTGTTTTGGTGCCTACACGCGAGCTCGCGCAGCAAATTACAGGGGTTTTTGAACAAATTGGCGCCCAGACCAAAGTTAAAGTCATTGGTTTGTATGGCGGCGTTGAGCAAGAAGCGCAGATCAAGCAATTACAAGTAGGTGCGGAGGTTCTTATTGCCACCCCGGGCCGCATGTTTGACCTCATCTCGCAGGGCCATCTCGATGTGTCAGGCGTTCATACCCTCGTGCTCGATGAAGCCGACCTCATGCTCGATCTCGGTTTCAACAAGGACATTCAAGACATCATCAAAAAAATACCAGCCAAGCACCAAACGTTATTTTTTACAGCGACCATCGACAAAAAAATCAAGTCCTTGGCTTACGACGTCGTGCGCTCAGCCATCCGCATTCAGTTGTCTCCACAAAACCCGGTTTCGAAAAATGTACAGCACGCCGTTGCCTTCATCGAAATGGACGACAAACGGTTTTTCTTGGAAAACATGATCGGCGAATACCCTGAGGCGCGTTTTTTGGTATTTGCTCGAACAAAAGTGCGAGTCGAAAGAATCGTAAAGGCCATGGAGCGCGTTGGTGTGCATGCGGAGGCTTTGCATGGCGGTGTACCTCAAAACGAAAGATTTGCGCTTTTAGAACGATTCAGAGAAGCTAAAAATCAAGTGCTCATTACCACCGATGTTGCCGCACGCGGCATCGACATTCCCAATATGGAATACGTCATCAACTACGACCTTCCCGACAACCCTGAAAACTACGTACACCGCTGTGGCCGAACGGGTAGGGGCAATGCGCTAGGGCAAGCGCTCTCTTTTTGCAGCAAAGACGAACAACCGCTTCTAGACGCTATCGAAGCCTACACCGGAGAAGAAGTATTGCGTTACGAAATCTCAGAAGGCGAATACAAAGCCATTTTATTTGACGCCGATGATCCCAACTACAATTGGCAAAAACTCATCGATGAAAATGAAAATCCTGATTTTTGGGGTGATTAACTTTTCTTTCGTATTTTCACCACACTAAACCCCAAAATTAAAAGAACAATGAAAAAATTAACACTCTTTCTTGCGCTCACTTTAGGAGTTTCAGCGTCTTACTTTGCCCAAACAAAAAAGTATCATGGCGTTAGCTTTAATACCGAACTCAAATTAGATGGCGAGAATCTTGTCATTAACGGCGCAGGCTTGCGCGAAAAATACTTCATGGACCTTTATGTAGCGGGTCTTTATCTTCCTAAGAAAACAACCGATGCCAAAAAAGTGATCTACGACGACACCGAAATGGCTATCCATATTAAAATTGTCTCAAGTAGCGTTACCCGTGAGCGTTTCATTGAGTCTGTCAATGAAGGTTTTGCAGCGTCAAAGCACGGCAACGCGAGCAAAGAAGAAATTAAAAAATTTGTTGGTTTCTTCAGTGAGTCTATCAAAGAAGGCGACAAAATCAACCTTGACTACATTCCTGGAAAAGGTGTTCGCGTCACCAAAAATGGCGACGTAAAAGGCACTATTCCTGGTCTAGACTTCAAAAAAGCCCTCTTCGGCATTTGGTTTGGAACGCCTCCAGTTCAAGAAAGCTTGAAAAACGAAATGTTGGGCAAAGACTAGCTCGATTTCTCAATAATCAGTTCAAAAGCCACGAAAGTGGCTTTTTTTTGTGTAACGTCGGTTACAATACAGTTCAGCGAATGACTGCACCTTTGTAAAAATTAATTATGAAAATGTTGAAATTATTCCCAATTCTTGCTTTACTTACCTTGACATTATGGTCTTGCGCTTCTTCTGCACAAACTTCTTTTCAAAATGCGCCAATTGCAGCGCTTCCTAAAATGAAGGCAGAGAAAAAAGCAATTGTGATAGACGTACGTACCCCGGCAGAATGGCAGCAAGGTGTTATTTCAGGTGCAGATCTTTTTATAGATTACAACAGCCCGACTTTCAAGCAGCAATTAGCCAAGTTGGACAAATCCAAAACCTATATTGTCTACTGCAGAAGTGGCGGACGAAGTGCCGGTGCAAGTCAGGTTATGGTAGATAGCGGCTTTAAAAACGTGATCAATATGCAAGGTGGCATCTCCTCTTGGGGTGGTAAAATTATTTCCAAACCATAATTGAATGGCTTTTTGTATGCGCTCTAAATTACCTGGAATATTATTGGCTGTAAGTCTTGGACTTACAGCCATTTTTTTATCTGGTTTTACGCCCTCCTTTCTCAATTCCTACTTGTTGGCCCTTTTAATAGGAATGTTTTTGGCTCCACAGGTCAATAAAATAGGTAAACTTGATGCCGGTATCTCTTTGAGTTCGGCAAAAATGTTGGAATGGTCGGTTGTGTTACTCGCCTTTAGCATCGATTACAAAGCCATTGGAGCGATAGGCGCCAAGGATTTTATAGTAATTATCATCGTGATTTTATTGGTTTTATTGGCAGCCTATTATTTGTCAAAAGTTTTGTCGTGTCCTGGAAAAACGGGCTGGTTAGTCGGTTTTGGCACAGCTATTTGTGGGTCATCAGCGATTGCTGCACTTGCGCCAAAAATCAAAGCAGATAAAGAAGATGTTGCCATCTCCTTAGCTGCGGTAAACTTGTTGGGTTCTTTGGGTATGGTATTGTTGCCGCTGTTCTTTCAATTTTACCCCCTTTTGGAGCAGCAAATGGCCTTCTTGATTGGTGCGTCTTTACATTCTGTAGGTAATGTGGCTGGCGCTGGTTTTTCGGTTTCAGAAGAAGTTGGTCAATTGGCTTTAGTATACAAAATGGCCCGGGTTGCACTTTTGTCACCGGCCTTATTGTTCATGGTTTGGCTTGATTCTAGAAAGTCTAATGAGCAAAAATTTAGCTTTCAATTACCCTGGTACCTTATTGTTTTTATTGGCATATCGGTATTGGTGAGTTTTTATCCCTTGCCATCATTCCTTTTAAAGGGTAGTGAAACGATTGGAAAAATCATTCTTACTATTGCAATGGCGGCTATAGGTCTAAAAGTAGATGTGTTTCGTTTGTTAAAGGCGGGTCAGCGGGGCTTGCTATTTGCACTTCTTGTATTTGTATTGCAAATGAGTTTATTATGGATATTAAAGAACTGACGAAAGTTAGTTTTTAAAGTAACTCGGGTCACACACTGGTTTATGAGCTGAACTTAAATTTGTTGTATCAAATCACACACTATGAAAGTACAACAAATTTACACTGGATGTATAGCACACGCTGCATACTATCTAGAGAGCAACGGGGAAGCTGCCATTTTTGACCCCTTGAGAGAAGTTCAGCCTTATATTGATCGTGCTAATGCCGATAATGCCAAGGTGAAGTATGTCTTTGAAACGCATTTCCATGCAGATTTTGTTTCGGGTCATCTTGATTTAGCAAAGAAGACAGGCGCCACAATTGTTTATGGCCCAACTGCAAAGCCAGGTTTTGAAGCTTTAGTTGCACAAGATAATCAAGAATTCAAGGTAGGGGCCTATACTGTAAAGGTGTTGCATACACCAGGCCACACCATGGAAAGTACTACTTATTTGCTCATCGACGAAAAAGGAAAGCAACACGGAATTATTACTGGAGATACTTTGTTTATTGGCGATGTTGGCAGGCCTGATCTTGCTCAGCATGTCATTGCTGATTTAACAGAACGCAAATTAGCAGCACATTTATTCGATTCTTTGCGCAATAAAATCATGCCTTTGGCAGATGACCTAATTGTGTATCCCAATCATGGTGCTGGTTCAGCCTGTGGCAAAAAAATGAGTAAAGAAACAACGGATACCTTAGGGAACCAGAAAAAAACTAATTACGCTCTGCGCGCAGACATGACCAAAGAAGAATTCATCGAAGAATTGCTCACAGGGCTAACAGCGCCTCCGGGATACTTCCCTAAAAACGTATTGATGAATATCCAAGGTTATGATTCCTTAGATACAATTATGGATCGCGGATATAAAGCACTTTCACCTTCTTCTTTTGAATTAGTTGCAACAGAAACTGAAGCGCTGATATTGGATACAAGAGATCCTGCCGTATTTGCGCGGGGATTCATTCCAAATTCAATCAATATTGGTTTAGATGGTAATTTTGCCATGTGGGTCGGTGAAATGATAACTGATATTCAACAAGAGATTTTATTGGTTACAGAACCTGGTCAAGAAAAGGAGGCGATTATCCGCTTGTCAAGGGTAGGTTATGATCATGCCGTAGGTTATTTAGATAGTGGCTTTGCTGCATGGAAGTCAGAAGGTCGAGAAATCGATACGGTGAATCGCATTACTGCCGAGGAATTTGCCCTTAATTATAAAGAAAAGATACCCACTTTTGATGTGCGCAAGCGCAGTGAGTTTGAAGCAGAGCATGTTGTTGATGTTGTCAATATACCTTTAAATGAAATCAATCAGCACTTTGCGAAATTTCCTGAAAATGAGTATTTCATCTTGCATTGCGCAGGTGGCTACCGCAGTATGATTGCGGCAAGTATTCTGAAAAGCCGTGGTATACACAATTTTGTGGATGTCATTGGTGGTATGGCTGCCATTTCAAAAACAGACGCGCCTAAAACTGCATATGTTTGTCCGAGTACACTATTGTAAATCGCTATAAATATGTTGAAGTAGGCCGCAAACGCGGCCTACTTTTTTTTATAAAAACAAAAAAAAAACAAAAATGAAAATCGATTTTTTAAGATTACTCCGATATGGAATTGGCGGATACTTGCTTATTGGAGGCCTTTGGCAGCTTGATTACATTGTTATCTTTATGGGGGCTGTAATGACCCTAATGGCTTATTTTAATGTGGGTTGTTTTGGCGGGCAATGTGCGCCGAATCTACCTAAGAATAACAATGAAAAACAAATTAGTATCGAAGATGTATCCTTCGAAGAGGTGAAGTAGCTTAGTTAATTATGACTGTTTGTAACACTTGTTACATAGTTTTGCACTTTGAATTGATACATTTGATACCTATAAACCCAACAAAAATGAAAATCGAACAAATTTACACAGGCTGTTTAGCCCAAGGCGCATATTATGTTGTGAGCAACCAAGAAGCATTTATCATCGATCCGCTTAGAGAAACTCAGCCCTACATGGACCGCATTGCAGCTGATGGCGTAAAACTTAAATATATTTTTGAAACGCATTTCCATGCTGACTTTGTTTCTGGCCACCTCGACTTGAGCAAGCAAACCGGCGCCCCAATTGTTTATGGGCCTACTGCCAAAACTGAATTTGAGGCTATTGTTGCTGAAGACGGACAGGTTTTTGAAATTGGCAATGTGAAAATTAAAGTATTGCATACGCCAGGACATACCATGGAGAGCAGTACATTTTTATTGATCAATGAGGAGGGAAAAGATGAAGCAATCTTTTCCGGAGACACCCTCTTTTTAGGAGATGTTGGCCGCCCAGACCTCGCTCAAAAAGCTGCCGACATGACCCAAGCACAATTGGCAGGTATACTTTACGATTCCTTAATGACTAAAATCATGCCTTTGGCAGATCACGTAACTGTATATCCTGCACATGGTGCTGGCTCAGCTTGCGGTAAAAACATGATGAAAGAAACAGTTGATACCCTAGGGAATCAGAAGAAAATGAATTATGCGCTCAATCAGCCGAACAAAGAGGCGTTTATTGCAGCAGTAACCGATGGCTTGTTGCCTCCTCCAGCTTATTTTGGTCATAATGTAGCCATGAATAAAAAGGGTTATGATAGTTTTGAAGCGGTCAAAGAAAAGGCAATGACTCCACTCAGCCCGGCTGCTTTAGAAACGATTGTAGAAGCAACCAACGCCCTCATTTTAGATACGCGCCCGGCTGCTGATTTTCATAAAGGTTTTGTACCACAAGCTATTAATATTGGTATTCGCGGCGATTTCGCGCCGTGGGTTGGCGCGCTCATCGGCGATGTCAAGCAAGAAATTGTACTCATCACAGAAGTGGGTATGGAAGAAGAAGTAATCACACGTTTGAGTCGTGTGGGTTTTGATAAAGTATTGGGTTACTTAGAAGGTGGGTTTGCAGCTTGGCAAGAAGCCGGAAAAGTAGTAGATCAAGTAACACGCATAACGGCTGATGAATTTGCTTCACAATTTAAGGCAGGTGAATCTATAGTGATCGACGTACGCAAAGAAAGCGAGTATGAAGCGGAGCACGTCGAGGATGCTTATAGCAAACCACTTGCTTACATCAACGACTGGACCAAAGATATACAGCCAGATCAACACTTCTTTATGCATTGTGCAGGTGGATACCGCAGCATGATTGCAGCTTCTATATTGCAAGCGCGCGGCTACCGCAATTTCACTGAAGTAGATGGCGGTTTTGGAGCGATCTCTAAAACAGCTGTTCCAAAAACAGATTTCATTTGCCAAAGTAAAGTCCATAAAATTTGATTTAAACCCAAACCCATGCTCAATTTCTTAATGCAACCTTGGCCGTGGTGGTTCTCAGGAATCATCATTTCTGCGGTCATGTTTTTAATGCTGTTTTTCGGCAAGACTTTCGGGTTTTCCTCTAATCTGCGCACCATTTGTACCTTGGCAGGTGCAGGTAAACGCGTCAAATTTTTTGATTTTGATTGGAAAACGCAATCTTGGAATCTTGTTTTTTTGATAGGTGCAATTATTGGCGGCTATCTTGCAAATACAATGTTAAATGACGGCTCTAGTTTTCAAATTGCAGAAAGTACAGCCAAGGATTTAGCCGAACTTGGTTTTGCAAAGGCTAAGGAAGTGCAACCGTTGGAGTTATTCAGTTGGGATGCTATTTTCACCCTCAAAGGATTTACAGTGCTAGCCATAGGTGGTTTACTTGTGGGTTTTGGCTCTCGCTATGCGGGTGGTTGTACCTCAGGGCACGCTATCTCCGGTATTTCTAATTTGCAACTCCCATCGCTTATCGCCGTTATTGGTTTCTTTATCGGAGGTTTGCTCATGACGCACATCATTTTCCAATTGATTTTTTAAGCCATGAAATTCATTAAGTTTTTATTAGTCGGCGTATTGTTCGGCATTGTAATGGCCAAATCTCAGGCCTTGAGTTGGTACCGTATCCAAGAGATGTTTCGCTTCCAAAGTTTTCATATGTATGGCATCATTGGTACTGCCGTTGTTTTGGGTATTATCGGAACGGCACTGATCAAAAAGAACCATTGGAAGGATTATTCCAAGTCCAAAATCGTATTTACACCAAAAGAAAAAGGTTTTTGGCGCTATTTACTAGGCGGGACAATTTTTGGTCTTGGATGGGCCTTGAGTGGCGCTTGTCCCGGTCCAATGGTAGTAAATATAGGTTATGGTTACTTGAGTTTTATCGTTGTAGTTTTCTTTGCATCAGTTGGCACTTATCTTTATGGTGTCTTTCAAAGCAAACTTCCTCATTAATTGAAGTGAAGCTGATGAAATTCTTTACCTATCCTTTTGTATTTATTTCGCTTGCATTGGTGTCGTGCTCAACAAATGAAACGGATCAACTGGATACAGAAATGATTCAGTCTGTGCCAGTGAGCGCCTTTTGGCAACCCGCTGATGTTTTTAAAATCGCGGATGAAAAAAAATCTGACGAGGTACTATATGGTCGAGACCTTATTATCTATACGGCCTACTACCTCGGCCCAAAAGGTCGGATTGCACAGCAGACAAATGGCATGAATTGTCAAAATTGTCATTTAGATGCCGGCACAAAGCCATTTGGAAATAATTACGGTTCTGTTGCCTCTACCTATCCGAAAGTGAGAGCGCGTAGTGGTAAAATGGAAAGCATTGAAAAACGCATCAACGATTGTTTTGAGCGCAGTTTAAATGGCAAAGCCCTGGCTGAAAACAGCAAAGAAATGCGGGCCATGGTCGCTTACATGAAGTTTTTAGGAGAAAACGTACCAAAAGGTGAAAAGGCAGCAGGTTCTGGTTTCAAAGACCTTCCTTTTTTAAGCCGTGCTGCAGATCCTCAAAGGGGGAAAGTCGTGTATGAGTTGCGTTGTGCAAGTTGCCATCAAATCAATGGACAAGGCATCATTGACGGCATTGGGCAGTCTTATGTGTATCCGCCGCTTTGGGGTAAGCATAGCTTCAATGATGCTGCAGGCTTGAGTCGTATTTCTAATATGGCAAAATACGTGAAGTATAACATGCCACTTGGTGTAAGTCATGATGCGCCTGAATTAAGCGACGAAGACGCCTGGGATGTTGCCGCCTACATTGAAAGCAAGCCAAGGCCACACAAAGCAGTACCTAAAGATTGGCCAGATATATCTAAAAAACCAATAGACCATCCGTTTGGTCCTTATGTCGATGCCTTTTCTGAGCAGCAACATAAATATGGTCCTTTTACGGCAATGAAAAAACCTAAATGATGAGCATTTGTAAATTTATTTTTGATTTTTTAAAACCAGTCTTTGCGATTCATCTGAACTACAAAAAAAAGATTTCTTTAGTCTTTTTTCTGGTGGCTGTTGTTCATTTTAATCTTTATGCTCAATCGAAATCAGCAGCGGATTCAATGAGTTTAAGAAATGCCATTCTCAACGGTAAAACGAGTTTTAATATGCGTTACTTCTTTAGTCAGACAACCAATGAAGGTGCATTGACTGATTATTATGCAAATGCAATTGGTGTTGGCTTGCGGTATCAATCAAATTTATATCATGGAGTACAATTCGGATTGGGGGGCTACACACATTTCAATATTGGATCTAGTAATTTGCAGCTACCAGATCCTACCACAGGAGGGATTAACCGCTATGAAATAGGATTGTTTGATCACACGGCCCCCTCTAGTCAGAAGGAATTTTCTAGACTTGAAGAGTTATATGTAAAATATCAATTTAAGGATGGTTGGATTCAAGCGGGTAGACAATTTATCAATACCCCACTGATCAATCAACAAGACGGACGCATGCGACCAACTGCTGTTGCTGGCGTATGGTTTGAGCAAAGTTTTATAAAGAAAGTTAAACTGCAGCTCGGTATGTTAAGCGGTGTGTCGCCAAGAGGAACTTCAAAATGGTACAATGGTGCTGAGTCAATCGGAATTTATGGTCAAGGTGTAGATGTATTTGGGGTTCCGGCACATTTTAGAGGTCATATCAAACTCCCTTATATTGGAGTTGCATCAATTACCTGGAAACCAGCCACTAATATAGAATATCAGGCCTGGGATTACCATTTACCAGGTTTATTTAATAGTACTTTTCATCAAGTCCAACATGCTCAAAAGGCGGGTAAGTTTGTTTGGTCTAATAGTGCACAAATGATGAGGCAATGGGCGCTTGGAGAGGGTGGTAACGAGGATCAATCAATGACTTATATTGCAAAAGGCTCTAAATCGATGACCTTTGGTTTTCGTTCGCGGTTTGAATTTGCAAAATGGCATTACTCCATCAATTACAATCGCATTACTGCCGAGGGTCGTTATTTGTTTCCGAGAGAATGGGGCAGAGATCCTTTCTTTACGTTTATGCCGCGCGAACGCAATGAGGGTTTTGGAGATGTACATGCATTTGTTCTGAAGATAGAAAATCAAGACGCAGCTTCAATTTTTAAAAAGTCGGGTTTATCGATTGGGTATTTTCAATTGCCAGATGTGAAAGACTTTGCGCTGAATAAATATGGTATGCCTAGTTATTTACAAGCAAATCTAGATTTAAGAATAAAGCTAGAGCAACTCATGCATGGACTAGAAGGGCAGTTGTTGTTGGTTTGCAAATACGGTATTGGTGAAATATACAATAACCCAAAATACCAATTCAATAAGGTGAATTTATTATTGACCAATTTTGTCTTAAACTATCACTTTTAACTTTTGATCATGACTTTTGACTTACTTACTATTTTTGGCTTATTATCAAGCACCGTAATTGGCATTTCACTTGGTCTTATTGGCGGCGGCGGTTCTATTTTAACCGTTCCCGTACTTGTTTACCTTTTCAATGTTGACCCTGTTCTCGCCACGGCTTATTCCCTTTTCATTGTGGGTTTGAGTAGTTTGGTGGGCGCTTTTCCTAAATACAAATCGGGTCTGATCGACCTCAAAACGGCGCTTGTCTTTGGTATTCCCTCCATAATTGCTGTTTTCTTGACTCGAAAGGTGTTGGTTCCGGCAATCCCGGCAACTCTTTTTGAAATTGCGGGTGTTTCAGTAACCAAAGCACTGGCCATGATGATTTTATTTGCAGTGCTCATGGTTGCGGCTTCGGTTTCAATGATCAGAGATCAGAAAAAAGAAGCGCAGGCAACGGTTGAGCCACGCGTGTTCAATTACCCCATGATTTTATTAGAAGGAAGCGTGGTGGGTGTCTTGACTGGTTTGGTGGGTGCCGGCGGAGGATTCTTGATCATTCCGGCTTTGGTGATGCTCAGTAAATTACCGATGAAACAAGCGGTAGGCACGAGCTTATTGATCATCGGTGCCAAGTCTTTAATTGGTTTTACGGGCGACGTCATGGAGAACGCTGATAAAATAGATTGGACACTCTTGTCTGTGGTAACTGCGTTAGCTGTTATGGGTATTTTTGTCGGCAATCAGCTGTCAAAGAAAGTGGATGGCGCTGCACTTAAAAAAGGATTTGGTTGGTTTGTGTTGGTCATGGGCATTTATATCATTGTCAAAGAATTGGCATTTCCTAGCGCTATTTCTCATTGAGTAAAAGTTTAATTAATATATGTTAATTAGCTATTTATGAATTATTTAAAATTTAAAATAATTCCCCTTATTGTTTTTGGGAGCTACATCACATTTACGCAAAAGACATTTTCCCAAACTGGTAATTTTCCTTTTGAAGTTGTGCTGAAAGCGGATTCAATTGCCGGCTTCAGCGGTTTACATTCATTTGCCTACGGGCAGCTCAATGGTAAGGTTTTGTTGATTGGCGGAAGGCCAGACGGTATCCACGCGCGCCAACCATTCAATGCTTTTCCGGCGAGTCTCAATAACCAAATCTTACAGGTACTCGATTTGCAAACCAAGCAATATTGGTCTAGGACCTTAGCGGAATTGAGCGTTACCTTGCAAGAACAATTGCAGAGCACCAACATGAATTTTTACCAAGATGGCAATTCTTTGCTTTTAGCCGGTGGCTATGCCTATAGCAATTCGGCTAATGACCATATTACTTTTCCATATCTCACAAGAATTGATTTAGATGGGTTGATAAGCGCTGTTTTAGCCAATACAACCATTACACCATATTTCGAACAGATCCAAGACGATAGATTTGCAGTAACAGGTGGAAACATCGGCAAAATTGGTAGCCAATATTATTTAGTGGGCGGTCATCGATTTGACGGGCGTTACAACCCCATGAATAATCCAACGTTTGTGCAAGCTTATGTGGATGGACTTCAAAAGTTTGAGTTAAGTGCGCCGGGGCAAGCGCTAGCAGTGCTCAATTACCAATTGGTCACTGATCAGGTCAATTTACATCGGAGAGATTATAACTTGGTTCCACATATTTTTCCGAACGGAGAAGTCGGCTATCTCATTTCATCTGGCGTGTTTCAAATCAATGCAGACTTGCCTTTTTTGTATCCTGTAGAAATCAAAAGTAGCGGCCACACCGCAGTCAATGGATTTAGTCAGTACTTGAGCAATTACCATTCGTGTAAGTTCAGTTTGTACGACAGCGCCACCCAAACCATGCACCATTTATTCTTAGGTGGCATTAGTCAGTATTACTACCAAAATGGTACACTACTCAATGATCCTAATGTACCTTTTGTACGTACAATTAGTCGCTTGGCTCAGGGCCTTGATGGAGCCTATCAAGAATATGTGTTAGGTACAGAAATGCCTGCTTTACTTGGGGCCAGCGCCGAGTTTATTCATTTAGAACAAGTGCCGCACTACGCTTCCGAAATTATCGATCTTTCGGCGCTAAGTGGAGATTCAGTCTTGATTGGGCATGTAGTTGGCGGCATCAAAAGTGGAAGCCTAAATCCTTTTACTAACAATAATACGGGTGTAACGGATGCCAATGCTGTAATTTATGAGGTTTGGTTGAGAAGAACCAATATTGGTGCCATAGAAGTGGAAAGTCCTCAACTTATTTCAAAAGTGAATTTGTATCCGAATCCGTCAAAAGAGGTGGTTTTTCTGGAGTTTGAACTCAGTCAGAAAGCAAGTGTGGAGTGTTTTATCACTGATGCCAACGGGAAGTTGGTACACGAGGTATATTACGAAAAAATCAAAAACACCAAGAAAACCCTCGATTTAAAAGCCCTTGGCTTACAACCCGGAAGCTATACCGTACAACTCATTTTCAACGATCAACAAGTACTTACCAAACAACTGAAAATCGAATGAAAGAATTCTGGAATGAACGCTACAACGAAGCGCATTATGCCTACGGAACTACACCCAATGATTTTTTAAAAGCGCAACAAATTGGATCCGATTTAAAAGTATTGTGCTTGGCAGAAGGTGAAGGTCGCAATGGTGTTTATTTGGCGGGTCTTGGAAATGAAGTTACTTGTATAGATTATTCAGAAGAAGGATTGAAAAAAACTAGCCAATTGGCTGCGCAAAATGGGGTAGGGGTTACTTGTGTTTGTGCTGACCTCGGGGAAGTCAAATTAGAAGGAAATTCTTGGGACCTCATAGTTGGCATCTTTGCACACTTTCCAAATAAGGTTAAGCAATACATCTGGCCTCAAATTTACGCAGCACTCAAGCCAGGTGGCAAATTGATCATCGAGGTTTATGACCAAGAACAATTGCGCTTTGGCACTGGTGGCCCACAGCATCCCGATCTATTATACACTATTGAGGAGCTCGAAGAATTACTTGGTAATCAATTTGATGCATATCAAATTGAAAAAGTGTTTCGAGAAGTTCATGAAGGCGCTTATCACAATGGTGCTTCAGCTACAATACAAGTGCTTGCCATTAAATAGAATTGGTTTTTCGTAATTCGTGTTATTATTCCGAAATTTATGCGTCAAGTTGGCGCAACATATGAATTTAAGGATCGCTTATTTCTTGGGAATTTTGTTTTTAGCACAATTTTCAAGTGCGCAGGACAACTGTGAATTCAAGCCTACCAATAAAAAAGGAGGGCATTACCTTTTCTCCACTTATTACCTCGACGACCTGCAAACCCCCAGGGAAGGCGTGTGCCAGACCTTGCACATGGGTAAAATCTATGAGCGCAGGGTTTTTGTGAAAGGGCATTTAGTGGAAGAAACCTGCAATACGCTAGAAGGAAACCCGCGAGTTCAGAGCAATTTTTCTTTATGGGACGGCGATTCGCTGCTCATTGATCAGCGGGTATACTATGAAAACGGGCCGCTGCAAACGCACAACATCATTTATCTGGATGCAAGTGGGCGCCGTTGCATGAAATCCATCGAATACGGTCTTACGGGTCACAAGCGCTTTGAGCGCACCTATGCCTGGATCCGCTACAACGAGCTCAACGAGTCGGACAAAAGCATGCATCCGCCGCATACCGTTGATGACGATGGCTATACCTACTTGATGGTGCCCATCGGTGAAGAAAAAATTTATGATGCGTTTACTGGTGCACTTACACAGGTTCGACACCATCAATTTATTGGCAATGGAAACCATGAAAACAGTTCCCTTCACGGTCCAAGTACCGAGTTTTTTGAGAGTGGAAAAGTAAAAGTGAAAGCCAACTATAAAGATGGCGCGTTAAACGGTGCTTACAAGAGTTTCCATTTGAATGGTTTGAAACAAAGTGAGGGTAAATATGAAAATGGCATTCAAGTCGGTTTGTGGAAGGGCTGGCATGCAAATGGAAAGCAGGCTTATTGGTATCGCTATGATCTTGAAACTGCGCATCCATTTGAACCCAACAAAAAAGAATGGGCCGACAACGGTCAGCTCACGCTAGAGCAAGTGCTTGACGTCAGCGGAACAGGCTATTTGCGCGAGTGGACTCCTCAGGGGGGAAAGACCCATGATGTCGATATCTATATGTTGGAACGCACCAAAGGCGTTGAAACTTGGTGGTATGACAGCGGACAATTAAATTGGAAAAGAGACTACCGAAAAGGACAGGACACCACCATGATACAATTTTATGCCAATGGAGACCCCCAGCGTTTAGAAATTTACAGGGAAAAGGGCTTGGATACTTATCGCGAAAACCGCCGATGGTATCCTAACAAAGTACCTGAAAGTGTTTTCATAGCTCAAACCCGCCAAGATGGCTTTTTTAGTCAGTCTATAGAACAATATTACCCTAATGGCCAACTACAAAATACGGTGCTTTACAAAAACAAAGAATGCTACAAAGAATTTTATGCGTCAAACGGTATCAAAACCCGCACCTTACATACTATTTCTGATAGCTTGCATGGCCCTTATCAAGAATTAGATTCAACCGGTAAGTTATTGCTTGCTTACAGCTATACAGCAGGTCTGAGAGATGGTTGGTGTCGCGAATACGATGCAACAGGGCGCTTGATTTTTGAACGCTATTATGAAAAGGGCATTCCTCATCCAAAATATGCATCGGTCAATAAAAGAAAAGACCTGCCTAGTCTAACTCTAGAAACCAAACAGGGCTTAGACCGGCTGATCAAAATACAACGCATAGACTCCCTTCAGTTTTCCAAGAAAGAGATCGCGGCCCTAGTTGAGTTGGCTTATCGGTTCATTCCCGAACAATTTGAACCGCTTCCGCAAACAGAATACAACTACCTGCGCGAATACAATCATTTTCTGCGCATCAATTTGCGCCGCAAAGGCAACCTGATTTGGATGGATTTAAGTGCTTATGCGACGAGTTCTCTCACACTGATTATCTATCCAGATATGGAAATTGAAATATTTAATCATCAGTATACCAAAGAAGAACTGAATATCGAACAACTGACCACTCCTAAATTTTATATGTGGAACGACTGATTTGGAGCATCCTATTTATAAGTAGCATTTCTTTGCTGCGTGCAGATCTACTTCCTGTAGAACTCAGACTGACATTGAAGCAAGTGCCCACACTTTCTGATCAGTATACAGTGCTCGAATTAGAAATCAAAAATGAATCTGTATTAAACAATAGTATTTTGGTGCCTGGGCATCCGCAACTTGGGATGGGTTTGTTTGAGGTGTTTGCCTATGAGCGCGCTCAAACCATGAAGTGGACACTAGACACCACCTACAACTTAGTGCTCCAAGACTCTGCTGCCGTAGACCACAAATACATGCAGTTTTGGAGCCTGGACCCAGGGGATAGTTTCAAGCAACTTTTTGTTATTAATGAGCCAGCCTCATCGGGGAGGGCTTACCAAATCAAATACCAACCGCATGTTTGTACAGCTTATTTCAAGTACGCATTTCGCTGGCACAACGAAGAAGGATCACCGATAGATATATCCATAGACGGCGATCAGCGTTTTGCGTATCAAGGCCCAATGTACAGCGATGTCTGTCAGGTTTTTGCGGAGTCCAACACCTTTTTCGCCCTGGACCCCAAGAGTAAAAAGTATTACAATGCCAAATGGGGGGCAGTCAAAGGGCAGCTCAAGCGACACAAAAGTTATACAGCAGCTTGGCCTATTTTGAATACACAGCTCTATAGTCAGGCGGTTTTATCTTCGTTGCCTACTTATTCCCATACCTACGTCATACTCGAGACCAAAAACGGCATGGCTTATCTTTCTCTAGGTTATCAAATTGGCAAAATTTACCCTTTTAGGAGTTTTTTGGCTAAAATCGCGCATCTTTGTGGAGCAAGACGTGTTTTTTGGCAAACATCATCTTCACGCAAAGTAATGCTCCAAACTTTTAAACCATATGCATACCAATTAGAAATTACCTTACCATGAAATTCATTTTTACCCTCCTCTTTACAGTTGGCTTTTTACAGGTTTTTGCACAAGAAAATCCTGCGAGTCAAGAAATCAATGAAGCCATCAAAGAAATGGACGCCGGCAATTTTTCGCAGAGCCGTGTCATTTTAGAGGGCGTTTTGAAGCAAGATTCTACCAATTACGACGCTTGGTACGAATATGCTTATAGCTACTACATGCAAAAGGATTACGCGAAGGCGGTACAAATTATGCAAACCCAAACCGACCATCCCGAGGCCACTGATCAGCTTTGGCAAATGATTGGCAACAGTCAAGATATCATGGGCAACTCAGACGAAGCCTTGGCAACCTACGCCAAAGGCATGGAGCGCTTTCCGCACAGCGGCCGCTTGTATGTAGAGTCTGGCAATATCTTTTTGATCAAAGGAGAAACCGAGAAAGCGATTCCATATTACGAAAAAGGCATTCAAATGGATCCGGAATACCCTTCAAACTATTACCGTTTGGCACGCATTTATTGCAATTCTGAAAATGAAATCTGGGGTGTCATTTACGGTGAAATCTTCATCAATCTAGAGCGCAATACCCAACGCACCCGCGAGATGAGCGCCATTTTGTACCAAACCTACCAAAACGCTATTGTATTTGGAAAAGACGGCGTCGGAACAAGTTTTGCTCAAGACATGACTCCGTTTACGATGGCTTTCGAATCTACCCTTGCAAATGCCGCAGCGCAGTACCAACTCAACAATAAAAAAGCAAGTATCAATGTGGCTTCTTTGCTGAACATCAGAAAAGCATTTATGACAAATTGGTTGCAAAGTGAGTATGCCAAGCAGTTTCCAGTGCAACTTTTTGAGTTTTGGCAAAGTATCGACGACATGAACTTCTTTGAATGCTACCACTACTGGGCGTTTAGTCAAGCGCCTAACGACCAGTTCGAAAAATGGCGCAAAGAGAACCAAACCAACTTTGGTTATTTCGTCAAATGGTACAATCCCAATCCGATCGTGATCACGGAAGCAACATACTTCTCGCGTTCTAAAATGCTCAATTGAGTAGGTAAGGAACCCTTAATGTGATTGTTTCGTTTGGTGTACGGATGCTTAAAAAAGAAGTATTTGCAGCAAAGGTAATTCTGCTGCCCTGCTGCATAGTTTCGCTTTGACATCCAAGGACCTTACCCATGAGGTCTATTGCCTGAATCTCTACCATTGAAGAGCTATAGATTTCAATTTGAACAGGGCTGATCCATTTCCATTGTATAGCACAAGGTGTAGAAAGACCAGCACTTGAAATATTGACATCAACGAGTACTGTATCGGTATCGCAAAGCCCTTCTGCGATGAGCATGACTTGATACGTGCCAATATTGTATTCAAAGCCCACATTGGCGCCAATTTCTGTGGTCATGTCTGGGAAATACCAAGTGTAGTTGGCGTCTTGATTTGCAGTGGCAGAGAAACTCAATAAACTTGCGCCAGGAATACTTGAGTAACTCACGTTCGCCTGCAGTGTACTATCCGGATGCACTAACTTCCATGTGGGCAAGCTATCTAAAACGATTGAGCTGGCAATTTGCTGGATCAGCAAAGCGTCTGCGTGGTCAATTCCTGGATTGTAGGCACTGCCTGTACTTGGTTTGTGGTAAAGCGCCGAATAAAATACACAGGCGGCCAAATAAGAGCCCGTTAAACTCGGGTGGGAGCCGTCTTGTTGGTATAAATTGATTACTGGGTAGTTGTCACGGACGTATTTCCAAGCTACGCCAACCGGAGAAACTGCTGCGTCGGCAGAATCGGCAATGCGCAAATAGGCGTCGCGCAGGCGTGTGTTCATTTTGTCGAAGGTGTTGATGGAGTCCCATTGCGAATCGCCGTCTTGGCGCCCCCAAGTCATAAAGAAATTGACTTGGCTGCAAGGTTGAATGGCTTTGGCGCTATCTGCCAACTGCACTGCGTAAGGTAGCGTTTGGCTATTCACTTGGTCATATGGAAAGCTTGGCTCTTGACTTTGGCCCTGTAAAATAATGTAGTCCCATTCTTGCGCTGCCATTTTTTGGTAATTGACAGGGTTATTGGCCTGCATTTGAAAGGTTTGACCGCCTGGCGTGTTGCTGTCATAAATGAGCACATCTCCGAGCGAGCTGCTGAGGTCTTGCACCATCTGTGGCAAGTTGTTGACCCCCATATAGCTATTGCCGATGAAAAGCGCGCGCAGCGTATCTTGCCCTAGCATTATATTGGAAAGAAAGAGCGAAAAAGAAAGGATTAAGAGACGCATTAATTTTGAATTTGAAGGATTGGCGATTGGAGGCGTATGTCTTTGGAAGAGCTGCCGATTTGAAGTCTAAATTGGGTTGGGTAAGCTGTGGAGCTCGGCCCTGTAGGAATACCTAGCTTGGACAGCGGAATTTTATAGGAGATGAAAGCCATCGTTTCACCTTTTTTCAGTTGAACTTTTTTGGTGTCGATGAGGTATTGGACGGGCAAGGTCTCCTTACTGTAGATGGGTTTGATATAAAACTGAATGGCCTCAGCGCCGTCGTACTGACCGGTGTTTTCAATAAGAAAAGAAAATGCGATCGTGTCTTCGCTGTTATTCAAAGAGAATTTGTTTTGCTCCATTTTGAATAGGCTATATGCGAATTGTGTATAACTCAGGCCATACCCAAAAGGGTAGAGGGGTTCTCCGCTGCCATTGACGTAGTCGTCGCCGCGGCCCGTTGCTTCGTGCCAATAGCTCAAAGGTAGCTGGCCTTCGTGCTGCGGAATGGTGAACGGTAGTTTGCCCGACGGATTCACTTTACCTGTGAGCATATTGGCGAGTGCCAGGCCGCCGGCTTCTCCGCTGTACCAATTGTAAAGGATTGCCGATGCGTCGTCTTGCCATTCTGTCATGGTGACGGCACTGCCCCCAACAAGAACCACCACAACAGGTATGCCGCAGGCCTTGATTTCTTTAATGAGTGTAACTTGCGCAGGAGCAAGTGCTAAGGAGGAGCGGTCTTGGAATTCGCCTTCTGGGTAATCTGCCACAATGACCGCAACATCGCTGTCCAAAACCTTTTCTATCTCTACATAGAACTGATTGTATTCAGCGTCAGGATCTTCAATAAAAAGTTTGATCCGGCCATTGCCTTGTGGTTCTCTAAACTCAATGCGCAATTGATACTGTTGCCCTTCTTTGACATCGATAGCTACTTTTCTTTGGTGAAAACCTTGTTTTTCCCATTGGTCTATGCGGAGGGTGTCGTTGAGGTACAAACGAAAGCCATCGTTGCCAGTCAAACCGAGTTCGAGCGTCGTGTTTTGCTTACCAATCAATTGAGCTTCCCAGCGCGCAGCGTAAAAACCATTGCCAGTGAGCTCACTTGGCCCATAGAGTGTCCAGTGGTAGTCAATTTGATTTTCAGTTCTGCTGAGTACAGGTGCTCCTGACAGTGTTGGGTTATTGAAATAATTGGCGTTGAATCCGTTGGGAATCTCAAACCATTTATTTTGAGTTCCGAGTACAACTTCATTGGATACCCAAGGTTTTTCAGGCAACGCATAATAACTGACATTTTTGAGTCCAAATGCTGCTTGCAAGCCATCTTTGATACTTACATTTTGATAACCTTTTCCGCTGTAGCCACCTAGTTTGACTTCTGCGGCAGCTTCACCAAGGAGTAAAATTTTGCTGTCCTTGGCAAGTGGTAAAATGGGTTGAAGGTCTTTTTGTGGCTCATTTTTCAATAAAACGAAGGAGGCTTCTGCGCAGTGTTGAGCGATGGTGAATCCGTCGGTAAGCAACTTTTGCATTTCTTTTTCCTTAGGAATTTCCAAGTAAGGCTGTTCAAATAGCCCAAGTTCAAACTTGACGCGCAAGACCCGGGCTACTGCTGAATCGATGCGCGATTGCGCGAGTGCTGCTGAAAAATAGCCGGGTGCAAAGAGCTCAAAATGGGCGCAATCGGTCTGGAAAATAACATCTAAGCCGCCGTTAAGCGCGTCCAAACCGCTTTCTCCATAACCTTGAGCCGTTCGGTGCAAAACCAGCGCGCCACCCACCGCATTGGCGTCTGAAATGACAAAGCCTTTGAAGTGCCAATCTGATTTGAGTGTTTGTTGAAGTAATGTAGCTGAACTTGATGACGAATAGCCGTTTAGTGAGTTGTATGCAGTCATGACAGAGCGGGCGCCTCCCTGCTCAAATGCAGCCATAAATGGGCGGTAGTGGCTCATGTAAAGGGCGCGTTCACTGAGGCCAATCGGGTAGGAGTCGCGGCCGCCGGCGCCAACGTTGGCTACAAAATGTTTGGGCGTACACACCACGCCGGCGCTTTCTAGGGGCCGCACAAAGGCGACGCCCATTTGGCTGGCAAGGTAAGGGTCTTCGCCGAAGGTTTCTTCGGTGCGGCCCCAGCGTACGTCTGTAGCCAAATTGAGCACAGGGCTCAATACTTGCCGTACGCCAATCAGGCGCGCTTCGCGCGCAATATGCGCTGCCGCGCTGCTCACGAGCTCCGGATCAAAAGTAGCCGCTAGGCCAATTGCTTGCGGAAAGCTCGTGGCCTGGGCGCGCACCAATCCGTGCAAGCCTTCGTCAAAAAAGATAATGGGAATACCAAGGCGTGTATTTTCAATAAAGTGTTTTTGAATGGCATTGGCCCGCCCTATGAGTTCAAGGTTGGTATTCGAACTGGAATAGTTCAGGATTTGTTGATTGGGATCTGAAAGTGCTGAAGCAAACAATTGTATACCAAAAATGCCGTCGGTAAAACGGCATTTAGTGGTATCAAAGTCCGAAGGGACCATAAAGAGTTGCCAAGCTTTTTCTGTTGGTGTCATGTGACCAAGGAGGTCGGCAACACGCGCGTTGGTACTTTGGCTTGGGTCTTTGTAAAGCTGCGCCTTTAGCCCCAAACTCAAACACAAAAAAAGCAGCAGTATTTTCATTTAGGACGAAGATACGGGAGTCTTACAATCCGTTTGCAGCCATGCGCAATTTGAGGTCGATATACGCTTGCTCATACGCCTCACGCTGTTTTTTGTCGCGGTTAGAGATGTCCATGCGGCCCATCGTTTTGAGGATTTCGTCTGCAGCAGCTGTATTGCGCAAAGCGAAATAGGCCTCGAGTAGATTGAAGTAAATGGCTACGGTGATGTCTTTGTCGATACGTGCTTTTTTGTTTTCGATGTCAGACTCTTCAAGTGCTTTGTTCCAGATAGTGATGGCTTCATTGAGTTTCATGGCACCTTGCGCTTCGTTGGTACCGAGCATTTTAAAGCCGAGATTGGCGGCGTTAAACGCATCTTGGATGTCATTGTGTGACTCATTTTTAGACTTCACATAATACATTTCGAAAGTTTCTTCAGTGCGCTCATATCCAATGCGGTCATTGACCATGTGGTTGATCACTTTAAGGTTGTCTTGCAAGCATTTGTCTTCCATTTGCTTGAGCAAAGCGCTTACATCCATTGAAGGTTGTGTTTTGGAAGCGGTGCCTTTGTAAAGTTTAAATTCAGTGAATTCTGCCGGAGCAGCGGCATAAATTTCTTGGTTGATCGCGTTGGTGACACGGAAACTCATGGCGTGGCGGTAAGTGAATTCGATGTGGTAGTAAGTCACCTTTGTAGTGGTACTAACACCATCTTTGCGCGATACTTCATCTTTGACTTCAGAGACGATTTTAGCAGGTGTAGATTCGAATCCTTGTAGCGTAACCGTATAGTTGAGTGCGTTTGCAGCACCTTTTTGCAAACCGTCAATGAAGAGGTAAGTAGAAGCCAATGAATTGTAGTCATAAGCTGTTTTCATTACGGGCATCGGGATAGTGCGGCGGTATGGTTGCGGTACGTAGTCTTTAACAGGCTTGTTGTTCTCGTTCAGGACTTGTTTTTCGATGATTTTAGAAGCGGTAGATTTTTCATTCCACGCTTTGGTCTCGCGCTCAAATTTGTCGTCGGCAGCCTTTTGTTTGTTAGGAAGGTCAGCCATTTCGCGTTGGTAGTCGGCCTCAGCTTGTGCTTTGTCCGCTTCGTATTGCGCCATTAATTTTTGGTTTTCAGCTTCGTAAGCTGCAGTAACTGTTGCGGTGTAAGCTGTAGGCTTAGGCTGAACAGGGTTGCTCGGAAGCTTAACATAAGTGTAAGTGATTTGCTCCCCTTTTACAGATTGTGCAAAAGAATTGAAAGCTAGGGCGATAGCCACTAATAAGATGGATTTTTTCACGTGATTATTTTTTGTATCCGCAAAGGACGTGAAAATCGGAGGAATAGTTGCTTATTATCAACTTAAAAATTTGTTAAATGATTTTTTCGATTGAGCTCGAACATAAGCGCTATCATTTTGTTTAAATAATAAACTCAAACATGAAACAAAACGGTATCAAGGTCAAAAACGATACAATTGACATCCTCATCGACGAAATGGGCGACGAACACGTGAGTACCTCCGTAGAAACACCTCTCCGATCAGACGCATTTGTACTTTCCGACGACCAAAAAATTGAACAAATCGCCCAGCATTTTGGTCAAATCATGGATTTACTCGGGCTAGACCGCACAGACGACAGCCTCAATGGCACACCAAAGCGCGTTGCCAAAATGTATGTGAAAGAAATATTTAGCGGCCTCAACCCTGCAAACTTTCCAGACATCAAACTCTTCGAAAACAAATATCAGTACAACCAAATGCTTGTCGAGAAGAATATTTTATTCTACTCGAATTGCGAGCACCACTTCGTGCCGATTATTGGTAAAGCCCACGTAGCTTACATTTCTTCCGGAAAGGTAATTGGCTTGTCTAAAATCAATAGGGTAGTGCAGCATTTTGCCAAGCGCCCGCAGGTGCAAGAACGCCTCACCATGCAAATCACCAACGCCCTCAAAAAAGTATTGGAAACAGAAGATGTTGCCGTTGTTATCGACGCCACACACCTCTGTGTTTCTTCAAGAGGCGTAAAAGATGTGAATAGCAGCACGGTTACCGCAAACTTCTGTGGCAAATTTGAAAACGAAGCGACCAAAAACGAGTTTTTGAAATATATCGGGTTATAAGATTGCTTACTTTTGAGCATGACACAAATGCAACACCTCATTGAAGAATTAAATCTTTTGCCACACCCCGAAGGCGGATTCTACAAAGAAACCTATCGATCTGAGCGCTCATTAGAAGGCGAGGAACGCAATCTCTTGACATCCATCTATTTCTTGTTGACTTCAGAGAATGTGTCTAGATTTCACCGCATCAAAAGCGACGAACTCTGGTATTTTCATGCGGGTGGTCCTTTAATTGTGCATACACTTTCTGAGCACGGCCACGTGCAACACCACCTCGGGCTCGATTTATCAAAAGGCCAGCAACCCTTTCTCTGGATCCCCAAAGACACCATTTTCGGCAGCACCGTTCTAGCAAAAGACAGCTTCTCCTTAGTTTCCTGCGCCGTTGCCCCCGGCTTCGATTTCAGCGATTTCGAACTCTTCGCGCGCGACACACTGCTTTTGGCTTACCCTGAGCATAAGGAGATTGTAGAGCGTTTGACGTAAAAACAGGTTAAATGCAACCAATTTTCAAACGCCAACGTCAGTGAAGGGAATCATTTAAAAACTCCTTATTTTGAAAACTGTCTTACTATTCCTTAGCGCCTTGATTATCAGTGCAAATGCACTTTACGCGCAAGTCAATGCCATTAATTTATTGTACAATTCTATTCCGGGTATTGGTTGTCATTCCAATATGTCGGTGTGTACCACAACGGGTGCTTTGCCTGAGTCTGGTGCAGAGATTACGGTAGATTGGGCCGATGGCACAACCAATTCTCAAATCGTTTTTTCGGCGCCGAATAGTCAGAACTGCTACATCTTTGAACACGACTACACACAGGCCGGAATTTACAATGCGCTCGTTACAGTTACAAGTGGAACTGCAGGTGGGCAACTCGCAGGTAGTTCAACGATTGAATGGGTCATTGCCAATACGAGCGCTTGTGGTTACTTCAATGTCATTTCAATGCTAAATCCGAGTGGTAACTTTTTACAAAATGTACCTTATGATATCACGGATAACGCAGGTGTGGTCACGACGATTTATCCGCAGAATTCATTCGGGAACCCTTACTATACTGAATTGGATGTGAATAATACACCCTATACCGTGGGGGTGAGCAGTAGTTGGTTGCAAAACCACGCTTATACACAAACTTCTCCCGATTTTGTTATAAGTGCTTTTGATCCGAGTGGCATGGCTTTAGGAGTCCCGATGAACATGACTTTAAATTGCCTTGGCAATGGTGTCGTTCCCGATTTAGAGGTGACTTCAGCAGCAGCTTTTCAATTTTTAGCACCTGTTCAAAGTGGCAATGTAAGTGTACAGGTATGCAATGTGTCTTGCGGAAATGTGGCCAATAGTGTGGTTAAAATTGCCTTGCCTGCTGGCCTTGCACCGGATTTAACCAATTTGCCAAGTGCAACTTTTCAAAATGACACCGTCACTATTTACGATCCGTATTTATCGGGCTGCATGACCTATGCGTTTCCTTGCGCTTTTGCAGGGAACACACCAGCTGGCACTGTTCTCAATTTTTCAGTGAGTGTACTTGCTCAAGGAGAAATGAATATGCAGTATAATCAATCAGAATTTAGTACTGTAGTATTAAACTCATATGATCCCAATGACAAACAATGTCACCAACCCACCATGTTAATGCCTTTTGAGCAAGAGACCCTGGGGTATACCGTTCGTTTTCAGAACGATGGCAATTATCCAGCCCTGAATGTGGTCATTCGCGATACCATTGCGCCGCAATTCAATTTACCCACCTTTAAACTGCTTGATGCGAAACATCCTGTGAGCTATACCATTGATCCAAGCACGAGAGAAATCGTCTTTCGTTTCAGCGGCATTCAATTGCAACCTTCAAGCACTAATTTGGATGCAAGTCAGGGCTATGTCACTTATTCCATCAAAGAAAATACAAATTTGCCATTGAATTCAGTTATCGAAAACACGGCTTACATTTATTTCGATTTCAACCCTGCCATCATTACCAACACCACCTTTAATATCAATGGTTTTGTTGGCCTAGAAAATCCCGCACAGCAAGGGGTAGTGGTTTATCCGAATCCGACGAATACCAGCTTTTCTATCAAAGGTATAGAACAAGGGACAGTCGCTGTTTATGGCATCTCAGGTAAATTCATCTTGCAACAGGCTTTCGATGCGCAAACCCAAATTGACCTTTCTGAGATGGAGCCAGGTGTTTATTTGGTGCAGGTAAAAGAATTGGGAGTGGCTTACATCTTGAAAAAGATATAAGCGTTTAAACTCGTTGCAACGAAGAGCCAAAGCACATAAGGAACGATCGCAAGCGTCCAGCTTTTTAAAAATGTTTTAATTCATTTTTAGAAAAGGTATATTCAGCACTATATAGGTAGTCACCAA
>CALJTX010000033.1 GCA_937975705.1 uncultured Flavobacteriia bacterium | reverse complement strand
TCTGACGAAGACCTCCTCAATGAGGGCATCAATACCGATACCGACACCATCATCATCGGTGAAGACTTCAAAGGCTTTGATTACACGCTAGCCAAGTGTTGTAGTCCTATTCCAGGCGACTCTATTTTTGGTTTCATCACCATCTCCTCAGGGATTAAAATCCACCGTTTCAATTGTCCGAATGCGGTTCATTTGCTGTCTAAGCTTGCTTATCGCTGCCTAAAAGCCCGTTGGCAAAGCAGCGCTCTTGTGGAGCGTGTAGCAGCCATACGCATCATTGGAATTGACCAAATTGGTTTAGTGAACCGACTTACTGAAATCATCTCCAAGCAGAACAACATCAACATGAAGAGTATTTCTTTTGAAACAAACGATGGTGTTTTTGAAGGTCGGATCAAAGTGTTGGTCTTTGATACCGCACAACTCGAGCAACTCACACGCAAATTCGAACAAGTGGAAGGTGTCAAGAGTGTGACGCGTTGGGATGCCGCCGTAGATTCAGAAGAACTCAGTTAGTATCTTTGCGCAATTGTGTGGCGTTTTGAGGCCGCAGTGCGGGGTTCCATTTAAATCCCTTGATCCATTTTTCTTTAGGGTCAATTTGATCCATCGGAAAAAACACACCATCGGGCTGATCAAAATAGGTGATCTCTTTTACTTCTCCTGAGCGCAGCTCCACAACTAATTTTTCTGCAAATAAGCGGTTGAGACCCTCGCGTTTCATTTCGATGAGTGTATCGTTGATTTTTTGTTCAGAAATGGGGTAGAAAATAGTCCAGGCTTGTCCGGTGGCCGTAACGCTATTTAACTTACCTGTGGTATCGAAAAGCGCCACAATTTTTGCTGCAGCCATTTGATTGAATAAGCTATCTGTTGGGAGTGCCAATAAGACAGTGGCATTTTGATTGAGTTCGACATACTCCATAATCGAGTCCTTGAAATAGACTTCTGCTACCTCTCCCTTTAATTCTCCGGTTTGAGCCCATAATATGGGGTGATAGGACATTTTTAACACTTGTTCATCAAAAGAAAAACGCGTGCTGTCGGCAATGCCCTGAAGGTCGGGGTGGAGGAAACGAAAATTCTTGTTGGCACTTAAATATTTGGAACGGTTGAGTGTATCTCGTTCCAAATAAAGGGTATCTGCATGAAAGTATAGGGTGTCTTCTTGGTATTTGAGAAAGCCCAAACTTGATCCTGTAACATACGCGCTGTGTTTGGTATCGCTGAAAATGGCCTTTTCGCCGAGTAGGGCCAATTGTTGGTTGAGGTCTTTGAAATAAACCGCTCCCCGGCCTTCGTAATCATTTAGTTTTGTGTTGATCAGTAGGGTATCCCCTTTGATGATATAGTTTTTTTTGTAAATCTCGGCATGTTTATACAGGGCGCCAGCTTCTGTTTGGACATCATACCAACCTTTCTGGCAATAAATTTGGGTGCTGTCGTTGCGCAGTTGAGTTTGACCTAAAAAATAGAGTTTTTGCTGCTCGTAGGCAAATTGTAGGGTGTCGGTCTTGACATCGAGGTCTGCTTTAGAATAATGTACCTTGCCGCTGAAAAAGAAAGATCCGTTACCGGGGTAAAAGTAGCCGCGCTGGCAAGTGATGCGTTCATCTGAAACTGTGGATTCTATTTTTCCGGCACTCCTAAAAATGGCACGTCCTTTTTTGGCATCGTAATCCATGGAATCTGCCGACATTTTGTAGGCGTTGTCTCGGGCTTTGACGTGTCCCCAAAGTTTGGCGTATTTTTCTTTCTCGGCGTAAAAGATAGAATCTGCGTAAAGATTGACGCCATTTTTTTGGATGTGCACATTGCCATAAGCACGCACATTCTTTGCTTTTTCATTGTAGTGCGCGGAGTCACAATACATGGTATTGCCTTGGTAGGCAAAACTCACGGTGCCCACTAAACGGTGTACACCATTTTCGATGGCATAGATTTTTTCTGTACCAGGTAGCAATTGAAGCTGACCTTGACTAAAAACTTGAATCAATGACAGAAGCGCACCACAAAGGAATGCAATTCGGCTACTGATCGGTTGTTTCATGTTAGTTTTGGAGCGTCTGTTTGCGGTCTGGCCCAACAGAAATAACGCGAATAGGAACGTTTAATTGTGCTTCTAAGTACGTAACGTAATCTTTGAGTGGCGCAGGAGCTGATTCAAAGTTTTCTAGTTCGGTGAGGTCGCAGTGCCATCCTTCGAGCTGTTCGTATACAGGTTCTATTTCTAGATCTGTAACATCGTATGGGAAATCGCTTACTTTTTCACCGTTAATGAGGTAGTGCGTACATACATTGATGTGTTCGAAGATGCCCAGTACATCGCCTTTCATCATGGCAAGTTCTGTAACACCATTGACCATAATGGCATAGCGCAACTGAACGAGGTCTAGCCAGCCACAACGGCGCGGTCTGCCGGTGGTGGCGCCAAATTCACTGCCTTCTTTGCGGATGAGTTCGCCAACGGCGTCGTTGAGTTCGGTAGGGAAGGGGCCGCTACCAACGCGGGTACAGTAGGCTTTAAAAATACCGATCACGGAACCAATTTTGGTTGGGGCAATTCCTAATCCAGTACAGGTACCGGCAGTTACGGTGTTCGATGACGTCACAAACGGATAAGTGCCGAAATCGATGTCGAGCATAGTGCCTTGCGCACCTTCAGCCAATACTTTTTTGCCGTTCTGAAGCGCCTGATTGAGGTAGTGCTCGGAGTCTACGGCTTGGAGTGTTTTGAGCACTTCAATTGCAGCAAACCAAGGTTGCTCGAGTGCAGCTAAGTCGTAGGTGAAGTCGGTGTGATGTACCAAAATACCTTCGTGTTTTTCAACGAGGGCTTGGTATTTTTCCATGAAGTTTGGCGAAAAGATGTCGCCTACACGCAAGCCATTTCGACCTGTTTTGTCCATGTAAGTGGGGCCAATCCCTTTTAAGGTCGATCCGATTTTGTTTTTGCCTTTTGCTTGCTCAGAAGCCGCATCTAATAATTTATGTGTCGGCAAAATCAAATGCGCTTTTTTAGAAAGCAAAAGTCTTGAACTGAAGTCAATGCCAAAAGGTTTGAGTTTGTCAAGTTCTGCGCTAAAAACAACGGGGTCAATAACGACACCATTGCCCACAAGATTGATGACGTGTGGATGAAAAATTCCGGATGGAATGGTGTGCAAAACATGTTTGATTCCTTCAAACTCTAGGGTGTGACCAGCATTCGGGCCTCCTTGAAATCTGGCAATAATGTCGTAGGAAGGTGTGAGTACATCGACAATTTTTCCTTTGCCTTCATCTCCCCATTGTAAGCCTAATAGTACGTCTACCTTCATGATTGTTGTTCAAAAAACGTTTTAATTTGTTCGAAATCTTGAAAAATCCCAAATATGTGTTCCATACGGGTCAGTTCAAATATTTTATTGAGTTGTGTGTTTGGCTGATAAAGCACGGTATCGCCTAAATTGAGCCTAGAACGCGTCAGCGTTTTGACTAAAAAAGCAATTCCGGTAGAATTGATGTATTCGAGTTCAGACAAATCGATAACTAAATTCCAGTTGTCAATTTGATCGAGTTTTTCGATGGCATTTTCTCGGTCACTTTCTGTGAAGAAGCGTCCCTGCAACTTGAGGATACTCAAGGGTCCGTTTTGTAAAACCTGTACTTCCATTTAGTCGAGCTTGTTTTTTTTGATTCCGTAAAAATAGAGCGAATGGTGTTGGACATCTACACCAAAAAGTTCTTCTATGGTTGCTTTGATTTGTTGGATGCGGGGATCGCAAAATTCAATTACCTCTCCCGTATCTGTAATAATGAGGTGGTCATGCTGCTTTGAAGCATGGGATTTTTCAAATTGAGCTAAATTTTTGCCAAATTGATGCTTGCGGACCAAATTACAGGCAAGGAGTAGTTCGATGGTGTTGTAAAGTGTTGCGCGGGAAACACGGTAATTGTGGTTTTTCATTTTGATGTACAGTGATTCGACATCAAAGTGGCCGTCGTAGGCATAGATTTCTGCGAGTATGGCAAAGCGCTCCGGAGTTTTGCGGTGGCTATTTTGCTCGAGGTAGGCAGCAAAAATATCTTTTACGGTTGTTGAAATTTGATTTGTTCCCATCTTTCAGGCGCTAAAGTTAAGTATAATTTGAGAAAGACAGCAATAAAAAAGGGGGCCGAAGCCCCCTTTCATTGGATTTGGATCGGCTTATTCGCCGCGTTCCATTTTTTCTTTCAATTCAGCAAGTGCATCGAGGTCACCGAGTGTAGATTTTTCTGCACTTTGGTTGATCGCTTTCACTGCTTGGTCGGTAGAATTACCGCTTGGTTTCTTGCCGCCTTTGCTAGGAGTAGATGGTTTGTCTTCACCTTCTTCAAATAGACGGGTGTGAGACAAAACGATTTTCTTAGCGTCTTTGTTGAATTCAATGACTTTGAAGTCAAGGGTTTCTTCAACTTTGGCGTTAGAACCATCTTCTTTGCGAAGGTGCTTAGACGGACAGATACCTTCTACGCCGTAAGGCAAAGCAACGATACCTGATTTGTCTTTCATGTCGATGATAGTACCGCTGTGTACGCTTCCTTCAGAGAATGTGTTTTCAAATACATCCCAAGGATTTTCTTCGAGTTGTTTGTGACCCAAAGAAATGCGACGGTTGTCACGGTCGATTTCTAAAACAAGCACTTCCATAGCGTCTCCTACTTTGCAGAATTCAGATGGATGCTTGATTTTTTTCTGCCATGAAAGGTCAGAGATGTGGATAAGACCATCTACACCTTCTTCGAGTTCTACAAATACACCAAAGTTGGTGAAGTTGCGAACTTTAGCGCTGTGGCGTGTGCCAACTGCGTATTTGATTTCGATGTCGTTCCATGGATCTGGCATCAGTTGTTTGATACCAAGAGACATTTTGCGCTCTTCGCGGTCAAGGGTAAGTACCACTGCTTCTACGCTGTCGCCAATTTTAAGGAAGTCTTGAGCAGAGCGAAGGTGCTGTGACCAGCTCATTTCTGAAACGTGGATGAGGCCTTCAACACCAGCAGCGATTTCGATGAATGCGCCGTAGTCTGCCATTACAACAACTTTACCAGTGACTTTGTCGCCAACATTGAGGTTGGTGTCGAGTGAATCCCATGGATGTGGTTGCAATTGTTTCAAGCCAAGTGCAATGCGTTTTTTGTCGTCGTCGAAATCGAGGATAACCACATTGATTTTTTGATCCAATTCAAGCATTTCTTCTGGATGCGTAACGCGTCCCCAAGAAAGGTCAGTGATGTGGATGAGGCCGTCAACGCCACCGAGGTCGATGAAGACACCGTATGAAGTAATGTTTTTAACCACACCTTCCAAAACTTGTCCTTTTTCGAGACCAGAGATGATTTGTTTCTTTTGTTCTTCGAGTTCTGCCTCGATAAGCGCTTTGTGAGATACAACAACGTTGCGGAATTCTTCATTGATTTTGACAACTTTGAATTCCATGTTTTTACCAACGTAGATATCGTAGTCGCGGATAGGCTTCACGTCGATTTGAGATCCTGGTAAGAATGCTTCAATTCCGAATACGTCCACGATAAGACCACCTTTAGTTCTGCATTTAACATAACCAGTGATGATTTCACCTGTGCGCAATACGTCGTTGACGCGGATCCAAGCGCTGTGCATGCGAGCAGTGCGGTGAGAAACGATCAATTGACCTGTTTTGTCTTCGAGACAGTCAACATAAACGTCTACAACGTCACCAGCTTTGAGCTCTGGATTGTAGCGGAATTCGTTGGCAGCAACAACACCTTCAGATTTGTAACCAATATTGATGATTACTTCTTTTTTGTTGATCATGACAACTGTACCTTGAATTACTTCTTTTTCCATGATAGAAGTCAAGGTTTTTTCGTAGCGATCTCCAAGTTCAGAGCGTTCTACTTGATTGTAGCCATCTAATTCGAGTGCTTCCCAATCAAAATCTGCAGTTCCCTGCGGTTCAAAGTTTTTAGCCATAAGGCGGTAAATTTGTATTTCCAATACCCTGAATATCAGAAAGTTGTTAAACAAAAATAGGTGGTGCCTTCAGGGGGCACGCTTTAAAACGAGGTGCAAAGGTAGCAATAATTACCTGAAAAACAAGCTACTGACTAGATTAATTGTCTGAAGCATTGAGCGGAAAATGCGCGAACATCGCCAAGTTGGGTGCTTGTGCGAGCATGCATTTTTTCCATAAATTGGAAGGAGCTTCCGTAAATAGCGCTTTGTCTTGGAATAGGGTTGTGCAGATCCAGGCGCAATCTTCGAGTTCGTCTATTAATTGCCCAGCGCCCCAACCCGAATATCCTGCAAAGAGACGCAAGTGATTTTCTGGTTTTTTTAATACAATGGCATTGGTCAAAACCTCCTGCCAGTCGCCGCCAAAATAAAGGTGTTCGGTAACGCGTGTGGCACCTTTAATGTGTGCAAAGCGATGGAGATAAAAAAGTTGTTCGGGTGCTACAGGGCCACCATTGTATATCGGAAGGTCGAGTTCGATGTGTTCAAATAGATCGCTGAGTAAAAGTTCTGTTGGATGATTGAGCACCAAACCAAAACTCTCCGAAGTATCGTGTGCGACGAGTAAAATGGCGGCGCGTTGAAAGAAGTCTTCGGTGAGGTGTGGGTCGGCAAGTAAGAGGCTCCCTTGTTTGGGCGCTGTTTTCGATTTAAAAATATGTCGTTCTCGGATCTTCATTGACGTGCTAACAAATAAACGAAATATTTTGCGGTTTGCAAAAGGCAATGTTTAATTTTGTCAAATGAAATTTGCTGCCATCGATATCGGAACCAACGCCGCAAGGCTGCTGATTGCCAACGTGCATCAAAGCGAAGGTCGCATTCATTTTCAAAAACTCGCCTATTACCGCGTGCCATTGCGCCTTGGTGAGGAGGTTTTTGACAAAGGTAAAATCAGTTCCCAAAAGGCTTTGCAATTTCAGCAAACGATTCAAGCCTTTCAGCTTTTGGCCGCGGCGCACGATGTCAAGGCACTCAGAGCAGTTGCCACCTCAGCCATGCGAGAAGCGAGTAATGGCAAGAAAATTGCCAAGCAAATTTATCAAGAAACCGGTGTAGAAATCGACATCATTTCAGGCGACGAAGAAGCGCAACTCATTTTCAATTCCTTTGAAATCCTACAATTGCAAAAACAACAGCAGTTTGTGGTGGTAGACGTCGGCGGCGGGAGCACAGAAATCAGTATTTTCGAACATGGTCAAAAAGTGGCAGCACGTTCATTTGCGCTTGGCACTATTCGTATTTTGAAAGGAAAAACCAATGCACAAAGTTGGGCCGATTTTTCTTCCTGGATCAAAGACAATGTGCGCCTAGACGAAGCCCATACTATTTTTGGTACGGGCGGCAACATCAATCGTGCACTCAAAATGATAGCGCCTCAGCAAAAAGAAACGCTCACGCTCGCTTCCTTAATTGGGCTGCACAAGGCGCTAGCTGCGCTTACATTAGAGGCGCGCTGTGACCAATACCAACTCAAACCCGATCGCGCTGATGTAATCGTACCGGCTTTAAAAATATACATTACCGCCTTGGAGGCCTTGGCACAACAAACGCTAATTGTTCCTAAAATCGGACTCTCCGATGGCGTCATTTACCAATTATATCTACAAAACACCACTTTTTAAAATGGCTCAAAAACCTGCAATTCCGAAAGGCACCCGCGATTTTCTTCCGACTGAAGTAGCCAAGCGCAACTACATGTTTGCCACCATCAAAGAAGTATTCAGACGCTATGGGTATGCGCCAATTGAAACACCAAGTTTTGAATTGTCAACCACGCTTTTAGGAAAGTATGGCGAAGAGGGTGATCGCCTCATTTTCCGCATCCTGAATTCAGGCGAGAAAATGAAAAAAGCGGATTTAGATGCACTTGCTCAAGACAACCTGCCGCGCTTTGCCAATTCGCTTGCTGAAAAGGCCTTGCGCTACGACCTCACGGTGCCATTTGCGCGCTTTGTTGTACAGCATCAAAACGACCTTACTTTTCCTTTCAAGCGGTACCAAATTCAGCCAGTTTGGCGCGCAGATCGTCCGCAACATGGGCGTTACCAAGAGTTCACGCAATGTGATGTAGATGTCGTTGGCTCCGATGCACTGATGTATGAAGTAGAGTTGGTTCAGCTCTTCGATGAAGTACTCACGAATTTAGGTTTGCCAGGATTTACTATTCAAATCAACAACCGCAAAGTATTGAGTGGCATTGCAGAAGTGTGCGGAGAAACAGCGCGCATCATCGACCTCACTGTTGCGCTCGATAAACTCGATAAAATTGGCGAAGAAGGCGTGGTTTCAGAACTTGAACAGAAAGGGTTTACCGCTCAATCTATTGAGAAAATCAAACCGCTTTTTCAATTTGAAGGCACAAACGCAGCCAAGTTGGACCTCATGCGCACTTATTTAGCAGACAGCGAAATTGGCCTCAAAGGACTCGACGAACTCTCCGAAGTATTTGCGCAAATAAACGAACTCGGTTTACAACGCGGTGCGCTCATCTTTGACTTGACCCTAGCACGCGGACTCAATTATTACACTGGTGCAATTTTTGAAGTCAAGGCAAATGATGTGAAAATGGGCAGTATTTGTGGTGGTGGCCGCTACGACGACCTCACCGCGCTTTTTGGGCTCAAAGGCTTGTCTGGTGTCGGGGTTTCATTCGGTGCGGACCGCATTTATGATGTCATGACCGAACTCGACCTCTTTCCTAAAGCGCTAGATCGTACACTCGATATTTTGTTTGTGAATTTTGGTTCACAAGAGGCAAATTATTGCATGAAGTTACTTCGCGAAGTGCGCAATTTAGGATTGGCTGCGGAATTGTATCCAAGTGCTGCAAAGTTGCAAAAACAGCTTAAATACGCCAATGACCGCAATGTGGGGTATGTCGTGATGATCGGCGCCGAAGAGGCTGCCGCAGGCATGCTCAGCTTTAAAAATATGGAAACAGGCGCTCAAGAACAACTCTCAAGCGCCGATTTTCTTACCAAATGCGGGCAACTTTTTTAACATCGTTGCGCATCTCTCTGCCTTCAGGAACCTGAAAAGCCTCAAAAAACTCAGGGCAGTTTTTGAGTGGCCCATTGACGCGATACATTCCTGGTGAATGCGGATCTGTAGCCAAGCGTTTCTTCATTTCGGCATCAGTATACTTGATTTTCCAAAGTTGCGCATAAGCAATAAAGAAGCGTTGCGAAGGTGTGAAACCCGCTACAAGCTCATTTGCTTTGAATTCATCGGTTCTTTTGTAGGCGTAATAGGCCATTGTAAGCCCTCCTAAGTCGGCGATGTTTTCACCCATGGTGAGGTCGGGGTTTACACAGTGGTCTTCCATTGGGCAAAAGCCAGAAAAGGTGGCGCCCAAAAGTTTGGTTTTTTCTTCAAAGAGCAAGCGGTCTTCTTCGGTCCACCAGTTGGTAAAAGAACCATCTGCCGCAAACTTACTACCCATGTCGTCAAAACCGTGCGTAAACTCGTGGCCGATCACCATGCCGATGCGTCCGTAATTGACGGCATCTTCAAATTTTTCATCAAAGAATGGCGCTTGCATGATACCTGCAGGAAAGGCGATTTCGTTGAGTAGGGGGTGGTAGTAGGCATTGACCATATGGGCAGGCATACCCCATTTCTCTTTATCCACTGGCTTGCCGAGCTCTGCATAATTTTTAGCGACACTATAACGACTCATTTCTCTGTAGTTGTTCGCGTAGCGATCTGAAAAGAAGCGCAGGCTAGAGTAATCTTCCCATTTGGTAGGGAAACCCAGTTTGCGCCCAATTGCATTGAGTTTCACGATCGCTTCTTTTTTGGTGGCGTCAGACATCCAGTCGAGCTGTTCGATGCGCTCTTTGTATACATAAAGTAGGTTGTCTACCATTTCGTTGACGCGCTCTTGTGCTGCTTTAGAAAAATGCTTATCGACAAATGCTTTTCCTAAAAGTTCGCCTACTTCTAAGTTGGTCATTTCTTCAATGGCTTGTTCGTAGATGGGTTGTTGTTCGCGCTTACCGGATAAAACGCCTTCGTAGAATGCAAAATTGAGATTGACAAATGCTTCGTTCAAATGGCCAGCGTAATGATTGATGACACACCATTGAAGGTAATTTTTGAGGTCTTCTATGGCAACATCTTCCCAGAGTTGAGACAGTTTGATATTAAAAGCAGGATTGCTCACAACGATGGTGTCGGGAACCAGGCAGCCCACCTCAGTCAAGTAAAGTTTGAAGTTGAAATGCGGACCAAAACTGCGCAGCACTTCAGCAAAAGCCTGCTTGTTGTATGTTTTTTCTGGTTCGCGCATTTCGGAAGGGCGCAGCATTGATTGTGCAAGCTGCATCTCAAAGTCAACAATTTTTTTTGCTGCGGCGGCGGCATCTGGAATCTGAGCAAGGGCCAAGGAGGCTTCAATGTGCTGGATGTATGCGCTGCGGATACCCGCGTATTTTTCGTCGAAATAGTAATCTCTGTTGGGTAGGCCAATGCCGCCCTGGCCGAGGTAAGCCACATTGGTATTGACGTTTTTCAGGTCTTGACCAACGCCAAAACCAAAAAATGCGCCAATGCCGTCTTTGTGAAGTTTAGAGACTACCGCTTGAAGATCAGCAATTTTTTGAATCCCAGAAATGAGGGAGAGGTCCTCTTGAATAGGCAGTAAGCCTAGTTCGTTTCTGCGCGCCATGTCTGTGTAGGAAACAAAATAAGCACCAAGCAATTGGTTTTGAGAACCCAATGCGCCAGGGTTTGCTGCTGCTGCTTTCAAGAGCGCGACCAATTTTTGATTGTTGGACTGCTCCAATTCATTGAAGCTGCCCCAACGCGATTCACTTGCTGGGATTTGCGTATTGGCGATCCAGGTGCCATTGGCAAATAAGAAAAAGTCATCGGCAGGACTAATGGTGGTATCGAGTGCTTTGGTGTCGATGGTTTGCAATTGCGCTGCAGCTGATTTTTTTACTTTTGAGCTCGAACAGCCAATGAGGATTGAACCGGATAGGATGGTGAGTAACAAGGTTTTTTTCATGGTATTTCCTGGGTTTATGAGTTATAGGTTTCTTTCCATATGTATATGGGGGATGCCGTCTTCAAGGTAGATTTCACCTCGAGCTGCAAAGTTGTGCTTTTTATAAAAATCTTGCAAGTGTGCCTGTGCAGATAATACTATTTTTTGTGCACCAAAGTGCGCTTCGATTGCCGAAATAGCGTATTGCATCAGGACATGACCAAGTTGTTGGTTTCGGTGCGTTTGTGCTACAATGACTCTGCCAATTGAAATGACTGGATATTTTTCATTTGCAGGCACAATGCGTGCACACGCAACCAGGGTGTTTTGATCGTGTATAAAAACATGCAAGGCATCTTGGTCTAGGTTGTCGAGGTCTTGATACACACAATTTTGTTCCACTACGAAAACTTCGCTGCGCAATTGCAGATACGCGTATAACTGCTGAGCGCTGAGCGCTTGAAACGAATGGGTTGAAAACGTGAATGTCATATAAAATGATGGCTTTAATGCACCTTGAAGAGGAGCTTGGACTCAGTGAGTTGCCCCGGAGAAACCATTGGTTCGTCGTAAGGAATATCCGAGCCATACCGCTGGGCTAAAATGCGCTTAACAGTGGGGTGTTCTAAGCGGAAAGAACCCAAGGGGAGGGGTTCGCAGAGTTCAACGCCAATAGCTTTGTAGGTTTTGTAGGCCAATTCTGAACAATACATTTCTTTGTCAGACCAATTGAAACCGAGGTCGTAATGTTTGTCGAGTTGTGCCTTTAGATAGCTTTTCATGGTTTCTAACTCTTTTGAAGTCAGTGATTTGTCTTTGAGACGATAAACGGCATAGTGGCTTTTTTCACCGCTTGCAATCCATTGGTCGAGTTTGCGCACGCCTACAGGTTCTATCGCCTCGTACACATAAGCCTCTCCATTCATGTAAAAAATGAGGCCGCAATGAGAATAATAGGAATTGGTGGCCAGCTGAACTGCCGTACTTTGAGGAGAGGAGCTGTGCTGAAAAATAAGATCGCCGTCTTGAAAGGTTTGAGCAGTGCTCAGCAAGGAAAGAAATAGAAAAAAACAAATGGTAAAGACGCGCATGAGCTAAGATTTAATAAGAACCGTGGTATCTTCTCAAAAACCATTCCGCAAGCAGCAATGCTGTCAATAAGAAAAAGAGTAGCAAGTAATCGAGCAAAGGATCAAACTGATGGGTTTCGGTGCGCAGCGCCACCATTTCTTCGCTTTTTTCGAGTTGAGCGATGAGTTTTTTGTATGCTTCGATATCAAAAACTTTCGCATCGGTTTGCGCTGCCAATTGAAAGAGTGTGCTGTGTCGTGCAGCGGCTTCTAGTTGTTCGAGTTGGATGTCTTCGACAATAAACGCACCTGTTTTGGTGTATTTCTTTTGGTTGTGGGTGGTTGTAGCCTTCCAGTAATAGCGACCGGGTTTCAAGCGGCCGAGCTGCTGTTGGTAAAAGGCGCCTTTGGTGGCAAAACTGCCTTTGCGTGTTTTTTTGTGCTCGTAGTCGAGCTCCCAATTGATTTTGGGACTCGTGATGGCTTGCATGGCTTCATTGTAAAAACTGGCGTTGAGGATGCAGTCTTCTGAAGTGCTGAGTTTTTTAGGTGCTTGAACGCGCAGTCCGTTACCTTCTTTTTTGACCAATAAATAGGCGCAAATTTCACCAACAAAAGCATCAAAAGCTTCGTGGTTTTGTTTTTTCTGGTAATTGCTTATTCTCCAGCGCCAGATTCCCTCACCGAGTAGTGTGGCATGGCGTTGTTGTTCTTTTTCATTGAAGCAGAGCAACGGACTATCTTTTTGAAGATTGCCAATGCGTTGAGTGAACAATACTTGCGTGCCTGCATTTGCCTTTACTTCGCCAAAACGCTTGGTCAGTGGCGGAAGAAAAGGAGTGAGGCTCAACCAATCTGGATTGGGCGCGTAAAGGGCAAAGCTATTGTTGGCTTGAGCTTGTATTTCCTCTAATTGCTGACGCAGTTCGAGTTGCAAGCCAAGTTGTAGTTTGGCTGCGGTTTGTTGGTCGGTTTGCGCACCTAAGATATACCAAACAGGTATTTTTTTAGTTTGTGCGGTTTCGAAAAGAGTTGAAGCAAAGCTCTTGCCGGGGTCGTGCCATACAATGAGGTCAATTGCGTTGAGCTGAAGGCCTTTGAGTTGGTTGGAATTGGCCACAATGACCTCGTAATTTTCATTGCCTGCGAGCGCTTGTTGCAAGGCCGCGATATCGGGGTGAGGCGCGTGGCTGTAAAGAAGAATTTTACTGCGGCTGTCAATGACTTCAATGTAAACCGTTCTGCTGTTGTTTTGATAAGAGAATTCACCTTTGTGCTTCTCTATGACCATTTTGTATTCGTGGATGCCCGATTTTTTAGCTTTGAGTTCAAAAGACAGGGTGGTTTGAGCACTGCGCTGCTTGCTGAATTGCGCACTTTGTGTCGCTACTTTTTTACCGTCTTCATAAAGGTGGACTTGGATGTTTTGGCCAGGAAAACGCTGCGCTTCTAGATCGACCTCAAGTTTGAAATTGTTGTTTAAAAAAGCCAAGTCATTGTAGGAAATATTGGTCAAGATCAAATCTTTTTTGAGTGCGGTGTCGCCGACTGCCAAGCTGTAAACAGCGGTAAGCGGTAGGTTCTCTGCCTGATACATGGGGTGCCCACCGGTATTGTAGTTACCGTCGGAAATCAGTACAACTGCACCTAGATTGCGGTTTAAATATTGATTTGCAGCTTGCTCAAAAGGAAGCTCCATATTGGTTTGTTCATCTGTAAAGCCTTGGTCTGAGGCCTGAAGGTTTTTACCGAAGTTCCATGTCTGAAGTTCAAATCTGTCGCCCAATTTTTCCTTCAGCGAATTTTGATAAGCTTCAATTTGTTTGTCGAGCGCTGCACTCTTTTTGTAGTTGTGCATTGAAGAAGAACGGTCTACGAGGGTGAGGATGACAGGTTTTTCGGTTTCGAAATGTGTTTGCTCTAACAAGAGGCCAAGCAAGAGAATTGCAATTAAAGCAAAGCTAGATGTTCTTAAGGATAAAAGTGTGTATTTTAAGTATTTGGATTTGGAATTTATCCAAGTTTCTTGGCGATAAAAAAGGTAGCTTAAGCCCGCCGAAACTAAAATAATCGGGAGGATCCACCAGAGAGAATAAGAAGATAGCAAATGCATAAGCCAAAAATACATACATTTTTACTTAAATTCGTGGCTCAAAAACAATCAACATGTCAAAAACCGTTTATATCCTCTCTGCAGTCCGAACCCCAATGGGTTCTTTTATGGGTGCATTTTCAGGTGTGTCAGCAACCCAACTCGGCGCTACCGCCATTCAAGGTGCTCTTCAAAAAGCACAACTTGATGCTGCTTTAATTGATGAAGTTTTTATGGGCAACGTACTGCAAGCAGGCGTTGGGCAAGCACCCGCGCGTCAGGCTGCGTTAGGAGCTGGTTTGGGTAAAAATGTTCCTTGTACAACAGTCAACAAAGTATGTGCTTCAGGCATGAAATCGATCATGTTGGGTGCGCAAAGCATTTTGGCAGGTGATAACCATATTGTCGTTGTTGGCGGCATGGAAAACATGTCTCAAACGCCGCATTATTTAGACGGTCGCAACGGTACAAAATTCGGCAACATTGCCATGCTCGATGGCATTTCTAAAGATGGCTTGCTCGACGTTTACAGCAAAGTGCCAATGGGTAACTGCGCTGAGTTGTGCGCCACCAAATACGAAATCACACGCCAAGATCAAGATGACTTCGCTGTTCAATCTTACCAACGTGCGGCTGCTGCATGGCAAGCTGGGCGCTTTGCAGACGAAGTAGTTGGCGTATCAGTGCCGCAGCGCAAAGGAGATCCTATCATGGTTGTGGAAGACGAAGAATACAAAAACGTATTTTTAGATAAAATTCCTTCGTTGAGACCCGCTTTTGAAAAAGAAGGCACCATTACGGCAGCCAATGCCTCTACGCTCAACGATGGCGCCTCTGCGCTCATCCTTGTATCAGAAGAAGCAGTAGAAAAATACAACTTAAAGCCAATTGCCAAAATCGTTTCTTATGCCGATGCAGCACAAGAGCCGGAGTGGTTTACCACAGCGCCTTCTTTGGCGATTCCAAAAGCCCTTGACAAAGCAGGTCTTTCGATTGCAGATATCGATTATTGGGAGCTCAACCAAGCATTTGCTGTTGTTGGATTGGCCAACATGAAAATTCTTGGTCTAGACCCATCTAAAGTAGATGTCAATGGTGGTGCGGTCGCACTCGGTCACCCACTTGGCAATTCCGGATCGCGCATTATTGTAACCCTCCTTAACGTGCTCAAGCAAAATGGCGCCAAGCGCGGTGCTGCAGGTATCTGCAATGGCGGAGGTGGCGCATCTGCAATGGTTGTAGAACTCGTATAGCATTCTGTTTATCCTAAAGGTTAAAGCACGGTGATATTTTGCCGTGCTTTTTTTTATATTTAACCATGCGTTTGTTTTTCATCATTTGTCTTGCATTCAATTTGTTTTTTAGCACGGCACAACAAGATCTCAATCTGTTCGTTAGGCCCTTAATCGGAACCGCTGAGGCGGGGCATACCTTTCCTGGAGCAACCGTTCCTTTTGGTGCCGTTCAATTGAGTCCAGACACAGACACCATTCCATTTGCAATAGATGCCAAATACCAGCCAAATGTCTATCGGTATTGCGCAGGTTACCAATATGCAGATAGCAGCATTGTAGGCTTTTCTCACACGCATTTTAGTGGAACCGGGCACTCCGACCTTGGCGATATTTTAGTGATGCCAAATAGGGGTGAAGTGCAATGGAATCCAGGAACGGCCGCTGCGCCACAAAAAGGATATAGGTCTAGCTACGCGCACGATGAAGTTGCTCAACCGGGTTATTATGGCGTGCATCTAGATGAAGTCAATATTGATGTGGAGCTCACCACAACCAAGCGCGTAGGTATTCACCGGTATGGGATCAATGCCGGAGCGCCGGTGCATTTTATACTCGACCTGACACATGGGATTTACAACTACGACGGGAAAAACGTTTGGTGCTTTTTACGCGTCGAAAATGACACGCTACTTACAGGATACAAACAAACCAACGGTTGGGGCAGAACCCGCACCATTTATTTTGCAATTGCCTTATCCGCTCCGCTGACGAGTTATCAAATTAAAGACTTGAAACCAAGTATGTATAAAGGTTTTTGGCGCAAATTTGATACAGAACACAATTTTGCAGAAGGCGCGGGACAAGGCATTAAGGCGGCTTTGTTTTTCGGGGCAGCACAAGAAGTTGAATTCAGGGTGGCCCTTTCAGGCGTCTCAATAGAAGGGGCTTTGGCAAATTTGAACGAAGAGGCCCCAATTGCCGGTTTCGAAAATTATGCAGCCGCTGCCCAAAAAGAATGGGAAGGCGCCTTTTCACTGGTCAAAAATGTTTCTTTTCTGCATGCGCAAGATCAAATTACCTTTTACACAGCATGGTACCATAGTCTTATTGGATCTACACTTTTTATGGATGTAGATTCGAGTTACCGCGGTTTGGACCAACGCATACACAAAGCAGAAGGCTTTGCCAACTACACTACCTTTTCGCTGTGGGATACCTATCGTGCCGAACAGCCGTTTTTAAATCTTTTTTACCCAAAGGTAAATGCAGATATGATAGAATCCATGCAGCAGCATTACTCCCAAAGTGTGCATCATATGTTGCCAGTTTGGTCTCATTATGCCAATGAAAATTGGTGCATGATCGGCTATCATGCAGTTGCCGTGATGGCAGATGCGGTTGTGAAGCAAAATCCGTATCTCCGAAATCCTGAACGGTTTTTGTGGTCAGCAGTTGAGACCTCCAACCAGCGTTTTTACGAGGGGCTTGGCGCTTACCTTGATTTGGGTTATGTACCTGAAGATCAAAGCGGAAGTTCGGTTTCAAAAACTTTAGAATACGCCTACGACGACTGGTGTATTGCCCAAATGGCGGCAGTATTCAAGCAAGATAGCCTTGCGCAGGTTTACAACAAGCGCGCACAAAATTTTCAAAATGTTTATGATGCGCAGACGGGCTTCATGCGGCCGCGCCTTACCAACGGCAACTTTAAAATACCATTTGACCCACTAGACACCCACGGACAAGGTTTTATTGAAGGAAATGCCTGGAATTACAGTTTTTACGTACCGCAAGCACCACAAACCTTGATCAAGCAAATGGGGGGTGAGACGCGATTTGTGGCTCATTTGGATTCGCTTTTTACTATGTCGCTTCCCGATCGTTATTTTGCAAATACTGAAGACATCATGCGTTCGGGTATTATTGGCAATTATGTCCATGGAAATGAACCTTCTCATCACATTCCTTATTTCTATAATTTTACTTCTCAACCTTGGAAAACACAAGCTGCAACGCGCATGATTCTCGAAAAGCAATACAGTTTGAATTCAGAAGGCATGGGTGGCAATGACGACTGTGGTCAAATGAGTGCTTGGTATGTTTTTTCAGCGCTTGGCTTGTATCCGTTTGCACCAGGTTCGTCAGATTACGCGCTCACCACGCCGTTGGTCAAAGAGGCAACGCTTCTGCTGGATAACGCACATACTTTGACTATTCGCACAGAAAACAATTCAGATGACAACGTGTACATCCAAGCTGTATTTTGGAATGGTAAAAAACTGTTGACACCTTTTATTTCGCATTTAGAACTCGTGCAAGGAGGGGAGTTGCGCTTTGTTTTGGGTCCGAAACCCGCCAAAAAAGCCTTTGCATTGCGCTAAACATTCTGACTTGCTGCGTGTTTAAAAGGCATGTATCAACTCAAGCGCACTCAGTTTATTAAAGCAGATTTACAAACCTGCTGGGACTTCTTTTCGTCCCCCCACAACTTAAAAGTAATTACGCCTCCCTCGATGGGTTTTGTCGTGAAGTCGGATGTTCCACAAAAAATGTACGAAGGCCTCATGATTGCCTACACTGTTAAACCATTGGCAGGCATTCCTTTAGGTTGGGTCACGGAAATCAAAACGGTCAAAGACCTCTCCTTTTTTGTCGACGAACAGCGCGTGGGCCCTTATAAAATTTGGCACCACGAACACCATTTCAAGGCCGTTGAGGGTGGTGTAGAAATGACTGATATCGTCACCTATGTTTTGCCATTTGGCATTTTAGGTAAGCTTGTGCATCCATGGTTGGTAAAACCCAAGTTGGAACAAATATTTTCTTACCGATTTAAAAAGGTTGACGAAATTTTTAAGTAACTGATGTTGCTAAACTTGCCGTCATTTAATTGTAACTTGTACCCATGAACCAAGAACCTATTATAGAAGTCAAAGGTTTGCAAAAGAACTTTGGTGCCTTTACGGCCGTCAAAGATGTGAGTTTTACAGTCAACAAAGGCGATGTTTTTGGTTTTCTCGGGCCAAATGGAGCGGGAAAGAGCACCACAATGCGCTGTATGCTTTCTCTGATCAAGCCCAACGCAGGCCAAATCAATATCTTTGGCAAAAACCTATTTGAAGCCCGCAACGAAATTCTTGCAAACGTCGGCAGCATTGTCGAAAAGCCCGATTTTTACAAGTACTTATCTGCACTGAAGAATTTAGAGATTTTTGCACGCATTTCAGGAGCAGACGTCAATCAAAAAACGATTTATGAAACCCTCGATTTTGTCGGTTTGGCAGGTCGCGAAAAAGACAAAGTGGGTGGTTTTTCGCACGGCATGCGCCAGCGCTTGGGTATAGCCCAAACATTATTGCACCAGCCCGAGCTCATTATTTTAGACGAGCCCACAACAGGCTTGGATCCGCAAGGCATTATTGAGGTCCGCGACCTCATTTTACGCCTCAAAAACGAGCAAAACAAAACAGTTATTTTGTCCTCTCATCAATTGGCCGAAATCGAACACGTCGCCAATCGCATGGTCATCATCAACAAAGGGCAAACCATCATTGAAGGTTCTGTTTCTGAGCTCATGAACGCGCAAGAAACACTGCTTTCTATAGAACTCCTAGAAAGGAGCAACGAGGCGCTAGAGCTCCTAAAGCAGCAATTCCCATCCTTAAAGGCAGAGGTGATTTCTCCCAAAACACTGGAGTTGAATGTGGAACGTCAGTTTATTCCGGCGATCAATTCCGCTCTAGTAAACGGTGGTTTTGCTGTAGTTGCTCTCGAGCCCAAACGCACACTCGAAGATTTTTTCATTCAAATGACCCAAAACTGATGCTCTGGAAAAACACCTACAACGAATTCATCAAGATTCTCGCGAAGCCCAGAAGTTATATCGGTTTGGCTGCGCTTACTTTATTGATTCTCATTATTTTGTTTGCCATGAAGGCAGATGGGCGCATGTACATCTCTTTTGTAACGGCTTCGTTTGAGCAAACGCTCTCCTTCAACGGCAATATCCTCAATGGCAACCTAATTGCTTTCATAGTGCTACAAATGCTCATTGTGCACATTCCTTTGCTCGTAGCGCTCGTCACCGGCGACTTGCTTTCGGGCGAGGCCGCTATGGGAACTTTGCGCATGTTGCTCACCAAGCCAATTAGCCGCAGCCAAGTGGTGTATTCCAAACTGATTGCCGCTGCAGCCTACACATTTATTTTGGTGGTCTGGATGGGTTTTCTGGCGCTTGTTGTCGGCAGATGGATGTTCGGAACCGGTGATTTGATTGTCTTGAATTCTGATGGTTTGGTAATCCTCAACTACGCAGATATCTTGTGGCGATATGGCTTGGCCTTTGCTGTGGCTTATCTAGCGCTCATGACTATTGCCACGCTCTCCATTGCTTTTTCTGCCTTTGCAGACAATTCGATTGGCCCCATCGTTTCAACCATGGCAGTGATCATCCTTTTTACCATTATTGGTTCTTTAGACGTGAGTGTTTTTGATCACGTCAAACCGTGGTTATTTACTACGCACATGGCCTCTTGGCGCTCTTTTTTCAGTGACCCCGTACCTTGGGCAGCTATCAAAGAGTCTGTCTGGATCTTATTAGGGCACAATATTTTATTTGTAGCCATTGCTATTTTTAAATTCAAACGCAAAGACATCACCTCATGAAGCCATTCCTTCTTTTATCGCTCTTGTTTTTTATACAATTTGCAAGCGCTCAAGACCCAAACGAACTCGTTAAAGCTGTCCGGCTCAAACTAGAGAAAGTAACAGATTATTCGGCCGATGTTCACATCAAAGCACAGGTGCCGATGATTAAAATTGACGAAGTAGACGCTAAAGTTTTCTATAAGCAGCCCAATCAAATGAAGGTGGAGTCCAAGGGGATTGCGATTTTACCCAAGCAAGGTTTGGGTGAGCTCAACAACTTCCTGACCAATGAAAAGGGTTATACTTGTGCATTAAACGGCACTAAAATGCTCGGAGAGGTCAAGACTTCAGTTGTTTCCGTTTTGCCTCTTACTGAGAATGCAGACGTCATTCTCGTCAAGCTCTGGATTGACCCCGTTAAGGACCTGATCTTGAAATCCCAAATCACGAGCAAAAGTAATGGTACCTTAGACATTAACTACTTTTATGGAGACCAGGCCAAATATGGTTTGCCCTACAAAATGGTATTTACTATTGATGTTAAGAAGTTCAAGTTGCCCAAAAGTGTGGCTGCCGATTTACATCAAAACAAAAAGAAAACAAAAGCTTCTGAAGGTTCTCAGACCGGAACAATTGTACTGCAGCTTAGTAACTACAAGGTAAATCAAGGGATTCCCGATTCTAAATTCAAAGCCAATTAATAGATCACCTCAATAAGGGTGGTGTCAAATGCGGTCGTAAAGGTGCTTTTTGGGCCGCTATTTTGGGTATTCAACTCCCAATAGTAAAGCGAATAGGTGGTGTTGCCGTTGTTCAGGCAATAAAAAGTGGTGTCTAAGGCACCATAAAAGTCTTGGGCGCTGCTCGGACAACAACTTAAGCAAGCTGCCAAGCCTTCTTGCTTGATGTACCTAAAATGATCTAAGGGGCTTGGGTTCAGGTTTTTGAAGTGAATTTTAGCCCAGGCCATAGCGTTTGTATTCAAATCAAAAATATTGTCTGTTTTGATACTCAGTTCTGAGTAATACACCTCTTTCTCTATTGGGAAATACAAATTTTTGTCGACACGCAAAATATAGCGCTCCATGCGTTCTCTAGGTACGACAAATTCATAAGCGCCATTGGAAGACAGCACGACGCTTTTTACGAAAAGCTCGTCGGAGGTACCGATAGGAACCTTGTAAAGTGCTGCGGTTGCGCCTGCTAGCCCTTGGTTCATGGTGTTGTCTGTAACAGTACCTTTGATTTTGAATTCGCCAGTGCCTTTTTCACAGCCCAACAATCCGAGACATAAAATGAGCACATAAATTAGGCGTTCCATGTGTCGAGGAGTTGCATGTTTTCTTTCGGGACAAAAAGATAATCTCCACCAAAATGTATGGTGGTTTCTACTTTGCACTGTTGTTGATCAAGACCACAGCGTTCGTAGTGAAGTTTTTCAAAGAAGGCAAAGAGCTTGCTTTCATTTTTAGGGTCAATTTCTAATTGCACAACCGGACGTTTGTTGGCTAAGATGTCTTCGAGGAGTTCAAAAACCTCCCATTCGTGGCCTTCGATGTCACATTTGATGTAGTCAATGCGGTCAAAGGTGTGGAAAAAGTCGGCGGTATTGACCATTTGCACCGTTTGGGTGCGTTCGGTGGTGCTTTTTTCTTCAGGGCGAATGATGTGAGGCAAGCCCGTGCGCAGCATGCCGTTGGTTTGGGGGAGTACCATTGTGATGCTGCCGGCTTCTTTACCTAGTGCCACATTGTGCAGCTCGACATTTTCTTGGTGTCCGATGAAATGATCGAGGATGGCGTGGAACTGGGGTAGGGGTTCAATGGCAATGACCTTTCCTTTATTGGCCAAGCGTGCAAAATTTTTGGCAAAGTAGCCGAGGTTGGCTCCGATGTCAATGACCACAAAGTCTGGCTTGATGATGCGCTTGATGAAATAATGAAATTTAAAGGCTTCTTTGTTCTTGAGTAAGCCTAAATCATAGAGCAGGTAGAAGAACCGATGCAGGGTAAGTAAGTAGGCCCTTTCGGGTAAGATCATGTAAAGGAGTTTCTTCATGCCGATTCTTTCATTCAAAAGTACAATTATTTCTATTTTTAGCGAATGAAAATTACCTTGTTCATCTCTTTTGTTTGTTGTATGACCGTTTATGGTACGGCGCAGCTACAACTTGATCAAATTATGAAAGGCCCCGGCTTTGTGGGCGTTTTGCCAGAGTCTCCGGAATGGGCCTTAGATGGCAAGCAAATTTATTATTGGAAAAAACACCCCGATTCTTTGCGCGCCACCTATTACAGTTACCAACTTTCAAATGGGCAAACAAAAATACTGAGTTCAAAGGAGTGGCAAAGCCGCTGGACCTGGACGCCAGGGCAAGGTGTGTTAAATCAGGTGCGCATTTTTGAAAACGAACTGCAATTCAATGATCTCGCCGCCCAGCAAATCAAATCTTTCCCTTTGTTTGCTAATGATATTTGGAATCTGCAAGTTCAAAACAAAGCACACACCATTGTTTTTCAGCAGGGGCAAAGCTTGTTTGTGTTTGATCTTCAAAACGGGATGGCCAAGCAGCTCATGAATTATCAAAAAGCTCCGGCTCCAAAAGAAAAAGGAACTGCTTTTTCGGAGGCCGAATTGGCATTCTTTGAAAGCATTCGCAAACAAGAGCTGCAAAATACCAAAATCGATTTACCAGTTGTCAAATTCATTGCGTTTGAACAGCAAGGCGCGCTACAAGTGGACCCTACGGCACATTTTGTATTGCTCAAGCAAGAACAGCAACCCGATGAAAAACCAACAGAAGTACCGCATTATATTGCTGCTGATGCGCATGTTTTCACAGAAAAATCGCGCGCCAAAGTGCAAAACGAAGAACCATCTCAGCGCTTATTTCTTCATGATTTGCGTTCGGACTCACTGAAAGAACTCGATTTTTCAGGGCTAACGCAACTAAATGACGTGGAGCGTGCACTGATTTTTCATCCGGCCGTTTTTTCCAAAACCAAACCCTTAGCGCTCATGGATATCCGCAGTGCCGACAACAAAGACCGCTGGATTGTCTGCATCGATTTAGCCACGAGCCAAATTCAAGAACTCGAGCACCAGCACGACAGCGCCTGGATCGGTGGCCCGGGAATTTCGTCTTGGAATTTTGAGACCGGTACACTTGGTTGGCTCAAAGACGCACAGGTGATTTATTTTCAGTCCGAGCAAAGTGGCTATTCGCATTTGTACACCTTAGATGTAGTGACACGAACCAAAATGGCACTCACGAGTGGAAACTATGAGGTTCATGAAGTGCTCTTATCCAAAGACAGCACCGCATTTTATTTGAGCACCAATATGCAGCATCCCGGAACGCGCAGTTTTTATAAGTGCGATTTGAAAACACTGCAACTCAAACCCATTTTGTCCGAGCAAGGTGCTTATGAGGTGAAGCTTTCTGCCGATGAAAAGCAATTGGCATTCCGTTTCAGTACAAGTACCCAACCATGGGAATTATTCACTTGTTCGCTCAAAAATCCAAAAGATCAAGTGCAGCTCACCCATTCAACTACGGAGGTGTTCCGAACTTATCTGTGGCAAAAGCCTGAAGTTTTAAGTTTCAAGGCCTCAGATGGAGTTGCTGTCTATGCACGCCTCTATGCGCCAAAAGCTAAAGTTAAAAATGGCGCGGCCGTTTTATTTGTGCACGGCGCAGGCTATTTGCAGAACGCGCATCATTATTGGAGCTATTACCAACGCGAATTCATGTTCCATCAATTGCTTATCGAACAAGGTTACACGGTTCTCGATGTCGATTACAGAGCAAGCGAGGGTTATGGCCGCGACTACCGCACCGCAATTTACCGTCATATGGGCGGCCGAGATTTACAAGATTTTGTCGATGCCAAACAATTTTTGGTTTCCAATTACGCCATTGACGCAAGTCGGGTAGGGATTTACGGTGGCTCTTACGGCGGTTTTATTACCCTGATGGGGCTATTTACCGAGCCAGGTACCTTTGCTTGCGGGGCGGCTTTGCGTTCGGTAACCGATTGGGCACACTACAACCACGAATACACGACCAACATTTTGAACACCCCAGCCGCCGACCCCGAAGCGTATCGCCAGAGTTCGCCAATATACTTTGCGGAAGGCCTGCAAGACCCGCTCTTGATTTTGCATGGCATGATCGACGACAACGTACAGTTTCAAGATGTAGTGCGCCTCAATCAGCGCCTGATCGAACTCGGTAAAAAAGATTGGTGGATGGCATTGTATCCGGTAGAGCGCCACAGCTTTCAATATACGTCATCTTGGACAGACGAATACCGCCGCATTCACGAATTATTCGACACCTACTTACTTAAATAAGCGCAAATGCCTTTTCACATTCAGCTATTACAAACTAAAGAAGAAATGCTGCCTCATCTGGAGGTCTTGCAATTTTTGTATCCAAGCCTCACGGCCGAACAATATGCACAAGAATTGGACTTGATGCTCCCGCATCAGTATGGGCAATTGGCTGTTTTTGACGCCGCAAAGTGTGTGGCTATTTGTGGTTTTTGGCTTGGCAATAAACTTTGGATTGGCAAATATTTAGAATTGGATAATATTGTCGTGGATCCAGCGTGCCGAAGCAGGGGGGTTGGCGAATTGATTTTTCAAACCTTGGAGCAAAAAGCGAAAGACGAAAACTGCAACATGCTTGCCCTAGACTCCTACACCTCTAATTTTAAGGCGCACAAGTTCTTTTACAACCAGGGTTTCGGACCTAAAGGCTTTCATTTCATTAAGTTATTAAACGAAAAAGCAGTGCGTTGAGCACTGCTTTTTCGTTTAATAGGATGAGGATGTACGGAGGAAGGATCAACTTTATCCATACGATGTCGCGTATTAATGTCCTTTTGCGGCCAAATATCGTTCGGCATCTAGCGCGGCCATACAACCTGTACCAGCCGCTGTAATGGCTTGGCGGTAGGTTTTGTCGGCGGCGTCTCCTGCTACAAACACTCCCGCAACATTTGTTTTGCTGGTGCCTGGCTGGGCATATTTGATATAACCTGTTTCGTCGAGGTCAATGTAGTCTTGGAAAACAGCCGTGTTGGGTTGGTGACCAATAGCAACAAAGAAGCCGGTACAAGGAATTTCTGATTCTGCGTTGTTCGTGCGGTCAATTGCGCGCACCCCTGTAACCAACTGGCCATCGCCCAATACTTCTAAAGTTTCTGTATTGAAGCGGATGTCGATGTTGGGCGTGTTTTTAACGCGGTCTGCCATGATTTTAGAAGCGCGGAACTCATTGCGGCGTACAAGCATGGTTACTTTTGTACACAATTTAGAGAGGTAATGTGCTTCTTCGCAGGCGGAGTCGCCGGCACCTACAATTACAACTTCTTGGTTGCGGTAAAAGAAACCGTCGCAAACGGCACAAGCAGAAACACCGCCACCTAATTTCAGATAGTGTTGTTCGCTTTCAAGACCAAGGTATTTAGCAGAAGCACCAGTAGAAATAATAATGGTGTCTGCATGGATTTCGTGACCGTCTTCTGTCCAGCATTTGTGCACGCTGCCCGAGAAATCTACGCGGGTGATGAAACCACTGCGTACGTCTGTTTCAAAACGCTTGGCCTGTGCTTCTAATTGCAGCATCATGTCGGGTCCGGTAATCCCGTCGGGGTAGCCCGGAAAATTTTCTACTTCGTTGGTGGTGGTCAATTGACCTCCTGGTTGCATGCCTTGGTACATGACGGGTTTCATGTCCGCTCTGGCAGCGTAAATAGCGGCGGTATAGCCCGCTGGGCCTGAACCTATGATAAGGCAAGAAATGCGTTCGATTTGACTCATGGTGTTTGTTTTGGGCAAAATTAGTGCTTTGTTTGGTCTTTCATTGTAACTCGCGCTACATTGTTTTGAACGTTTTCTCCACAACGTAACTTTTCAACAAGATTTTCGTCAGCTAAAAATAAAATGTATTTTCGTTTTCTCAAACTAAATAACTCATGACAAAAAACTTTATTTTAAGCACTTTCGTCGGCCTTTCATTGGTGTCGTTTGCACAAAAAAGCGAGACAGAAGGCCCAGAAAACCTCAATTGGTACCTCAAAGACCCTAAAGCAGATGGCGTTTATGGTACGGGTGCCACCAAGGCATATGAAATGCTCAACGCAGCAGGTAAAAAATCCACGACCGTTATTGTTGCTGTCATTGATTCTGGTGTAGAAACCGATCACCCAGATCTTAAAGATGTTATTTGGGTCAACGAAGACGAGATTCCGAACAACGGCATCGACGACGACAAAAATGGCTACATCGACGACGTCAATGGTTGGTCTTTCTTAGGTGGTCCCACCCAAGATATCGACAAAGAAGCATTAGAACTTGCGCGCATGTACCGCCTAGAATCTGAATACTTTAAAGGTAAAAAAGTTGAAAATATTCCAAGTTCCGAACTTGCACGCTTTGGCACCTACGAAAAAATCAAAATTGCTTTCGAGAAAGAAATTTCCGAAAAAGAAGCTTCTATCAAGAACATTAAAATGCTTTCAGAATACATGCAGCGCGTTGAAAAACAAGCTGGTGTTCCTTTCTCAAAAGAAACAAATGCAGCTTATGTTCCTGAGACAGAAACAGACAAGCGCATTCAAAACCGAATGAAGTCAATTCTCGAAATGATTCCAGCTGACCAACTCAATACGGAAATTAGCGGAGCACTCAAATCTATGCAAAGTGCAATCGACTTATCTAAACTTGATGCCGATTCAATTCGCACCTCTATTGTGGGTGACAACCCCAACGATTTTTCGAGCAAAATTTACGGTTGCAACCGTTATGAAGGCCCTGATGCATTTCACGGCACACACGTTTCTGGTATCATCGCTGCTACACGCAACAACGGAATGGGCGTAGATGGCGTTGCCGACAACGTGCGCATCATGGTTTTACGCGCTGTTCCAGACGGAGATGAGCGCGACAAAGACGTTGCTAACGCAATTATTTACGCAGTTGACAACGGTGCTAAAGTGATCAATATGTCATTTGGTAAATACTGGACCCCAAACAAAGACTACGTAGATGCAGCCATCGAATACGCGCGCAGCAAAGATGTTTTGCTCGTGCACGCAGCTGGTAACGACGCTAAAGACAAAGACGTGGAAGATTCTTATCCAACCCGTCGCTTGAACAACAAAACAACCGCGCCAAACTGGATTGAAGTAGGAGCGAGCAGCAGTTCAAAAAGCGGCAAAGCCATTATTGCTGAGTTTTCTAACTACGGAGCTACTACCGTCGATTTCTTTGCGCCAGGCGTAGACATCTATTCTACTGTTCCTGACTTCAACTACGAAAACGCAAGCGGAACATCTATGGCTTGCCCAGCAACAGCTGGTGTAGCAGCACTCATCAGAAGTTACTTTCCAGAATTGAGCGCTTCAGAAGTACGCGAAGTTTTAATGGCAACTACAGCGACTTATAAAAAAACTGTTGTGGCACCAAATGGTGAAAAAGCAAAAATGAAAGACCTTTGCATCACTGGTGGTTTTGTCAATGCAGCAAATGCCGTGACTTACTTGCTCGAGAAAAAATAACAACGCCTTTTTACCCTTTGTTGAAAGCCACATGAAATTCATGTGGCTTTCTTTTTAATTTTGTAGAAACTTTTTAGACATGTCTTTAAATCCTTGGTTGCTTGCCATTTTTGTGGTTGTCATTTTTACAATGCTCCTGATTGATTTAGGATTGGTCAATAAAAAGTCGCACCAAATTTCAAATAAAGAGGCCCTGCGCTGGACGCTCATTTGGATCGGCTTATCGATGGGATTCAGTGCTTTAGTTTGGTGGCAAATGGGCTTTGGCAAATTTGCCGAATACCAATCTGCTTATTGGATTGAAGAAGCCTTGTCAGTAGACAACATGTTTGTTTTCATCTTGGTCTTTAAGTTTTTCAAACTTGAAGGCAAACTGCAGCACCGCGTGCTTTTTTGGGGAATTATCGGGGCACTCATTTTTAGAGGCATATTCATTTTCTCAGGTATTGGCTTGATCAAACTTACCTATCTACCTGCCTTTGAATTATTTGGCTATCATTTCAACTTAGACCAGGGCGCGCATGCCTTGCCGGGTCATTTCTTCCGACCGAATCTCATTTTGACCATTTTTGGTGCATTCTTGGTCTATGCAGGGATCAAATCATTAATCGATTCCGAAGACGACGATCAAAAAGATTTCAACAAAAGCTTAGGAGCACGTTTGCTTAGAAAGGTTTTTCCAGTTACCAAGCACTACCACGATGACCGCTTCTTTGTGAAAAGAGGAGCCAAGCGCTTCGCCACCAAATTGTTTTTGGTCTTAATGGTCATCGAAACCACCGACCTCATTTTTGCCATCGATTCAATCCCAGCCATTTTTGCAATTGCACCCAATGACCCACTGATTTTGTATACCTCAAATATTTTTGCTGTATTGGGCTTGCGCTCGATGTACTTCTTGCTTGCCAACTCGATACACATGTTCTCCAAACTCAAATACGGCTTGGCTTTCATCCTGAGTTTTATTGGGCTAAAAATGCTTGTGGCGCCTTTCTTTCATATAGAGGCGAGCGTTTCGCTATTAATTGTGTTGGGTGCGCTTGTGGTGTCTGTACTCGCTTCAGTGGTGGCTAGACGATAAAAGAAGCCCCTTCTTCACTCATACTGACTCCTGCGCGCAACTTTGCAAACAATTCGCGGCCAAATCTAAATTGCGCGTTGTCTTTTTGCACAGTGGCACGCGCCATTACACTTGCCTCGTCAAGAACTTCAAGTACGCCATTTTCACTGTCTAAGCGCAATAGGTCGCCAGTTTGGATTTTGCTGATCAAGCCGCCATCGTATGCTTCTGGGGTGAGGTGAATTGCCGCGGGTACTTTTCCTGATGCGCCAGACATGCGGCCGTCGGTGACCAAACCAACCTTGTAGCCTTTCTTTTGCAGAATAGTGAGTGTAGGGGTGAGGCTATGTAGTTCTGGCATCCCATTGAACTTAGGGCCTTGAAAAGGCACAACTGCGATAAAATCTTTGTCGAGCTCTCCTCTTTTAAAAGCAGCGATTAAATCAGTTTGTTCGTAAAAAACAATGGCTGGAGCCTCTACAATGCGGTGTTCGGGTGCCACAGCTGCGGTTTTGATGACAGACCGGCCCAAATTGCCTTTCAATAGCTTGATGCCGCCGTCGGCAGTAAAAGGTTCGCTAGCAGGGCGAATGATGTTTAAATTGAGCGATGCACGAGCGCCTTCTTCCCAAACCAATGCGCCATCTTTAATTTTAGGTTCTTGCGTGTAAGCTTGGAGACCTTCGCCAATGATGGTTTGTACGTCTTCGTGGAGCAAGTTGTTTTCAAGAAGGGTTCTGATTACAAAACCCATTCCGCCTGCAGCATGAAAATGATTGACATCTGCAGCGCCATTGGGGTACATGCGCGTCACAAGCGGAACTACAGCCGATAAATCTGACATGTCGTCCCAGTTGATGAGAATGCCTGCAGCGCGAGCAATGGCAATCAGGTGAATGGTGTGGTTCGTTGAGCCTCCGGTTGCCAATAAGCCGATGATGCCATTGACTACCGTTTTTTCATTGAAGAGATTGGCCAAGCTGCGGCTTTTACCAATTTTGACATTTTCAATGGCCACGCGAACAGCTTCTTTGTTGAGTAAATCGCGCAAAGGTGTATTTGGATTGACAAAACTGGAACCAGGGAGGTGTAGCCCCATGATTTCCATGAGCATTTGGTTGCTGTTTGCTGTTCCGTAAAAAGTACAAGTGCCCGGAGAATGGTAAGAATCAGACTCGCCTTTGAGTAGTTCCTCGCGGCCAATTTTGCCTTCCGCATAAGCCTGGCGGATGGCAGATTTTTCTTCGTTACTGATACCGCTTGGCATAGGGCCGCCCGGCATGAACACCGCAGGCAGATGTCCAAAACGCAGCGCGCTCATGAGTAGGCCGGGTACAATTTTATCGCAAATACCCAAGTAAAGTGCTGCATCAAACATATTGTGAGACAAGCCAACCGCTGAAGACAACGCAATGACGTCTCTGCTATACAACGATAATTCCATTCCAGGCTGTCCTTGTGTTACGCCATCGCACATTGCCGGAACGCCACCCGCTACTTGCGCCACTGCACCATATTCATTGGCGTACTTTTTAATGGCTAACGGATAATCTTCGTAAACCTGGTGCGCAGAAAGCATGTCGTTGTAGGCCGTGATGATGCCAAGATTCGGGATAATATCTGCAGCAAGTGCTGCTTTGTCGTGCTGGTTGCAAGCGGCAAAACCATGTGCTAAATTGCCGCAATTGAGTGTGCTTCTGTGTACACCCTCTAAATAAGCGGCTTCAATTTGCGCGAGATATGCTGTTCTTGTAGGTAGGCTTCTTTGTACGATGCGTTCCGTAATGCTTGCAATGGCTGGGTGTATCATGATGCTGTAGTGTAGTAAGTCTCGGTGAGGGCTGTTTTGAAAGAGGCAATTGGCAACTGACGTTGCTCACTTTGGGTCAAAATTTCTTTTTTCTGGGCTCCGGTAATCATTAAAAACAAGTGCTTGCTGCGGCGCAGCAAAGGCCCGTTGCAGGTGATGCGCTGGGTAGGTTCAGCAGGAGCAGTAGTGTTGGAAACCAGGCTGTCAGTAGCGGTGTTTGCTTGAGATGAAGCGCTGTCGTTGGGGAAGATAGACGCAGTGTGTCCGTCAGGGCCCATTCCAAGCAAGCAGACGTCGGTGTCCGTAAAAATACGGTATGTTGCTGCAATTTTTTGAAGATTTTCAATGTAATTGACTTCGTCTAGCACCATAGGCAAAAGCGTAGCCGCTTGCGCGTGGTTTTGAAGCAAGGTTTCGCCAATTAACTTGAAATTTGAATAGGGGCTTGTTGGTCCAACAAATCTTTCGTCGACAAGACCAACGCTGACTTTTTCCCAAGGTAAATCTTGCTCAGACAAAAGCGCATAAACTCCGCTAGGAGTAGACCCGCCAGAGAGCAAGAGTGTTGCAGCTCCTTTTTCGTTGATTGCGGACCTAAGTGCGTTTGCCATGGCCGTAGCTAAGGCTTGTTCGAGCGCTTTTTTTGATTCAAATTCAATCATTCTCTCCATGTTTTGGTGATCCAAGATTCGTCTTCGGTTAAGATGTCGTCGCCGGGGCCCCAAGTACCTGCTTCGTAGAGCACGTTGGTCATGCCTGCGCTCTTCCAGCTGCTCGTTACAGATTCTATCCAGGTCCAGGCGGCTTGGAGTTCATCTTGGCGCATGAAGAGGGTTTGGTTGCCGCGGATGACATCTACAATAAGGCGCTCGTATGCTTCCGGGAAGCGCTCTTTAAAAGAGTCGTTGTAGTCGAGCTTTAATGCAATTGGCTTGTAGCGATACCCACCCGGGCCAGGTATTTTGGTCATTTGGATAAGTTCGATGCGCTCTTCAGGTTGCAGGCGAATGATGAGTTTGTTGTTGTTGAGTTTCTCTTTAGATGGAAAGATGTTGTGCTTGACCTCCCTAAAGTTGATGACAATTTCGGAATAGCGCTTGATCATGCGCTTGCCTGTGCGCAGCATAAACGGAACGCCTTTCCAACGCCAGTTGTCTACGTAAGTCTTGATGGCGACAAACGTTTCGGTTTTGGACTCGTATTTTTCGATGTCCTCTAGGTAGCTATTGACTTGTCCGCCATTGGAAATACCTCGGGTGTATTGCCCCTTCACGGTGTCGCGTTCGATGGTTTTTTTGGTGAGCGGGCGCAGCGCCTTGAGTACCTTTAACTTTTCATTGCGAACTTCATCTGCTTCCAAGGCAACAGGAGGTTCCATAGCGACCAAACAAAGCAATTGCAACAAGTGGTTTTGGATCATGTCGAGTAGGGCACCCGACTGATCGTAATAAGATGCGCGTTTCTCAACGCCTAAGCTTTCGGCAACTGTGATTTGAACACTTTCGATATTTTCTGCATTCCATGCGCGCTCAAACAAGTTGTTTGCAAAGCGCAAGACCATGAGGTTTTGCACGGTTTCTTTGCCTAAATAGTGGTCAATGCGATAGATTTGATGTTCTTCAAATGCTTGTGTGATCTCTGCATTGATGGCATTAGAAGAGGCCAACGAATGACCGAGAGGCTTCTCGAGCACAACCTTGCTGCTTTTATTGACCAAGCCACAAGTTTTAAGCGTTTGGGTAATAGGTCCAAAAGCGGAAGATGGCGTGGAGTAGTAATAAATGTTTTGTCTTTCTGGGAACTTTTCTAAAAAAGCTTTGAGCTCTGTATAGGCCTCAGGGTTGGGGTCTTCGGCTTTTATAAGCACCAGTTTGTTGAGGAATTTCTCGATTTCTTCTCTGCTGTATTTGAGGTGATCACTCACTTCTAAAAAGGGAATGAGGCGCTCGTGAAAAGCTTTTAAATCCGGATCTTTGCGCGTGATGGCAATGACATTGTAGGCAATATTGAGTTGGCCGTCGAGGTCGCGGTGAAATATAGCAGGTAGAATTTTGCGTATAGAGAGGTCTCCGTCGCCGCCAAATACAACAATATTGAAGGGTTGGAAACGTTCTTGGTTCGAGTTGTTTTTTGTTTGGGCTTTCATGCCGTTTCAGTTTAGTATGTGTCAAATTTACACTAAGTAAAAATAAAAAGCAATTAAAATATTTAAATTTAGCAACCTATCTTTGTTTATAACGTTTTGATGTCGATGAGAGTTTATTTTCTGTGCGTATTTGTTGCTTTAGCGTTCATTTTTAACGATTTAAAAGCACAAACTTTTATTTTTGGACAGCTTACTGGCTCTCCAAACATGATCACAACTGGTTGGAATACCAATGGAAATGCCTTAATCGGCGACACGCCAGGCGATGTGGATAATTTCCCTAATGAACTTATTTTAACCAATGCCAGTGCCGGGCAATCTGGCAGCATCTTTTACAATACACCCCTCAATATTACGGTTTGCCAGCAATGGACCGTTGAGTTTGAATATCGTATTTGGGGAGGAAACGCAGCAGATGGCTTGGCTTTTTGTTTCATTCCGGTTCCGCCAACAGGATTTGTAATGGGCGCAGGTCTTGGCATTCCTGCTTCAGCAAACGGTCTGAAGGTAGCAATTGACACCTATGACAACTGCAGTCAAGGAGGCACCAATCCTGAGATACAAATATTTACAGGTGTGGGTTACAACGAATGCTTGCCAGCTACACCCAAAATTCAAAACTCAGGTGGTTCTTTGAGTTATTTACGCAACGCCAACTACCAACCTGTCAAGATCACTTACAACAATGGTCTGATTACCGTTTTTGTCAATAATGTACCCTTGCTGTCTACTAATTTCACCATTAACTACACCGGATACGTCGGTTTTACAGCCAGTACAGGTGCGCTCTATGATCAGCACTCCATTCGCAACGTCGTCATTTACACCAATCAAGCGCAATCCAATGCAGGTGTGGACGTAACTACATGCTCCAACACCCCAGTAACAATCGGAACAAGCCCCAATCCGAACAATTCATACAGCTGGTCTCCATCGACGGGCTTGTCGGCAACAAATGTGGCGAACCCCACTGTAACGTTGCCCAATACCACCGGTGCACCAATTACCCAAACGTATACAGTAACGACTACCATGGCGAATTCGCCCGGAATGTGCCCAACAACAGATCAGATTGTAGTGACAATCCAGCCACAATTTGCTCAGACCATCAACCAAACGAGCTGTTCAGGACAATACGTTTTCAATGGCCAAGCCTTGACGCAATCTGGTCTTTATTTAGACACGCTCAACACCATCCACGGCTGTGATTCAATAGTTACTTTGAACCTAACAATCGGCAATAGCCCAACTGCGAATGCTGGCCCAAACATCTCCATATGTTCGGGTGACCCCGGAACTTTAGGTTTTGGTGCGCAGCCTGGCTTTACCTACAGTTGGTCTCCGTCGGTAGGCTTGAGTGCAACGAATATCGCCAATCCTACGGTTCAACAAACCAATATCAATACCGGCTGGCCAATTGTTCAAACCTATACACTCACCGTTACCGATAATACCAGTGCAATGGGTTGCACCACAACAGATCAAGTGGATGTGACCATATTACCGAGTTACCAACTACAAGTTGCGGACACACTTTGTAACGGTGGGCCATTTGTTTTCAACGGTCAAACATATACGCAAACAGGAATTTACACCGATTCATCCCTGACAACCACAGGTTGTGATTCCGTTTTCACCATCAATATCTCCATTTCTCAAGAGCCGGTCTTTACGCTAAATGACACCCTCATTTGCTTTGGTGGGCAAGCAGCATTGGTGCCGCAAAGTACTTTTAACAATGTAACTTACGGTTGGTTGGCACAAAATACGAACATCCCTGTCATTAGTCCTACTTTAAATACGAGTCCACAACAAACGATTAATTATGTGGTGAGCGCAATTGACAACTTCCTTTGTGCACACACTGAAAATGTCACCATTACCGTAGCGCCATTGCCCGTCATGACGCTCGCAGCCAATCAAACAACACTCTGTGCTTACGACACCCTGCAGCTCGCAGCCTCAGGCGCCACAGCCTTGAGTTGGAGTGGGCCTGTAGCATTTGCAAATGGCAATTCAGCACAAGCGGTTATTTTACCTCTTTCCGGAAGCTATCAGGTTGTAGGTACTTCTGCTGAAGGATGTCAGGATAGCACAGCTATTAGCATTACGGTCAATCCGGCACCGCAATTACAAATCTCGCCTGATCAAGGTATTTGCCCTGGTTTTTCGGCACAAATTTCGGTTTCTGGCGCGCTCAATTACCTTTGGAACGACGCCCAGCTCAGTGGCACAGGCAATAGCGTGACCCCCAACACCACGACTACATTTCTTGTCATCGGATCAAATCAATACAATTGCCTTGACTCCGCCCAAACCACCGTCACTGTCTATGCGCAGCCAAGTGCCGCTTTTTCGGCGAGCCCTCAAATTTTAACCAGCGACAATCCGACCGTTTATTTTACTTCCAATGCGCTAAATGCAGCTACAAGTATTTGGGATTTTGGAGATGGTACAACTGCTGAAAACAGCCAAAATGAATTCGATTATACCTATCCGTTTGTTGAAGACCAAACCTATACCGTTACACTCCATGTAGAAAGCGCAGAGGGTTGTACCGATCAAAGCGAAGTGCAAATTCAGATCAAAGGCGGCATTATTTACTATGTACCCAATACCTTTACGCCAGATGGCGATGCACTCAATAATTTATTTACACCTGTGTTTACCTCAGGCTTTGATCCTCAAAACTTCCACATGACGATCTTTAACAGATGGGGTGAGCCTGTTTTTGAGTCTTATGATGCGAAAGCAGGTTGGGATGGCAAAATAGATATTTATACGGCTCCTGAAGGCACCTACACGTACGTCATCGATTTCAAGACACCAAATACCGATGAAATGATCCTTGTCAGTGGTCATGTCTTGCTCATGAGGTAAATCTTCGTCGTTTTTAGAACGATTTACTTTTGAATGCTTATCTTTGAAATAGAAGTATTTACAAGCATTTTCTCATGTCAAAGAATAGACTACGCATTTACCTTCAATTCTTTTCAGTACTGTTCTTGCTCGCGTTTAGTTCAAGCCTAAATGCGCAATCTATCGGTGGCATCGTCAATACCTACACTGCGGTTACGAATATCACACCGAATAGCGTTACGGTCAGTAGCGCAGCTGGTTTTGCTGTGGGTAATCGGGTTTTGTTGATCCAAATGAAGGGTGCTACTATCAATCAAACCAATACTGCGAGTTTTGGTCAAATTGTCGCATTGGGGTCGGCAGGCAACTTTGAATTCACCAATATTGCTTCCATAACAGGCAACACCATCACTTTTGTGACCAATCTTTGCAAGCCCTTTTCGGTTGCAGGTAAGGTTCAACTCATTCGGGTTCCGGTATACAATCAAGCAACCATAAACGCCGTTGTTACTGCAAGCCCTTGGAATGGTACCACGGGTGGGGTGGTCGCCATCGAAGCTACCACAAGCCTTACTTTCAATAATGTGATAGACGTCAGTGGTAAAGGTTTTGTAGGCGGCGCCGTGACCACCGGATTTTTTGGGTGTAACGACCCGAATTTTGCGAGTTCTGGCGCTAGTGCTGGTAAAAAAGGGGAAGGTATTGCGCTTGCTCCGCTCAATTTAGACGGCAACCGAGCTCCACTTGCCAATGGCGGTGGTGGCGCCAATTCGGGTAATCCGGGTGCTGGTGGCGGTTCAAATGGTGGTGTTGGCGGGCGCGGCGGCAATCAATTTTCGGGTTCTTGCCCCGCAAACACAGCTTTCGGCTTAGGTGGCTATGCGCTGAATTACAGCACATACCGCGCTTACCTCGGTGGAGGTGGTGGTGGTGGCTACAAAGACAACGGTCTCAACGCTACGCCAGGTTCAAATGGCGGCGGCATTGTCTTTATCATTACGCCAACCGTTATCGGTAACAACCAGCAAATTTTAGCTAGTGGTTCAAATGTAATTGGCAACACCGACTCAGAAGGAGCAGGAGCAGGGGGTGCAGGTGGTTGTGTATATTTGCTTGCCCAAAATGTCAGTAGCAATCTAAGCGTAAATGTAAGCGGCGGCAACGGCGGCAATATTTTCAGTACCTTGTGGTCCTCTGCGTGTCATGGGCCCGGCGGCGGTGGCGGTGGTGGCGCCATTGTTTTTCAGCAAGCTGCTACACCAAGCAATGTGTCGCCCATTTTAAATGGAGGCAATCCTGGTTCTATTTTGCATACAGGTCCTGCTTGTGCCGGAACTACTTTTGGCGCACAAAGTGGTGCAGCAGGTTTGCTTGTCTACAATTACCAAACCCCGAGCCCCGGAACACCACCCAATTTAGGCCCGGATACTTTAATTTGTGCAGGTACGGCACTGACCTTACAGCCAGATTCCACTTACAATAGTTACACCTGGAGCAACGGTGCCACCACGGCTAGCATTACCATCAATTCAGCTGGAACCTATTGGCTCGATGTGCCGAGTGGCTGCGGATTGGCTCGCGATTCGATCGTTGTGACCACACAGCAACCTACAATTGATCTAGGCCCTGATGTTGCACATTGTGTTGGCGATTCAACGCTATTGCAACCAACCGGTTCAACAGGCACTTATTTGTGGTCAACCGGGGCCACTACAGCCAATATTTATGCGCAAAATGCAGGTAGTTACGTCCTTAATTTGCTCGATAATTTAGGCTGTTCGGCGCAAGACGTCATTGTTGTTTCGCTACTGCAACCCGATACATCAGCTAGCAATATGAGTTTGTGTATCGGTGCTACTTATTCTTTTTACGGACAGACTATCAGCGCGGCAGGCACCTTTCAAGCCACGCTCAGCAATCAATTTGGCTGCGATTCCTTGGTGTACCTAACCGTGAACATGGAGGCCGACACGAGTTATGTCTCCATGACAATCTGTGCCGACTCTACACTTGCCTTCAATGGCTTGAGTATCACGAATCCAGGCATTTATACCGTGCATTTGAGCAATCAAAATGGTTGCGATTCCATGGTAGTGCTGACTTTAGCTGAATGGGCTTTGCCTATTGTAAGCGTAGCAGATACTTTTGTGTGCGCGGGCACTTGTGTTGATATTTTCCCTTATGGAGCCATTGATTATTATTGGAATACACCCCAAAATTCGAATGGCAGCATTACCGTTTGTCCAAATCAGACCACCTCATATTTGGTGACAGGAATAGATGCAAATGGTTGTGAGTCTTTGCCAGTGCAAGCAACTGTTCAAATTGATCCCATTCCTGTTCCCGATTTTTATATCAATCCAGATCAAGTCGAAATAGACGACCCTACCATTACGGTATATAATGTCACGCCGGGCAATTTAAATCATCTCTGGACCATCAACGGCAATACTTTTGAAAATACAGCAAGTAGTTTTACTGCCGCTTTGCCTTTTTCAGAAGGCACGTATACCATTCAGCTAGTAAGTTCAACAGACTTAGGTTGTTCGGATTCACTCACCTTGACCGCCACAGTCATGAATAATATAGCTGTTTATATCCCGAATACCTTCACGCCAGACGCGAACGAATTCAATACCGTCTTTTTCCCTGTTTTTTCTACAGGTTTTACGCCGAAGGGTTATCAGTTTTCAATTTTCAATCGCTGGGGAGAAGAAATCTTTTTTAGTCAGGACCCCAAAGCGTACTGGGATGGCAGCATGGCCGACGGTACCGATTGCCCAGATGGCATCTATAACTACCTCATTGAATACCAAGAAATCAACAAAGGTGAGCTCAAGCGAATCCTAGGCTTTGTTCACTTATTGAGATAAAAAAAAGCCCCGCAAATGCAGGGCTTTTTCAATGGGTGTTGATCAAGTTGAAAGATCAATATTCATCTTCATTGAAGAGAAAATCTTCTCTTGAAGGGTAGTCAGGCCAAATTTCTTCGATGCTCTCATACATATCGCCTTCGTCTTCGAGGTCTTGTAGGTTTTCTACAACCTCAAGCGGCGCGCCAGTACGAATGGCAAAATCGATGAGTTCTTCTTTAGTGGCAGGCCACGGTGCATCTTCAAGGTAGGAGGCAAGTTCCAGTGTCCAGTACATGAGTTAAATATTTAGGTTTAATTTTTGGCAAAAGTAATTTTTATTTCCAAAATTCCAAGTACCAATCAAAAAAACTCACAAAAAATTAATGTCGCGGCGTCCAGGTGTGTTCTTTTACACCGTTGTCTAGGCTGATTTTTCTAGACAAAACAAAGAGGTAATCGCTCAGCCTATTGAGGTAAGTGAGCACCAATGCTTCTACACCTTCTAATTCATCTAAGGTAACGGCCATGCGTTCTGCTCTGCGGCAAATGCAGCGCGCTACGTGGGCATGTGCGGCAATAGGGTGGCCACCGGGTAAAACAAAGGCGGTTAGGGCAGGGAGTGCTTCGTCCATGACATCCATCCAGTGTTCGAGTTTTTCTACATCACTCTCTAAAAGGTCGGGCAATTGCATTTTCGCTTTCTCTGGGTCTGCGGCTAAATGAGAGCCTATTGTAAATAAGCGGTCTTGCACTTCTTGGAGTTGGGCTACATAAAGCAAATTGATGTCTAGTGTACTGATCAGGCCAATGTACGAGTTGAGTTCATCTACTGTGCCATAGGCTTCAATGCGGACATCTCCTTTTGAAACGCGCGTTCCGCCGATTAAACCGGTGCTGCCTTGGTCGCCTTTTTTGGTATAAATTTTCATTTCGCTAATCTTCTAAGGAAGCAAGCAAAGCGCTTACCTCTGATGGAGTGTATTGAGTGGCCAAAATGGCGTACATGACATTTTCAACAATGCTGTCTGGGCAAGAAGCTCCAGAGGTTAAGACCACGCGTATATCCTCTTTGGTTGGGATAAAGGATTCGGTCTGCTGCATTGCTTTGCTGTGGTAATTGAAATGCTGAACAGCAGCACCACTTATTTCGGTGGCATCTTTGATATAGTAAGTCGGGAATTTTTGCTCGAGCAATTCGACAAGATGACTCGTGTTGGAGCTGTTGTAACCGCCAACCACAACGGCTAGGTCAGCTGCTTCTTGGAGCAAGCCGAGCGTGGCAGATTGGTTGTCATTGGTAGCATAACAAAGGGTGTCACGGGTGTCTGCCATGTGGTTTTTAATGGCATCTTCTCCGTGTAAAGTAATATAGCAACTGCGCAAATAATCGGTAATGGCTTGCGTTTCGGAAGCTAACATGGTGGTTTGGTTGACCACGCCAATTTGTGCTAAATCGCGCGTAGGATCAAAACCTATGCTCATTTTGCCTTCAAAAAAATCATTAAATTCTTGTGGTGTTTTTTGCCCTAGGATATAAGCGCCGAGCACTTGCGCTTCTTGCATATCTTTGACGATCAAGGCAGGGCCATTTGCCACTGCATGCGAAAAAGTGGCGCGCGTTTCCTCGTGGTCGTGCTTGCCGTGAATGATAATGGTGTGTTGGGTTTCTCCTAGTTTTTCTGAGCGGTTCCAGACCTTTTCCACAAAAGGGCAGGTCGTGTTATACGTTTGGATGTCTAGGCCTAAACTTTTGAGCTGCTGCTCGATTTCTAATGTAGTGCCAAAAGCAGGTATGAGCACGACGTCTTCGGCCGTTAGCGTTTCGAAAGCAATGAGTTGCTGGCCGTGGGTGTCTTGTAAAAATTGGATGCCGTTGCTGGTGAGGTCTTCGTTGACAGCCGGGTTGTGGATCATTTGGCTGAGCAAGAAAATGCGTTTACCAGGGTTTTCTTGCAGGGCTTTGTAGCTGCGTTCGATGGCATTCTCGACGCCGTAACAAAAGCCAAAATGACGCGCAATTAAAAAGGTGAACTTTCCAATTTGAAGAGCGGTTGGGCTGAAATCTTTTTTGCGCGGATCAGCAACTTTGCGCTGCGTTTTGATCTTGCTGAGCAGAGGCGAGCGATAAAATGCGGGGACTTCAAATTGTTTCATGTCAGTTGAACACTTTAGAGCAGCCTTTGGTTCGGTACTTAGTTGGTGAGTTTGCCTGGATATTGCTCGAGCGCAACTCTTAAACACGCTACAGCAGCCTTTAGATGCGCTTGATCGAGTACGTATGCTATGCGCGCCTCTTGCAAGCCAGCACCTGGAGTGGCATAAAAACCATTGGCAGGCGCCATCATGACGGTTTGCCCTTCAAAAGAGAATTCTTCTAGTAGCCATTGGCAAAAATGCTCTGCGTTTGCTACTGGGAATTTAGCGACACAATAAAAGGCGCCACTTGGTTTGGGGCAAAAAACACCAGGTATGCTGTTGAGGCCCTCTACCATGATGTTGCGACGCGCTACATATTCAGCAACTACTTCGTCAAAATAGCTTTGTGGGGTATCTAGAGCTGCTTCAGCGGCTATTTGATCCACGGTTGGTGGAGACAAACGCGCTTGCCCAAACTTTAGGGCTGCTGCCATGAATGCTGTGTTTTTCGAAATGAGTGCGCCAATGCGTGCACCACACATTGAATAGCGCTTAGAAACGGAGTCAATCATGACGACATTTTGCTCAATTCCGGCTAGGTTCATTGTGGAGAAGGGCTTGGCGCCGTCGTAACAAAATTCGCGGTATACTTCATCGGCAAACAAGAAGAGGTCGTGTTTGAGAACGATATCGCGCAATTGCTCGAGTTCTTCTTGGGTGTAGAGGTAGCCAGTAGGGTTACCGGGGTTGCAAATAATAATCGCTTTGGTTTTGGCTGTGATTTTTGCCTCAATTTGGGCCACAGGAGGTAAAGCAAAACCATTTTCGATATGCGAGGTAACCGGAACAACCTTAACACCTGCCATAACCGCAAAACCGTTGTAATTGGCATAGAACGGTTCAGGTATTATGACTTCATCGCCCGGATTACAAGCGGTCATGAGGCCAAAAATAAGTGCTTCTGAACCACCAGTAGTGATAATGATGTCTTCGGTTTGGACTGGAATGCCTTGTTTTTGGTAGCTAAGCGCTAATTTTTGACGATAAGATTCAAAGCCGGCAGAGTGGCTATATTCTAAAACTTGTTCGTCTAGATTGTGGATCGCTTCGAGTGCTGCCGCTGGCGTATGGATGTCGGGCTGACCAATGTTGAGGTGGTAAACAGTTTTGCCCGCTTTTTTAGCGGCTTCCGCAAACGGAACCAATTTGCGAATTGGCGAAGCGGGCATGTCGATGGCTTTTGAAGCTAATGAAGGCATTTGTTAAAATTTAGTGCTCAAAATTAAGCAAACTTTTTTTTGTATATTTTTTTTATTTGATGACAAATAATCTATATATTCGCTGAACTAAACCCTAAAAATCGCCTATAGATCAAATTTACCTTTAACCGCCGAAACCATTTTCAGCACAAAAGTGTAAACTATGATCTTATCTCAATTAAGCGATTCTCAGCTCATTCAAGCCTATGTTGCCGGTAACGAAGACGCCTTCGCACAGCTCCTTTCTCGTCACCAGGAAGCGATCTTTAAGTTCATTTACAACAAAGTAAAAGAATCCGAACTGACCAACGACCTCTTTCAAGAGACCTTTGTTAAAGTCATTCAGAAATTGAAATTAGGCGCATACAATGAAGAGGGCAAGTTTTTGCCATGGGTGTTGCGCATTGCCCACAACCTCGTTATTGATCATTTTCGCAAACAAGCCAAGCACCGCATGATTTCCGAGCGCCACTCTTGGTCAGAAGATTACAACATCTTTCACCGCATTGCCAGTGAAGACGCTAATTTTTTACAACTTACAACAGTTGAAGAGATTGCAGAACAGCTTCATGCCTTGATGGCCCACCTTCCGGAAAGCCAAAGAGAAATGATCCACATGCGCTTGTTCGAAGAGCGCTCATTTAAAGAAATTTCAGAATCAGAAGGCGTGAGTATCAATACGGCTTTGGGCAGAATGCGCTATGCTTTGCTCAATTTGCGAAAAATGATCGACGAACATGCGCTTAGCATGGAGCTTTCTTAGTCCAATTCAATTTTGCTGCGTATCTTTGCAGACACGTTTGAATTATGTTTGAGAATCTTACCGATAAGTTTGAAAGAGCCTTTAAAGTCCTGAAAGGACAAGGCCAAATCACCGAAATTAATGTAGCTGAAACGCTCAAAGAAGTTCGTCGCGCGCTCCTAGACGCCGACGTCAGTTTCAATACTGCAAAACAATTCACTAACACCGTCAAGGAAAAGGCGCTCGGCAAGGACGTCCTTAATGCCGTTTCACCTGGTCAGCTCATGATCAAAATTTGCCATGAAGAACTCATTGAGCTCATGGGTGGCAACGAGGTGGAAATCAACTTAAAAGGCGCGCCTGCTGTTGTGCTCATGTCCGGTTTGCAAGGTTCTGGTAAAACTACCTTTACGGGCAAACTTGGTTCTTACCTACAAAACAAAAAAGGCAAAAAAGTATTGCTTGTTGCTTGTGATGTTTACCGCCCAGCGGCAATAGACCAGCTACATGTATTAGGCGAGCAACTTTCCATTGAAGTCTATTCCAATAAAGAAGAAAAGAACCCAATTGCTATTGCGCAGGCGGCTATTGCCCATGCGAAAAGCAATGCTTTCAATGTCGTTTTGGTCGATACCGCCGGTCGTTTGGCAGTAGACACCCAAATGATGGACGAAATCGCGGGGCTTAAACAAGCCTTGCAACCATCTGAAACGCTTTTTGTAGTAGATTCCATGACGGGGCAAGACGCCGTCAATACGGCAAAGGCCTTCAACGACCGCATCAATTTTGATGGGGTAGTGCTCACTAAACTCGACGGCGATACACGCGGTGGTGCAGCGCTTTCAATCAAAGCGGTGGTCAATAAGCCCATCAAATTTGTCGGTACCGGCGAAAAAATGGATGCACTCGATATCTTCTATCCGAAAAGAATGGCAGACCGCATCCTCGGGATGGGCGATGTCGTTTCCTTGGTAGAGCGTGCTCAAGAGCAATTCAACGAAGAAGAAGCGCGTCGTTTGCAAAAGAAAATCATGAAAGATCAGTTCGATCTCAATGACTTTTTAGCACAGCTCCAGCAAATCAAAAAAATGGGCAACGTCAAAGACCTCATGGGCATGATCCCCGGAATGGGCAAAGCCATGAAAGACGTCGACATTCCAGACGACGCCTTCAAAGGTATTGAAGCCATTATTTTATCCATGACGCCCAAAGAAAGAGCAAATCCTGGTTTGCTCAATCCTTCGCGCAAAAACCGCATTGCCAAAGGCAGCGGCACCAACATTCAAGAGATCAACAAATTGCTCAAGCAATTCGAAGACATGCGCAAAATGATGAAACTCATGAGCAACCCGCGCAACATGATGGGAATGATGAGCAAACTCAAGGGCATGGGCGGTATGCCAGGTATGTAAAACATGGAAAACCAAAACCCCTCGGATTGGTATGCGCCAAAACCCGTGCTCGAAAAGGTCAAAGTTCAGAGCAATTGGGGTCTGACGCTTTTTTCGGTTTTGTTATTTGCCCTGAGCTTTCTCTATATTTTTGCAGACGAACTCGACTTTGTTTTTTATTTGGTAACGGTACTTTTCTTACATGAAATGGGCCATTACTTGCTCATGAAACATTTCAAATACGAAGACATGCGCATGCTGTTTATCCCGCTAATGGGTGCGTTTGTACAGGGCAGTAAAAAGCACTATTCTCAAAAGGAAAGCTTTTTAGTGATTGCTGCGGGTCCCTTTCCGGGCGTTGTTTTTGGCCTCACCATCTTGTTTCTAGCCCATCACTACCAACAAACCTGGTTGCTAGAACTTAGTTTTCTTTTTTTATTCTTGAATGTCATCAACCTGCTGCCAATAGATCCACTCGATGGCGGGCAGCTCTTTAAGTTGTTTGTGCGTCAAAAACGCGACTTGTTTTTATTGGTTTTTTCGCTGTTGTCTTCTTTGCTCATGATTACCGTGGGTTACCTCATTGAAAGCTGGATTTTATTCGCCTTCGGTTTTTTGATGTCTTTTAAAGTACGCAGCTTTCAGCGCAACTATCACCTGCGCCAAGACCTCGATCAACAAGATATAAATTACGAACTCAACTACGAAGATTTAAGCGACCAAGCTTACCACCAACTCAAGCAAGTGGTGATCGCGCACAACCCAAAACTCAAGCAACTCGAGGCCATTCATGGCGAGGCTGCTCAAGAAGTGATTGCCAGTCATGTCAATGCGGTGCTGTCTGTTCCGATCGAACGAGACGCCAGTTTGCGCTTCAAAATGATCTTGGTTATCTTGTGGTTACTTTTGGTCTGTTTGCCCGTCTTTTTGTTAATTGGTCCCTTTTTAGATTTTACTTGGTACTTTGAGACACTTTAAAAAAATACTGTTCTTCATTTGTTTAATCGCGCTCAGCAGCCAAGCTTATGCGCAATGTGAGCAAGTGTTGGTGAGTGGTAAAATAGTCGATACGCTGCGTTTGCAGAATTTCTACAACCTCATGGTGGTCAACAAAACGACAGGCCGTGGTGTCTTTGGACAGCCCAATGGGCACTTCTCTGTTTACGCCACAACCGGCGATGTCATTGCACTCTCGACCAAAGGATATCCTGTTTATCAATTCATCGTCAAGCCCGACGAAAACTGCCAATCAAAAGTGTTGGCCTACATCGAGCACCTGCCGCAAGAAACCCCAGAGGTCATTGTGAGGCCACTCAAAACGCTAGAGCAAATCAAAGAAGAACGCGAAAATTTAGCGCTCAGAGAAACCAGAACTGTTACGGGTGTCAGTGCGTTGCAAAGCCCCATCACTTTTCTCTATCAGGCCTTTTCCAAGAAAGAACAAAACAAGCGCTGGATTGCCGAACAAGAATACAAAGACGACCAACGCCGCATTGTCCAAGAATTGTTGAGGCTTTATGTAGCCTTTGATATTATTGAGCTTTCAGATGCAGAATTCGATGCGTTCATCACCTTCCTAAATATCGACGAACAATTCATCAAGACCGCAACAGAAATGGAACTCATCCTTTTTATCAAGGACAAATACGATCATTTCAAAAGACTTTAAATCAAGATTTCAGCTCTTCTTCGTCTACGTGCAGAATATGCAGCAAGCGATGGATCAAAGGCGAAAAGAAAACAGCGGTGCAAGTCAGAAAAGCAACTCCGCTATACAGCGCATAAAAGGAGGAGAATATTTTTGCAGCATCAGTTTCAATAGGGATTACCGGCCCCATACCTGTTAGGATCATGCTGGCCATATGAAAGCAATCGACATAGGCAGCCCCTGTGAAATAGCGGTACCCAAAGGTGCCAATACCCAAAGAAAAAGCGATTAAAACAAATGAAAACAGCGCGTAACGCACAACCCTGGAAAGAAAGATTTTCCAATTGGCCAGTTGCTGCTTTTTACTTTCGAAACGGCTCACGCTATTGTTTTGATTTCGTCAATGATGCGCAAGGCCAAATCATTGGCAGCTTTTTCATCTTTTGACTCTGCGTAAATGCGGATAATGGGCTCTGTGTTGCTTTTGCGCAAATGCACCCATTCTTTATCGATGTAAATCTTGACGCCGTCGGTGGTATCTACCTCGTTGCCTTCATATTTCTTGGCCATCTGCAGCAAGATGTCGTCGACGTTGGTGGTAGGCGACAGATCAATTTTGTTTTTAGAAATCACGTAGTTAGGGTAGCTTGCGCGCAAAGCAGTGAGGCTGCACTTTTTGTGTGCTAAATGACTCAAAAACAAGGCGATGCCCACCAAAGAATCTCGACCGTAGTGCAATTCAGGATAGATAATGCCGCCATTGCCTTCGCCGCCAATAACTGCGCCAATTTCTTTCATCTTGACCACCACATTGACTTCGCCCACTGCAGCGGCTTCATAACGTAGCCCGCGTGCTGCTGTGATGTCGCGCAGTGCACGGGTAGAGGAGAGGTTAGAAACTGTTGGGCCTGGTGTGTGGGTCAGGACGTAATCGGCAACTGCAACCAAAGTATATTCTTCGCCAAACATACTGCCATCTTCGCAAACCAAAGCCAAGCGATCTACATCGGGGTCTACAGTGATGCCTAAATGCGCGCCTTTTGCTTTAACGAGACTAGAAAGTTCTGTAAGGTGTTCGGGCAAGGGCTCGGGGTTGTGCGGGAAGTGACCTGTGGGTTCACAATAAAGTTCTTCAATTTGGCTCACGCCAAGTGCGCGCAACAACGCCGGTACGAAAGTGCCGCCAGTTGAGTTGACCGCATCCACGACAATATTGAAGTTGGCTGCTGCTATGGCTGCTGTATCGACTAAAGGAAGCGCGAGTATGGCTTCAATGTGTTTTTGAAGGTAGGTGTCGTTGGGCGTGATGCTACCGAGCAGGTCTACTTCAGCGAAATGGAAAGCTTCGTCGGTGGCAATTTGTAGTAAGGTCTCGCCTTCAGCACCCGAAATGAATTCGCCTTTTGAATTGAGTAATTTGAGGGCGTTCCATTGCTTGGGATTGTGGCTGGCGGTCAGGATGATGCCGCCCTGCGCATTTTCTAAAGGCACCGCCACTTCTACAGTGGGGGTGGTAGAAAGTCCGAGGTCGATGATATCGATGCCCAAGCCCACAAGCGTTTGTTGCACAAGCCCGGCTATCATGGGGCCGGAAATGCGCGCATCGCGGCCAATGACTACTTTGAGGCGCTGGCCAGGATATTGTTGCTGCAACCATGTGCCGTAGGCCGCTGCAAATTTGACGGCGTCGATAGGCGTGAGGCCTTGGTCAACAGCGCCGCCGATGGTGCCGCGGATGCCTGAAATGGATTTGATGAGTGTCATGATAAAGAGAGTTGGAGCATTTGCAAAACCGCTACCATGGCTTCGGTGCCTTTATTGCCGTGTACGCCACCTGCGCGGTCTAGAGATTGTTGTTCGGTGTTGTCGGTGAGCAAGCAGAAACCGACGGGTTTGTCGTGTTTGAGCATCACGTCCATGAGGCCTTGCGTGGCACCGCTGCACACAAAATCAAAATGACGGGTTTCGCCTTGGATCACAACGCCAATTGCCAATACACCATCGATGTCGTTTTGTTGACAAAGTTTTTGTGCACCAAGCGGCAATTCAAATGCGCCTGGCACCTCTATGATTTTGCGTAGCTCAGGTCGCTGGCCTATGGCATCTAAAACGCTAGTGGCGCCATCTAATAAACGTTGGGTGATGTGCCCGTTCCAAGCAGAAACAACAATGCCGATTCGAAAATCGGCACAGTTACTTAATGTTGTTGGATCAAAGGCAGAGAGGTTTTTACCTGCTGTAGCCATGAGTATAATTATTTAGTTGCGCATCGTGCAATGTAGCGATCGATGGTTTTGGTACTTGCGTAGTTAGGGTAGTCGTCTTTGATGCGTTGGTAATGTGCTGCAGCATCGGCTTTGTTTTTGAGTTTCTTTTCGCAAACCAAACCTGCCTTAAATAAATACATTGGCGTAGTGAAATCATTGTCTTCGCGATCTGCTGCTTGCAAGTAAAGATCAAGCGCCTCTTTGTATTTTTTCATTTGGCTGTAGCAGTCGCCTTGAAGGCCAATGCTCATGGTAGAAACATAAGTGTCTGCTAAGTCGACGTCTTTGAGCATGTCGAGGGCAGCAGCAAACTTGCCTTTGTTCATGTATTGTTTGGCCAATAAGTATTGACCAATTTCACCACCTGTTTTGCCATCGTTGTTTTTGACGTAAGGCTCGAGTAAGCGGATAGCTTGGTCTGTGGAGTCTTTGGTGACGTAGTTGAGCGCAACCCACCAGCCATCATTGGATTTCTCGTTGGCAGGCCCCCAAATAAACTGACGGTAAGAGAAATAAAGAACTACCACACCAATGATTCCGGCCACTAAATAGGTACCAAACTTGAATTTTTTGTTGGTGTTGAATTTGTTTTTAAGGTCTTCGAAGCTGAATTGCTCTGTCATAATCCGTTTTTTAGAAACGCAAATATAAATCATTTTAGCAAATGAATTGCGTATTTTTGCGCTATGTTTCAACGCTATTTCACTCCTTTCTCCTTCCTTCTCGTTTTTTCGCTTGGTTTTTTCGCAAAAACACAGGCCCAAAATCTCATTAGCATTACAGGTAAGGTCATTACCTATGAGCAAAGCAAACCCTTAGAATACGTTTCTCTGAAGCTTTTTCAGCTCCCAGACTCAACCTTTATCAAAGGTTCATTTACGAATCCAGAAGGTCGTTTTGAAATCATGGCGTCTCCAGGAAAGTACTACATTCAAATGAGTGTGGCACTCTATGAAAACGAACAAACAGAAGCTTTTGAATTGAAAGCAGGGCAGGCTAATTTGCATTTGGGCACCCTGCGCATGCAGGTACCCAAAACCCAGCAAACCAAAGACGTTGTGGTGCGCGGACAAAAAGAAGTCATGGAAACCGGCATAGATAAAAAGGTCTATAATGTAGCCGAAGATTTAAATGTCAACGGAGGCACCGCCAACGACATCCTCAATCGCTTGCCGTCGGTAGAGGTGGATCAAGACGGTGGGGTTTTGCTGCGCGGCCAAGGAAGCGTCACCATCTTAATTGATGGGCGTCCGAGTTCTATGAGCGGTGGCAATGGCAAAACCCTTCTAGATGCCTTGCCGGCCAATTCTATTGAGCGCGTAGAAATCGTGACCAATCCGTCGGCTAAATACGATCCGGACGGCACCTCCGGCATCATCAACATCGTACTCAAAAAGAACAAATTACTTGGTTTCAACGGCTTGGTTTCCACCAACCTTGCCTCTGGCGACTTGCGCAGCGGAAATGTAGGAGAGGGAAGCTTGTCTTTGAGTTACCGCAATGGCAACATCAATGTATTTGGTACTTACAATGCGCGCTATTTAGAAGGCTACCGCAACAACTACAACGACATCCGCCAAGCGCTCAGCTCTGGTGTGTTTATCCTCGATCAAAACCGCACCGGTACCGACCTCGACGCGGGTCAAACGTTTCGCGTGGGTACCGATATCAACCTCAATTTGCGCAACACCATCGGTTTTGTGGCCACGGGCTCACTCACGCAGCGCGACCGCACAGGCGAGCTCTGGAATGCACAACTAGACGAGGCAGGAACCATCACCAACCTCTGGAGCCGCAGCTCTTACGACCCCACTGACCGCCAAAACCTAGACCTCAACCTCAATTACAAGCACGATTTCAAAGGCGAGCGCGGCAACCTTATTTTGGATGTCAATCAATCGCTGGGCACCGAAGACATCGCGGGCTATTACAAAAACACCTACTACAACCCAGATTCATCGCTTTCGGCCTTGCCTGTTTTAGACCAACGCTTGTTCAATACCGACAAAAACAACATCACCACCGCTCAGGCAGACCTCACGTATCTATTTCCAAAATTGGGTCTCCGCACCGAAGCTGGCCTCAAGGCAATTTTAAGAGACCAACTCGTAGACACCTATTCAGAAACCCTAGACAACGCCCTCAACACCTACCAAGAGGACACCCTCGCCAATTTTCTATACGGCTACAAAGAACAGGTGTATAGCGTATATGGGGTGGCTGGCAAACAAATCAAGCGTTTCAAGTTGCAGGCGGGTTTGCGCGCAGAAAAGGCTTACCAAATCCCGAACCTCATTTCGGACACCATTCGTATTGTCAATGACTACTTTAATTTATTTCCATCGGCCCACGTGCGCTACGAGCTCAAACCCAAATCAGAACTCAGTTTGAGCTATTCTCGCCGCATCAAACGCGCCTCGGCAAGTGAGCTCAATCCGTTTACCAACTATTCCGACCCGTTTAATCTACAGCGCGGAAATCCGTATCTGAGCCCTGAATACATCCACTCTTTTGATTTGTCTTATGCACTTGAAAAAAAGAAGCTGACGGTTTCAAGTGCCTTTTATTTTCGCCAATCAGACGGGGTAATCTCCCGCTTCAAAGAATTTTATCCAGACAACACCAGTGCGGTTACTTACATGAACATCGCCCAAACCAAGGCCTTGGGTGCCGAGCTCATCCTGATGTTCAAGCCCAGCCCTTCTTTGCGCAGTACCATTTCTTACAATGGCAATTATACTTGGTACAAAACAAACATGGCCGAATTTCCAGACCGTCAGGGCTTCAACCACAACGTCAAGTGGAACACTTCTTATGAGTTTTGGAAGAAAACAGCAACCCTACAGTTGAGTGTCAATTACAACGGGCCGCGTGTTACGGTGCAAGGTATTGCCCAACGAAAAGGACCTATCGACCTCGCTTTTGAAAAGAAATTGGCCAACGGCAACTGGACCATCGGCACGCGTGTGACCGACATCTTTGATCGCCAAGGCTTTTATTTTGAAGTGGATCGCCCTGGTATTTTACAGACTGGTGAATTCAAATGGCTCACCCGCAGGGTGTATGTTTCTGCAAGCTACAAATTCGGCAAACTCGAAATTTCTAACAAAGCCAAGCAGGGAAGTAGCGATGGCGGCGGCGAGCTTTAATTGGCAGGCAGTTTAGTTGGCTTGTAGCCTAGACCAAAGTTTTTGGGCCCAGGCAATGTAGGCTTGCAGCTGTGCCGGAATCTCGGTGTTGCTTAAATCCTTTGCGTATAACACACCTTTTTCTTTCAATTCTTGAAGTGTCAAAAAGATGACTTGCGGGTCAAACTGTGCAGTCAATTGACTTTCCACCGAAGTGAGTTGCATTTGAGACCAATACGCCAAGTATTGTTCTTGCAACGCGTACCATTCTTTTAAAATTTCTGTTAAAACCTGAGGTTCTACTCCGCGTTGAAATTGGAGCGCCATTGCCTTGCGCTGCAATTGATACTGATTGAAAAAAGCCAACATGGGTAGTTGTTGGTCAATCACTTCGATTTGGGCGCTTTTTAGCGCGGTTGCATTTTGTTTTGTTGAAGACCATTTGATGGCTAAAACGCGTGTAGCACGATCAATTTTGTCCAATTCCTTGAACCATTTTGGATACAACAAGAGCTGGTCGAGTTGTCTGTAAATTTTTTGCTTGAGTTCAAAAACAACGTGTTCGATCTGCTCTTCGAGGTCTGCTTCGAGGTCTAAGTTGAGCAGTGCTGCAGCCTCTTGCGGGCTCATTTTTGCTGGTTTTTGCGCATGCGCAAATTGAGGAGCTCTACAATGAGGGCATAAACCAATGCAAAGTAGATGTATCCTTTTTGCATGTGTTCACCAAAGCTTTCGGCAATGAGCATGACCCCAATGGATACCAAGAAGGAAAGCGCAATCATTTTGATGGTCGGGCGTTCATTGATGAAGCGACTAATTGGCCCTGAAAAGAGCATCATGACCACCATAGAAATCATAACCGATAAGATGATGATCACCAAAGGATTGCCGTGCGTTTCATGAGCGATATCGTTTGTCATGCCGATGGCCGAAATGACTGAGTCAAAACTGAAAATAAAATCGATGATGACAATTTGCAAAACTGCCGCCGAAAAAGTTGCATAAACCTTTGTTTTGGCGTCGTGCGCTTCGCCTTTTACGCTCGCATGCATTTCGCCAACCGATTTGTAAATCAAAAACAAACCGCCTACCAACAAGACCAAGCTATGCCCGGTAAACGAATGCCCCATTACACTAAATAAGGGTTCGCGGTCTAAAGTCATGATCCAAGAAACCAAGCTCAGCATGACAATGCGGATGATGAGCGCCAAACTCAAGCCTATGAGGCGTGCGCTGCGTTGTTTGTTTTTAGGAAGGTTATCGGTAATGATCGAAATAAAGATAATGTTGTCAATTCCCAGTACAACCTCGAGAAGCGTCAGAATGAGTAGGTAGGTCAGACCTACTGAAGTGCCAAGAATGGAGATGTAATCAATAAAGGAGGTCATGCTTATTTTTTTACGAAATTAAAAAAGTCTTTCAATACTTGAGCGTTCTGACTTTGCTCGGTGGTGATTTCTATGAGTTGAGGCGCTGTGTCCGCTGCTAAAAAAGCCGAAACAACAGCCTCTATTTTTGATTTGTCAGAGAGATAAGCCACCTCAAAACCAAAGCCTTCGGCAATTTTACCGGGTGATTTCTGGTGGGTAGCTTCAAAATAGTGCGCGCGCAGCGGTGAGT
>CALJTX010000032.1 GCA_937975705.1 uncultured Flavobacteriia bacterium | reverse complement strand
CAGTTGCTACCAGCATTGACGCTCATGGCTACAGGCGCCACGATTGTTGGGTTGGTGTTGTCTACCACCGTCACTACTTGTGTAGCTGTTGCGGTGTTGCCAGCGTTGTCGGTAACGGTCCAGGTAACGGTAGTGTTGCCAATAGGGAAGGTACCAGGCGCGTTGTTGGTCACGGAAGCCACACCGCAGTTGTCTGCAGTTGTTGGCGTGCCAAGTGTTACGTTAAAGGCATTACAAGCTGAGTTTGCACTCACGGTAACAGCAGCCGGCGCAGTAATAGTTGGATTTTGTGTATCGTTTACAGTAACGCTAAAGCTAGCAGTAGTAGAGTTACCCGCTGCATCAGTAGCGGTGTAGGTAACGGTTGTTGTACCAAGTGCAAAGACACTACCCGAAGCATGCGAGCTTGTGAGGGTCACACCCGCACAGTTGTCAGCAGCCGTTGGCGCGGTCCAAGTAACAGTTGCATTACAAGAACCAGCAGTGTTGCCAGTAGTGATGTTTGCCGGGATACCAGCAATGGTTGGTGCGGTGTTGTCTACAACGGTAATGACTTGTGTAGCAGTAGCGGTATTGCCAGCAGCATCTGTTGCTGTCCAGGTAACGGTGGTGTTGCCAAGTGGGAAGGCAGCCGGTGCGTTGTTGGTGACTGTTACGGTTCCACAGTCTACGTTAGCAACGGGTGTTCCTAAACTAGGTATAGTTGCTTGGCAATTGGAATTCGCGCTAACAGATAAGTTGGCAGGCGCGGTAATGCTTACATTTGGATTGACAGCCACACTTGTTACTTGCAGTTGATCTGAAATACTGCCGTAATAGACAACTGTGCTACTTGCAGCAATATTGAATGTTCCGAAAGTGGTTGCAGACTGTGCTACACGGATGTAAACAACAGTGGGTTGCACATTGAATGCAATAGGATTGATTGTTAAAGTAGTGGAAAACGGCCCTTGCGGGATCAATGAAATCTCAAAGTTCGTTGGTGCCGTAACCGTTAAGGCTTGCGTGAGGTTGGTGGCCTCTACAGAAAAGCTTTGTACCGCACTTGCCGCACCAGAGCACCATTCAAAATTGGTCATAGCGCCGGTGAGGGTAACGTCTGACTTAGCTTGTGCAATCATGAAGCGCTTGCTTGTCAAGTCTCCTTCAAATCCGGAATAAACAAGTGTGTTATTGAACTCATCAACGGTTGTATTTGCATCAGCTAATTGAACCCAATCGTTCGTAGCGTTGTCAAACATAAATAAGCGTTTGACAGGAATTTGGGTGGGCTCTAATTCATTTCCCCAATAAAAAATGAGGTTGTGAACATCAGTGCTTGTCGCATTTGTTTTTTGAATGGTCCACTCGATAGGAATATCATTGAAACTTGCGTGTGCTATTTGTCTCAAGCCCACTTTATAAGTTGCGCTCGCATTCGAATTTTGGATACTTAAGTCCGCCAAAACTTCGGTAGATGCATAGTTGACATCCATATAATAATTGGCGATCTGCGTATTGGCCACATTGCGAATTTCTATACGCGCATTGGGGTTTGTCATCAAAATTCTTCGGCTTGCAGGTGCCACATTGAATGGTGAATCACCCTGTTCAATAGAGAAAATATTTGTACTCGTACCAGCCAAGCGAAAACCATCTACAGAAGAGATAGCGGTACCTGGTTTAACGTAAATCACCTCGTTACCTGTAGAGGTAAGGCTTTGCGCCATCAAAAACGCAGGTGAAAGAAGGAGAATTGTGAGTAATCTTTTCATGGTATTTATCATTGACCAAGGTATACGAACATGTTGACAATTAGGCTCTTAGGAGCAATATTGATGGGTGTAGCTGTACCTCCAGAGGCAACAGAAACAGAATGACTGTGTGTTCCATCGGAACTAGAAGTTGTGGAAGGAATGTCTACTGTGTGTGTGTGTCCACCGGTGGTGTTGGTGCTAATAGTGTGGGTGTGATCACCGGCCCATGAGGTTGTCCCTGTGATACTATGACCGCGGTTATCCCAGTCAGATGAAGCAGAACCAAACCATCCCCAATTTTGACCGTTATTTTCTGAGAAATAGTAGTCCGTATGGGTGTGATTGTGACCGCCAGCGGTTGAGGTTGATCCTGAATGCGAATGGTCTCCGTTGTAACCAGAATTGATAGCTGCCGGGTCTGTAGTGTGTGCGTGCGCGCCGGCATTTGCCGCAGTACCTGTGAAAGATACATTTGGTAAATTTGCTTGGGTGAGCGTTGTCGTGTTAGCGCCAACAACAGCTCCTAGAGTTCCTGTGTTTTGAACAGGATAAGCGGTTGTAGCATCTGGTAAGTTGGTCGTGAAACCAAGAGAAACAGCAACTGCCTGTTGGTTGGCTGTTAGCGTAGAAATGGCTCGCCCGTCTAATTTAATCCAGCCCGAATGGTCAGCAGATTGAAAACCAGATTTCATGTCGCCTAAGGTAGATTCCGCAACGGTGTTGATCCAAAGGGCACCATTGTAATACCACAAAGATTTGGTGTTGGTGTCATAAACATATAAACCGGATGCCGGAGAAGCAATAGAAGTACGTTGCGCGCTCGTCATTCTAGGAAACAAAATACCTTTATCAGTAGCCTGAACCTCAAGCATAGACGAAGTATGTGGGGTATTGGTTCCAATTCCAACTTGGGCATTCAAGTTGAATGCTGAAGCAATAACGATTGTGTGAAATATTTTTTTCATGAGATTATTGACCTAGATAGATGAACATATTGACAGAAAGACTTCTCGGTGCGATATTGATCGGCGTCGCCGTACCACCAGAAGCAACAGAGACCGCATGCGTGTGGTCAGCAGCTGTAGATGACGTTGTAGATGGAACATCAATAGAGTGCGTGTGATCTGACGCTGTTGAAGATGTTGTGGACGGAATATCTACAGAATGGCCGTGATTGCCTTGTGTATCCGTATAAATATTATGTGAGTGATTTCCGTTTCCTTCCGTCTGGATATTATGCCAATTGCCGTAATACTTGTTGGCATCACCGGTTGGAAATTGGCCACTAACATTGGAGAAATTTCCGTCATCTTTGCTATTCATTTGTAAATCGTGAGCGTGGTAGCCGTTAGTGCTGGTGTAACCTCCGTGAGAATGATCACCGTTGTTGGTTGTGTTTACAGCGGCTGGATCAGTGGTGTGGTTGTGGCTGCCTGCAGCACTGCTATTGAATGCTGCTGGGTCTGTGGTGTGGCTGTGGCCACCTGCATTTGCTGCGGTTCCTGTGAAACTAACGTTGGGAAGATTTGCTTGTGTAAGTGTGGTGGTATTTGCACCGGAAACGGCACCCATACTTGCGCCATTTTGCACTAAATATGCATTGGAGGCGTTTGGTAAGTTCGTGCTTAGGCCAAGTGAGGTAGCAACCGCTTGTTGACTTGCACTTAAGGTGCTAAACAAGCGCCCATCGAGCATGACCCAACCATCGTGGTCTGCAGATTGAATTCCAGATTTGACATCGCCATATTTTGCTTGCGCAGCATAATTGACCCAAAACGAACCATTGTAAAACCACAATGATTTGGTATTTGTGTCATATACATGAAGACCCGCAGCAGGTGATGATATTCCATTGCGTTGTACGGTTGTCATGCGCGGAAATAACAATCCTTTGTCTGATGATTGAACTTCCAACATGGCTGAGTTATCAGGTGTGTTGGTTCCGATTCCAACTTGTGCCTCCACGGAATAATTAACGAGGATAATGCAAATAGATAGAATTATTTTTTTCATAAAAATCGAATTAAAGACCTAGATAAATGAACATGTTCACGGTTAAACTTTTTGGCGCAATATTGATTGGTGTTGCTATACCGCCAGACGCCACGGAGACCGGATGGGTATGATTGCCATCGCTAGTAGAGGTGGTTGAAGGGATGTCTACGGTGTGCGCGTGTTGCCCGTTTGTCGAAGATGTTGTAGAAGGAATATCAACTGTGTGAGCGTGATTTCCATTTGTAGTAGTACTGAAATAATTACTGAATGTACGGTCTGTGGTGGCTGCAGAGTTTTCAGAGGCGCGACCGTTTCCTGGGTCGAATGCGCCGCTATCTTCATTAAGACGACGGCCAATTGAGTGCGCGTGATTGCCGTCAGTAGAAGTGTTAACCGCGCCAGGATCAGTTGTGTGTGCGTGGTTGCCATCCGAACTTGTAGCCGTCGATACGGGATCAACGGTGTGGGTATGTGCACCAGCACTTGAAGCTGTTCCTGTGAAGGAGACGTTTGGTAAATTAGCTTGTGTAAGTGTTGTGGTATTTGAACCGCTGACGGCACCTATAGTACCTCCATTTTGAACCAAATAAGCGTTGTTGGCATTGGGTAAGTTGCCGGAAAAACCAAGTGAAGAAGCCGCAGCTAATTGGCTTGCTGACAAAGAACTCAGCGCTCTTCCATCTAATAGCACCCAACCTGAATGATCTGCATTTTGAACACCTGACTTGATATCTCCAAAAGATTCTTGTGCTAGTCTTGTCCAGGTTGTACCACTATACAAATAAAAGCCTGCCAACGCATCTGTTTGGTAAATTAATAAACCCGTTTGAGGCGTGGTGATGTTGTCTCGTTGCGCTTTGGTCATGCGTGGGGTGAGTAGACCCTTACTCGTAGATTGCACCTCTAACATGGCTGAGTTATCAGGTGTATTGGTGCCAATCCCTACTTGTGCGCTCAGCTGAAAACACAATAGGAAAGAAGAGAAAATTGCGCTTTTTTTCATGTAAGTTTGAATAGATTTCGTCTAAGAAGGGCGCAAAGTTACACCTTTTCTCCCGCTCGAAAAAATAAAATAACATTGCTATCGTGTTAAATTATTCTAATCGGGTCTAAAAAAACTCGGTATTGAAATGGAATAAAAACCGCACTTAAAGCACGGGCTCAGTAGGGGCTGTGCTCAAGGAATCTGATAAATGCAAGGCATCTTGTACCTTTTTAACGTGGGCTTTATTTTGTTTTTCAAGCACCTCAACAGGCGTGAATGGCGTTGTGGTAATCGGGAAGTCTTTCATCATTTCACCGCTGTAGTAGAATTCAAAACAAAGGCCACCAAATGTGTATTCTTTGTCGCCAACTTTGAAAGAAGAACCGCCAACTTTTGGGTTTTTACTCGGCTTGCTCTTCTCGAAACCTAGGTTAAAAAGCGTACCTACAATTTCCGGACGATACGATAAATCATAGCCTTCGCGCTGCCAATGCGCTTGGTATTGACGGATCAAGAAAGCGGTGTATAAATAGGAATAGAAATGATCGCCACCTTTGATCAAGCGCTGGATGGTTTTGTGCTGATGCGCCTTGATGCTATCCACGACCAAACCCGGAGCAGCATCGGTTGTGTTGAGGCATTTATAGAAATAGTCGCCAGGATAAAACTTGCTGTTTTTGTCGACGAGCTGGCGCTCGATGCGCAGCGCGGTGTGCTCTAAGATGCTCGTAACCCCATAGCCTCGGTTGCGCGGTAAAATCACGCTATTGAATGGATATACATATTGCTTGAAACGCTCGCGATTGGCATTGAACATGCGCACTTGTTCGCCCACCAAACACATCACAATCATTCTGGATTCTACCCCGGCAATACGTGCCGCGGAGTCAATCGCTGCTTTGTCTTTGCGAACGGCATCGCAAAACGTTTTCCAGACCGCGTAATTCGAAAACTCATACAACGAAGTGCGGTCTTTTTTGGCTTTGAGCTTTTTCAAGGCCCCATTAAAAGCTTTATTGTCTTTGAGTAAAAGTGCCGTCGCGTTGAACATCCGCTGCGCAATGAAAAGGTCTTTAGATTGGTGATAAGCAGCACTAATTTTAAGTGCATCGACCGGCTTATATTGCGCAAGCAAACCAATTTGCTGCAAAAGCAAGTTCTCTTCGTTATCGATATTTTGTTTTTTAGACTTGAGGTCTTTGCCATATTGGCTTGCCATCTTCGAGAAATAGCGGTTATTGATATCGATGTTTCCCTTGGTATTGGTCCACTTGAATTTCACGGCCAAAGCCACAAAAATCAGGCCCACTGCAAAAATGGCCAACAAGTGTATGGTAACATTATACATGATTCGGAAAATCTTGCGCTTTTTTTTGGGTTGCGCAATCGGATCTTGCAAAGAACTATTGTTGTCCATCAATGAAAAGAAAAATGAGCGTGATTCGGGTTGTTATAATTTCAGAGGCGAAAATTACAACATTTCTGTTGATTTTATAAATAATGGAGTATATGGGATTGTTTCAAATCTATAAAAGCCAATAAAAACAAAAACCCTTGGAATAGCCTAACTATCCCAAGGGTTTCTCATTTTCTTTATCAGTTGCGTTATTGCTTGACAACCTTCCGCTTTTCAATTTTTCCGGATTCAAACAGCACTTCAAGATAGTAAATTCCAGAAGACAACTCATTTAGATCAAATACATTTGCTTGCATTGGGACCTGTATTCGCTGCCCATTCATGTCAAATAACACTGCGCTTTGAATAACTTGATTACCTTGAACACTCAAATTTAACAACGCGTTAGTTGGATTTGGGGATACAGTTAATGCTATTTTTTCAAGTTCATCTAGTCCAACAAAAATCTGATTTTCATTAGCCATTGCAAAATACAGTAACCCCAAGGTGTCTTGATGGCTATTGATCATGTAAGTAGATGTATGTGTAAATGTTCCAGAATCTGTCATGTTGAATTTAAATGGAAATTGAGGATCAACTCCAAGGATGGCATCAAACCAGACACCTGGATACCAATCTGTAATGATAGTATTACTCAAACAAGGTGTATTAAAAAGTGTACTATCCCAAGTGATGGAAATTGGATATACAGCATTTTTCAATTGAATAAAGTGTATAAATACACTTTGGTCTATACAGTCTTCCTTTTTAATCTGTTTTTTTAACTGTCCAGCTTCTGAAATTTGCATATATTCACCATCGTCAATCATGGAATTCGGGTCGATAACGGTTATTCTCGCTTCGAATTCATTCGACCAAGCTTGATTAATAATATTGTCTTCTTGAAAAGAAACGTCAATAGTGTTTGTAGCATTCGGGTCATAGCCAAAAATTAAGGTGTCTTTTGCACCAGAGGCATCTTCGAAGTGTAATTCGAAACTAAAAGTTTGAGCGAAAGAGAATCCTCCAATCAAACAGAAAAGAAAAAAGTAAATTTTTGTCATAGTAGATACTTAAAGGATTACTAATCAATCGATTTGTATCTATCAAATATAATTAAAAGTTCCTGATTCGGCAAAAATACGATTGGGCACGTTTTTTCTACAACTAACCATTTCGCGGGATAACCAGATATTTTTGATGTTAGTTTCTATGAAACTTATATTCTTCTTAAGATAGGTACTTGTTGAAGTATTCAATCTTTTACATCATCAGAAAGTGCAAATCCTTCACGCTTAATTAATCAATAAAATTAATCGTGTTCAATGCGTTATAAGGGTCAATTATGAGTTTTTGATCTAATCGTACCATAAAAAACAAAAACCCTAAGACATTGATACATCTTAGGGTTTTCTAATTCCTACAGTTTACA